>PLDK01000010.1 GCA_003135135.1 Deltaproteobacteria bacterium
AGTTTTCGGGGTGCAGGCCAGACAGTATGAACCGTGGTAACACCGACATATACTGAAAGCGGCAACAACGAAGCCCAAAGCGCCAACATGAACTGGGCTTTGCGATATGACCAGCCTTCGAAAAGTTTCCCACCCACATACCTCAGTACCCGCTCCGGGACCATCCTAAGGAGACGACTCTGGGCCGAAACTCGAACTCTTGGCCAGAATCTTCCTCTAGGAGCGAGAATGGCTCTAAATAGTAGTTTCCTCGGGCTGCCGAGAAGCGCCATTACTTGTCGGATTGGTGGTTTTTGGACCGCACCTGCGCCGGCGGTTTGCTGATCAACTAGGCTTTCTTGGTCTGCGATTCTCGCCCCTACGGCGAGAATCGTCAGTGCTGTTACCGCTTCTAACCTTTGTTTTTGGAGAGCCTCTGAGTCCGCTTTGTTTTCAAGTTCGCTCGTCGATCGAGCTGATCCTGCCATCACCACACTCCCGGATCGCCAAGGCCTGTCAAACTGCGCTTGATGTTGTGTTCGTTTACTAAGGCGACCAATTCGAAATTATTTCTACCCCCTTCTTGCACAACTCGGCAGATCGATTTTGCGGACTCATCGATCCATAATGCGCACGGATATTATAGCAACGGCCGACAACGCGTTCACGCTCGACAGGTTCGGCAGCTGTGTGCCGACCATTTGCGAGCGGATCGATGCGAGCGGTTGTTGGCGCTTAGCGGAGCGCGTTACTTCTGACCGTGGGCGGTTCCGAAGTAATCGCGGCCTTTTAGGTGATGGTCGGCCTTCACTTGGAGCTTGACCAGGCAGGGGGGGCCGTCTTCGCCGTAGCAGAGGTTGCTCAGTTCGCCTAGTTTCGAATCGCGGTCGTCGTGCGTGTAATCGGGACAGATCCAATGGCCGCCCGATCCCCGGTAAAGAGCGACCGCGAAATATCTGCCCGCTGCGAGATTCCCGGCCACCGGATCGCCGCGCGTCGCGATATCGCGCGAGTTGACGATATCGAATCCGTCATGCGCCGCGTCGGGCGAGTACTGCATGAAGAAAATCTGCCAATCCCGTCCGGGCCGCGCGGTCACCTGATATTCCATCGGGCGATCGGACGAGAACACCGGCTTGTCGCGGCATAGCCACGGCCGCGCCTCTGCCGCGAAGGCAGGGCGTGCGAGCAGCATCGCGAGCGCCGCTGCGATCGAGAAGTATCGTCCAATTCTCAAAATGCTCATGACTTATTCCGGTTTGCGATCGCGATGATGCGGCCGACGATCTCGGCGAGGTTGGAGTCCTTGGGCGTGAAGACCGCTTTGACGCCAAGCTGGAGCAGCGCGGTGCGGTCGGCCTCGGGAATGATTCCGCCCATCACGAGCGACACGTCGGCGGCGCCACGACTTTTCAGCAGGTCGATCGTCTCGCGCGCGATGGACATGTGGGCGCCGGCGAGGCTCGAGATCGCGAGCACGTCGACGTCTTCCTCGAGGGCAGTCGCAACCATCTGCTCCGGCGTCTGCTTGAATCCCGCGAGGACTACTTCCATCCCGGCTTGCATGCAGGCGTGGGCGAGCAGCTTGATCGCGTTGATATGTCCGTCGAGGCCGGCCTTGCCGAGCGCGATGCGTATTTTGCGTGTCGATCCCGCAGTCGGCACGTTGAGCGCGCCGACGCTGACGCTGGTTTCAAGAATCGGCGGCGTGTAGCGGCCGCGGCTGACGCGCACGAGCGAGTCGGTCCATTCGCCGACGGTGCCGCCGGCGCGGGCGAGCTCGATGGCCGCCTCGATGAGTCCGCGGTCGCTGTCGTTGTTATTAGCGGCGGCGCGTTCGAGCGCCTCGCGGGCTTTGGCCACGGCGGCCTGGTCGCGGGCCGCGCGCCATTTTTTGATGGACTCGATGCGTTCTTTTTCCTTGAGCGCATCCGCTGCGTGATCCGCATTCTGGCTGGGCCAGGGCGTGAGTCCGATTTCGCCGGTGAATGCGTTGACGCCGATTTGCACGATCTCGCCGGACTCGACTTTCCGGTAACGCTCCGCAAGCTGACGCGTCAGTTCGCCGCTGACGATTGAAATGGCGCGCGAGTAGCCGGCCTGGCGCAGCCGGATGGCGATTTCGCGCGCGCGCGCCGCGGTCTCGGCGGTAAGCTGCTCGATAACTTTGCTGCCCTCGAAAATATCGCCATAGCCGGCGATTCCCGTCTCGTGCATCAGGACCTGTTGCGTGCGCAAGCTGAGCGTCTGCTCGGACTGGTCGGGGATGGCGAGCGCCTCGCGAAAGCCCGGCAACTGGAGTGCGTTGACGCGGGCGTCGGCCGAGATGACGACCGGGAGCGCCTCGTACGCAATGCGGATGATATTAACTTCGGGCTGCGGCTCGGTGAGCGTGAGCGAGCGCACCTGGCATCCGGCGCGGAAGGCGACGTTATCGACGCCGTACTCGGAAGAGCAAAGCTCCCGCCAGAGTTTGAAGTACGCGCGAATCTTGCAGATCTCGGGGACCAGCTCGATGCCGCTGTTGATAAAAAATGAAATGCGGCGGACGGTCTGCTCGAAGGCGGCCGCGTCGAGCTTGGGGCGGATCGCGTCGAGAATCAGCAGCGCGTTGCCGAATGCGTAGCCGATTTCCTCGGCCGGACCGGCGCCGCTTTCCATGTAGTGGTAGCCGCAACAGTTAATCGGATTCCAGTTGGGCACGCGCTCGACGGTGAATCGAATCAAGCCGGTGGAGAGGCGAAACGATAATTCAGGGTGAAAAATCGAGGTGCCCCGCGCGACGAATTCCTTGAGCAGATCGTTCTGCGTCGTGCCGCGCAGTTCAGTCCACGGCACGCCGTGCTTTTCCGCGACGACGAGGTAAAGCGCCAGGATGAACGGCGCGGTCGCATTGATCGTCATCGAGGTGTTGATCGACTCGAGCGGGATTCCCTCGAAGAGCCGCTCCATGTCGTTCCAGTGGCAAATCGAGACGCCAGCCTCGCCGACTTCGCCGCGGGCGACCGGGGCGTCGGGGTCGTAGCCGTTTTGGGTGGGCAGATCGAACGCGATCGAAAGCCCGCGCTGGCCCTGCTTCAAGTTTGCCAGGAAGCGCTCGTTGGCCTGGCGCGCGTCGCCGAAGCCCGCATAGGTGCGGATGATCCATGGTTCACGGGCCTTGGGGCGAGCTTTTTTTCCGCTGTCGGGCATCGACACAAGGTTAGTTGTCAAAGCGCCGCGATTCCAGCCGCTATGCGACGGCTCGCGATCAGCGCCGGGGCATCGCGCGGGCCGCGGGTTCGTTTTCACGATTCCGGGCAAGCGCAAGCTCGGCGGCGATGCGATCGATCAGGTCGATTCCCGAGAGATCGCCATGCTCGGCGATCTCGAGCACCGGATCGCCAGTCTCGGCGCGGATTTTTGCGATCGCCTTGCGCGCGTCCGACACGCGACCCAGCTCCGACCTGGCCAGCTCGGCGAGATGCTCGAGATCTTTCTTGCGCAGATGGGGTCCGCGGCGGTTCGCCAGCGCCGATATGTCATCGGCGTCGAATTCGGATCGCGGCATTCGATTGAAAAGCACGGCCGCCGGGGCGAGATGAATGCGGCTCAAGCTGGCGTGAGTCTCGATCGTCTCCGAAATCGAAAGGCTGTCCGCGGTCGTGACCTGGACGATTGCGCTGCTGCGCCGGTCACGCATCATCCGCGAAATGTTGCCGGCTTCCTTACCGACCACGCTGTCGCCGAATGTCGAGCGCGCGGCCGTCGGCATCTTGAGCAGGCTCATCGCCTGGCCGCTGGCGGGCGCATCGACGATTATAATGCGGCGGTCAGGCAGCTTGGCGTCGGTCCGTCGAGCTTCATGGTAAACCTTGCCGAGCATCATCAGTTCGCGCAGCCCCGGCGCCGCTTGGACGAAAAATTGATAGAGGCGGCTGGCGAACACCGCTTTCAGCAGCATCCGGCCCGGCACCACCAGCCGCAGATATTCCTCGAGCGCGGCGCGCCCGTCGAGCGTCATCAGCTCGAGATTGGGCGCGACCTCAGCGGGCACGAACGACGGCGCGACGCCAAACGTCGCGGCCAGGGGAGCACGCGCGTCGCATTCCATAATCAGCGCGCGCGCACCCGACATTGCCGCGAGCCTGGCGAGAGCGGCGCTCACGGTAGATTTGCCGACACCGCCCTTGCCGAGCACGATGAGCACGCGTCGTGCGAGGATTTCGTTTAGCATTTGAGGGAAGAGGAACCAGCCAGAAGTTACCAGCGGATCAGGTTCGCTCCCCAGGTGAGTCCGCCGCCGCATGCGTTCAGCATCACTATATCGCCGTCGTGAATTCGTCCCTGCTCGAGAGCCTCGTCGAGCGCGATGGGCACGGACGCGGCTGAGGTGTTGCCGTAACGCTCGATGTTGGTGAAGACTTTTTCCGGCGGCAGGCCGAGCCGCTCGGCGACTGCGGAAATAATTCGCATATTGGCCTGATGCGGCACGAACAGGTCGATTTCTTCGAGCTTGACGCCGGCGCGCTCGGCCACCAGCCGGCTGATTTCTTCCATGCTCCGGACGGCTATTTTGAACAGCTCGGGGCCTTTCATCTGAATCGCGTCATCGGCGCATCGGCGCACTTCGGAATCAATCGTGCTGCGGGTTCCAGTGGAGCGGACCGAGAGCAGGTTCCAATATTCGCCCCCGGAGCGCAGCAGGCTCGACAGCACTCCGCGATTTCCCGGCTCGGTGACCATCACGCACGCGCCCGCGCCGTCGCCAAACAGCACCGCGGTCCGGCGATCGGTCCAATCCACCATCGTCGAGAGCGCGTCGGCCCCGACCACCAGTACGCGCTTGAAGTCGCCGGCGCGCATCTGTGCGTCTGCGATTTGAAGCGCATAGACGAAGCCCGAGCAGGCGGCGGCGACGTCGAAGGCCGGTATCGACGAAATGCTTAAGCCGCTCTGAATCTGGCACGCCAGCGACGGAAACGCGTACTCCGAGGAAACAGTGCCGACTATGATCGCGTCGAGATCGCCGGGCTTGACGCCGGCGCGCTCGAGCGCCGTGCGGCCGGCGTCGGTCGCGATATCCGCCAGCGACTCACCCTGGCGCATCGCGTAGCGGCTGCCGATTCCGGTGCGCGAGCGTATCCATTGGTCGGAGGTGTCCATGTACCGCTCGAGATCCTTGTTGGTCAGAGCGGTGAGCGGGACGGCCCGTCCGGTGGCGACAATTCTGGAACCCATGATGAACCGGTCAACTCTCGCCGGCGGCCCTGAAAGCCAGGGTAGTGTTGGTGCCGCCGAACCCGAATGAATTGTTGAGCGCGATCCGAATTTTGGCGGGGCGCGCGTGATTGGGCACGTAATCGAGGTCGCATTCGGGGTCGGGAAATTCCTGGTTGATGGTCGGCGGCATCATCCCGCGATCGATGGCGAGGACCGTGTACACCGACTCGATTGCGCCGGCCGCGCCGAGCGTGTGCCCGGTCATCGACTTGGTGGAACTAATCGCAACTTTCGCGGCTCGCTCGCCGAAGACGCGCTTTACCGCTTGAGTCTCGGCGATATCGCCTTGCTCGGTCGAAGTGCCATGCGCGTTGATATAATCGACTTCGTTGGGATCGAGATCGCTGTCTTCGAGGCACATCCGCATGCACTTGGCGGCGCCGCGTCCCTCGGGCGCAGGAGACGTGATGTGGTAGGCGTCGCTGTTGGCGGCGTAACCGCAGACCTCAGCTATGATCCTGGCGCCGCGCGCGATGGCGGCGTCGCGTTCCTCGAGGATCAGCGCCGCCGATCCCTCGGCCATCACGAATCCGTCGCGCTCCTTGTCGAATGGACGGCTGGCCTTCTCCGGCTCGTCGTTGTGGGTCGAAAGCGCGCGCATCGCGGCGAATCCGCCCACCCCGAGCGAGGTGATTGCCGCCTCCGCGCCGCCGGTGATCGCGGCGTCGAGGTAGCCGAGCCTGATCATCCGGTAGGCCTCGCCGATCGCATGGCTGCCCGACGCGCAGGCGCTGGTAGTCGTAAAGTTGGCGCCGCGCGCTCCGTAGCGAATCGAGATTTGGCCGGGCGCAAGGTTGCCGATCAGCTTGGGGATGAAGAACGGCGTGATGTGACGCAGCCCGGTCTCCATGAAGACCTTGTGGTACTCCTCGATGGTGCACAGGCCGCCGATGCCGACGCCGATCAACACGCCAACCTGGTCGGCGTTGTCTTCGGTGATCTTGAACCCCGACTGGCGCATCGCCTGCTCGGCGGACGCGACGGCATACTGGATGAAAGGGTCCATTTTTTTGACGTCGCGCTTTTCGATCCAGTCTTCCGGATTAAAATCCTTCACCTCGCCGGCGATCCGGACGGGAAATCCCGCGGCGTCAAAGCGCGTAATCGGGCCAATACCGGACCGCCCCGCCATCAGGGCTTCCCAGTTCTTGTCCACTCCGACTCCGAGCGGGGTCACCAGTCCTACTCCGGTGACCACCACGCGGCGCTCAAGCATCGGTCTCATCAGGGCCCCTCATCCTCCATCGAGTTCGCGACTTAATAATCTACCAAAAGACAGCGCCGGTCGAGAATCCGGGCCCGCGGGTAGTGCATCAGTTTGAAATTCCGACAGATGAAACGCGCCAGCCGTTCGGGCGCGACCGCGGCGGGATTGCGCCCCATGTTAGGGTCCAAAAGTCAGTTGATAGGCGAAATATCCCTGGAGTTGGTTCGGTCCTCCGAAAGCGGGACCGGCCGAGAACATGATGTGCTGAAGGTTGCTAAGGTCCCACACCATCCCGAGATTAAACCCGGTCTGCGCCGACTGACCCGCCTGTTGCGAGGTCCCGTGAAAGAGCTCCACACCAGGGGTGAGGTTCGGAAGGACTTGACATTGGATGACCAACCCGCTGAACCACCAGTTGCGGTTGTTAGCGCCTGGATTGATCCAGTAACCGCCTCCTCCGTACGCAGTCCACTTGCCCGTGCTCTTTTGGAGCCAAATCGGCAGGAACGTCTGAAGGTGCCCGCTCCCGAGATTCCTATTGGATTCAGTCGGCACCTCCAACAGCGGAAACGTTCCAATCTGCGGCAGCCAGTCGCTCTCTTGAACGAAACGGAACTTGATCCCCAGCTCGGTAACGCCGTATCCGTAGCTCGAGGCGCCTTCGCCTGGCGCGTAAAGGGTGAGCGGAGCGATCACGTGGAGCTGAACGTTGGGGATCGGCCCGTAATTCACTTCGACGTGGGGAGCTGTGCTGGTCCAGGCGTCCGGCTGTTTGGCGAATATCGACGCGAAGTAAACCTCCCAGTGCTGATACTCGACCGGCTCCGGGTCGTCGGTGATGTACGGGGGTCCCGCGAACGCTTTAGGCGAAGCGATCAGCACAAGAAGAATTAGCGTAAGAGGAAATACCGCCGTAAGCATCGGACGTGAGGCGGTCCTCATGCGCCAAGCCATCGCGTTGCAACCAGTCCGACTAACCCGCCCGCGAAGATCAGCCATGCAGAGTTTATTCGAAAATAGATCAGGACGACTGCGCTGAGCGCGGCGATAGCTACGGTCGGGAAATCCACCAGCGCAGCGCGGCTCAATTGCCAGGTAACCGCGATCATCAGAGCGACAGCGCCCACATTTACACCGTCGAGAAAGGCAGCGGCGATCTTCGAGCGACGAATCCGCGGAATTAACGGACGGCTGGCGGCAACGAAGAGGAAGCCCGGAAGGAAAATGCCGACGGTCGCGACCACTGCGCCGCGAACGCCTCCGAGCAGGTAGCCGATGAACGTCGCAGTCGTGAATACGGGTCCGGGCGTCACCTGACCCACGGCGACCGCGTCGAGCAGTTGTGCCTGGGTCAGCCAATGCAATCGATCGACGAGATCGGCCTGAAGAAACGCCAGCAAGACGTACCCGCTGCCGAAGATGACGGCGCCAAATTTCAGAAAGAGCAGGAACAGCGCCGACAGGGTTATCGGGACCGTGGCGGCCAACATCCCCGTTGCCACGATCAAAGGTTTGATGGGCATCGGTAGCGCGAAGGAATTGGCGGAGAGACGACGCTCCTTGATCCACGCCTGGAATACAGTCACCAGACCAGCGGCCAAAAGTATCACCAACACATTTCCGCCGGCGATCCCGGCTGCCGTGCCTAGCAGACCGACCGCTAACAGGAAGCTGCTCTTGATCGCGGTACGTCCGAGTCCCCAGAGCGCCCGCAGCACAACGGCGATGATGACGGGTTTGACCCCGTAGAGAACGCTCTGCACCTGAGGAAGCGAACCGAAGGCCACATACGCCCACGCACAGGCCATCACGATCAACATCGCCGGCAGGATGAAGCACACGCCCGCGACGACCAGTCCCCTCCAGCCCGCACGTTGATGGCCGATATGAATGGCCATTTCGGTCGAACTCGGACCCGGAACCAGGTTGGACGCCCCGAGCATGTCGAGGAAATCAGCATGGGAAACCCAGCCGCGCCGCCGAACGAACTCCTCTTCCATCATCGCGATATGGGCTGCCGGACCGCCGAAGGCGGTCGTGCCTAATCGCAGGAACGAGAGCGCAATCTGCCTGAGCGCTGTGCCGGAAGCGTCGCGAGCCACGGTTGCCGTGTCGGTGGTAGTCTCTTGCGGCGGTAGCAGGACGTCCTCACTCATCTTCGAACAGTTCGGAGAACAACTCGCGGACCCTGCTCTTCGCCTCGCGCAACGCCTGGCGGCCCTTCGAAGTTGCTTTGTAGAGACGGCGGGCATGCTGGCCTTTCCTTTTCTCGAAGGAGCGCAGATAGCCTTCGCGTTCCAATCCATGCAGCAGGGGATATAGGGTCCCAGCGCTCAGCCGGTAACCATGGCGCCCCAGCTCTTCGATAATCCCCAAGCCGAAGATCGGCTCTTTCGACGCATGGTGAAGGATGTGCAGCCGGATCAGACCCGAATAGATTGCGTTAGATGCCGCCACGTACTATCGTCTTTCGATATCGAATTAAGCTAACAATGCCAGGCAGAGAGCGCAAGTCCGGCGCGCCGGACTTTGCAGACTGTCGGCGCTCTCCGCCGCCGCGCAGGAGTTTTTTTGCACGAATAGCTGATGCAGGTGTGGACGGTATCTGGAGTGACCATGAACAAGTTTTTGGTTTCCAGCCGGAATGCCGGGAGCGTGATTTTCATCCGACTGGCTGTGGGGCTGATCTTCCTGACCCAGGGCATCCTCAAATACATCGACCCTCACATGGGCGTTCTTCGGTTTGCCAAAGTCGGATTTCCGTACCCCGGATACACGGCGCATTTCGTGGGAACCTTCGAGATTGCTTGCGGCCTGCTGGTCTTGTTCGGTCTGTTCACGAGCGTCGCCAGCATTCCACTCCTGATCGTAATCCTGACGGCGATCGCGACGACCAAGATCCCGGAACTGTTCCACTCCGGCCAGGGCTTCTGGTTCATGGTAAGCGACGCACGGACGGACTTCGCGATGACGATGAGCTTGCTTTTCCTAATGAGTGCTGGAGCCGGGTCATGGTCTCTCGACGCGTGGTTGCGGGAAGAAACCTCGCACGAAGCAAGTTAGCCGTGGTCGAGAATCCGCGCCCGCCCCGCCGCTGGCGATTGCGGCGGTGCGATACGGCGGACTTGCATCCAAACTTGAACGGATGAAACAATCCAGCCGTGCCGCTCAGCAATCCCGCAGACGATCCGTTCACAAAACTCGCGCAAAACCTTGGCGAACTCGAGATTGTGATCGGCGAGCGCGCGCGGCCTGCGATTGCCGGGGTGCGCGAGGGGCTGCGCGACGCGCTCGCATGCCGCGAGCGTGGCGACATGCCCGGGTCGATCGCGGCGATTCGTATCGCGATGGAACGGCTGGCTAATCTCGGCAGCACGCTCGATCCGGAAGAGGGCGCGATGATGCGGGTTATCGCGGAACGATTCACCGCCGCGCTCGGCGCCGGCCACAAGGGTGACGCGAAGAGCGTCGTGGACGTGATGCGTCGCAAGGCCGGCGACACCAAGGACGACGACAAGGATTGGTGACCGCGGCCCCGGAATTGGCGTCCGCGCGCGTCGCGCAGGCGGATTTGACAACATCCGCCACTAAAGTAAAAAAGTGAAGGACTAAAAGCGGCGGATTCGATGACCGCCCCAAAACCACACGGTGGGGACATCTTGGCGATTGCAGCGCAAAACAAAGTGAACTGGTCCGGCCTGGACCAAACCTGTATCAACGCGATTCGCGTGCTGACTATCGACGCGGTCCAAAAAGCCAACTCAGGGCATTGCGGATTGCCGATGGCAATGGCGCCGGTCGGCTATCTGCTCTATACGCGGTTCATGCGCCACAACCCGAAAAATCCGGAGTGGTTCGGGCGCGATCGTTTTGTGCTGTCGGCCGGCCACGGCTCGATGCTCCTCTACAGCCTGCTCCATCTGACCGGCTACGACGTTTCGCTCGACGACATCAAGCAATTTCGCCAGCTCGGAAGCAAAACGCCCGGACATCCCGAGTACGGCGTGACCGAAGGCGTCGAGACAACCACCGGCCCGCTCGGCCAAGGCTTCGGCAACGGGGTTGGAATGGCGATGGCGGCGAAGCATCTCGAAGCACGCTTCGAGCGCGACAAATCGGGGCTGTTCGATCATCGCATCTTCGGCATTTGCAGCGATGGCGACTTGATGGAAGGTGTCGCCAGCGAGGCGGCGTCGATCGCGGGTCATCTCGGGCTGGGCAACATCGTCTATATCTACGACGACAACCACGTGACCATCGACGGCCATACCGAGCTCAGCTTCGACGAGGACGTGTGCAAACGATTCGACGCTTACAAATGGCATACGCAGGTCGTCGAGGATGCGAACGATCTCGCGGCGCTGTCGAAGGCGATCGAAAAAGCAATCAAGGAGACGAGCCGGCCGTCGCTGATTCGGGTCCGCTCGATCATCGGCTACGGCAGCCCGCATAAGCAGGGGACCTCGGCCGCGCACAGCAATCCGCTCGGCGTCGAAGAGGTGAAGCTGACCAAGGAATTCTACGGATATCCGACTGAGCCGCCATTCTTCGTTGCCGACGATGTGCTGGCGCATTTCCACGAATGCGTCGAGCGTGGCGAGGACCTGGAGCACGCGTGGAACGCGAAGTTCGCGGCATACTCAAAAAAAAATTCCGCCGAGGCCGCCGAATTCCAGGCGGCGCTGGCGAAAGATCTGCCGACAGGATGGGACGCCGAGCTGCCGGTCTTCACGCCCAAGGACAGCCTCGCAACCCGAGTATCGGCCTCGCAGGCCGAGGCGGCGATCGGGAAAAAAGTCTGGAACCTGTTCGGCGGCTCCGCCGACCTGAACGAGTCCACCTTCACCGACGTCAAGGATGGCGGCGACTTCGAGCGCGGGCATTTCGAAGGCCGCAATCCGCATTTCGGAATCCGCGAGCACGGCATGTGCGCGATCCTCAACGGCATCGCGGTGCACGGCGGCTTCATCCCCTACGGTTCGAGCTTCCTGTGCTTTACCGACTACGCTCGGCCGTCGATTCGGCTGGCGGCGATGATGGAACTCCAGGTGGTGTTCGTCTTCACTCATGATTCAATCGGCGTGGGCGAGGACGGCCCGACTCACGAACCAATCGAGCATCTATCGTCGCTGCGCGCGATTCCCCATCTCACCGTGATTCGCCCCGGCGATGCGAACGAGGCGGTCGAGGCCTGGCGCACCGTCATGACTCACACGCATGGCCCGGTGCTGCTCGCGCTCTCGCGCCAGAAGGTTCCGACGCTCGATCGCACGAAGCTGGCGCCCGCCAGCGGCGTCCGGCGCGGCGCGTACGTGCTGAGCGAGAGCGCCGGACGGCCCCCGGAAATCATTCTGATTGGGTCCGGGTCGGAACTGTCGCTGGTCGTCGATGCGAAAGCGAAGCTTGAAGAGAAGGGCAAGTCGGTCCGGGTGGTAAGCATGCCCAGCGAGAATATTTTCGAGAAGCAGGACCAGGCCTATCGCGACTCGGTTCTGCCGCCGGGCATTCGCCGCCGGCTCGCGGTCGAAGCGGGCGCGCCGATGTCATGGTACCGATGGGTCGGACTCGACGGCGAGATTATCGGGATGACGACTTTCGGCGCGTCGGGCAAGTACGAAGAAGTGATGAAGCATTTCGGCTTCAGCGTGGACAACGTCGTCGAGCGCGCGCTGAAATTGCTCGCGCGCTAGCGGGCAAAGCGCAACGATCTGGCGCGGACCGGGCGTCATCGGCTAACTTTGCGTTCTCGACTCCATTGCCGGACGGACTGGTATGCCTCAACCGAAATTGATCATTCTGAACGACGCGCAGGAACTCTACATCCGTGCCGCCGAAGAAACGGCGCACATCACCGGCGAGGCGATCTGCACTCACGGCGAGTTCATGCTCTGTCTCTCGGGCGGTTCGACGCCCGCGGCCACCTACGATTTGCTTGCGACGCGGTTTCATCTGAGCGTCGATTGGAAGGAAGTGCAATTTTTCTGGGGCGACGAACGATGCGTCCCGCCCGATCACGCCGAGAGCAATTACGCGATGGCGAATCGCATGATGCTGAGCAAGCTGGCGCTGCGGCCGGACCAGGTGCATCGGATGCGCGGCGAAGACCCGCCGGCGTCGGCGGCTGCCGCTTACGAAGATGAATTGCGAAAACGGTTCGGCCTTGGCGACGGTGAATTCCCGCGCTTCGACCTCGTGATGCTGGGGCTTGGCGACAATCGCCATACTGCATCGCTGTTTCCGGGTGACTCTGCGATTCACGAAACGCAGCGCCTGGTGGTCGCCGTGGAGGTTGACGCCGAGCCGCGCAAGCGCCTCACGATCACGCCGCCGGTGATCAACAATGCGCAGCGCGTGATGTTCCTGGTGGCGGGGCAGAGCAAGGCGGCGGCGGTGAAAGATATCCTGGAAGGACCGCGCGACCCGGACAAGTTCCCCGCGCAGATCGTTGCGCCGCAAGACGGCGAGGTCATTTGGCTTCTCGACAAGGCCGCCGCCAGTCTGCTTTCGCCGCGCTGACCCAGGCAGGCCGCGTGCCGCGCGGCGTCAAAGGATAGTAGCGATGTTTCGATTCGTATTGCGCCACTTCACCGCGGTTCTCATCGTCGCCGCAGTCGCCGGCTGGGCGCTGTTTTACCTGCCGCGGACTCCGAGCTGGACCGTGCTCCGGATGAAGCAGGCCATCGACGCGCGCGACGGCGACGGCGCTTCCCGATACGTCGATTTTGAAAGCGTCGTGAAGCATGCGGGTTACGAGATGGTGCGCAAGCAGGGCGCGAGCGACCCGCTAAGCGCGATGATCGGTACCGCGGCGATCGATCTTTTTGCCAAGCCGATGGCGCAGATAACGCAGGCGTGGGCGGTCAAGAAAGTCGATGACGGTGCGCGCGAAGTGCAGATGCCCGGCGCGGCCGTGGCGGCCTCGATCGTGCTCCTGCATCGAAACGGCGACACCGCGTTCACGGACTTCAAGGACAACAAGGGGCAGGAGTGGGAAATCCACATGGCGCGCGGTGAGGACGGCGAATGGCGCGTTACTGAAATCAAAAACATCGAGCAACTGCTCCAGAAGCTCCAGCGCGACCAGGCAAAGCATCTCAACGCGCCGTAGCCGGGGCGTTACGGGAATGTTGCGCCGTGGTGCGCGCGCCTGCGTTTACTCCGCGCCCAGCGACAGGTACAATAGAGCACACACGCGGGCGAACCCATGAGGCTCGGCCGCGCTTTAGCATCCGGAACAAAATGAGACGTCCAGACATAAGAAATTTAGCAATCGTCGCCCATGTCGATCACGGTAAAACCACTTTGGTCGATGCGATGCTGCGGCAGTCGGGCGTGTTCCGCGCCAACGAGCAGGTGATCGATCGCGTGATGGATTCCAACGCGCTCGAGCGCGAACGCGGCATCACGATCATGGCCAAGAACACCTCGATCCTGTGGGGTGAAACGCGCATCAACATCGTCGATACTCCCGGTCACTCGGATTTCGGCGGCGAGGTCGAGCGCACTCTGTCGATGGTGGACGGCATATTGCTGTTGGTCGATGCGTGCGAGGGGCCGCTGCCGCAGACGCGGTTCGTGCTCAAGAAGGCGCTCGAGTCGAACCTGCCCGCGATCGTCTGCATCAACAAAATAGATCGTGCCGACGCGCGCGCGCCCGAGGTTCTCGACGAGGTGTACGATCTGTTCATCGATCTCGGCGCCAACGAAAGCCAGCTCGATTTCCCGGTGCTCTATACGCAGGCCCGCGCCGGCACCGCATCGCTCAGGCTCGACGTCCCGAGCGAAAACCTGGTCCCGCTGTTCGACGCGATCGTCGCGCACCTGCCCGGCCCCGAAGTCGATCCCGAAGCGACGCTGCAATTCCAGGTCAATAATATCGACTACGACGATTACGTCGGCCGCCTCGCGGTCGGCAGAATCATCGCCGGCTCGATGACGGTGGCGCAGAACTATTCGCTGTGCCGGCGCGACGGCAAGACGGTGGTCTGCAAGGTCGCACACATCTACGGATGGCAGGGGCTCACGCGCGTCGAGCGTGAAACCGCCCGCGCGGGCGAGATAGTGATCGTGGCGGGCGTCGAGGACATCGCGATCGGCGAAACGATCGCCGACCTCGAGAACCCGCGTCCGCTGCCGCCGATTCGCATCGACGAGCCGACCGTGGCGATGACTTTCTCGGTGAACAATTCGCCATGGGCGGGCCGCGAAGGAG
The DNA here is from genome assembly GCA_003135135.1 of Deltaproteobacteria bacterium. Taxonomy (GTDB): domain Bacteria; phylum Desulfobacterota; class Binatia; order Binatales; family Binataceae; genus Binatus. Next base: position 14,661 of record PLDK01000010.1, read on the forward strand.
ATTTCGTCACCTCGCGCAAGCTGGGCGAACGGATCGAATTCGAAGCGCGGCGCAACGTCAGCACTCGCGTCGAGCAACTGACGCCCGACGCCTGGCGTGTGATGGGCCGCGGCGAATTGCAGCTCGCGGTGATTGTCGAGACCATGCGCCGCGAAGGCTTCGAGATGCAGGTCTCGAAGCCCACCGTCATCACCAAGCAGACCGGCGGCGAGATACTCGAGCCGATGGAGATGCTGGTGATCGACATCCCGGCGGAATGTATCGGCGTGGTCACGCAGATGCTCTCGGCGCGCAAGGGCAAGATGCGCACGATGGTCACCCATGCGAGCAGCCGCGTACGCCTTGAATACGACATTCCCGCGCGCGGCCTGATCGGGTTTCGCGGCCGATTTCTCGAAAACACCCGCGGCAACGGCCTGATGAATACGTTGTTCAACGGCTACGCGCCGTGGTCGGGAACGATTCGCTCGCGCGCCAACGGGGCGATGATTTCCGATCGCGAGGGCGCCACCACGGCTTACGCGATCTTTCATTTGCAGGAGCGCGGGATATTCTTCGTCGGACCCGGCGAGCCGGTATACGAAGGGATGATCGTCGGCGAGTATGCCCGTGAGATAAACTTGCCCGTCAATGCTTGCCGTGAAAAAAAGCTAAGCAACATGCGCGCGTCGGGCCATGATGAAGCGATTCGGCTTTCGCCGCCACGCATTCCGACGCTGGATGCGGCGCTGGAATGGATCGACGAGGAAGAGCTGGTCGAGGTCACGCCGAAGTCGGTGCGGCTGCGCAACCGCGTGCTCAAGACGGCGCTCAGGAACAAGCATCGTGCGGGATACATCGACGCGCCGCCGGCGGAGATGGCCGAAAGCAACTGACCGCTTCATGAGCCAGGCGGACGGCGCCACAGCGGACGTGCGGAGCGCGTCACGGCAATCATGAGACTGGTCCGAATCGCCGCGCTTTGCGCGCTCATCGTGGCAGTCGTACTCGGCGCTTCGGCGGCGCTGATTGCAGCCAACCAGTCGCGCATCGTCGTTTACGTTCTGGCCTCGGTCCGCAAGCGCACCGGCGTCGATATCATCCCGCGCGCCAGCTCGGTTCATCTCGGCACTCACCTGATAGTCGTCCTCGACCAGCCGCAGGTCATCGCCAACGGCCATGAGATCGTCAAGCTGAAGTCGCTGCGCGCGCTGGTCTCGTACCATTCGATTCTCGTGCGCAGCGGGCTTCCGCTCTACCGGCTGACCGCGACCAGTCCCGAAATCACGCTGCCGGTAGCCTCCTCCAACGCGGCCGCGGTCCCCATGCCGCGTCCTGGGGCGCAAACCATAAGCGCGCTGCAAGACGTGCTGCATGCGCTGGCGCGGATCGCGTGGCGCGTCGACGCGATCGACGCCACGGTGCGCTACGCCGACGGCGCCGAGCTTGCCAACCATGTTGGAATCGTCGCGTACCGCACCCACCGGGAGCCTTCCCTGTGGCTGCTCGGGTTCAGCGGCTCGGTGCTTGGATCGCCGGTTTCCGGAGCGCAGATAAGCGGGAAGATCGGTCTTGGCATCGGGAAAAATTCGCGGCCCGGCGAATTTGCGCATGGCCAGTTGTGGACCTGGGACGTTCCGCTGGACGGAATAGAGGCGGAGGGTTTCGGATTGGCCGGCGCGATACAGGGCAGCCTCAAGTTTTCACTTCATGACGATGGTTCGGTGACCGGCGAGACCGATGCGAGTGCGCAGAAGCTGCTGCTCAAGAGCCAGCGGCTCGCCGCGCCAGTCGATCTGGGCGACTACTCACTCCATACCGGCTTCGACATCACCGGCGGCAAGTATGCCGTCACGAAGATCGTTTTGCGCAAGATCAACACGGCGGTGCTTTCCGGCTATACCGAGCTTCTGGGTCCTCAAAGCGGGAAACCGGAGTTGGGAATCCACGTTGGCGGGTTTAATTTCGACGCCGCTGCGGCCAAACAGACACTGCTGTCGGTCCGCCATCTGCCCGCCGACCTCGTGGATATGCTCAACCGGATCACACCCGGCAAGGTCACCGTCGGCGACGCGACGCTCAGCGCCGCCCTCAGTGAAATTGAGACGGCGCCGCTCGATGCGATTCGCAGGAATCTGGTGGTCACCGGGACCATCGAGAACGTCGGTTTCACAATTCCAACGGATACGAAGCTGCCACCGGTCGAAAATCTCAGCGCCCAGCTTGGGTACTCGAAAGGCTTGCTCACGATCTCGCAAGGCACTGCGAAGTTTGGAAACTCTGCGCTCCACGACCTCGTCGCCAACGCCAACCTCGGCAATGGAATCGAGGGCGCGGACTATAAGACCAGCGTGGACGTTGACGCAGACCTCGCCGAGCTCTATCCGGCCATCGCCAAGTCGCTCGATTTGTATCAACTGAAGGAACGCGATCGTCTCGAACGTCTGGGCGGCCGCGTCGAAATGGTTGCTAGCGCATCTGGAAAGCTGAGCGCGAAGACCCTGGATGCGCCCAAAGACTATCAGGTCCGCGCAGACGCAATAGGCGCCGTTCTCACTATCAAGGGTTCGCCCGGACCGCTCAAGGTTTCACGCGGCACCGTCACCATCAACCCAAGTTCGATCAAGTTCGACCATCTGATGCTGGCCGCGACCGGCGGCGATGCGACGCTGGACGGCGCCGTGAATTTCGCAAAGCAGGGCATCGCGGTGCATGATCTGACGCTGGGACTTCATGATTTCCCGTCGGAAACATGGTTGGCGCTGCTGGTTGATCCGTCCGACTTCGCCGTGAGCGGGCCGATTGGCGGCAAGGTCGTTGTCAACAGCGATCCCGGCAATCCCGGCGCGATGACGCCCGAGGGCAAGCTGACGCTCGCAAAGGGCGGCGTGAAATTCAACTTCCTGCGCTCGCCAATCATGGTTCAAGGCGCGACGCTCACTATGCGCCGCAAGCAGCTGCTCTTGTCGATGCCGGGCTCGAAGCTCGAGGACCAGGCGATCGATTTCCGCATCACCGTACCCGACTACACGCATCCGTCGATTCGTATCGACGCCACCGTGCAGAAACTCGATCTCGAGGTGATGAACTTCGTGCGAATGCCGTGGTCGCCGGCCGCGCCGCCGATCCATTTTGAGGTTCCTTGCAGCGGGCATATCGAAGCGCGGGCGGGAAATCTCGCCGCCTTTGAGATGACCGACCTCAAGACCGATTTTACGCGCTCCCCGGCCGGCGATTGGCACGTTTATAACATGAGCGCGACCTCTTATCGCGGAAAGATGAAGCTGGATCTCACCGGCCGTGCTCCGGACAACTGGATCCACGTGACGGGCAGCGCCACCGACATGGACCCTGCGCCGCTCTTCATGCTGGGCGGCAAGAACACCCAGTCGCCATTGCTGGGTCATCTTTTCCTCGGCATCGATCTGTGGGCCAACACCGACACAAACTTTTTCGAAACGCTTGCCGGCGACATGTCGGTGACGGTCAGAGACGGAACCCTCGACAAGTTTACGCTGCTTTCGCGCCTGCTCAGTTTTATCGACATCAAGAATTGGCTGAGCGCGCAGATTCCTGACCCGCGTGTCAATGGAATCCCGTTCAAAACGATCATCACCGATTTCAAGGGCGAGGGCGGGCTCTTCTACACGGATAATTTTGTGCTGCAGGGTCCCGTGATGGATATCACGGCGAACGGCAGCATTCAGTTCGGCGCGAGCGCGCTCGATATGCAGGTCGGCATGTTTCCGTTCGACACGGTGGATTGGGTGGTGAACCATATTCCACTGATCGGAAAACGCATCGGTGCGGGCACGGGTAAACTGCTCGCGGCGTACTTTCACGTTAGCGGCCAGGTGAGCGATCCGTCGATCACGCCGCAGCCAATCACGTCGGTGGCGGAGTTCGTCAAGAAAACCCTCGGGATGCCGATAAATATCATTCGTCCGAACACGATCAAGTGAGCCCGTCGCGGCCAGCGCTGATCGTATTTTGCCGCGAGCCCGTCGCGCATCGGGCCAAGACCCGATTGATCGGAGCAATGACCGCCGCCGCGGCGGCAGCATTGTCCGACGCGTTCATTCGCGACGCGATCGCCAAAGCAGTCTCGATCGGCCCCTCCCGGATCGTTATCGCGGCGAGTGCAGCGGGTGGCGCCGAGCGCAGCAAATACTTCCGGCGGCTCGCGCGGCGATTCGGCGCCGAACTGATCGATCAGGGAGATGGGTCGTTGGGCAAGCGGATGGCGCGGGCGCTCGAACCCTTCTCACCTTCCGGCGCGCTGCTAATAGGCACCGATACACCTTCGCTTCCGATTCCCCTGCTCGCAGCCAGCGTCGAAGCGCTTCGCCGCAACCGCGTCGTGCTGGCGCCGAGTCTCGATGGCGGCTACTACGCACTCGGCGTCCGCGGCGCGATGCCCCCGATCTTCACCGCGATCCGATGGGGCAGCGGCGGCGTGTTCGATTCAACCATAAAGCGTCTCGAACGCGCCGGCATTCGGTATGCGTTGGGTCCGGCGTGGTATGACGTCGATCGATGGACCGACGTGATGCTGTTGGCGGCGCATCTGCGACTGTTGGCGCGAGCGCGCCGTCGCCCGGGCGCGTCGCCGTGCCCCGCGACCGAGTCCGTTCTCAAGCAGCTTGGAGTCCTGCGCCACGATCGCTAGAGTACCCCGATGCGCGGCAAGACGACCGCCGATTCATGATCGAGCTGATTCTTTACACACGAAACGAGTGCGGATTGTGCCGCGAGATGGAAGAGATGATTGCGGCCGAACTGCCGAAATTCGACGCGCGTCTCCAGCGGATCGAGATCGACGGCGACCCCGGCCTCGAGGCTCGCTTCGGAGTCGAAGTGCCGGTTCTGTTCGTGAACGATCGCAAGGCGTTCAAGTATCGATGCACTCCGCGCGAGTTGCGCAAACGCCTGGCACGCGAGGAGCGGGGTTGAGATGGCGCTTCGAACGCCGCATCGTCTGAAAGTGGTGCTCGTGACCATGGGCCGCGAGGAGCAGGCCGTCTCCATCGCGCGTGTGCTGGTGGGCGAAAGGCTCGCGGCCTGCGTCAACGTCGTCGGACCGGTTCGATCCATTTATAGATGGCGCGATGCGATCGAAGACGATCGCGAATACCTGCTGATTATCAAGACTCGTGCGACTCTCTACATCAAACTGGAGAAGCGGGTGCGCGAGCTGCATACCTACGAGGTGCCGGAAGTCCTGGCGCTGAATGCGGATCGCGGCTCGCCACCGTACGTCAAGTGGCTGCTCGATTCGACCGGCCCGCTGCGCGCACTTGGGAAGCAGTGTCCGCGGAAACGCGCAACGGCGCTTCGCCGACGGTCCCAATGATCAAGATTGCGATTGCGGGCGCTGGTGCGATTACCGAACGCGCGCATATTCCGGCGCTGCGGAGCGTCGCCGACGCTCAAATCGTCGCGATACAGAGCCGCACCGCTGAAAAGGCCGAGCGCGTAGCGCGGGCGATTTGGCCGGACGACGCAGGCCGGCCGAACGTCTATTCCGATTTCGACGAGATGTTGGCGCGCGAGCGTCCCGACGCGGTCGGTATTTTCACGCCGAACTATTTGCATTGCGAATTTACCGTTAAGGCGCTCAGCGCGGGCGCGCACGTGCTCGTTGAAAAGCCGATGGCGCCGACTGCGGCCGCCGCGCACAGGATGGCCGATGCGGCGGCGAAGGCTCGGCGGGTGCTGATGGTCGCGATGCAGCAGCGCTACGGCGGAATCGAGCGCGCGATCAAGGATGCAGTCACGAGCGGGGCGATTGGCCGGCCCCATTCCATTCGCGCGCGCCTTTCGCATGGCGGACCCGAGTCCTGGGCGCCGGGACAGAAGTGGTTCACGACGGCTTCGGAAGCAGGCGGGGGCGCGATGCTCGATCTTGGCGTTCATGTCGCCGATCTTGCAATCTGGATCATGGGCGAGGTCGATTCCGTGTCGGGACAGGTCGGCATCCTGGCCAAACAGATCGAAGTCGAGGACACGGGCGCGATGATTATGCAGTTCAAGTCGGGTGCGATCGGCGTCATCGAGGCGAGTTGGAGCAGCATGCCGCCGCTGTCGGCGATCGAGATTTACGGCAATGAGGGCAGGGTGATGGCGGGTTATCCACGCCAGGACATTTCGATTCTGAAGGCCGACGGCAGTCCGGCGCCGGGGTTCTCGCGCGACGAGGTGATGAGCCGTTTCGATCCGCGCGATCTGCTAGCTCCGTTTCGCGCACTCGCGGCAAACTTCGTGGGCGCGATTCAAGGCCGGGTGAAACCCTCGCCCGACGGGAACGACGGACTGCGCGCGGTCGAGGCGGTCGAGGCTTGCTATCGTTCGTCGCAGACCGGCACTCGAATCAGGCTGCCGCTCGATTCATAATTCACCCATGTTTCGCGAATCGATCAAAAAGATGGCGGCGTATCGGCCCGGCGAGCAGCCGCACCCGGGCCAGCGCTTAATCAAGCTCAACACCAATGAAAACCCGTATCCGCCGTCGCCGCGGGTGCGCCGCGCGGTTGCGAAAGCGATGGCAGGGTCGGCGATCCGCCTGTATCCGGCGCCGCGCGCCGACGAATTCGTGGCGAGCGCCGCGCGAATCTACTCGATACCGCAACGCATGATCATCGCGGGCAACGGCTCCGACGAACTGCTCGCGATGGTGTTTCGCGCGACGCTCGGAAGCGGCGACACTGTGGCATATCCGGTCCCGACGTATTCGCTGTACGACACGTTGGCGCTGGTGCAGGAGGCGCGAATTATTCATTGCCCGGTCGGCGCCGGCTTCGAGCTGCCGCTCGACGCGCTCGCTCAGGCGCGCGCCAATCTCACGATCGTGTGCAGTCCCAATTCGCCGTCGGGCACCTCGACTCCCGCCCGCAGCCTGGGCGCGCTGGCAAAACGGCTGGATGGCAGATTGCTGGTGATCGACGAAGCGTACGCGGACTTTGCCGGCGAGAATGCGCTCGGCCTGATCCGGCGTTATCGCAACGTTGTAGTTCTGCGCACGCTGTCGAAGTCCTATTCACTGGCCGGAATGCGGCTGGGCCTGTGTTTTGCGCATCCTCCGGTGATCGACGCGCTGCTGAAGGTCAAGGATTCTTACAACTTGAGCCGGGTCGCGCTGGCCGCGGGGGCCGAAGCGCTGCGCGACTCGGGTTGGATGCGCCGCAATGTCGCGAAAGTAATTCGGACGCGCGCCCTGACCGAGGCGCGGCTGCGCAAGCTCGGCTTCGTGGTGCCGCCGTCGCAGGCCAATTTCGTGCTCGCGCGAATGCCGGGCCGCGACCTGGCGCCTGTCACGCGAGGGCTGCGCCGGGCCGGAATCCTGGTCCGGCATTTCGCGACGCCGTTGCTTCAGGACGCCATCCGAATCTCGATTGGAACTCCGGCCGAGATGGCCGCGCTATTCAAGGCGCTCGCGCCGCTGGTCCGCGCAACTCACGCGAAGCCGAAGCGCCGCATTGGTACGTGAGCCGGTTGAATTTGATGGCGGCGATCAAGCGTCTGTTCGGGAATTTCCGCTTGTCCCGCCATTCCGGGAAGAAGTCCGAATCCGAATCGCGTCCATCCATTCAATGGGTGGTGGCCGGGCTCGGGAATCCGGGCGAGGACTACTCGCGCGCGCGCCACAACGCCGGATTCATGACGATCGATCGAATCGTAAAAGCTAAAAACGCCGAACCGAGCCGGCGCAGATTCAAAGGCGTCACCGCTGAAGTCGGGCTTGCCGGAAAGCCGGCGATACTCGTCAAGCCGCAGACTTTTTACAATCTGAGCGGTGAATGCATTTCGGCGCTGCTCGGATATTTCAAAATTGCTCCCGAGCACTTGATCGTGGTGCATGACGAACTCGACCTCGAAGCGGGCCGGCTCAGGATCAAACAGGGGGGCGGCGATGCCGGCAACCGCGGCGTTCGTTCGATCGCGGAGTCGCTTGGAACCACGGACTTCATCCGGGTCAGAATAGGAATCGGCCGGCCGCCCGGTTTCACTATTGAAATGGAACCCGGCCGGCAGCCGAAGACCGAAGAAAACAAGGACTACCTGCTCCGTCCGATGACCGCCGCCGAAAGACAGGCACTCGCGCCGATTCTCGAGCGTGCAGCGAGCGCGGTCGAGGCGATCGCGGAGCACGGACTCGAAGCCGCGATGAATCGCTACAACCAGCGCGGCTAGAAGTTCGTCAGCGGCCACTCGAATAACAAATTGTCTGGTAGTATAATCATTGTGTTGACTTGGCGACTGACGCCGCGCTAGAGCAATCAAAGATAGGAGCCCTCGTCGCGTTGGCGGGTGAATTTCGCGTCCCGTTCGGATGGCTGCGCTATTCGTGCAGATGCGAGAGGGGCCTGGGTTAGCCCCCGTCGGCCACACGCTGCGTGCGGTCTCATAATTTGACATCCAGGGATAGGGGCTGCCCATGTCTGATGAAACCAAGACCCGCTTCAGAAGAGCGGAGGAAGCTCTGCGCTTTTATTTCCGCTTGCGCGAGCTGCTTCACAGCGGACGAACGAGACGGTTGGTGGCGGACGAATTGCCGGCGGATGCGTGCATGGTGGCTGCCAACGCGATCGACGACTACCAATGTATCGGATGGTGCATGCGAGGTCTCGACGAGATCTCGCTGTGGCTGCTCAGCGAACTCTACGGGCCGACCTGCTTCGGCGTGCGCCGGCGCACATTTTCGCACGCCTGCAAGGCAGGCAGGATCGAGTTCCCGGACCGCGAGTTCCGGCTGCGCGAAGTCGGCATCGTCCACGAGCATGCACTCGGCGTGGTGAAACGAGGGTTGCGCAGGCTGGGCATGATCCCCGGTTGCCAGCGGCAAAGCGCGCATGACCGTCGCCGCCGCATCCGGACCGTGGGCAAGCGAGCGCACCTGCAGGGGAGCAGGGCAGCGAATCGCGGCTAATCGGCGCGGGAGAAGCGCAAATCGCTTTATTGAATGCGGAACCCAGCGCATTAAACCCGGAACCCACCGTGGGTTCCGCACCTCCTTGGGCAGGGGTAACCCCTGCACCCAATGTTAAAACAAAGGTGCGGCCTGACGGCCTGCTAGAAGGGGTAAGGGGGGAGCTAAAGAAAAAGAGCCGGGGTTTCTTCGGCCTCGCGCAAAATTCCTATACGCTGGAGAGTCATTGAAACTCCGGCGAACGGAATTGACGAAGCGGGACGTGAACGAAAATCAGGCAAACGAACAGGCTGCCGCGCTGGCCCAGGGCAGCATCGAGACCATTTCCGCCGCCGAGCTCGCGGCCAAAGTCGCGCTGGGCCGGCCGCTCAGGATCAAGCTCGGGATGGATCCGACGGCACCCGATCTGCATCTGGGCCATAGCCTGACGCTCAAGAAGCTGCGCGACTTTCAGGATGCGGGACACACCGTAATTTTCCTGGTCGGCGACTTCACGGCGATGATCGGCGATCCCACCGGACGCTCCGAGACGCGCAAGCCGCTGTCGCGCGAGCAGATCGAGCGCAACGCGGAAACCTATCGCGCGCAGGCGTTCAAGATTCTCGATCGCGAACGCACCGAGGTCCGCTTCAACAGCGAGTGGATGAATGAATTGGGCGTGCGCCGCCTGATCGAGATTGCGGCGAAGGTGAGCGTGGCCCGACTATTGGAGCGTGACGACTTCGAGAAGCGGCTCGCGGCCCAGGAGCCGCTGTTCCTGCACGAACTGCTCTATCCCGTGATCCAGGGTTACGATTCGGTCGCGCTGGAAGCGGACCTCGAGATTGGCGGTACCGATCAGAAGTTCAACATGCTGGTCGGCCGCGAGCTGCAAAGGCATTTCGGACAGACGCCGCAAGCGGTGATGACGATGCCGCTGCTCGAAGGTCTCGACGGCGTGCGCAAAATGTCCAAGTCGTACGGGAACTACGTCGGGCTGACCGACAAGCCCGAGGACATGTACGGCAAGCTGATGTCGGCGCCCGATAAACTGATGGTTCGATACTACGAGCTGCTGACGAAGGCCACGCCGGAAGAGATCGCGGCGGTGAAGTCGGGCGGATTGCATCCGATGGAAGCGAAAAAACGCCTCGCCCGCGCGATCGTCGCCGAATACCACGGCGCGCGCGCCGCAGATCGCGCCGAGCAATACTTCGAGAGCAAGCATCAGCGCCGGGAAATTCCCGCCAGCACGCAGGTGTATCGAATCGCCGAGGATCTGTGGATTTGCGAACTGATGAAGCAGTTGCAGTTCACGCCTTCGACCAGCGAGGCGCGGCGCCTGGTGAGCCAAGGGGCGGTGCGGGTGGACGGCCGCACGATAACCGATGTGAATTTTCGCTTCGTGCCGGGCGAGCACAAGGTGCTCGAAGTGGGCAAGCGCCGAGTGGCGCGGATCGAGCCCTGACGGGCGCACTCAAGCGCTCAGTCCTGCTTGTTCTTCTCAGCCAGGGCCACTGCTTCGCGGAGCTTTTCCATGGTGCGGGCGAGAGCCTTGGTGTAGCGCTGCTTGGTCCAGGTCTCCTTGGTCCGCATCTTGAGCCATCCAAGCTTGACCGCGTCGGGCTTGACCCCCATCTCGCCGGTGGAAACCTCGATGATCGTGCGTTCTTCGAGATTGAGCGAATCGAGCACTTCGCGCTTGAGGTTCTGCAGAAATCCGGACTTGAGGTCGATATCGATTTTCATCGAAACTCCACATCCATCACCTGAGCCTAAACCATCGCATGCGTCGTCTCAACGGGCAGGGCTGAACAGGGGCAGGGCTAAGCCCTGCACCCAGTATTAAGGCCGCGCTCCGTTGTCGCGCGCGGCCTTTGCCAACGGCTTAATACTGCGCTGCCGTCGCCACGGCCAGGGCTCAGCCCTGCCCGTCGCCACGGCCAGTTGAAAAGTGAAGAGCCGAAGCGCGAGTTCGGCTATTCTTCTTCGACAGCCTGGCGAATCGCGTTCAAGATGAAGAGGAACTGATTGGGCGCCGATATGCGGCCGAGCAAGCTCACCTTCTGAAGGACTTTGAGCTCCTGATCCGTCACCTTGTGACGCGTCAGCATCGGGCGATCGGCCACAAACTTGCGCCATGCGTTTTCCTGCCGTTTGGCGGGCGCAGCGTCGCGATCCTTACCGACTATCCAATGCGCCTCAGGATGCGCGAGCAGGAACAGCCGCTGCTTGTCGAGCGCGAGCGTATCGGCCAGCCGCGCCAGCAGCGACAGGGAAGGGCGGCGCCGTCCGTTTTCGAGATAGGCGACATGGCTGGCCTTGACGCCGAGTTTGCGCGCGAGTTCACGCTGAGTGAGGGCATAAGCCGCGCGACGCTGTTTGAGGACCTGACCGAGAGTTTCTTTTTTCATAGTTCGTATTCCGCCAATAGTGCCCATCGGAGCTTTGCGTAGTGGATCATTCCGGTCAGATAATTCAAGCTCTGGCCGGTCGGTAGTGAAGCGCCAAAATTAATTCCCAACAATTCCCGAACGTGCTTGCGAATCTGCGCGAAGGCCTTGTCGGGAAGCTGGTCAGCGCGCGCGACCAACCCCCAATCCCACGGCATCGCAAACATCTTGCGCGCCAGCGGTGCGGGATACGCCGTAAGGCTGGCGATCACGTCGGCCGCGAGTTCCACCGGGTGCCCTAGATGATTGCGGTGGCCGCCGTAAAAGAAATAGTGAGCTGCGTCGCCGGCGCCGCCGGTAACCCTCGCCGTCACGTGATGGCCTATTTCATGCACGAAGGTCGCCGAGACCGCGCCTGGATGATGCGCGGTGTTGAGAAAAATGAGCGGATGCTTGAGCATCTTGCGGGTCTTGTCGACGTAAAAGCCTCGTAGCGCCATGCCTTCGGGTCCCCGATAAGGGGTGGCCTGAAGATGGATGCGCAGGTCCGACGAAATCGCGGCGAGCTGGTTGAGCGACTTGGGCCGAAACACTTCGCGATTGAACTCCGGCCATATCTTTCTCGTCTCGCGAATAATCGCGCGCAACGTGTGGTAATCGAGCGTTCGGCGCATGACGCGCACGTAGTCGAGGCGCGCCAATTCGCGCAGCTCACGCTGCGGCCTTCTCCATGCTGCAAGTTCCTTGCGGCCGGCTTTGTGCGCCCGTCCCAGGATCTCTTCGACCAGTGCATCTACCGCAGAACCTCGCTCAGACTTAAGTGTCACGACCGACAGTCTCCCACCTATGAACATCGAGTGTACGAGGATAGCGGTCCACGATGCAAGTGTCGAAAAAGACCACGGTGAGTTATACTTGCGCTAACTGACTGACTCTGTTAACGAGACTGTAAGTGAGCGAATGACCGCAACTTGTGCCGTTTGCGTCACTTAATGACCATCCGTACCGATCACTACCTGCGAACGCTGCCAGGACGGGGGCTTCCCCGAACGCATCCCGGTCCGGCTCGCATCCAAAGGGGCCCCAAAAGCGAGCGTGACAGAGGGGGACGCCGCTTTTTACCAGGTCACGACCGATTTTCATATAGCTTTTTCAAGCTTTTGGCGAGGGGCAGGCCTCCTCGCTTCCGGGTCGTCGTCCTAGCCCCAGTTCCATTCGGCTACGACGGGGAGAATCAACTTCCCGCGGCAGGAGGTACGAGGGTAATGGAACTACGGCAACTAACAAGCGAGAGGGAACGACGGATTTTTGGTGAACGGATGGAGGAGGCGCGCGCGAAGAAGGGCGCACGCTACCGGGAGACGGGACGGTCCAAGGTCGGGAGGATTCATCTCGAATACGGGCTGCTCTACGGGCTGTTCGAGCACGACGATGGTTTGCCCGAGGAAATGATGTCGGGATTGCTGATGCACGATCTCGCCAGCTTCCCGCAAAGTTTTCCACAGCCGGACTTGAGCCATCTGCCGGCGCGGTCGGTGCTCGAGGGCGGCGAGCTGTGGTCGTTCGCCAAGGGCGCCGGTCTGCTGGCGCAGCACGGCGCGCTTATTCTGGCGGGGTTGATGCAGATACGGGCATTGCTGGTTTACCCGACCATCAAGCCAGCCGACCAGACGGTCGTATATGCACGGAGCAACTTCGTGAAGGCTGGGGATCCAATAGTGTGGCCGTACTGCGAGACGACCGACGGCGGCAAGCTATGGGTGCAGCCGATGGTGCTCGAGGGAGAGGCGCTGGCCAACGTGGTGGAAGCGGTGTTCGGGCGCGGCTTCACGACGAAGGATTCGATTCGGCGGATTCGGTTTGAGAATCCATTCCCGATCCAACCGACGTTGTCCCGGCCCGCAATTCCAATCGAGCAGCATCTCGGCACAGTTGCATCGGCGGCTTCCCACGGTCACGAGGTAAACGGCAACGCGCAAGCGTAAATCAGCGACGCGTCAAAGGAAGCGGCGGCCGATCCGACGATCGGCCGCCGCGTCATCTCAGTTCGAGGGACTGCGGACTAGCCGGCGGAACCCGGCGACGGAAGCTGCGGCTGCTGGCAGGCGCCGCCGCCGACGCAATTGAGACCGGCGCCGAAATAAATCAGGCCGGCCTTGACCGGAAAGAACAGATAATTGAGCGGCGTCTCGATCGGATCGAACGGCTCCGGCGGCGCCGCCGCCTCGGCCCGAGCCTGCAGCTCGACGCGCTGCTTGGTGTTGGTCTCGACATCCTGGATGCTTGCGAGGCGCTCGTCGGAACCGAAGATTGCCGCCTTGCCCGGCTCGAGCCAGACGTAGCGCAACACGCTGGCGCCGCTGTGGTTGGGATCGGCGATACTATCCTTCAGATCAGGCTCACCCATCGCCTGCACCGCCTGAGCGGGCGTCATGCCGGTGGTTAGCGACCCGCTCTTCATTACCGAGCATGCGACGGCGAATAGGGCGAGCATCCCAACGGCCGCGCGCGCGAGAAATGTCCGCAGCGTCATCATCGATACCTCAAGCTTCGTATGGAGCTAACATAACGAAGACATCTGCGGCAACCTGGGCTAATTTCATCGGGGTGGCGCAGACCGATGCGTAACGATTTTGGATAACGGCGACGAACTGCTTTTCGTGTACGGCACCCTGATGAACCCCGCCGAGCGCGTGATCCTGCTGGGCCGGCCCGTCGACGCAAGCCCGGGGCGGATTGCGGGCTACGCGCGCGGTCGAAAGCGCCACTACTTCGTCGCAAAGCAAGCGGGCGCCGTCACGGATGGCGCAATCCTCGAAGGTCTAAGCGCACGCGAGCTGGCGATCATCGACGAATACGAAGAAGTGCCGGCGCTATATACGCGCGAGCGGATCGAAGTGCTCGCCGCCGACGGGCACAAAATCGAATGCTGGATTTACCTGCCGACGAGCTGGGCGAAGGACTAATCGCGATAGAGAGCGCTGGGTCGGCCTGTCACTTCACTTCCGGCGGGGGCGGCTTGGGTTGTTCTCCGCGCTTCAAGCCGAATTTGTCGATTCGGTATTGCAGAGTCCGATAACTCATGGCGAGCATTTTTGCCGCCTTTGCGATCACCCAGTCATTGCGCTCGAGCGCCTGCAGGATTGCGTCGCGCTCGAACGTTTCGAAGTTGAAGCCCTCGCTCGGAATCTCGTACCGGTCGCCGCGCTGACCGTCCCGGCTGCGGCCCGGCTTCTTGCGCGACAGGACCTCGTCGGGCAAATCGCGCGGCATCACCTTGTCCCCCTCGCAGAGCAGGATCGCGCGTTCGAGCGCCGATTCGAGCTGGCGCACGTTGCCCGGCCACGAGTAGTCGAGCAGAACTTCCATCGCCTCGCGGCCGATCTCTTTGACGCGGCCTTCGGCAAGATGTCCGAACTTGGCGAGCGCATGATTGGCGAGCAGGGGAATGTCGCCGCGCCGATCGCGCAGCGGCGGCAAGGTGATGGTCACGACGTTGATGCGATAGTAGAGATCCTCGCGGAAGCGGCCCTCGCCGACTTCCTCGGCGATGTTGCGATTGCTGGCGGCGACCAGGCGCACGTCGATGCGAAAGGAATCGTTGCCGCCGACGCGGCGGAGTTCCTTTTCCTGCAGGACGCGCAGAATCTTCGCCTGCATTCCCTGCGGTATGTCGGCGATCTCGTCGAGGAACAGCGTCGATTTGTCGGCGCTCTCGAACAGGCCTATTTTGCGCTCGTTGGCGCCGGTGAAGGCGCCGCGCTCGTGGCCGAAGAGTTCGTTCTCGATCAAATTGTCGGGAATCGCCGAGCAATTGATCGCGACGAACTGGCGCGCCGCGCGCGGCGACAGCCGATGAATCGCCTTGGCCACGATTTCCTTGCCGGTCCCGCTCTCGCCCTGGATAAGGACGGTCGAATTCGAGGGCGCGACCCGCCGCACCAGCCGGATCACTTCCTGGATGGCGGCGTCCTGTCCGATGATGCCCTCGATCTCGAAAGTGCCTTCCAGGCGCCGCTTCAGCAGCTGGTTTTCCTGCTGCAGGTTTGCGAATTCCGCCGCCTTGGCCACCCGCGTCACGAGTTTCTCGCGATCGGTGGGCTTCTCAAGGTAGTCGAACGCGCCCGCTTTCATCGCCTGCACGACGCTGTCGGTCGAGCCGTGGGCGGTCAGCACCACCACCTGGCTGCCGGGATACGTGCTGCGCACTTTCGCGAGCAGCTCCTCGCCCGACATCCCCGGCATCATGAGGTCCGTCAGCACGACGTCGAAACGCGACAGCGCCAGCAACTCGATCGCGCGCTTGCCGACCGCAGCCTCTTCGACTACGAAACCCTCTTCGCGCAACGTGTCCGCGGTGATCTGGCGTTCGAGGTCGTTGTCTTCAACGACCAGCACTGAGGCCTGGGTCATGATTGTGTCCGTGTGCCGCGCTTGGCGGGAAGGTGAAAGTTACCGTGGTTCCGGGTCCGTCGGCGTTGGGTCCGATATCGATTGTACCGCCGTGCGTCTCGACAATCGCCCTCGACAGAAACAGCCCCAGGCCGATTCCATCGCGCTTGGTGGTGAAGAACGGCTCGAAGACGTGATTCACGACTTCAGCTTCGATACCCGCGCCGGTGTCCGAAAAAGTAATCACCATCGAGCCGTCGACGCGCCGGAATGTAATACCCATCGTGCCGCCTTCGGGCATCGCCTGGATCGCATTGGCGACCACGTTGATGAAACAGGTGCGGAGTTTCTCGGCGTCCACGTTGAGAATCGGCGACGGGCCGTTGCATTCCTCGACCAGGTCGATCCCCTGGCTTTTTATTTTCGATTCCGACAGCGCCACGACTTCGTCCACCAGTTGATGCACGTCGGTGGGCGCCGGGAAAATCTCGATCGGCTTGCCGTAATGCAAAAAGCTTTGCACCAGCTCCGACAGGCGGCGCATCTCGTCCTTCATGATCACGAGCTGCCGCAGAAACGCTTCGCGATCGTTGGGCTGCTGCGGAGCATAGCGCGTGCGGAGCTGATCGAGCGCCAGGCTGATGAAGTTCAGCGGGTTCTTGATTTCATGCGCCAGGCCGCCGGCCAATTGGCCAAGCGCGGTGAAGCGTTCGAGCCGGTTTAGTTCCTGCTCGCGCTCACGCGCACGGCGGAGCTGGCCGACCATGTCGTTGAAGCTGCGCGTGAGCAAGCCGATCTCGTCGCGCCGGTGCGCCTCCGGAACCGGCTCGAGGCCGCGCGCCGCGATATTCTGCGCCGCGTTCGCGACCGCATGAATCGGCTTCACGTAGCGATCGGCGAGGATGTAAGCGAAGGCCAGGCCGATTGCGAAAATCGCAAACGCGATCATCAGCTCACGGGTCCGGCTCTGCGCCAGCGGCTGCGCGAAGTCGCCAAAATTCGCCACCACCTGCACGTAGCCAAGCAGATGATCCTCGACCTCGACCGGAATCAGATAGACCGTGGTCTCCGGCGCGAGCGGACCGAGCTTGCCGGCCGGAATAGTCACCAGGTCATCGGGATGCTTGAGTTGCTCGGGGGTAAGCCATTCGGCCTGCTTGGGCCGCAAGGCAGCGCCGATCAGATGCGGATTGGAGCTGTTGAGGATCAGATTTTCGCTCGACGCGATCGATACTTCGAGTCCCTTGGTGTGCAGGTCGCCCACGTAGGTGTGCAGCAGATCGCGATCGGTGCCGCCCACGGCGGTCAGTTCCTGCACGCTGATCTGGATCACGCGCGCCAGGTCCTTGACCCGCTCCTGCGTGGTCGCGACGATTGCCGCCTGCGTGCCCAGGCTCACCCACACCTCAGTGCCCAGGGTAAGCCCGAGCAGGCCCACCATCAGCACGATCAGCTTGGCCTTGAGGTTCAGCGCGGGAAAGTATGATTCCATTTTCGATGTCGCCGGGCAGGCCGGCGCGGCCACGCGATAAATCGACCTATTCGCTCTTGCTCACCGGCTCGTTGGTCTTGCGCAAAACCAGCAACCGGGTCCCGTACACCGCGGCGCTCAGGATCGCCACGATCACGATCAGTCGCTCGAAGCCGCCGATGTATCTGATCATAATCTCGATTTGCCTGCCGAAAACGTAGCCGAGGGTTACGACGATCGGCACCGATATCAGCGCTCCGAGCAGATCGTACAGCAGAAACACCGCCGGGCGCACGCCAAAAGATCCCGCCGACAAATAGACCAGGGCGCGCAGTCCGGCCAGGAATCGCGCGTAAAAAATCGCGCGAGCTCCATAATGGTGCATGAAACGCTCGATGCGCTCGATCTGATGCTGCCGGCCCGGCCACGCCAGCACGAAGTAGCGCACCAGTCCCGTGCCGAAGCGCCGGCCCATAAAGAACAGCGAGTTGTCGCCTGCGACCACGCCCAGCAGCGAGACCGCCATCGTGATCGGATAGCGCGTGACCCCGCGATGGGCCAAATAGCCGCCCGCGAGCAGCGCCACATCTTCCGGAATCGGCAGTCCAAGTCCGCACAGCATCAGAACAACGAACAATCCAAGATAAGTGAAGTGTTCGATGTACGCGGAGATCAGCCCGACCAAGCTCAGCTCCCGTGGGCGTAACGCGCGCGCAATGCGTCGCGGATTCGTTCGACCGGCACGCCCTGGCTTGTCATCGACGCGGCATCGTGAGCCTCGCCGACGCAGATCGCACACCTGCTGCCGTGCGTATCACGGTAGCAATCGAGCAGGTTCTTGTGCCCAATCGACTTGTCGCAGCCGCAGTAGCAATGCAGTTGCGCCAGCAACGTGGGATCGCGCTCGGCGATCTCGTATGCCTCGCGCACATTGCCCTGGAAATTCTTCGGATCGAGGGTTACCCGCAGCTGCGCCGCAGGATCGGAGGCCGCGGCCATCTGGCCCGCCGGCGGCTGCGCTTGAGTCGAGACATGGCTGGCGTAAGCGATTGCCACCACCACAACCGCGGCGCCCGCCAGTGCGACAATCCCTTTGACGCCCTTGAACATGAGTCTCCCCGCAGCCGGAAATTATAGCATCTCGATGAATCTTAGGCTTTGATTCGCGAAACTGTATAGAGCGGCTGGGCGATGCGGTCCGCGACGGGTATGCGGCAGGCGTTTGAGCATGCCCATCGCGAGAATCCGCCGGCGGAAGTTCCGCCGATCCAGCGGACGGCCCAGGATCAGCGCGTATAGTTCCTCGAACTCGGCGAAGGTGAATTCCCGCGGCAGCAATGCATACGCGATATTCGTGTACTCGAGCTTCGACTTCAGCCGTTTGACCGCATACGCAGCCATCAGCGAATGATCGTACGCAAGCTGCGGCAGACGCGTGACTTCGTACCATCCGCCGGTCGCGTATTTGTCGCACGGCGCGCCGATGCCAAGCGCGTCGGGGATCAACGCCATGTACGCGACCGATACCACATGCGCACGCGGGTCGCGCGACGGATCTCCAAACGTGAACAGCTGCTCGAGATAAGCGCTGCCAAGTCCGGTCGAATCGTAAAGCTCGCGCCGCGCCGCCTCGTCGAGCAGTTCCCCCACTCGCACCAGCCCGCCCGGAAACGCCCACCGCCCCCGACCCGGTCCGCGGCGCAGCTCGACCAGGTAGGTCTGCAGGCGCCCGCCGTTGATCGCGAACAACACCGTGTCCACCGCGACCATCGGCCGCGCCAGCCGTTCACCGCGCGCCACACCGGAGGCGGCGGCTTGTGCGTTCGCGCTCAGACGCTCAGCTCGAGCATGCGCTCCAGGGCCCGCTTCGCGCCCACGCGCACGTCCTCGGAAAGTTCGATTTCGTGGCGCAGATGGCGCAGCGAATTGAGTGTGCCCTCGAGCGTGATCATCTTCATGAACCGGCATAGCTTGCACACCTTGTAGAAGTGCTTGTCGGGAATTTCCATCAGCAGGCGGTCCGAGAGACCGCATTCCGTCACCACCAGGAACTTGTCGGCGTCGCTGCTGCGCGCGTAACCGATCATCGCGCTGGTGGACAACACCGCGTCGGCCAGCGCGAGCACGTCGTGGCGGCACTCGGGATGCGCAATCACCTTGATCCCGGGGATCGCGCGCTTGACCTTGTTAATCTCGTCGGGGGTTATCTGGTGATGAACGTAGCAGTTACCGTCCCATGAAATTACCCGCTTGCGCGTCTGCCCCTGCACGTAGTTGGCGAGATTCTGATCCGGCACGAACAGGATATTGTCCGAGTCGATCCGCTCGACGATCTTCGCCGCGTTGGATGACGTGCAGCACGCGTCCGACAGCGCTTTGACGTCGGCCGTGCAATTGACGTACGACACCACCTTGAGGTCGGGATAAATCTTCAGCAGTTCTTCCTTGCGCTCCGCCAGCCGCTCGGCCGTCACGCTGTCGGCCAGCGAGCATCCCGCCTTCAAATCCGGCAGCAGCACCTTGCGATCGGGGTTGAAGACCTTGGCCGTCTCCGCCATGAAGTGAACGCCGCAAAAGACGATCACGTCGGCGTCGCGCACCTCGCGCGCGTTGCGCGCCAGCTCCAGCGAGTCGCCGATAAAATCCGCAACCTCGAAAATCTCCGGCCGCTGATAGTTGTGCGCGAGCACCACCGCGCGCCGCGCCTTTTTAAGCCTTTTGATTTCCGCGATCATATCCGCGTAGCGCTCGCAGTTGTCCGCCGTGTAGCTCTCGTTGCCGAGCACCCCGAGCTTGTCGCGCAGCGCGCTCCCGCTAATCGCCGTTCCAACAGATTGGTTCACCGTGATTCCTCTTTACCGTTGCCGCCATTACTTTGCGTCAATCTGACACTTACTCCAGCCCGGCAATCTTTGCAAGCCGCTCTCCGGCTGGCGATAAGGGGCGCCGCTCTGATAAATCAAGTCACAATGCGCGCGCGGACGGCGAAACGCCGCTTTTTCAGGAGTTAATGTGATGGATGAAGTATTGGATCGCGAGATTCCGTGAGCGCCCGATCATGAGCCGTCAAATCGCACTCGCGCTTGTCCGCGACTTGTTCTTCCGCTCGAAGATCGACGCGGTCGCCGCCGCCGTCGGCGCCGAGGTCGGCTACGCCTCGACGCTCGACGCAGTTGCCTCGCGATGCGCCGAATTGAAACCGTCCGTCGTCTTCACCGATCTCTCGGACGATGCCTTCCCCGCACTCGAGATCCTGCAACAAATTCGCGCCGCCGCTCCTGGCGCGCGCGTGATCGGATTCGCCTCGCACGTGGATTTGAAACCCCTGAAGGCCGCCCGCGAAGCAGGCTACGAGCTGACGCTGTCGCGCAGCGAATTCACCGCCCGCCTCCCCGACCTGCTTCGTTCATAAGCGGGCTTCGGGACACTTGCCCGGGCAACGGGCAGGGGTGACCCCTGCCCAAGGAGGTGCGGAACCCATGGTGGGTTCCGCATTTAATCAAACGAATTTTCTGCTCACCCCCGCCGCGCGATAAACCGGGCCTGCGCGATCTTGCCCGCGCGCGCCATCTCGCCGATGAAGCGGAACCCGTCGATGAGCGCGTCGAGCAGCTCGGTGCTGAACCCGACGATCCGCAGGGCATCATACCTGAGCTGCATCTCGATCATGTCGAGATATAAATCCACATGGCGTGCAAACCTCCCGGTGTCTTCGGCGGCGCGCACCTCGCAGCCGCTTCCGGAGAGCAGCTTGACGTAACCCGCAATGTCCTCGACGTTGGCGAACATCATAATGCCGAGAAAGCGCTGCGCCTCGGAATCGCTCAGTCCCTTAGGCCCCTCGACCCAGTCGGTGAACGCAATCACGCCGCCGGGGCGAACGATGCGCGCGGCCTCCGCAATCAACTTTGGCTTGTCAGGAACGTAACACCACGCATCTTCGCTCCATATGAAATCCGCGCTGGCCGACGGCAGACCGCTTTCGCAGGCGTCGGCGAGAACGAATCGGATTTTATCGTCCAGCCCTTCTTCGTGGGTCAGCCGCCGCCCTCGCTCGACTATCGCTTCGGTTACGTCGACGCCGATCATCGAGGCGACGTTACGAAACCGCACCAGAAAGCGCATGTCCGCGCCGTTGCAGCAACACAGATCGACCCCCTTCATCCCGGCCTTGATTCCGGCGCGATCCGCCAGATCGATGGACGCCTTCATTCCTCCAACGTGAATTTGCTGCCCGAACATAAGTTGAAAGAGGTCGCCCGGCGCACTGCTATACACGGAGACGACATCCGCCACCCCGACACCCTTTATAGACTTCATGATTTCCTTACGGCGCCCGGCTTGCGGGCACGGACGAAAGCGCTCATGAATTTGCCGTCCGCCATCTGCGCGAATTTCTCAAGCTCTGGATTTTCCGCAAGAAATCCCTTCGCGTCAGCCGCCGTGTAGATCCGCGTCGGTTCCATTTCGATCTGTTCGAATCCGGCCGCGGCGAGCTTCGACTGGTATTCCGACTCCTCCAGCGCCCCCGCGATACATCCGGCCCACAACTCGACGCGGCGGCGAATCTCGACGGGCATCTCACCGCGCGTCACGATGTCCGAAACAGCGAATCGGCCGCCTGGTTTCAGCACGCGAAACGCTTCGCGCAACACGCAATCCTTGTCGGCCGAGAGATTGATCACGCAGTTCGAGATGATCACATCAACCGAATTGTCGGGCAGCGGAATATGCTCGATCTCGCCCTTGAGGAATTCGACGTTCTGGACACCCGCTTTGCGCTGGTTATCGCGCGCAAGGGCGAGCATCTCGTCGGTCATGTCGAGCCCGTACGCCTTGCCCGCCGGTCCCACTCTTCGCGCGGAAAGCAGCACGTCGATGCCGCCGCCGGATCCCAGATCGAGCACGGTTTCGCCGGGCTTCAGCTCGGCGAGCGCGGTCGGATTGCCGCATCCCAGCGACGCGGCAAGCGCCTGGGCGGGAATCGATGCGGTCTCGCCCTCGCGGTAGAGATTCGACGTGATTGGGTTTCCCGCGGGTGCCGCCGCACCGCAGCATGAGCCGCCCTGATTCGCGACACGCCGCGCCGCTTGCGCGTACTCCTCCCTGACTTTTTCCCTTATCGATTCATTACTCATAGTGACCTCCGCGCCTGCCCGCTGTTTTACGGGCGAGGCGATTAGTGGATTGCGAAGGATCCGGCGATGCGCCCAGCGTCTGGTGAAGGTCGGCGCAACAGTCCTCGGTCATGAACCGGATCAACTTTGCGGCTTTGGGCCAATTGACTGCGTAGTAGATGAATCGCCCTGCGCGATGCGCCGTCAGCAGCCCGCATCGGGTGAGTGCGTCCAGGTGATGAGACAGCGTGGAGCCCGGCATCTTGACCCGGCGCTTGATCTCGTCAACGCAGGTTCCATCCGGACCGGCGCGCACCAGCAGGCGGAAGATCTCGAGCCGGCCGGATTGTCCCAGCGCACTCAGTTGCGAGACAAATTCTTTCACTACGACGATTCTAGTATCATCGAAATATAGACGGCGCAAGCGTCCGCTCTTCATCCCGAGCGCAGCCATTTGTCTGTCATCCCGAGCGAAGCCCTCTTTCCGTCATCCCGAGCATGCACTCTTGAAGATGACGCGGTTGAGATGCCATCGCTTCCGCTCCAACGAGGCGCGGCTGTGGCTGAGCCTGATCGCCTACAATCTCGGCAACCTGTGGCGGCGGCTGGCGCTGCCGACGAGGATCTACCGTTGGTCGCTGACCAGCCCTCAGCAGCGGTTCGTGAAAACCGGTGGGCGGTTGATAAAACACGCCCGCTACTACTGGTTGCTGCTGGTCGAACCTGTCAAACCTTGCTGGGGCAGGCCGTTCGGTCTAGAAGGCGAGTTGGGACCGGAGAGTCAAAATGGAAATTCCGGCTGAAATGCTTTCAGTTCGATACGCCCCTGGTCGCCCCCAAGAACGCAGCCAAGATGCAACCCCGATCGGAGCCTAACTCCCGAACCAGCCGCCGGCTGCAATCGCTTCCGTTCAGACGTTTGGCAGTCGCCACCCTTTTTGCTGTCATCGCGATCTTCCTTCCCTATTCTCCGATCCTCGCCGCCGGCCGATCTGTTGGGGCCAAGCACTCGGTGCCCATCGGTGGCTGCGATATAAAGGTCCCTTCCCCAAATCACAAGCTCCTTGCGGAAGTTATTTGCCGAAACAAAGCAAAAGAAGGAGATATCGATCGATTTCTTAGGGTCACTGACGGAGCCGGCCGCAAGTACGATCTGATATTCGAAGATAGCTTGGATTCGGATCTTGGCCTTAAACGCGGCGAGGAACTGCTCTGGTCCCCGAACTCAAACGAGTTCCTCATAAATGGAAGCGAAACGGCGATTTCAGGCTTCTTTGTTGACGTCTACCAAATAGCGCCAAAGGAAGTGGAGAAGTTCGACGTCACCGACGCCGCCCAGAAAGACATGGTACGCAGCTTTCCACCCTGTAAAGCGAACGTACTCGATGAGCGGGAATGCCACCGAATGGAAAATCATCCTGATTACAACATGTCCGCTGTCGCTTGGGTCCCGGAAAAATCGGCGATAATCGTGATGGCCCAGATTCCGTGCAGTTCCTCGTACGGCGGGATCATGTGCCAGCTCCTCGGCTACGAAATTCAGGTTCCCTCCGGGAAAATCCTTCAGCGTCTAACCGCCAAAGAGCTGAAGGAGAAATGGCAGCACGACATAGGTTGGCGGGTGTCGATTCCCGATCCGCCCTATTACAAGCCGCCGAAGTCAAAGTGACCCCAGTGAGAGACGCCGACCAATTCAACGACTTCCGCTCCAGCTGAAATTCGCTTCCCAGGTTTACCGATACAGACCAGAGAAATGGTCTTCCGGTTTCAAACGTCTCGATTCCTTCCGCTTGGAGCCGTTCAACTGTCTTGCGAATGCCGGTTAAGAAAGGAAAACACGGCGCGCGCGCGGCAGGGGCCGCGCCCGCCNNCCGCCAACGGCGGGCGGCCTTAACACTGGGTGCAGAGCCTGTCCTGAGCGAAGCCGAAGGAGGTCACCCCTGCAACCCACGGCGGCTTTCACATTCAATTAAGTTCATCTCAATCGCGCGGCGGTGATAAAGTGGCTTGCATGCCCACAGCGCTCGACAACTTCCATCCTGCCGTTCGCGCCTGGTTCGAGCGGCGCTTCACCGCGCCCTCGCGCGCGCAGGAGCTTGGATGGCCCGTTATCGGCGCCGCCAACGATGCGCCCGGCTTCGACGTGCTGCTATGCGCGCCGACCGGCAGCGGCAAGACCCTGGCCGCCTTCATGTGGGCAATCAATGGACTGGTCGTCGGCGCGGCGCGCGACCGGCTCCGCGATGAAGTCTCGGTGCTGTACATTTCACCGCTCAAGGCGCTGGCCAACGACATCCGGCTCAATCTCGAGGAGCCGCTCGACGGGGTGCGCGACGCCGGCGCCGAATCGGGCCTCGATCTTTCGCGCATCCGCGCCGGCCTTCGCACCGGCGACACCTCCGCGAGCGAGCGCACCGCGATGCTCCGGCGGCCGCCGCATATTCTGGTCACGACGCCCGAGTCGCTGTTCATCCTGCTGACTTCGCCCAAGTTCCGCGAGAAACTCGCCGCCGTCCGCCACGTGATCGTCGATGAACTGCACGCCCTGGCCGGCAACAAGCGCGGTGCGCATCTCGCGCTGACGCTAGAACGGCTGGAGCGCTTCGTGACGAGTCGCGGGAATGCGCGGCCGAATCGAATCGGCCTGTCGGCGACGTTGAATCCGATCGAAAAGCTCGCGGGGTTTCTGGCCGGCTACGACGTGGCGCGCGACAATTCACGCTCACCGCGGCCGATAAGAATAGTTCGCGCCGACGATCGCGTCCGCACGATGGATCTACAGGTCATTGCGCCCGGCCCCGAGCTTGGACCGCTGGCCACGCATCCGCATTGGGAGGCGATGTACGACGAAGTCGCGCGCCTGATCGGCGAGCATCGCACGACGCTGGTTTTCACGCTGAGCCGCCGCTTTGCCGAGCGGGTCGCGCTGAATCTGCAGAAGCGGCTCGGCGCCGACGCCGTGATGGCGCATCATGGCAGCCTCGCGCGCGCCGAGCGGCTGCTCGCCGAGCAACGCCTCAAGCGCGGCGAGCTGAAGGCGATCGTAGCGACCGCGTCGCTCGAACTCGGCATCGACGTCGGCGCCGTCGAGCTCGTATGCCAGCTCGATTCGCCCAAATCGATCTCGGCGGCGATTCAACGCGTCGGCCGCTCGGGACATAGCCTCGGCGCGACTCCCAAGGGACGCTTCTTCGCGCTGACGACAGACGATTTGCTCGAATGCGGCGCGGCGGTGCGCGCGATTCGCCGCGGGCATCTGGACGAAGTGGAAATCCCGATGGGATGCGCCGATATCGCCGCGCAGCAAATCGTCGCAATCGCCGCCGAGGAAGAGGAAATCTCCGAAGCCGAGCTGCTGCGCGTGCTGCGCAGCGCCTACAACTTCGCCGATCTCGACGCGGGCAAGCTGCGCCATCTGCTGGAGCAGCTCTCGGCCGAGTTGCCCGAGCGAATCATGGGCGCGTCGCCAAAGATTTTTTTCGATCGCGTCAACGCCCGCGTCCGCCCGCGCCGATCTGCGCGCCTGTCGGCCATCACCTCGGGCGGAACGATCCCTGAAGCCGGCAACTACGACGTCGTGATCGAGTCCGAGGGCCGAAAGGTCGGCGATGTCGAGGAGGACTTCGCGCAGGAATCGTCGCGCGGCGACGTGTTCTCGCTCGGCTCGATGCCATGGCAGATTCAGCGCATCTCGCGCGGACGCCTGATGGTGGAGCCGGCGCCCGGGATGGCGCCGTCGCTGCCTTTCTGGCAGACGGAGGCGGGCGGCCGCTCTCAGGCGCTGTCGGCGGAGATTTGCGATCTTCGCCGCGAGATTTGGAGCCGTCTCGAACGCAACGAATCGGCCGCCGACTGGCTGACGCGGGAATGCGCGATGCCGGAGCGCGCGGCCACGCAAGCCGTCGACTACGTCCGCCGCGGCGTCGAGGCGCTGGGCGCGATCCCGGACGAAAAGACGGTAGTCGTCGAGCGCTTCTTCGACGGCGTGGGCGGCACGCAAATCGTCATTCACACGCCATTTGGAATCCGCCTCAATCGCGGACTGGGCCTGGCGATTCGAAAGCGGCTGTGCCAGTCGTTCGATTTCGAAATACAGGCGTCGGCGATCGACGACGGCGTACTGCTCGCGCTGAATGCGCGGCACAGTTTTCCGCTCGACACCCTGTTCAGCATGCTGAAGGCGCGCAATGCGCGCGAGGTACTTATCCAGGCGATTCTGGCTGCGCCGATGTTCGAAGTGCGCTTCCGCCACGTCGCCACGCGCGCGCTGGCGGTGATGCGCTCATCGCGCGGCAAGAGGGTGCCGGCCTGGATTCAACGCCTCCGCTCGCAGGAACTTCTGTCTGCGATTTTTCCCGGCCAGCAAGCCTGTTTCGAGAACCGGCCGGCCACGATCGAACTCCCGGACCATTTTCTGATCGAGGAAACGATTCGCGAATGCCTGGAGGAGTCCACCGACCTGCCGCGCACAGTGCGGATGCTCGAAGGTATCGAGAGCGGCGCGATTGCCACGGTCGCCGTCGATGCGATCGCGCCGTCGGTGTTTGCGCATCGGATACTGCTCGCGTCGGACTATTCATTTCTCGACGACGGCGAGCGCGCGAATCGCCGTTCGCGGACCGTGACGATGAATCGCGGCATGGCCGAGGACGTATTCCGCAAAGAAGACCTTTCCGATCTGCTCTCGGCGGAAGCGGTCGACAGCGTCGTCGCCGGAGTGACGGGCCTCGCAGCCGGACGCAGGCCGCGCTCGCGCGACGAATTGTGCGAATTGATTCGGGCGCACGGTTCGCTGACGCAAGCCGAGATCGAAGAACGCGCCGGCCAGGGTGGCCGCGCGATGATTGCGGAACTGGATGCGGAGCGGCGAATCGCACGTGTCAACTTAAGTAGCGAATCGCCAGAGCGAATCATTACCAGCGAAGACAGGGGCATCTTCGCCGCCGCATATCCCACCGCGTCGATTGACGGCGGCGCCCAGCCGGGCGACGAGGGCCGCGACGGCGACGGTGCGCGCGCCGAACTCGTGCGCCGCGCGATGAAGACTTGCGGACCGACGACCGGCGGTGAAATCGCGGCGCGACTGCATATCAAAGAATCGGACATCGAGCGGATTCTCGCGGCGCTGGAAGGGGCGGGCGGAATTTTTCGCGGTCATTTCACGCGCGCCGACGCGGTTCAGTGGTGCGACCGCTACAACCTGGAACGGATTCATCGGATGACGCTGGCGCGGGTGCGCGCTGAAATCGAGCCGTGCGCGGATCACGAGTACGCCGCGTTTCGGCTGCGATGGATGCGGGTCGGCGGCGCTGAACTGCCGGCCGATCAGAGCGGCGTGGCGGCGGTGCTCGAACAGTTGTCAGGAATCGCGGCGACGCCCGAGATTTGGGAGCACGCGATTATCCCGGCGCGCATCGCAGGCTATCGGCCCGAGATGCTCGACCTGGTCTGCATGAGCGGCCAGATGAAGTGGGTCGCCGTTGGCGAAGAAGGTGTCGAAGGCGCGCATCGCGCGAGCACACCGTCGCGGGTCACCTTCATTGCGCGCAAGGCCAGTCTGTTTGTACCGCGAGAAGCACCAGCGCCGTCGGACGCGAAGGAGCAGGCGGTGCTGGAGGCGCTGGGAGCCGCGGGCGCGCAGTACCTGGACGAGGTCGCGGAGCGCGCGAATGTTTCGGAGCGCGACGCATTGTCCGCGCTGTGGCGGATGGCGGCGGCGGGGCGCGTGAGCAACGACAACTTTGCGCCATTGCGGATGTTTGCCGACGATCGCGGCGCCGAGCGGGTGCTCGAGCCGGTCGCGCGCCGCCCGACGACTCGTCACGACGCGGCGGTTCGCGCGCGGCTAAAGTCGAGCCTGGCGGGCCGCTGGTC
Organism: Deltaproteobacteria bacterium; assembly: GCA_003135135.1. Lineage (GTDB taxonomy): Bacteria > Desulfobacterota > Binatia > Binatales > Binataceae > Binatus. The sequence continues at coordinate 42,792 of PLDK01000010.1, forward strand.
GCTGGTACGCGCGGGCGAGCATCGCGCCGCCAGCCCGGATGATGCGCGGGATCTCGCGCTCAAATTGCTCGAGCGCCATGGAATTCTCGCCCGGGAGATGCTCGGCCTCGAAGCGACGAAAATCTTGTGGAACGAGATCGCGCCGGCGCTGCGGCGGCTGGAATACAGCGGCGCGATTGCGCGCGGATGGTTCGTGAGATCGATTTCGGGGGAACAATATGCGCTGCCGGAAGCGGTCGAAATGTTGCGCGCGGCGCGGACTCTGATTCCGGCGCGAGAGAAACCGGTTGCGTTGAGCGCAATCGATCCCGCCAATCCGTACGGCGCGGTGCTGGCAGGATGCGGTATCGCGCGCGAGGCGGCCAACGTCGTGGTAATTCGCGCCGGCCGCGTGATTGCGGGATTGCAGGGACGCGCGCTGATCACGGCGGGCGAGGGCGGCGCGGACGACGAGAGTTTCAGCGCGGCGGTGGCGGCGCTGCTGGCGCTGAAGCCGCGTATCACGATCGATTCAATCGACGGGGTGGCGGCGCTGCAATCGCCGCGGGTCGGTATTCTGGCCGCGATGCGATTCCATTCCGATGGACGATCGCTGGTCTTCGACGGATTGCATGGCCCGGTTCCGGCGGGCGCATTGCGCCGCAGCGCGGGCCCCGGCTAGAGGGCGGTCGGGTTGCGCAATTTTGCCAGTTGATTGGCTGCGCTCGCACGGTATTCTGAACGCATAACAAATCGAATCGGATTGGCCGGCGCGCCTGATTTGGAACTCGCGTCCGGTTTTACCATCGCTCCAGGAGGGCAAGGCTCGATCAATGGCTACTAACAGTTTCGGTGCTCGTTCGACGCTTTCGGTGGAAGGCAAAAGCTACACGATCTTCAAGCTCGAGGCGCTCGAGAAGCGCGGTTTCTCGCTGGCGCGGATGCCGTATTCGATCAAGGTGATGCTGGAAAACGTGCTGCGGCGCGAAGACGGCGCGGTCGTGACGACCGGGCAGATCGAGGCGCTGGCCAAATGGAACGGCAAGGGCGGAGAGCGGGAAATCTCGTTCATGCCGGCGCGGGTGCTGCTGCAGGATTTCACGGGCGTGCCGGTGGTGGCGGATCTGGCGGCGATGCGCGACGCGATCAAGAAGCTCGGCGGCGATCCCGCCAAGATCAGTCCACTGCAGCCGGTTGATCTGGTGATCGATCACTCGGTGCAGGTCGATTCTTTCGGCAGCGCCGATTCGTTCGCGGCCAACGCGCGGCTGGAATTCGAACGCAACCGCGAGCGCTATCTTTTCCTGCGCTGGGGGCAGGGCGCATTCGACAACTTCCGCGTGGTTCCGCCCGACACTGGAATCGTTCACCAGGTGAATCTGGAATATCTCGCGCCGGTGGTTTTTTCGTCGAAGAACGGCGAATTGTATCCGGACACGGTGATTGGCACGGATTCGCACACCACGATGATCAATGGTCTGGGCGTGGTGGGATGGGGTGTGGGCGGAATCGAAGCCGAAGCCGCGATGCTCGGGCGCTCGGTACCGATGCTGATTCCCGAAGTGATCGGGTTTCGGCTGGCGGGCAGCTTGCGTCCGGGAGCGACCGCTACCGACCTGGTGCTGACGGTCACGCAGATGCTGCGCAAGAAGGGCGTGGTCGGCAAGTTCGTTGAATACTTCGGGCCGGGGCTCAAGTCGCTGGCGGTCGCGGATCGCGCGACGCTGGGCAACATGGCGCCCGAGTATGGCGCGACGATGGGATTTTTCCCGGTTGACGATCAGACGCTCACTTATTTGCGGCTGACGGGACGCAGCGATGCGCAGGTCAAACTGATCGAGGACTACTGCAAGGCGCAAGGCCTGTTCAATTCCGCCGATGCGCCCGAGCCGAAATTTTCCGACACCCTCGAACTCGACCTCGGCAGCGTGGTGCCGAGCATGGCCGGGCCGCGCCGTCCGCAGGATCGAGTTGTGCTGACGGCGGCGAAGAGCAGTTTCCGCGGCGAGCTTGCCAAGGAATTCGAGAAACATCCGAGCGTCGATCGCAAAGAGCTGGCGAAGTGGGTCGCCGAAGGCGGCAACGGTGCGTCGGCGGGCCAAGAGGTAGTTGTCGAATCGAAGCTCGGCCATATCGTCAACAAGGTCGAAGTGAATTCCGAGGGCGGGCGCTACGCGTTGACGCATGGCTCGATCGTGATCGCCGCGATCACCAGCTGCACGAACACGTCGAATCCGTCGGTGATGCTGGCGGCGGGAATTCTGGCGAAAAAGGCGGTCGCGCGCGGGCTTACGGTCAAGCCGTGGGTGAAGACCAGCCTGGCGCCCGGTTCCAAGGTCGTGACGCAGTACCTCAAGCGCGCGGGGCTGACCGAGTCGCTCGACAAGCTGCGCTTCAACCTGGTCGGTTACGGATGCACGACGTGTATCGGCAACAGCGGGCCGATCGCGGAGGCGATAGCCGACGCGGTCAAGCAGGGCAACCTGGTGGCGTGCGCGATACTGAGCGGCAATCGCAATTTCGAGGGGCGCATCAATCCCTCGGTGCGGTTCAACTACCTGGCGTCGCCGCCGCTGGTGGTCGCATACGCGATTGCGGGCACGATGGATATCGACGTCGAGCATCAGCCGCTCGGCACGGGTTCAGACGGACGTCCGGTGTATCTGCGCGACATCTGGCCGTCGCAGGAGGAAGTGGCGGCGGCGCTGGCGGGTTCGGTTGACGCCGCGATGTTCAAGAGCGAGTACGGGCAGGTGTTCGACGGCGACGAGCGATGGAGGAGCCTGGCCGTGCCGGAGGGCAACCTGTTCCACTGGGAGAAGGATTCGTCGTACGTGAAGGCGCCGCCGTTTTTCGACGGCGTGACGGCCAAGGTGGGCGAGTTTTCCGATATCAGCGGAGCGCGGGCGCTGGCGGTGCTCGGCGACAGCGTGACGACGGATCACATTTCGCCGGCCGGATCGATCGGGGCCGACAGTCCGGCGGGCAAGTATCTGATCGCGCACGGCGTGGCGCCCAAGGATTTCAACTCATACGGAGCGCGGCGCGGAAATCATGAAGTGATGATGCGCGGGACGCTGGCGAATATCCGGCTCAAGAACCTGATGGTGCCGGGGGTGGAAGGCGGCTTCACCGCGCATCTGCCGGACGGCGAGCGGATGACGATCTTCGACGCGTCGGAGCTTTACCGCAAAGCAGGGACGCCGCTGATAGTGATCGCGGGCAAGGAATACGGGACGGGCTCGTCGCGTGATTGGGCCGCCAAGGGCGTACAACTGCTCGGCGTGCGCGCGGTAATCGCGGAGAGCTTCGAGCGAATCCATCGCAGCAATCTGATTGGGATGGGCGTGCTGGCGCTGGAGTTCAAGGGCGGCGACAGCCGCGAGAAGCTCGGACTGACCGGGCAGGAAGTATTTTCGATCACGGGATTGAAGGCGGGAATGAAGCCGCGCCCGGCGGTGAAGGTGCGCGCGCAGTCCGGCGGCAAGACGATCGAGTTCGAGGCGACGCTGCGAGTCGATACGCCCGAGGAGGTCGAGTACATCCGGCACGGCGGAATCCTGCCGTTCGTGCTGCGCGAATTGCTTCGGCAGGGGTGACCCCTGCACCGCAGGGCTGAGCCCTGCACCCAGTGTTAAGGCCGCCCGCCGTTGGCGGGCGCGGCCTGTTAGAACAGGTGAAGGGGGGAACAATCGCGGAGCGCGCCAGTAGCCTATTGCATGTGACTGGCGGCGGCGCCGGAGACAGTCGAGGTGCTTGGTCCGCCAGCCGCGGCTGGGGCGGAAGCCGTCAGCGCGGGGTCGTCGCTCGCGAGGCATTTGTAGAAAGGCTGCACCTTCTTCAATTGCGCCTTGCAGGCAGCTTCGGACTCAAGCGTTTTGAACTTGAGCCATTGGGACATCGGCGCCGCGGTGTTCATTTTGTAATTTCCCGACGCGTCCGGCACAGGCGGAAAAACCGGCGGCGGCAGCATCAGGTACCAGCTAACCAACAGCATCGCAGTTGCATAACACTTTCGCATGCACAACTTGTTACAGATTTTTTCGGCTGAAAGCGATAGGCCGTTGCGACGGCGGCGCAGTGTTAAGGCCGCGCTCCGATGTCGCGCGCGGGCGCGGATCAGGCCGGCTGCGCGGCGGTCGCGTCGAGCCCGACTGCCGCGCCGCTCTTGCGGGTGGCGTAGCGGCTGAGCAATCTCACGACCGCGGGCGTGACTTCGTGGATAGCTTCGCGGCGGAAGCCCACGACTTCCGGACCGTGCGCGCGCATCATCCCGAGCATCGAGAGCCGCAGCAGCGCCGCGACCGCCTGGCAGTAACGAAAGCGCTCGAAGTCGATCGGCGCCATCGCATGATAGAGCGGCAAGTACAACCCCGCGAAGGTCGCGCGAAGCGCGTTGCCGACCAGGTTGTCGCGCACCCATCGCGGGTTCTCCAGCGCAGACGAGGACAGAATCACCGACGTCATCGCAGCGTCGAGATGGCGATCGCCGACATCGGCGTTTACCCAGTCGATGACGCCGGTCACGCGCAGCCCATCCACCATCACGTTGAGCGGGTGATAGTCCATGTGCAGGAGCGAACTGGGGCTGTAGCGAAACCTCGACGCGCGTTCGGAAACCAGATTGAGCGCCTCGCGCAGGCCGGGCAGCGGGCCGGTCTCGACGCGATTGGCGATGATCGCGAGCACGCGATCCAGCAGAGGAGAGGCGGCGTCAGCGCCGGCGCCTGCGATTGGCACATATGCGCGCGGAATCTCGCGCAGGCCCGCGCTTGCCGGATCGAGCTTGTGGAGTCTCGCCTGCGCGCGGACGAAAGAAAAAAATGCCATCGAGAAAGTCTTTAACGAACTCGGAAAGCTGCTGATCGTGAACAGCGGACCGCCCGCCAGCCGCTGCATGATGAGGAACGGCGCGCCCAAGGCGCGATGGTCGGCCTCGAAGGCGTAGGGGCGCGGGACGCAGTAGCCGGCGGAGAACAGGCGCGCGATGGTGGTGTATTCGCGGGTGCCTTTGGCGTCGGCCTCGGAACCTTGATAGACGCGCAAAACCATCGATTGGCCGGCCGGGATGGCGGCGAACGGCTTCGACGCTGATTGGAGCGAGAACTCGAAGACCGTGGTTTCCCATCCGCTGGCAAGGACGCTCAGGCGCGCGATCGGTGCGCAAAGATACCGGGCAAGGCGTTGCTCAATGTCGCAAGGGTCGAGCATTAGATGAAGCGCGGGCGGAGAATCCACGCGAACTGGAGCGTAGTACAGGCGGGAAAAAGTCGCAACCGAACTGACACGCGTGTCAGGTGGCAGGGGTGACCCCTGCACCCACCGTTAAGGCCGCCCGCCGTTGGCGGGCGCGGCCCCTGCCGCGGGCGCGCGGTTTCTTAATACTGGCCAGCCGTGCCAACGGCCAGGGGTCACCCCTGCCACGGCCTGGGGCGAGTGGTCAGTGCGGCTGCGTGGGATTCATGAAATGTTGCGGCGTTGCGGCGCGCGGCTGATGTTCGACCGGCGTCCGGGGCATCGGCGCCATCTTGAGCGTCTCGTTGGGGAGAGTCTGGCCGCCTTGCTGGAAACGTTGCTGCACGATCGACGACAGCAGTGGTCCGCTGCGATCGGCGAGATCGATCGTAACCTCGACCGACAGTCCCAGCCGCAGCGGTTTGTCCTGAGGCTCGGGCCCTTCGATAACAATCTTGACCGGCACGCGCTGCACGACCTTGACCCAGTTGCCGGTCGCGTTCTCGGGCGGCAGGATCGAGAAGGCCGCGCCGGTGCCCATGCTGATCGAATCGACGTGTCCATGGTAGGTGTAGTCGGGATAGATGTCGGCGACGACCTCCGCCTTTTGACCGACGCGCACGTCGGTGAGCTGGGTCTCCTTGAAGTTAGCCGTGATGTAGAGCCCGCGCAGCGGGACGATCGCGAGCAGAGGCTCTCCGACCTGGACACGATTGCCAACGTGGGCAGTCTTATGAGTTTCGATGCCGGTGAACGGCGCGGTCAGTTTGGTGTAGCCGAGATCGAGCTTGGCGGCTTCCAGAGCGGCGTCGGCCTGCTGCACGACGGGGAGTGCGTAGCGCGCATGGCCGTCGTTGCGCGATCCGAGGGCGGCCCTGGCCTGAGTCAATTGATGCTCCGCGAGCGCTTCATCGGCCATCGCGATGCCCAGAGCGGTGTTGGCCTGATCGTATTGCTCGATGGAGTCGACGCCTTGTTCCTTGAGCGCCTTGGCGCGCATGAAATCGATTTTCGCCTGCTTGAGCTGCGACACGGTGAGCGACACGCCCGACCGCGCCGCATCCACCAGCGCGTAGAGCTCATCGACGGATTGCCTGGCGCGCTCAAGCTGCGCCTGGGCCTGCTCGACACGGACGTCGAAGTCGCGTGGATCCAGCGTCAACAACAACTGGCCTTCCTTAACCGTCCAGTTGTCCTCGACATAAACGTTGGTGACGGTGCCGGCAACCCGCGAGGAAACCAGCGCGACAGTGCCATCGACGTAGGCGTCGTCGGTGCTGACGTGACTTTCGATGTAGCGATAGTAGCGAAAACCGGGAATCGCCGCGGCAAGGGCCACAATGATTGCCACTGCCAAAAGGACCCGGCGTACGAGCTGCGAATTCATAGAATGATTTCAGAGGCGGGAAGATCCAGGCGCGTTATCGAATGGCTCGCTCACTTGTTACAGAGGCTAACTATGACGAATGCGGGAGGCTGTCAAACGAACCGGGACGATCGAGCGCAACTTCGACGCAGCAGCAGGCGTGCGCGCGAATTGCGCAGCTACCGCGGGCGCTGACTCAAGATGGGGCGCCGGTCATGGTTCGCGAATCGTCGCGTCGGGGCCGTGAACGACGGTTGCCACCACGGCGCCGCCGAGCGTCATGTTGAGCGTGAAACTGCCGTAGTCCTGACCTCCGAAAAAGGTGGCATCCACTTTTCCGTCCGGGTTGTCGAACAAAATCAAAGTCGGCGCGCGGGCGTCGATCACCCATCCAGTGCTGATGTCCTCGACCAGCGCCGAGTAGCGTTCATTGAGGGGACCGGCGTCGAAAATCCGCAGGTCTGGGTCCGCCGGCGGTGAGATCGAGCTGAGGGTACCCCCGACCTGCAGCGACACGGTGCCAAAAGGTGCGCTGGTGGACTGGACATTGGCCACGCGATAGCCGGTGATTATTTCGACACTCAGCAGGTTGCTGTTGCTGGTGGTTTTGGTCGCGATGATCGCGGCCGGGAGGATGTTGTTGCAGATTATGATGTTAAGTGGGACGACCCCCTGAAGCGTCCACGACGATCGCGCGTCCGATACGGTCGCGGTAAATGGCGTGCCGACGGTGCCGAGAATGTCGTACGAAGCCAGCGGCGGACCGTTGGGCGTATTACCGACGCTCCCGGAAAATCCAGTCTGGTTGTTGCAGGCCGCGACTGAAAAGGCCATCGCGGCGCCGAGCGCGCTCATCGACAAGGTCCGCACGAGATGCCGCGAAACCCGGGTTGCCATCGCGATCACGGTGTCGGCGGTAGCGGCTGGATTACGTTGCTGCAGATGCCGGGGCATGTGCCGTCGGGATTCTCGCAGGTGGTCGGGCACTTGATTGCGGGCGTCGGAGTCGGACTCGCGCCGCCGGCCGGCAGAGGCGTCGAAATCGTGATAATCGCGGCCATGTCGGGAACAGGTGAAGCTGTAGGCGACGACGATGGCGTCGCGTCGGCATCGGGTGTCGGGAGTTGCCACTCTTGTACCTGATAAGTGTCGGCAGGAGCGCAGAAGGAGTAATTGTTGCTTGGAGGGGGGGTTGAATTTGGCGACTGATTCTGCACGAGAGTATTCGTTATCGCCACGAAATCGCCTGAACCCGTATCTTGCTTCGACAGGACCACCGAGCTGCCGAGGTTGGCGCCGTAGACAGCGCCCGTCACGCTGCCGTGACCGATGCACTCGATCGGTTGCTCGAAAGGAGTCGGGGTCGCGGTACTGCATGCTCCCGGCTTGGAGGGCTCCGCCGGTCCCGTAACGCCTGACTTCACCACGATGGTATGGCCCGGATACGGATCGCCGACACCCTGATAGTTATCGATCGTCGTCGCGAACAAATCGAAGGTGGAAACCGAGGGCGGAACGTTAAGCGTATAGCCGATAGTACCGCCGTTCGAGCTGGTGACGGTGATCGGCATCGGGAGCGCACTTTCAATATTGTTGGTTCCGGCGTCCTCGGCGAATACCTGGACCAGAATGGTCTGCCCCGGAACGGGCTGTTGTATCGGTATTTTACCTTGGATGTATCCCGTGTTCAGGGAGAGGTCGCACGCGCCGAAAGTAGTGCTGTCGATAGGAGCGCAAGTGCCACCTTTACCATTCGAGGTCGGAATTGCGTATTCGAATAAAGGATCGTAGCCCGGCGCGGTGACCTCCATCACATAGGCGCCCTTGTTCGTGTTCGGTAAAGATTTCGATCGGATCGGAACGTTGGAGAACTCGGCGGGAATGGTGATCGTTCCCGGCAGCGGGAAGTAACCTGTGTTGTCGGTGTTCGCCGTCGCGACAGCGACGCACAGGGGGGCGTCACCCGGCACTGAGCAGTCGACCGACGAGTTGGGATTGGGCGGATCGGGCGGAATCAGCAACTGCAGCGTCGCACCGACAATGGGCTTTGTCGCGACGCAATTGTCGCTGATCGTTCCCGTGATATTGCCCAGCGTCTGGCTCCCGGTGAGGCTATTTTTATCGTTGAAATCAGCGGTAATCGATGTGCCCTGGTATAGCGGCGTTAGCCGCTGTGCGGCGTAAGTATCTGCTCCGCCAGCCACCGCGAGGTCATAGAGCGTTCCGAAAGTGGAGGCCGCCGGAAGTATCAGCGTATATTGCCCGTTTTTGACCGGAGTGCTCGCGATAGGGGTATTGGTTCCGATCGCTTCGGCTGTCACCGCCAACTTGCGGACCTTTCCCGACGGCGAAGTCCCCGAGCCCTTACCAGCGCTGTTGACGTTCACGGACCCCGTGACTGTGCCCACCTCAAGCGGATTCGCGGGCGGCGTCGCCAACGAGATCGTTACCGTATATGCACCGCCGGGCACCGTAGGCGGCACAGGTTGCGACATTGACACTTGAAGGATCAACGGCGTCATTATCTTATTTGCCGGAGAGATCAGTGGGCTGCCGTCGGGATTCGAGTAGACGATGACGTTGTTGCCGTTAGTCAACTGGATCGGGTAATTGATGCATCCGTCGGCGGTGTTGCTGGGGTTGGAGATCGGCGGCGACGTTTGCGGACAGTCGGGGACCAACGTGCCGGGATTGTTCGGATCGAGCCGGAGCTCGACAAAGCGGTAGATGCCGGCCTGCACACCCGCGGTGTTGAATATCTGGGGTAGGTTCTGCGAAGCGTTGAGATCGATCTGCAGGTCCGCGTTCTGACCGGCGTTTCCAATCCCCGGAGGCACCGGAATGGGCTGCCATTTGCCGTTGTAGGGGGTCGCGTTCACCTTGGGATTGACGCGAACCGACTGAACATTGAGAAGAACATTCTGAAAGTTCGGCGGCGGGACGCCCACAAATCCCACCTCGACCAACGCATTTTTGGCCGCCCGGGCCGACCCAACACCGGCCAACAGCACGCCAATCACGATGACGAAAGGTACTATCAGGCCGCCAGCGGTGCGATGTACAAAAGAATGTTTCACACGGATTCCATCGAAGAAGAATTGGGTCAGCGTTTGGGATAACCTAACCGGGGTGCGAACGCAAGAATACAATCGCCTGCGTGAACGTCAAATGGATAGCGGAGCTTGACTGATCGCCTTCGCGATCCGGAGAATCAATCCCAGCGATGAGCTTGTCGAATCGAAACGCCTGCTGCGGTCTGTTCGCACTTTTCTTTCTGCTCTGCTTCGGGGTTCGAGTGACCGCGGCGGATGCGAGCTTGAAAATCACGACCGGAAATCCGGGCCTGGAGCATTTCGACGCCGACGGCGGCGTGCAGCTCGACTTCGGTCTGACCGATCAGAACGGCAATCCGGTGGGCAACCTTCGTCCCGACAACGTGAAAGTATTTGAAGACGGCAAGGAAGCCAAGATTCTCGATTTTCGCGGAGTCGGTCAGGGCCGTCCCGTCGATATCGTGTTCGTGTTGGACGTGACGGAATCGATGCAGCCCTATATCGACGCGGTCAAGCAGAATGTGATCGCGTTTGCGCAGGACCTGCAATCCAACAGCCGCGACTACCGGCTCGGACTGGTGACCTTCGAGGATTACGTGGTCTCGGCGTACCCCGACTGCAACTGCGCCTATCGCAACTCGTTTACTTCGGACGTCAAGCAGTTCACCGAGTGGGTGGGCACCCTGCACGCCGGCGGCGGCGGCGACATCCCCGAGGATCAGCTCGACGCGCTCGCCTATGCGGCGAAGTTTCCATTCCGCCCCGAGGCCGAAGGCATCATTATTATTGTCACCGACGCGCCGGCTCATCATGACGGCGACGGCTCGGCCGACACGGCGCACGATCAGGCCTTCTGGGACCATCATACTCGCGGCGTGCAGGTGACGGATCTGACCGGCGCCAAAGTCGCCGCCATGCTCAAGAAGAATGGGCTCACTCTGTATGGGGTGGTTCCGCCGCCGTTCATCGCGCCCGAGTACCAGGAAATCGTCGATGCGACGCATGGCCGTTCGTACAATATCATCACGGAAGAAAGCCGCTTCCCGTCGCTGGTGCGCGAGATCGGCCATTCGATCGCGACGGAGTATTCGCTGACCTATCGAACGCCGCGGCCGATTGAAGACGGCACCAATCGCAGTGTCGAACTGAAGATCGATTATAACGCCGAAGCGGGCACGGCTGAGACCGCGTACCAGGTGCGGGGGCTCGGCGGCGCCGCGATTAACGTGCCGGAGGACACGGGCACGGCCGGTGGAAACTCGACCGGCACGGGGCTTGCGCAATTCTCGTTCAGCTGGTGGAACGGCGCGGTACCGTTGATCGCAATTATCGGGCTGTTCGGGCTGTCGCGAATGAGATTCGGGGTCCCGGCCGATGAACTCAAGGCCATTGTCGAGGCGCAGGGCGCACCCTCACTCAGGATGCCGTCGGCGCCACCGCCAGCGGCCCGCGCGGTCCAGCGCGCGCCCGCGAGAGCATCGCAATCACCGATCACCGCGCCCCGCGGGGCGGGAAATACGCAGGGCGCGCGGCTGGTGGCAGTCGATCGCATCGATCCGGTGCCGGCGGAATACGCGCTGATGAAAGACGAAATATCGATCGGCCGCGGCGAGGACAACGATGTCGTCATTCCGCACGCCAGCATATCGCGCCAGCACGCGCGCTTGATGCGCCGCGACGGTGGATTCGAACTGATGGATCTGAATTCGACTAACGGCAGCTACGTCGATGATCGCCAGATACATGGCTCGGCGTTCGTGAGCGCCGGCAGCCGGGTGCGCCTCGGCGACATCCGGTTCGTGCTGCAGCTGTAGCTCGGGTTTCCGCAGGAACTACCCTCTGCAACCGTCAACATCACAGCAGCTTCACAAACTCGTCCTCAGCGAGGTCGGCCTGCCTCAAGATGGACCGCAGCACATTCACATTGAGGTCGCGGCTCCCGTGGAAAGGAATGACGGCGCGCCGCCCGGTGGTGGGATTCTTGTAGATGCGATGGGAGCCGGTGCTGTGGTGTAGCCGGAACCCGAGCTGCTCAAGGACGCGGATGACCTCTCGCGCCTTGAGGGCAGGAAGCCTCATGCACCGGCCAGCAGTCTCACCGCCAGCCGTTCGGTCGTGGCGGCAGGCTGCTCGATTGGAATTTCCTCGCCATCTTTAGCCAGGGATTCGATGAGTCCGCGAATCGCATCGCGGGCCATGGCCCGGGCCTCTCGCAGAGTCTGGCCCTGCGTGGCGATTGCGAGTACCGGAATCGTGGCGACATAGCCGCCTTCCGGCGCGCGCTCAAACAGTACCGTGTAGCGGTAGGCGGTGCTGTGCAGTAGTTCCTTGTGGGGCTTGCTCATCACCTTCAGTGTACAAAGAAATTGGCCCGCGTCAAATCGCGAACTGCACGCCAGCATATCGCGCCAGCACGCGCGCTTGATGCGCCGCGACGGTGGATTCGAACTGATGGATCTGAATTCGACTAACGGCAGCTACGTCGATGATCGCCAGATACATGGCTCGGCGTTCGTGAGCGCCGGCAGCCGGCTGCGCCTCGGCGACATCCGGTTCGTGCTGCAGCTGTAGCTCGATTGTTCCCGATCAGTGGCCGGCTCGCTCGAGCGCCTGCGGCTCCAGCATTGCGTTGTCCACTGTTCCCATATCGATATACCAGCATTCGCGATCGGGCGCGGTCGCTCCGGGCATATAGACGACCGAAGTGTAGCCGGTGTCGAGATCCTCATCGACCAGACCCAGTTGGAACATCCGCTTGTATGGATAAATGGCGACTCTCGCGTCCGGCACCGGCCGGTCGCGGTAAGTATTGAAGGTCGCGATGGTCTTCCACAGCTTGCCGTCGCGATCGTACTGATCCGACGCCGTGATGAACCATCCTTCTGAATCAATGTAGAAGATTCGCTTCGGAATCGTCGCGTCATGGCCCGGCTTCGAGTCCGCTTCGATCACGTACAGATGGCGCATCTCCCAGTCTTCGGGGCAAATGGTTTTGCCGCCGTCGAAGGGGCATTGCGGTTCGGGCGAATGCACGGCGTGGACCGACGCGAGCATCTGCTTCTCGCCCAGGAAGCGGTAGTTGAAATCTTCGATCTTCGCTGAGAAGCCGAAGTATGAGTCGGGATCGAGCGTGTTAGCGAAAGCGCTGCCACCGCCGGCTCCTCCCGCGCCACCAGCGCCGCCCCCGTAGCCTCCGCTGCCTCCGCCACCGCCACCGCCGAATCCCGGTAGCGCGCCGATGGCGTCTGAGAGCACCGCCGGGGATTCACGGCGCAGCCTGCGCGTCCCGGGACTGAACACCCAGGTGTTGTCCTCGACCGCGGGATCGATATGCCGCTGCCGCACCATCCCGTAACCGCGCAGCGAGGACGGTTCCATGAACGGATAGAAGCCGAAGCGATAACGGATGCCACTGGCCACGCCGTCGGGATCGGTTGGTATCGGAGGCACCTCGATGCGTCCGATGTTGTTGTAGAAGGCGAAGTGCCCCACCGTGTAGTAGCTCAACGGTGAGCCGGTGGGGTTCTTGTCGAAGGCGGCAACCTCGGGATAGCGCATATCGATATCGTCGCTGTAGAGCGGCCGGTAGCTGAAATTCCACATTACCTTGGTCGCCACTTGCGGATCGTTCGGATCGACCAGCGGAAACGGCTGGCCGGAGACGTAATTCTTGAGCGTGCCGTCGGCCCCGAGCTGGACCTGGCCCGAGTACTTCTCGGTCGCGGCTCTGAACGGCGGCGGCCATTCGAGCTTGTCGGTCGGCACGATCCTGAGCTGCATGCCCTCGCGGACCAGCACGTAGTTGCCGGGGCTGACCAGGTCGGCGACCTTGGATGCATTGTCCTTGGTGATCACGTCGCCGGGTTTGACGTCGGCTTGCGCACGCGGCAACGAGCACAGCATCGCCGCGAGCAAGGTTCCTGCCACGATTCTCAACGATGGCTCTCGCATGTGTACCCCCATGGTGCGCGGCGCCTATCCCGGCACGTCGGGAGCCATCCTACAACAGTCAGGCTCGATCGAAAATGTCTCGATCGAAAGCCGGACTTTTGCGGCCGAACGGTTTTTTATTGCGCTTGCGCCACTCAATGGCGGCGGGCGAGTCCGTTTCGTTGCATGCGCCATCGCAGCAGATCGAAGCGGTCCTGCCCGAAAAACGGCTCGCCGTTGAAGACCATCAGTGGGACGCCCCAATGCCCGGCGCGTTTCTGCGCGGCCTCATTTTCGGCGATCACAGCTTCATAACGATCGGGATCGCGCTCGATTTCCGAATCGAGGCGCGTGAGGTACAGCCCTGCGCGCTGCGCCGCTGTGGCGAGATGGCTGCCGAGATGCCAGTCCCTGACGCCGCCGAAAATAACTGCGCTCACCGCTGCGAGGAACTGCTGTCCCTTGCCCACAGTGGCGGCGGCGACGCCCAACCTCGTCAACCTGTGGATGTACGGTTGCTCGCTGGCCACCTCGCCGGTGCTCATGTTCATGACGATGGGATCGGGGCTGGGCCAGGTGAACGGCATGCCCAGCATCTCCGCGATACGCGAACAATCGCGAAGCAAATAGGGCGGCCACATCGGGTTCACCTGTTTGAAAAAGCCGGGAATCCGCAGCGCGATCGGATAAACCGGCCGCACATTGGCCTTCACGTCGTACTCGCGTTCGAATTCAATCAGGCGCGGCGTAACGAGGTAGGAATACGGCGAGCGAAAGGACCAGAACAAATCATATTCGAGTGTCATTCAGGTTCTCCGGCCAGTGGTTGAAGTCCGCAATTCGACCCGCGATTACCTCGTCCGCTGGTTGTTTCATTGCTTATCGCCGAAGTTCAGCGCGCCTGCTAGTTGACGCTGGAAGTATCGATTGTGTCTGAACCCGCCGGCAATGTGAGCAGCATCCCGTCGTATCCGAGCACGACGCCGCGCGGCCGCACCGCGCCGACCCCGCGCATGAATGCCATCCGCACGAAGGCATTAGGCGTCGGCGGCCCGATATGGCTCAGCACCAGGAGCCGCACGCCCGCTTCGTTCGCCTCGGCGGCCGCGTCCTCGGGCGTCGTATGGTAACGGAGGATGTCGGACATGATCTTCGCAATCCGCGCGTTTCCCCGCTGGATCGCCGCGTCTTCGATAATCTTCACCATCGCCGCCGACTGCGCTTCATGGATCAGCACGTTGACGCCGCGCGCCTGCGCCACCAGGTTGGCGCATTTGGTCGTGTCGCCGCTGATCACCACCGAGCGCCCCTTGTAGTCGAATCGGTAGCCGTATGCGGGCGCGACCGGCGCATGATTGACGGTAAAGGCGGTCACTTTGAGCCCGTTCTCTTCGAGAACGGTCGCCGAGCCGCCCGTGCACGGCCCGGCGCCCAGCGCGGTATCGATCTTTACCACGTGCGGTTCCATCGCCCAGTTGGCCGGCGGCATAAGTGCGGCGCCGTGATGCGCTTCGCGATAATCCCGGTCCAGCGCGTAGGCCTGCGCGAATCCGCCCACCACCACCTCGACGCCAGGCGGCCCATAGACGCGCAACGGGTTCGCCCGGCCCTGCGCCCACGTCTGCATGTTAATCTCGCCAAGCTCGCCGATATGATCCGAGTGGTAGTGCGTCAGCATCACCGCCGCCAGCCTGGAAACCGGCAGATGCCACAGCGCGAGGTTCTTCCCTGCGCCAGGGCCGGCGTCCACCAGGTACATATTGCCGCCGGCGAAGACCGCCGTGCATGCATTCGCCCGATTGGGATCGGGGAGCGGATTTCCGGTCCCGCACAGGACCACACGGAGCGCGTCGTCGGCGAGGAGATCGTTGCGCGTTGCGCCAAGGGTCCGCTCGACCATCCGCCTCAGCAGCGCATCCTGCACCGCCGGCACGTGCGCCACCCACCACCCGAGTCCGGCCAGCAGCACCAGGGCTGCGCCGCAAGCGGTGAGACGTCTGGCCGTTCGCGACATGATCGTTGAGTCCCTCTCGTCTGCGCTCCGAGTTGCCGATTAAACCAGACGTCCGCCCATTGCAAGGTTTCAAGCGCTCGATCGAAACTGCCTTGCTTGATCGTTGATCGACGCCCTCTCTATGATTGAGCAAAGAGCGACAGAGGTCACTCCCATGAAAAAGACTGTTTCCAGAATCGGTCTGTTCGCGATCGCGATTTCGACGCTCGTATCTATCGCCGCCCGAGCCGATGCGCAGATGCGCCCGATGATGATTCCGCTTCCCACCACGTTGGTCATCAGCAAGCCCCCGCCGGGCGAGATCTACGGTGACAAGCAGGTGGTCACGATGGGCGTAAGCGGGAAAACCTACAAGTTCGTGCTGAATGACGCCTACGTTGACGATCCCACGGGCAAAGTCCATTGGCCCGATATCTGGCAGATGGTCCGCCAGTACAATCCCAACTTCAATGTGACCGGTCTCGACGAGCAGGCGTTCCAGAACATGCAGCCGGGCCAGACCCTGACGGTGCGCGGCATGTTCTCCGCGAACAATCAGACATTGGAAGTGGTGGGCACGGAACCCGGCGCCGGCCGCTTCGGTCCCGCCCAGCATTACTAGAGCGTCGAATCGCGGCGAGCATTCCCGCCTTCGAGCACAAGTTGTGCCGACCTCTGCGCGTAGTGTACCTTTGGAGGCTCAAATCACGGGGAATTCGGCCAAAAATCGGTAAATGAAAAAACTTACGGGAGCACAAATCATTGTCGAGAGCCTGATTGCCGAGGGCGTCGATGTCATCTTCGGCTATCCGGGCGGCGCGATCCTGCCGACTTACGACGCGCTACTCGACTCAAAGATCAAGCACATTCTGGTCCGCCATGAGCAGGGCGCCGCCCACATGGCGGAGGGCTATGCGCGCGTCAGCGGACGCCCCGGCGTCGTCATCGTCACTTCGGGGCCCGGTGCGACCAACACCGTCACGGGAATCGCCGACGCGTACATGGATTCCACCCCGATGGTGGTTTTGTCGGGGCAGGTTCCGACCACGATGATCGGCAACGATGCTTTCCAGGAGGCGGACTTCGTCGGCATCACCCGCCCGTGCACCAAGCACAATTTCCTGATCAAGAACGTCAAGGATATCGCGCGCATCATCAAGGAGGCGTTTTATATCGCCGGCAGCGGACGCCCCGGACCGGTGGTGGTTGACATACCCAAGGACGTGCAACAGGCCGAGCATATTTTTAACCTGCCCGAGAAAATTGAACTGCGCGGCTACAAGCCCATAATTCGCGGCAATCCCCGCCAGATCGAGCGCGCGATCGAGGCGATCGAGAAAAGTTCGACGCCGCTGTTCTACGTCGGCGGCGGCGTGCAATGGTCCGGTGCGGCGCCCGAGCTGCGCGAACTGGTTAGAGGACTTGGTATTCCAATTACCGAGACGTTGATGGGATTGGGATCGTTCCCCGCCTCCGATCCTCTCCGGCTCGGGATGCTCGGGATGCACGGCTCGTATGCCACCAACACGGCGGTATGCAACACCGATTGCCTGATCGCAGTCGGTGCGCGCTTCGACGATCGCGTCACCGGCAAGATTTCTGAATTCGCGCCGAAGGCCGAGACGATTATTCACATCGATATCGACCCGTCGTCGATTTCGAAGAACGTCAAGGTCGATATTCCGATCGTCGGCGATATCAAGTCGGTGCTCACCGACATGCTGACCACGATTAAGAGCCGCGAGAGTATGGCGAAGCGCCACGCCGATTGGACGAAATGGCATCAGCAGATACTCAAGTGGCAGAAGGAGAAACCGCTCTACGAGAACATTCATCGTGGCGAGAGCGTCTCCCCGCACGACGTTATCGCCGAACTGGCCAATCTCACCAAGAGCGATTGCATACTGGTTACTGATGTCGGGCAGCATCAGATGTGGGTAGCTCAGATGTTCCCGTTTGAGCATCCCCGCTCGTGGCTGACCTCCGGTGGACTGGGCACCATGGGCTACGGATTGCCGGCCGGGATCGGTGCGACGTTCGCCGCGCCTGACAAGAAGGTTGTGGTAGTTTCGGGCGACGGCTCGATTCAGATGAACATCCAGGAACTGGGTACCGCGGTCCAATACAAAGTTGATATCAAGGTAATCATACTCAATAACTACTACCTCGGAATGGTTCGCCAATGGCAGGAGAAGTTCTACGCCGAACGGTATTCATACACCGCGATGTCGGTGCCGAACTTCGTCAAGCTGGCCGATGCATACGGTGCGCGCGGCTTCCGAATTGAAAAATCGAAAGATCTGGTCGCCACGATGAAGGAAGCATTCGCGACTCCCGGTCCGGTACTCATCGACATCGTGATCCCCAAGGAAGAGGCGGTGATGCCGATGATTCCGCCCGGCGGCGCGATGTCCGAGATGCTGTTCGCCTGAACTCGGGCCGCTGTCAAAGCCGGGAACATCTTTTTCCGCAGGAGGCGCACTCATGGCCGCGCGCGTACCGTATCTGAATCGCGAAGACCTTCCCGAAGCCGACCGCGTGATCTTCGATAACCTGGCCGCGGAGAGTGGCGGGACCGTCGGCAATCTCTTCCGCGTACTCGCGCATACGCCAAAATTTCTGCGCCGCTTCTGCTCGATGGGTAACAGCCTTCGCAACAAGACCGCGCTCGACCCGAAACTCCGCGAACTCGCGATCCTTACTGTAGGACGGCTGACCGATGCGCAATACGAGTTCGTCCATCATTTGAGCATCGCGCGGCGCGTCGGCGTCTCGCGCGAGCAGCTCCAGGCGCTTGCTGACTGGGAGCAGTCCTCGAAGTTCAGCGACCATGAGCGCGTCGTGATTCGTTACGCCGTCGAGGCTACCAGCAACGTGCGCGTGACCGACGCGACCTGGAATGCCCTGAAGACGTTTCTCGATACGCAGCGCATGATGGAACTGGTGCAGAACGTCGCCTTCTACAATATGGTCGTGCGCATACTGGAGCCGGTCGGCGTTGAGCTCGAGCCCGCCACGACCAGGGATTAGCGCCGCGCCGCAACACCGAAACACCAATTCGCCGCCGCCCCCCGACTTCTTCGAACGGGGAATCGACCTCTTCAATCAGGGGCGCTTCTTCGAGTGTCATGAAGCATGGGAGGAAATCTGGAAGCGCTCCGACGGCGAGGTGAAGCTCTTTTACCAGGGATTGATCCAGGCCGCGGTCGCAATTCTGCACGCGCAGCGCGGAAACCTCGAGGGCGCACGGTCGCTGTATCAGAAAGCGTCGGCCAAGCTCGATTCAATTCCGCACGAGCACATGGGTCTCGCAGTCGGCGAGTTGCGCGTCGAGTTGAGCCGATTTATCGAAATCGCGAGCCGCGCAGACTCAAGCCCGCTTCCCGCCCCGCCGCAATTGCGCCGAATCCCAAAGTTACGTGCCTAGAACGGCACTTCTGCCTAAAACGGGATGTCCTCGTCGTCCATCGGCGCGACGTCGTCGCCCGCGCCTCCACCGCTTGCGGGTGCGCGACCACGAGCGCCGCCGCCGGCGTCTCCCGCCTCATCGCCCATCGGAGCGCCGCCACGCGAGCTCAGGAATTGCACGCGCATCGCGACAATTTCCGTGACCTTGCGCTTGCCGCTGCCGTCCTTCGCTTCGTACTCGCGGTAGGAAATTCTGCCCTCGATGTAGACCGGGCTTCCCTTCTTCAGGTACTGCGCGCAAGTCTCACCCTGTTTGCCCCACACGATGATGTTGTGCCAGTCGGTGCGGTCCTGCCGCGTCCCGCTCTTGTCGGCGAACGACTCCTTGGTCGCAATCGAAAAGTTGGTGACCGACGTTCCCGAGTTGGTGAAGCGAGTTTCGGGGTCGCGTCCCAGATTGCCGATTAGAATTACTTTGTTTACCGACGCCGCCATCTTCGCCACCTCATGATCGAAAACTAGCCTCGCCCCGTTCTCAAGGCAAGGCAGGGGGCCGGACCCCGCCTTTCGCCTGCGTTTTCTGACCGATATAATTCGGCTCGGTGCGGAGGCAGGATAGGGCGATGGCGGCAAGCACTTCCACGACCGCTGCGGTCCGAATTGTGGCGCTGGGCGGGTTGGGCGAAATCGGGCTCAACCTGATGGCGATTGAATGCGCCGGGCGCGCGATCGTGATCGATTGCGGTGTGATGTTCCCCGACGAGCCCGCGCTCGGATTCGGTACCTATATACCCGAGATGGCGTGGCTTGAGCGCAGCCACGTCGCGGTTGAGGCGGTCGTTCTCACCCACGCCCACGAGGATCACATCGGCGCGCTCCCGCATCTGCTCCGCCGCTTCAACGTTCCTGTTTATGGAACCGATATAACTCTCGCTTTCACTCGCCGGCGCCTCGCCGATGCGGAGTTCGACGATCCGGTCGATCTGCGGACGATTGTGCCGCGGGGTGTATTCGAGGCTGGCCCGTTCACGGTCGAACCGATTCGGGTTACGCATTCGACCCCGAACTCGATTGCGCTGGCGGTTCGAACTCCCGCCGGGATCATCGTTCATAGCGGCGACTTCAAGATCGATGACGCCCCCGTGGACGGCGAGTTGTTCGATCGCGAACGTTTCGCCGAGCTTGGTAAGGAAGGCGTTGCCGTCTTGCTCTCGGATTCGACCAACGTCGAGCGCCCCGGCCGCTCGGGCTCGGAAAGTTCGCTCAAGCCCGTCCTGCGCGAGCTCGCATCGCGCGCGCGCGGCCGGTTTTTCCTGTCGGCCTTTTCGTCGCATCTGCATCGGATTCGCCAGGTGGTCGAGGTCTCGCGCGAGTTCGGCCGCCGGGTCGTTCCGCTCGGACGCGCGATGGCCGATAGCGTGCGGCTGGGTCTCGAGACCGGCCAGCTTCCATTTGCGCAAGCGATGTTTGTCGAGCCGGGCGAGGCCGAGTTCATCGACGGCAACCGGCTGAGCTATCTGACCAGCGGAAGCCAGGGCGAACCGCGCTCCGCGCTGGCGAAACTCGCCGCCGACGCCCACCCGCGCGTGCGTATCGAGCATGGCGACATGGTCGTGCTGTCATCGCGCTTCATTCCCGGCAACGAACGCACCATCAACACCCTGGTCAATCGTCTCTACCGGCAGGGTGCCGACGTCGTTTACGACGCGGTCGCTCCGGTTCACGTTTCGGGGCACGCCAGCCAGGACGAGTTGGCGGAGTTGATCGCGCTCACGCGGCCGCGGCACTTCATCCCGATTCATGGCGAGTATCGTCATCTGAGCCGCCACGTCGCGCTCGCAATTGCCGCGGGGATACCCGAGGACAACTGCTTCCTGCTCGAAGACGGCGATTCGCTGACTCTCAGCCCTGGTGCCCAGGCGCGTCGCGGACCCACCGTCGAGGCGGGCCGCGTGATGCTCGAAGGCGCGGACGGTGGTGATCCTGCCGTGATCGGCGAGCGCCGGGTGCTCGCGCGCGATGGCACGGTAACCGCCGTGCTGGTCCTCTCGTCGAAAACCGGGCGCATCGTTGCGGGCCCCGATCTCCTCTCGCGGGGGCTGGTGAGCGGCGACGGAACTTCTGAGCACATGCGCCACGCGAAGGAGGAATTAACCCGCCGCCTCAGCGCGCTCGGCGGTTCCCTGCACGCCAATGATCCTCGCGTGAAGGAAGAAATCGTGCGCGCGATTCGGCGCTACTTCAGCGACGAGCTGGGCAAGCGGCCGCTGGTGATTCCGTACGTGACGGAGGTGTGACCCCCATCGCGCGCAAGGAGAAAATGCCCATCGAGCTGCCTTCTCCGCCGGCTCGCGAGCCGCGCTCTGCGGTCGAGGAGGTTTTCGTTGCCGTTGCCGCGCATCCCGGCAGCCGTATCGCTCGCGAGCTATTCGCACTCGCGCTGCTCGCGTTCGCGGCGTTCGGCACGGTCAGCCTCGTAAGCGTCGATATCGGTCGGATTCCCAACCTCGGCGGTCCGGTCGGCGCGGCAATCGCGGCGACTCTCGGCGGTTTGATCGGGTACCAGTCCTACACCGCGATGATATTGGTCGCGTGGCTGGCGCAGCGCGTATGGACGGGCGCGCGAATCGTTACGATCGTGCGCGAGATTGGCGGCGGCGTCATTTTGATTCTTGCGCTCGCGGCGGCCGGCGCCCTGTGGGACCTGCACGACGCAAAGATGGGCGGTGAAATCGGCGCGGATATCGCCACGACTCTCAGTGATTCGCTCAACCTGGCCGGGGGCTTGATCGCCGTCGCGCTCGGATTCATCTGCGGGCTTGCGCTGATGCTCAAGCGGGCGCCGACCGAGCTGCTGGCCGGACTCGCCAACAAAATTCGCCCGCGCCGCGAGCCGTTCGAACTTGCCGGCGGCGCCGCGCGTATCCCGTTCTCACTTGGCGCCGGCGACGAGATCGACCCCGGCGGCCTGGACGGCAAGCCGGCGCCGCTGAAGGTCAGGCTGCTGGATATTCGCGATGCGACGGCGCGCGAGAAGCGCGACCGGGCGGCGGCTTCGAAGCCGCGCCAGAAGGGTGCTTTCAAACTCCCGCCGCAGTCCCTGCTGGATTTGCCGCCGGCCGAGCACGCGCAGGTGGACGAGAGCCAGCTCGAGCGCAGCGCGCGCGTGCTCGAGCAGAAACTCGCGGACTTCGGCGTCGAGGGCCGGGTGGTCGAAGTACAGCCGGGCCCGGTCGTCACGATGTACAAATTCGAGCCCGGCTCCGGAATCAAGGTGAGCCAGGTTGTCAATCTCGCCGACGATCTCTCAATGGCTCTTAGAGCCGCCGCGGTGCGAATCCAGGCGCCGGTCCCCGGCGAGGCCGTGGTCGGCATCGAAGTGCCCAACCGCAAGCGCGAACGCATTTTTCTGCGCGAGATCCTCGAAGCCGAGGAATTCCTCGCCGCGCAAAGCCAGCTCACCATCGCGCTCGGCAAGGATATCGCCGGGCGTCCGGTCGCCGCCGATCTCGCCAAGATGCCGCATCTGCTGATCGCCGGAGCCACCGGAACCGGCAAGTCGGTTTCGCTCCACACGATGATCGCGTCGATTCTGTTCAACGCGACCGCCGACGATGTGCGTCTGATCCTCGTCGATCCCAAGATGCTGGAATTGTCGGTGTACGATAATATTCCGCATCTGCTGGTTCCGGTCGTCGTCGATCCGCAGAAGGCCGCCTCCGCGTTGCTGTGGGCGACGCAGGAGATGGAGAGCAGGTACCTCCGGATGCGCGAGCTGGGCGTGCGCAATATCGACGGCTACAACCACGCGCTGGCATCGGGCGCGTCGATCGCACAGCTCAAGATGGCGGGTTATAGCGTACCGGCGTCGGACGATCCCAATCAGCCGGCGGTCGGCGCGATCGAGCATCGCAAGCTGCCGAAGATCGTGATCGTCATCGACGAGCTCGCCGATTTGCTGCTCGGCGAGGGCAAGACCGTCGAGCGCGATATCACGCGGCTGGCGCAAAAGGCGCGCGCCGCGGGTATTCATCTCATCCTCGCCACCCAGCGTCCCTCGGTGGATGTGATCACCGGGCTTATCAAGGCGAACCTGCCGGCGCGAATCTCGCTTCAGGTCACCTCGCGAGTCGATTCGCGCACGATTCTCGATTCTATCGGCGCCGAACGCCTGCTCGGCGCCGGTGATATGCTCTTCATGCCGCCCGGCAGCGCGAAACTTCGCCGTCTGCACGGGCCGTTCGTCGGCGAGCACGAGATTCGCAGGCTCGCTGATTTCCTGCGTGCGCAGGGCGCGCCCGAATACCGCATGGAAATCCTCGACACCAAGGCTCCGGGCGAGGAAGACGGCGGCGGATTCGGCGCCCACATCCAGGACGAAATGTATGATGAGGCGGTGCGGATCGTGATGGAGAGCAACCAGGCGTCGATCTCGATGATCCAGCGGCGGCTTCGAATCGGCTACAATCGCGCGGCCCGGATGGTCGAGCAGATGGAACGCGAGGGAATCGTGATGCCCGCGGACGGCGCCAAGCCGCGCGAAGTCCGCCTGCACAGCGTCCGATGACCGTCGCCGACTTTCCTGAAAATATGTGGAAAGCGATCCTTCCCGCGATCCTGATGATGCTCGTCGTCGCTGCGCCCGCTCGATCGGAGACGATGGCGCCGTCGGGTCCGCCCGTCAGCAAAGAGTTGAAGCAGGTGCTGGATCGCCTGCAGCGTCATTACCGCGACACCAGGTCATTCTCGGCGAAATTCAGCGAAGAGATCGCCACCGTCGGCGCGCCCAAACGTATCCGTCAGGGCACGGTTTCATTTCGCAAGCCCGGACGCATGTTATGGGAGTTTCAGGACCCTGAAAAACAAACGATCGTCAGCGACGGCGAGATGCTCTACAGCTACGATCCCGATCTCAACCAGGTGGTCGAAACTCCGCTCAAGCAGGCGCTCAAATCGAGCAGCGCGACCTCCTTCCTGCTCGGAATCGGCAATATCAACCGCGACTTCAAGGCCGCATTTGCAAGTCCCGCGACGCCCACCGGGCTTGTCGATTTGATCCTCGACGCGAAGAGGGGCGGCTACAAAATTGAGGTCGGGCTCGATCCCAAGACTTATAATTTGATCACGTTGACGCTTACCGACCAGCTTGGCGACACGACCAGGATCGACTTCAGCGACGTTCATGATAATGTGGAACTGCCCGAATCGATTTTCGCATTCAAGGCGCCGGCGGGTGCGGATGTCGTGACGGCGCCGGCCGCGCCGTGACGCTCGAGAGAACCCGAAAACTACAATCGCCGCGATGACGCATCGAGGCGCGATTGCCTCCGGTGTACGCGACAGGTATTTTTAAAAGCCCCGTAAGTTTTTCCCGATTCTGTCATGGAAAAAGTTCACTTACTCACGCTTGGATGCCCCAAGAACCTCGCCGACAGCGAGTTGATGCTTGGCGCGCTGACCTCGGCGGGATTCGAGATCACACTCGACCCCGAAGAGGCGCAAGTGCTGTTGGTGAACACCTGCGCGTTTATCGAAGCCGCCAAGAAGGAATCGATCGACGCAATCCTCGAAGCGGCCGAGGTCAAGAAGCGCGGCTGTGGCAAGCGGCTGGTGGTTGCGGGATGTTTGTCGCAGCGCTACGCCACTGAGCTCGCCGCGACGATGCCCGAAGTGGACGTGTTCGTCGGCACCGGCAACTTCCTCGATCTGCCCGAGCTGCTGCGGCGCACCGAAGCGCCCGAGATGCGGCCGATTCCGTACGCCGGCGCGGCGCATCTGCTGCCCACCTCGGCAATCCCGCGAATCAAGACCGGAGAGTTCTTCACGTCTTACTTGAAGATTTCCGAAGGCTGCAATCACAAGTGCGCCTTTTGCATTATCCCCAGGATTCGCGGCCTGCATGAGAGCCGCCCGCTGGCTGACCTCGTCGCTGAGGCGCGCAACCTGGCCGCCGGCGGCGTTCGCGAGATCAATTTGATCGCGCAGGATTTGACCGCCTACGGCCGCGACCTCGATGAGCCGTCTTCGCTGGCCGCGTTGCTCCGCGAACTCTCGACGATCGACGAACTGCGCTGGATGCGGCTGCTCTACTGCTATCCGAATTTCGTGAGCGCCGAACTGCTCGACGCAATCGCGGAGCTGCCCAAGGTCGTCAAGTACATTGATATGCCATTGCAGCACGTCGACAACGCGATGCTGCGCGCGATGCGTCGCGAGCGCTCGGGCGCGGCATTGGTCAATCTGCTCGACCGCGTGCGCAAGCGCATCCCGGGTGTCGTGCTGCGGACGTCGTTCATTGTCGGCTTCCCCGGCGAGACTGACGCCGCCTTCGAGCGGCTGGTGAAGTTTGTTCGCGATGAGCAGTTCGATCGCGTGGGAGTGTTTACCTACTCGCGCGAGGAGAATACCGCCGCCTACAACCTGCCGGACCAGGTGCCCGAGCGCGTCAAGCGCGCGCGGCGGGCACGCTTGATGGCGACGCAGGCGGAAATTTCCCTGGCCAGGAATCGCGGCCTGGTCGGACGCGAGATGGAGGTGCTGGTCGAGGGTCCGATGCCCGGACGCTCCACGCGGATGCGCGGGCGAACGTCCGGTCAAGCGCCGGAAATCGATGGCTCCGTATTTCTTGCGGGCGACGCGCAGCCGGGCGAGTTCGTCCGCGCACGAATCGACAAGGCGCTGTGCTACGACCTGCACGCAACCGTCGCCGGCGCGGCCGCTTAATATACTGGGAGTCGCAAATTCAATGTTGAAGAAACCAGTTGCCGCAAACCGAAAGAAGTTCCTTGCCAAAACGCGCGAGCAACTGCTGGAAACGAAAACCAAACTGCTCGGCGAGATCGATTCCGAATCGCGGGCCGAACGCGAAGGCAACAAGGACGAGGGCATGGACACCTACGACCTCGCGTCCGAAGAGCGCGACCGCGAGATCAACTTCATCCTGTCGGACCGCGAACGGGCCAAGCTCAAGCAGATCGACGACGCGCTCGAGCGCCTCGACGACGGTGCCTACGGCGTCTGCGAGTCCTGCGGACTGGAGATCGCCGAGGAGCGGCTCGAGGCGGCGCCATTTTCGCGCCTGTGCCGGGATTGTCAGCAGGACCAGGAGCGCGAGGCGAAATCGCAGCGGCGATTCGACGACGAGCGCAACACCTACCGCAAAATAGGTTCGACCGACGCCGACGACGACAACGCCTAGCCGGATGGTGGTGCTCGAGCGACACCCGTTGGCACGGGAGGCCAGTATTAAAAGACTGCGCGCCCTAGCAGGGGCCGCGCCCGCCAACNNGCGGCCTTAATACTGGGTGCAGGGCTCAGCCCTGCCAGGGGTCACCTCTGCCGGCGAGCATTGTTTACCGCGATGCCCAAACCAGTCATCCTAAGCAGTACAGCTTGCGCGGGAGGCGTAGTTGTCAACGACCGCTACGATCGCTGTGTCAGAATGTCAGCAACCGGCCAATGAGGATATTTTCCGATATTGAAAGCGATGGATCCGTTGGTTCGTCCGTCGATTTAGCCGACGCTCGCGAGCGGATTCGCACCAACCTTTCCGGAGTGGGCGCGACGATTGCCCTTGCAAGCGCTCGGGGCGGGGTCGGCAAGAGCATGCTCGCCGTGAATATCGCGGCGGCGTTGGCGATGAAAGGCCGCAAGGTTGCGATCGTCGATGCGGACCTGAATTCGCCCAGTGTCGCGGCGATGCTCGGGATGAAACCGCAGCGGCGCTATCCGATGATCGAAGGGATCGAACTGGCTGCGGGGCCGCATGGCCTGCGCATAGTATCGAGCGATCAGCTTCCCGGCGGCGAAGCGCCGCCGATCAGCTTTGTGGATGATTACGATCAAATCAACGGCAACAACGCCGGCGAGCCGGTTGCGCCTGCCCCGACGCGGCCCGTGGAACTGAGCTATCGCGAAGCACTCAGGCGAATTCTGGCGCAATCGCAGTTCGGGAGCGTTGATTTTTTGATCATCGATCTGGCGACCGGCCTCGATCGATTGTACTCGGTGGCTTCTATCGCGGCGCTCGACGGCGTCCTGCTGCTCAGCCAACCGTCCGCACAGGACACCATTGCGGCGCGCCACGCGATGAAAATTGGCCGCGCGATCGGCGCGCCAATCGTCGGCATCGTGGAGAATATGGTGGGCTTCAACTGCGACGGATGCCGCGCAGTTCGGCCTCTATGGCCGGAGGGCGATCTTCATGGAGTCGCACGCGAGGCTGCGGTGCCAATCCTGGCGCGGCTCGCGTTTGAACCGCGCCTTGCCGACAGCAACGATCGCGGCGTGCTGTTCGTTCGCGAGTACGGGTCCACGCCTACCGGCAAAGTGCTTGCCGATATCGCGGGCCAGGTCGAGGCGATTGTCCCCGCGCGCCCTCGGGCAGCGGATACGCCAGCCTAGCGCCGCCCCTCAATCGGAATCGGCGTCGTATTCGTTGTTCTCATCGGCCGCGGTCAGCACCGAGTCGGCGACGCGCGAATATTCGAACATCCCGGTCCCGCGATGGACGCCGGCGCGAAAGCTCGCGAAGCCGAGCGACGTGTAGATGCGCGACTGTTCGGGCCCGGGGCGCGAGAGCGGAATAAAGCATTCGACGCTGCCCTCGAGTTCGCATGACGACCCATCCGGGCGCGTTAACGATGCGAAAATACGACGCGGCGGTTGCTCGACCGAAGGCGTATCGATCGTGAGATCGCGCAACTCGCACGGTGACCAGCCGCCGGGGCCAAGAATCCTGGCGCTGCGGCCTGGCGGCGCATCGCGTGTCGCAACCGAGCGGGCTTCGATCGCACGCGGCGCATCTTTATCTTCGAAACATGCCCAAATCATCCGGCGCGCAATGAATTTCTGGGGCCCCAGTCCGGTGAACGACATTCCTGCGCGCGCAAATCCGTTTACCGTCCGTGCGGCGCCGTCGATGGAAATCCGTCCCGAAATTCGCCCGAATGAAGCGCTCGACGACGTGCGGTCCTGCGCGGCGCCCGGCGAGGACAGAATCCGGTCGAAGTCGAACTCACCGCCGGCATGATCGATTTCGAAACGCGCGTTAACTTCAGTGTCGCCGTCGAGCCGGCCCGAAGCCAGCGCGCGTTCGATACTTAGATACGCGGCAGCGTCGGGCACGATCACGGCGGGTCCGCGAAACGCGAGCACGATCGATTCGCCCTCGCGCCTGAGCGAGAGCGGGCCGTGAGTGACGGCGCCGCTGGAACGTGTCGGCCTGCCTTCGGCGGTGAACAATGCTGCGCGATGGCGATCGAACAGCATCATGATTCGCGCGCCCACGGCGGCGCCGCCGACGTCGAAGCTCGCCATCGCGCCGATATGCGCCGCGGGGTCGTAGAATTCGATCCCGAAGCGTCCGGGCGCCGCAACCGTTGCAGCCGCACCGATTTCGGACCTGACGACTGGCGGGCGCGGCGCGCGATTTACAACGAGCCGTGCGCGCGTGGCGTGCGAATCGGCGCCGTTTACCGAGAAGGCGTGAGCGATGGCGTCTTCGCATCGGGTGCGCAACTCGCCGGGCATTCTGATCGAGACCGACAGTTCGAGTTGGGCCGCATCGACGACACCGCTGGCGGCGGTTTCGGAAATCGATCTGAGCGGCGCGTTGGAGCTTTGGCGATGACGCGCGGTGAATGCCTGCAACAGGTTCTGGAGACCGCCGCCCGGGTAACGCATGCCATAGGTCGGCTTGATTCCATGATGATGCAGGCGGTCGGCGAGTCCGGCGAGCGGGCCGTTGATGAAATCGTCGCTGGCCGAGACGCAAGCGGAACCGGGCGGTCGCAGTTCGCCGCCTGAATTTCGCAGTCCGAGTCCGAAATCGAGGCGCGGCTCGATAATGTTCCATCCGTGGATGAGCAGCACCGTGACGCGGCCATGACGCTTGACGATTGCGCCGAGCCGATCCGCGATCATTTCGAGCAGCCACGGCGCGCGTTCGATTAATTGCGAGAGACGGTTGCAGTCGAGCCGATTGCGATCCATCGCGACGTTGATCAGCGCCGACGCGCCAAGCCGCGCCGCAAGTCCGCGCGTGATGTCGGCGGTATGCAGGTCGTTGACCTTGGGATTGGGGATCGAGCGGGTGCGCGGCTCGGCGCGGCCGCCGTGCGGCGTAATCAGCAGCACGGGAGAATCGGAGTCGATCACCTCGAGCCATGACTCGGAGGCGGCGACTGCGGTATGAAGCCCGGATTCAGGCATTCAGATCGACGCGGCCGCGATTGGACTTGAGCGCGGCGCGCGCCTGAAGCGCGAACGACGCAATGAAGTAGTAAGCGATGAAGCTCAACCCGGCCCACAACATAATCGGATTCACGGTCGGCAGCATCAGAACCGCCGCAACCGTCACAAACGCCCAGATTATTCCAAGCGTGAGCGTGATCGGGCGGAGCGGGACGGTTCGATTTGGATAAATGAACTTGAGCGGCAAGAACACCATCACGGCGAGAAGCAGCAGTACGGCGATGTTGAAGACGGTGCCGGCACCGAGACAGAAAAGATAAAACGCGACCAGGTTCCAATAGTTCGGGAAGCCGAGGAAGTAATTGTCCTCGGTCTTGGCTTGAGTCCGGCAAAATCCGTAAACGCTTGCGAGCATGACGAAACACGCCAGCCCCAGGCCCCATCGCGAGCCCGGTATGATCCCGGCCTCCAGCATCAGAAACACCGGCGCCACGGTGTAGGTGACGTAGTCCACGATGTTGTCGAGCAGCGCGCCGTCGAAGGTCGGCACGCGAATCTTGACCATCAGCCAGCGGGCGAGGGGACCGTCGCTGGAATCGATAATCGTCGCCAGGCCCATCGCGAAAAACGACGCGCGAAACTCGCCTTGCGAGGCGAAATAGATCGCGAGCAGGCCGAGCGCCGCACCCAGAGCGGTATATAGATGTACGCCCCACGCGCAGGCCGTGAGAAACTTCTGCCTCGGGATCGCCCGCGGCAAACTTCCGGCTGCGTGTGATGAGGTCAAGTCATTTATCCGGCTTGTAATCGCGCGGCCCGAAATATTCTTCGAGGATCGTCATGAACGGTCCGCACGCGCGCTGTTTTTTCACGAGCGTCATCGCCTCTTCGAGTGACATTTGCCGATAAGCACGCAGGAATGCAATCGCAAGGGTGGGTGCGCGGTTCATCCCGGCGTTGCAATGGAGATAGACGCGGGAACCAGAACCGACCAGATCGCGAAGATCGTGGAGCGCAGCTTCGAGCCGCTCGCCCATCGCGTCCGCGCTGCCATCCTGGATGGGCGTGCGCACATATTCGATCCCATGCGCCGTGTACTCCGCGCTCAGTCGGCGGTTGTCCAACCCATTGAGGCGCAGATCGTCGTCGTCCTGGAGATTGAGAACCGCGGTGATTCCGTAAGTATCCTTCAGCCAACCGATATCAGCCTGACTGGGATATTCACCGACCAACAACTCATCCGAGATTACGCTGACCGAGGGCCGACGGTCTCCGCGCGATCGCTGCGGGTGACGGTCGTCGCGAATGCTGAACCAATCAACCATCATGTAAATGTAACCATCCGGCGGGCAGGTATTCCAGCGTCACCTTAACGCGGGAGGCGCAACCGGGTTGGAGTGGGCAAGGATCATGCTTTGGCGTGGCCGCGCGGCAGTTCGGTCGAGCGATCGGTCCGGGAATGCGCGTGGGTGACCGGTTCGGCGCCGTTTGAGGGCGCGGTTGATTCATCGGCGGTGAGCGTGAGCTTCGAGTGCGAGCCGGATAACGAGGTGACGGCCGTGCGCATCAGATCGGCGATTTTGCGATAGGCGCCGGCGCCTTCGGAACTTTTCGCCAGTTCGCGCAGCTCGGCGGCGGTGATCGCGCGACCGATGCGGACTTCCACGGGATGGCGCCGCGGGATGAGGCTGCCTTTGCCCATGACGTCATGGGTGCCGCGAATCAGCACCGGCAGCACGTCGCATCGACTGCGCAGGGCCAGGAATCCCGCGCCACTCTTGAACTCGTGAATTTCGCCGTCGGCCGAGCGGGTGCCCTCGGGAAACATCAGGACACTGCGTCCCTGGGCAAGCTCGGCGAGCGCGTCTTCGAGAGATTCGAGTTGTGCGCGTTCGCGATCGAATGGCATCAGCGACGTGAAGTTTGACGCGAGAAAACGCCGCGCCGGCGTGTTGAAGAAATAATCCTTGGCGGCGAGCACCCGGATATCGTCACCGAACGCGCCTAGCGCGTAACCGATCAGGCTGAAGTCGAGATGACTCGAATGATTCGCGACGACGATGAAGTTGCGATTGGCGGGGATGTTGCCGCGCCCGAGGACCTTGGGCTTGAGCCATCCGTCGAAAATTGCGCGCTCGGCTCCACGCACCGCAGCACGGCCGAGCCATTTCAGCGGCGCCGGCAGGCGCGGAGTGTAGGGTTCGGCGAACTTTGCGTACGAGGGCATCCGATGGCGTCCGTTGCCGCCCGGTCGGGTGGCGAGGAGTTGGAGGTCCGCAACGGTGCGCAAGTCGGCAATTTCCTCCGGAGCAATCTCGCGGCTCGCGCGCTCGCCGATCAGCTCGCCGATTTCAGCAAGTGCCAGCGAGTCGAGGCCCAGGTCCTCGATCAGTCGCGTGCCTGGCGCGATGTTGACGGGCTCGGCGGCGATTGACGCGAGCGCCTCGGCGAGCCAGGCCTCAACCTCGGAGTTTGTGGTATCAGCGTCGGCGCCGGTCGGGCGAACGTCGAGCATCCGCCGCAACATCGCGGCTACGTCGGCGCGCTTGATCTTGCGGGTGCGCGTGCGCGGCAGTTCGGCGTCGGTGAAGCGGAGGATTCTGATTCGTTTGTGCGGGCTGAGTTCGCGCGCGACCTTGTCGAAGTCGCTGCGCAGCCGATCTTCCACGGCGCGGCGGCTCTCTCCGCGCGAGTAGGCGGGCGCGACCAGGGCCGCGACCTGCTCGCCCTGGCCGACCTTCAAGCCGACGACCGCCATCTCCTTGACGTACTGCGAACGGCCGTAAGATTCTTCCAATTCGTCGATGTAGATGTTGTTGCCGCCGGAATCGACGATGACTTCCTTGGCGCGGCCGACGATGTACAAGCGGCCGTCATCGTCGAAGCGCCCGAGGTCTCCGGTGTGAAGCCATCCGTCAGTCAGAACTTCGGCGGTCGCGGCCTCATTGCGATAGTAACCCGCCATCACGTTCGGCCCGTGCGCGACTAGCTCGCCGATCGGACCAGTTGCGGGCACGAGCTTGATCTCGATGCCGGTGAGCGGCCGTCCGACCGCGCCGACTCGCAGTGTTTCGCCGGGCCGCGTGACCGATAGAACGGGCGCCGCTTCGGTCAAACCGTAACCTTCGAGCAGCGGGATTCCGATATCGTTGAAAAACTCCGCGACGCGATGGGGCAACGCGGAACCGCCGCTGACGGCGAGCCGCAGCCGGCCGCCCAGCGCGGAATGAACCTGGCGGAAAACAATCGAACCGAAGTTAAGCCCCGAGTTCGCGTCGAGCCGGCGATTGAGATCGCGCAGATTGTCGAAGGCTGCGTGAAAAAAAGGACCACGAGCTTCGACTTCATCGACGATGCGCCGATGGACGGCCTCCCACACCGCGGGCACGCCAATCAGCGCGGTCGGGCGAACGTCGGCGAGCGTGCGCGACAGCGTCTTCGCGTCGAGCTCGAGCGGATAGACGATCGTCGCGCCGCTGGCGAGCGGCAGCAGCATCCCGCAGGTGAACTCGAACGCGTGATGCAGCGGAAGCAGCGACAGCACCAGGTCATCGGCGCTGAGAACAAAGACGCGCGACAGCATCGCGACCTCGGCGGCGAAGTTGCCATGCGAGAGCATCACGCCCTTGGGCGCGCCGGTGCTGCCGGAGGTGAATACGATCGACGCAAGCGTCTTCCGCTCGGGCGGAGCCGGCGGAGTTTTCGCGTTGCCACGCAGAATGAATGGACGTGCGAGCTCGGCGAGGTCGAGCTCGACGAGTTTCGGATGCGCATCGCCGAGCGCTGAGCCGAGGCGATTGTGAACCGCGCTCGAGCGCAGTGCAGCCGCGGGCTCCGCGATTTTGCAGATGGGCGCGACTTCCTCGGCGGAAATCATCTGATCGAGCGGCACCGCAATTGCGCCGGCGGTGAGAATCGCGAAATAGCCGATCACCCAATCGGGCGAGTTCTCGCCGATCAGAAGCACGCGATCGCCCGGCTTGATTCCGCGCGTAGCGAGCAGCAGCGCGGCGCGGCGCGCCTTGTCGCGCAGCTCGCGATAGGTGGTCTGAGTCTGCTCGCCGGACGGGCGGCGCGCGATCATCGCGATCTGAGAACCGTAGCGGTCGGCGGCGCGATCGAGCATATCGATGAGACTGCGATGACGGGGCAGGGACTTGGGCCTGCCGCGCGCGTGGAGATCGAGTTGCGGAAAAATATGGCGGCGCAGTCCCGGCAGATGAATGTTGATCCAGTAGTCGCGCCAATCGATCAGATCGGGACGAAACGGATGGCGCTCGGCGTCGGCGGCCTTTAGCGAGGCGTAAAGCGCGCGAATGTTGGCGGCGTGAAAAGTATAAACCAACTCCTGGATGTAGGGACGATAGACCTCGACCAGTTCGCGCGCGAGGTCGGTATGCTCCTTGAAGTTATCGATTGCGCTCTCGATCGTTTTCGCACGCTGATTTTCCTCGCCCAGCACGTTGCGCGCGAGCGCCGCCGCTTGTTTGAGAATTTGCGGAACCGTGCGGCTGGCGAGGTCGTAAGTATTCTGCGAGACGACCACTGCTTCCAGATGGGGCCCCAGCCAGCGCATCGAGCCGCCGTCCTTGCGATGCTCGCGGCGATTGCTGAGAGCAGTCAGCTCGACCAGCCGGCGCATCGGGAGCGGATTCCGATCCGAAGTGCAAAGCTGGTAGATCGGCTTGTGCATTCGCGATAGCAGCGCGGCGAGGATGGGAATCATCGCGTGCGCGGCGAGATCGACCGGGATTACGTCGAGCACCAACTCCGCTTTCGCGGGATAAAAGCGGTAGCCGCGGCCGGCGAGATAGGTCAGCGGCGCGCTGGTGTTGACGCCCTGGTTCCATCCGGGGAACGGATCGCGCAGCGCGCTTTCGATTACCGCCGGGCGCACGACAGTGACGTTGAGGGTATCGCGCTGCGCGAGCACCAACTGTTCGCCAAGGCTCTTGGTGTAACTGTACGTGTTCGGCCATCCCCAACTCTGCGCGCGCTGGCGGCCGACGTCCTTGAGGCGCTCTTCAAGCCACTGCTTGCGGCGATGCTCAAGGGCGGACTCGCGCGAGCTGTCGGGGTCGGCGTCGTCGCCGCGAAACTCGGCTTGGCGCAGTTGATCGCGCGACTCGGCCTGCACGCGCTCGATTGCCGCAAGCGCGTCGCGAATCTCGCGCTCGAGCCGAAACGACTTGCGCCCGTCGGGGCACCAGTTCTCCGGGATGTCGTCTTCGTAGCGATGGCCGTCGGCGATCCCTGCGACGTAGCAGGTCGAGACATGCATCATCGCGGCACCGAGTCTGTGGCAGAACTCGAGCACGTTGGCGACGCCCGTGGTGTTGACCTCGATCGCCCTTTCCAGCGAGGCCTCGAAGTTCACCAGGCCGGCGCTGTGGACGACCGCGTCGAGGCTGCCTGGCTTGAACGGCTTCGCTTCTTCGCCGAGCAGGCCGTCGTTGGTGATGTCGCCGGGAACGACGACGATCTTTTCTTCGATGTAGCCATCGAACTTCGCGCCGAGATGCTGGCGCAGCGGCGCAAACACGGGTGAGTCGAGAATCTCGCGGCGCAAGCGGCCGACACTGCTGCGCCGGTCGCCGCGAATCAACAGATAGACGCGCTCGATCTCGGGATGCGATCGCAGCAGGATTGCAAGAAACACTTTGCCGAGAAATCCGGTTGCGCCGGTCAGCAGGATACGGCGGCCCGCGAGCACCTGCCCGAGCGGCGGCATCGACGACGCGCCGCGAGCCGCCGGCGCGATCCGTTTGCCGTTGCTACTCGACATCAGCGATCACCAGCGGCGGCAAGTGAAGGTAGGTTATCGACGCCGAGCGTCCCTGCTCCGAAGTCGCCATCGCGATTGCCTCGTCGAGCGTGTCCGCCGCTTCCCATCCAAGCCGCGCGGCGACCTCAGGCTCTTCGCATCCCGCGGCGATCACGCGCCCGACGTGCTGGCGAGCGGGTTCGCCCCAGTACCACATGTAGAACGGATGCACGCCGTGGTAGGCGTTGCCGTAGCGGTACATATGGATGTAGGTCGGGTTGCGCGCGAATTCGCGCTCGAACTTTTTCTCGAGCTCGACGGCGTCGGTCGTCTCGGCCAGGCATCGATGGAAAAACTCGATGTAACTCGGATGATGCTCGGGATGGAATTCGTCGCGCAGCGGATGGCAGATGATCAGCGTGCCGCCTTCGCGCACCAGCGGCTTGTTGCGATACATGTTGAACAGGTAGCCCATCGCGGTGCACTGCACTAGCACCGGATTCATGATCGAGTTGACGTTGTAGGGACAGATGTAGGGAACGCCTACAATTAGTATATCGGCCTGCCCCTTCACCGGCACCGCGTATTGCTGGAACACCCGCGCCAGCGCCTTTTGATGCACCGCCTCGGTATCCCCCGCCCACACGCCGATCATTCCGTAGGGCGCCGCGTAGTTGTGCAGCAGGTTGCGGCGCATCTCGTTGGACAGGTTGCGCATCGTCCATTGAAAGCCCTTCAGCCGCGTGCGATCCCAGTCGGTGAAGCGGTCTTCGTTCTTGTGCAGGAAGTCGAGCATCCCGCCGTACATCCGCGTATTCACCGCGGTTTCGATCTGAAAAATGTTGAGCGATTTGTGAATCAGCTTGCCCATCCGGTCCGACGAACGATGCAACGCCGAGCGCGCCGGGTCCATGTACGAGTGCGAATCGCGCAGCGTTTCGACGTTGTGGTGATGGCGCAGGCTCTGGTAGGGCGCGAGTCCCACCGCGACCGACTTGTGCCCGCCGTCCATCGGCACCAGGTTGATGTTCAAATAAATGAGCAGGTCGGACTCCGCGGCGCGCCGCGACAGCCATACTTCCTCGCCATGCTCGGTCTTGCCGAGCATCGCCAGCTCGGCGCGATTTTCCGCGTCGAAGTTGTAGAGCCGGTCGGGCCAATATTGCTTGAACGCGCGCTCGCCAACGACGCGGCGGATTTCGGCTTCGGTCATGCGCCGATGCAACGACGTCGCGATCACCAGATGCACATCGTCAACGCCGTAATCGGCAAGCGTCTGCAGCACCTGATTGAGGAGGCGCTCGCGGATGTCAGGCCGGCGCATCTGCGGCAGCGGGAGACTGATGTCGTCGATCGCGATCGTCACGCGCATATTCGGACTCAGCTGGGCGAACAGCGGGTCCTGGTTCTCGGGATGCAGGATCGCGTAGCGAATCGCCTGATCGGGGTCGGCGAGCGGGTCCAGCGGCGGCGGCGGATAGATCACGCGGGTGCCGACCGGCAGTTTTTCGAAAAGAAACTCCTCGCCATAAGGGATGACGCGGCGCTCCGAGCGCCGATTGAGCTTGACGACCAAGTCGCTGCGCGCGCCGACTTCATGGCGCAGCTCGGCGGTTTTGAGTTCCTTGAGTTTTCCTTCAGGCCGCGCCATCCGAGCCTCGCGTCGATCGTTCGATGTCCTGTTTGGGGTCCTGGGCACTCTCGAAATCGCCAAGTGGCTGTGAAGCCGCGGCCGACTCGAAATGAATCACCGGCCACTGCCGGCTGAGCGCGGCAGCGCGCAATCTGCGGTCGGGATTGACGGCCACGGGATGCCCGAGATTGGCGAGAAACGCGGTGTCGTAATGCGAGTCGGCGTAGCCCCAGCAATTCGCCAGATCGATATTGCGGCCGGCGGCATAGTTTGCGCACCAGGCCGCTTTTTCGTCCCCGGCCATCACGGGTTCGGCCAGCCGGCCGGTGGCGCGGCCGCGGCTGAAGACAAATCGGTTGGCGGCGAAGTCGGCGACGCCAAGATGACGCGCGAGCGGGGCGACGATGAAGTCGGGAGAACCGGTCACGAGCACCGGCTCGATGCCGGCCGCGCGATTCGCCTCGATCAATTCCACTGCATGCGGAAAAAGATGCCCGATGAGGATACGCTCGCAATATTCCTCGCCGAGCGAGAGCAGCCGGTCGCGCGAGATGCCCTTGAAGGCCTCGAACAGGACCGTGTTCAGGAGCCGGCGGTCGCGCCGTTCGGCGACGTACAAGCGCGGGATTCGCGCCGCAAAACCGAGCAGGTACGCGACGCGCCCGCTCCATTCGCCGACGTTGGCGAGCGTGAAAATGGCAGCATGCACCAGGTTGAGATCGACGATGGTGCCGTCGAGATCGTAGAAAGCCGCGCGGCCGCTTGAGGGAGTGGGGGGCTTGGGCGCGAGCGCGTTGGACGATTTCTTGTGGGTGTAAACTGACATGTCAGTCTAGTTGGGGCCCAAAAAAAGGCGCTCACCTCGCGCTGGTGCGAACTTCAAATAACTCGGGACGCGCGACGCCCCGCAGGCCGAAGCCGAGTATTTCCTCGACCAGCGCGGCAATGTCGGGGCTGTCGCTGCGCGAGAGCATCCCAACCACTTCCTTGATACCGCCCAGGATTGCGTACGAGACCGCGCGCGTGTCCGAGTTGCGCACCAGATTCATCTCGATTCCGAGATCGAGCGACCGCTTGATCAGCGCCGCGATCCGGTCGTAGAAATCCTGAATTTTCTCGTCGAGCTCGTGGTCGAAACCGGTGGAATGGTTGAGCAGGATGTCGGTGAGTTCGCGCTCGGCCAGCACATAGCCCAATACCCGCATCAGGTTGGCGCGCAATTGATCGACGGGGTCCGCCTCTCCCGGTCCCGGGCGGATGCGTTGAATCCTCTGGGTCAGCTCGCCCAGCACCTGCTCGAGCAATTCCTCGAAGAGGTCCTTCTTGTTCTCGAAATAGAGATAGAAGGTGCCGCGCGCGATGCGGGCGCGGGCAATGATGTCCGCGACATTGGTCCTGTGATATCCCTTGCGGGCAAAGATGCGCTTGGCATGGCGCAACACCTGCGCGCGTCGGGCGTGGCGTTCCATTGCGCTGCTCCCTGCGGAAGTTCCAAGCTAGTAGGGGCTAGTCACAGTGTCAATCAGGTGATCGGGGAAGGGCGAATCATTTTATTGAATGTGAAACCCGCGACGGGTTTCACGCTTCCTTCGGCAGGGGTGACCCCTGCACCCGATAGTGAGAAGACGCGAAAATCTGCGCGGCGCATCTTTTCGCGACTACGCGATGGCAGGGCTGAGCCCTGCACCCACCNNGTTGGCGGGCGCGGCCCCTGCTGCGGCGCGCAGTCTCTTAATACTGGCCTCTCGTGCCAACGGGTGTTAATACTGGCCAGCCGTGCCAACAGCCAAAGGTGCGCGTGATTGTGTTACCAAACAGTTGGCGAGGTGCTTCCATGAGCGATTCAAACTTTTGGGACAAGGCCCACGCAGCCGCCACCAAGGCGACCTGGGCATATCTGGCGACGGCAGACGGAAGCCAGCCCAAGGTCCGCGTGGTGCATCCAGCCTTCGAGGGTAAGCGCGTGTGGATCGCGACCGGACGCACGTCGGCGAAAGCGCGCCATATCGCGAAGAACCCCAGGGTTGAACTCTTCTACCAGATCGGCGCCGAGATGGTTCATCTGACGGTCACCGGCAAAGCTAAGTTCGTTGAGGACTTGGCTGAAAAAAGGCGAATCTGGAATGGCAAGGTCTTCGACTACGATCTCGCGCAGTTCTGGCCCGGCGGTCCCGAGTCGAAAGACTTCGGCCTGATGCTGATAATGCCGGAGCGCGTCGAGTTGACCTCGCTGCCCGAAATGACGACCGGTCGGAAGCCCGAAGTCTGGCGCGCGTCGAGGAAGTAGGCCGCCGCGTTCGCGTTCCTTTGCAGGCTACCATTAAGTGGCCGCGAGGCCTCAGCCGCGGACGCGCTCGCGGGCGAAGAGCGCGCGCTCTTCAGCGGTCATCTTCTCGCGGATGCGCGATCCTTTCCCGAGATGCCGATACTCTCCACCTTCTGAAAAATGTTCCTCGTACGGCTGCGCCGGGATCGGCTCCGGCGGAGAGGTGTCCGTGATCTTCACGCCCAACGCATCCTCGACCAGGCTGCTGTCGTACATCCTGACCGCGTCGTAGTCCGTGAGCAGCGCGCATACTTCGACGCAGATGTAGCATCCGATGCATTCCTGGAAGCGGTTCTGCACCGGCTGCACGCCGCGTCCCGGCACCGAGCCGGGCGCGAGGTGCTCGATGCATTGGACGGGGCAGAACTCGGGGCATTTGCCGCACGGGAAACAGAGGTTCACGTCCATGAACGCGACTTCGCGCGGGCGCTTTTTCTTTTGTCCGACTTCTTCGGGAGTCTCGGGGACACGGTCTTCCTTGAGACGGCGCTTGATGATGTCGATGGCGCTCATATTCTTACAGTCAGGCTTTTTCGGCGAGCCTGGTCAAGCGAGTTGGGGGGAAGAGTGAAAAAATGAAAAATTCTTATCTGATGGCGAAGATGCGGCCGGTCGAGGTCCCGACGTACAGCATCCCCGACGGCGACGATGCGGCCGTCGTGATTTTGCCGAAGCTGCGCGACGTCCAGATGTAGCTGCCGTCTCCCATGAGGACCGCGCCCACGTCGCCCGTGGCCGCATCGAAGACGCTGTCGTAGCCAAGCGCGATCAGTCCGGCGTCGCCCGGTTTCAGGGTGGGATCTTTCCATCGGAGCTGGCCGTCGGCGGAGACGCCGTAGATCGTATCGGAGCCGGCGAAGATTGTTCCCGACGGAGCGACCGCCGGTCCGGTGGTTACCGCATGCGCGGAGTTGACGTGCCAGATCAGGTTGCCGGTTCGCAAATCGATCGCATACACGCCGCCGCCGGCCGAGCCCGCATAGACGACCTCGTCGGCGTAGGCAACCGATCCCGAAAATCCTCCATCAGGCGTGAACGTCCAGACCACCGCGCCGTCTGACGCAAGCGCGGTAACCGCGCCGCGCGAGGTTCCTACCACGACCCCGTCCGAAGTCGTCGCGGCGGCAGTGACAGGTCCAACGCTCACGCGCCAATTGAGAGTTCCCGAGGTGCTGACCGACACGAGGTCGGCGCCCGCGGAGGCATAAATCGCGCGGTCGGTCGCGGCCAGCGGTCCTGCGCTTGCGCCGATTTCGAGATTCCAGAGCATGGCGCCGTCGGGACCGATCGCCGCAAGCTCCGACCTGGACGACATCGCGACCACGGTCCCGTCGGGCAAGACTGCCGGCGACAGACCGTCGGCATCGCGACGCATGGTTTCCTTGCCGGCGGAATTCAGCCCGTGCAGCACGCCGTCACGAGTGATGAAATATATCGAGCCGTCGTCGCCGGTCGCGATTCGCCCGCGCAACTCCGCGCCCGGATCGAAAGTCCACATCAGAATGCCCGCACTGCGCGCCGATGGCGCAGGCGTACTCGAAGCCGCCGGCTCCAAGCCGCCTTTCGCCGTCGCCGTCGCGGTAGGGATAGGAGTCGGGCATGGCGGGCAGTTGTCGGCGCAGTCGTCGACGCCGACTCCGACTCCAACCTGCTGACTGCTCACTCCGGAATTGCTTGCGAGAATACAGACGCATCCCGCATATCCCGTCGTGTAGAGGCCGCCCAGAGGTCCGGATGGAGGCGCTTGCAGCACATTGTTGTTGCTGGAGGTCCAAAATGTGAGCGGTCCGGCCGTGATGTCCTGGTACTGGATTCTAGCGTACTTCGTGAACGTACCGACTACATTGAATGCGAGCGGGCTCGGCGCGGCGCTCGGCGCGGTGGTCGCCACGCAGGTGGTGGTTGCCGGAGCGCGCGGCGTCATCGTGGGCGTCGCTGGCTTCGGCGTGTGTGTGGGCGACCCCTTCGGCGTGGGGGTGAACGTGGGCGAGACCGGGGCGCCAGTTGAGATCGTCATGGCATAGAGCGAAAAGCCCGGACCCGGGGTTGGGAAAGTCCCTGAGCCGCCGCTGCCGCCGCAACTGAGCATAATTGCTCCGAAGACGAACAATACAACCGGCGCGACCACCAGCCATCTGAGCCACCGCGAAAACATCAAGTTATGAGCTATGACGATGCCAGCGCGCGCTGTCAAGTTAAGGCGCGATCTCCGAATGAACTCTACGAGTTGATCTTGGCTCGCCCGAGTGCTGTGTCTGAAGTTCGCGATGATGGAGGTTGGTGAAATAAAAAATGGCGGGCAAATGAAGAGGGGGGGGACTCTCCAATGCCCGCCTGATCGTAGCAGCCGTCCGCTTACACTGCGGACGGAGTCCGGTTGGTTGGGAGGAGCATCCAACCGGAGGGTGCCAGAGCCGTTTGCACCCAAATAGTGAGACGATTCATTTCAGCAATTATTCAAAGTCGAGAATTTTGATTTGGAAGCGTCAATGGTCGGACTAGACTCAGTCGCGGAGGATTCGAAAAAGCCATGGAATATCGGCGATTAGGCGGTACGGGACTGAAAGTATCGGAACTTTGCCTTGGCTGCATGACGTTCGGACGCGAAACGGATGAAGCCACGGCGGGAAAAATTCTCGACCGGTTTATCGAGATTGGGGGTAATTTCCTCGACACCGCGAACGTCTATGCGGCGGGCGCGTCGGAGGAAATTCTCGGGCGAATCGTCGGCGAGCGGCGAAAAGATTTGATTGTCGCGACAAAAGTTCGCTTCAACGCGAATATTTTCATGGGCAAGCCGGTGGCGCCGAATCAAATTGGACTCTCGCGAGGGCATATCATGTCGGAGGTCGAAGCCAGTCTGCGGCGGCTGAAAATGGATTACATCGATCTCTACCAGGTGCATTCGTGGGACTTCGAAACGCCGATAGACGAGACGATGCGCGCACTCGACGACCTCGTGCGTCAAGGCAAGGTCAGATATATCGGAGCGTCGAATTTTACGGCGTGGCAACTGATGAAGAGTCTGTGGGTCAGCGATAAGCACGATTTGGCGCGTTTTGACTGCCTGCAGCCCCAATACAGCCTGATTTCGCGCGAGATCGAACGTGAACTCCTGCCGATGTGCCGCTATGAGAGCGTCGGCGTGATTCCGTGGAGTCCGCTCGGCGGTGGATTTCTCACCGGCAAGTATCGTTCGGGGCAGCGCCCGCCCGCGGATAGCCGGCTGGCCAAGATGGATATGTGGAATCGGTTGGCTGACGAGCGAAACTACTCGACGCTTGAAGCAGTCGAGCACGTCGCGAAGGAACGAAGCCGTACTATCTCGCAGGTCGCTCTGGCGTGGGTGAATCAGCAGCCCGGTGTCAGCTCGGTGATTTACGGCGCGCGAACCGAAGAGCAGAACGAACAGAACCTGGGCGCGATCGGATTTCGGCTCGAAGCTGCGGAGATCGCGGCGCTCGACAAGGCGAGCGCGTTGTCGCTCGAGTATCCCAATGCGATGCAGGCGCGGCTGCCCGGCTACCCGCGCACCTGAACACGCGCCACAGGCCTGTCAACCCTGGAACGACGGGCCGAGGAAGCCGGTGGGCGGGATCGCCGACGGCATGCCATCTCCTCCCGCGCCGGAGAACTGGCTGCCGACTGTCAGTCCCCCGTCAACGATCATCGCCTGCCCGGTGACGAATACCGAATCGTCGCTGGCCAGGTAGAGCGCCATCCCGGCGATATCCTCCGGATGCCCCGCGCGCGGAATCGGCTGACCCTTCACCATCCATTGTTCCATCGCTTCTTTCATACCCGGCACATTGCGATGCAGGATCGGCGTATTGATGATGCCGGGACAGATGCAATTGACGCGGATTTTATCCTTGGCGAATTCCAGCGCTGCCGAGCGCGTCAGATTCACCACGGCGGCCTTCGCCGCGCAGTAGGCGTGCAGTCCGGCGACGCCGCGGATGCCTGCGATCGACGCAGTTGAGATTATCGAACCGCCGCCTGCCTTTCGCAGCTCGGGCGCCGCATGCTTCATCCCCAGGAACACGCTGCGCAACAGCACCGCCTGACTCTTGTCCCAGTCTTCGACGGAAATTTGCTCGAGTGATCCGACCGCGCCGCCGATTCCGGCGTTGTTGTAGATGATATCGAGCCGGCCGAATTCCTTGATGGCGCGTGCGATGAGCGCCTTGATTTCAGCTTCGGCGGAGACGTCGGTCTTCTGGAAGATCGCGCGTCCGGCGTTCTCCTTGCAATCACGGACTGCGGCTTCGCCGCCTTCGTCGTTAAGGTCCGCGATCACAACCGCCGCGCCTTCGCCCGCGAACCTGATTGCAGTCGCGCGCCCGATTCCGCTCGCCGCGCCCGTGATAACCGCCACTTTGCCGTCAAGCCTGCCCATTTCAGATTTCCTCTGCTTAAAAGATTACGATGGCACGCAAGCCGCGTGACCCCTATCGAGCTAAGTAGCAGACCGACACTTGAAGCGCGAAACGGTTGCCAAGCCGCAGCTGAGAGAGTCTCGAAGCGGGGGCGCAACTTTCCGGCAGGCAGCGGATACTTGGCATCCCCATTGATATAATAGCCGTGACGATGGCCCCGGAAGATGAAGGCAAACAGCGCGGAGCAAACGAAGCTCCGCTTGAACCGGCTGGTGGCGAGCCGACCGGCCCGCATTACGGCTCGCTGATCGAGTATCCCGCGGACCCGCCCGCGCAGACCGGGCAAGCCGCGGTCGCCGATTCGCGCGCAGTCCGGGACGACTCAGTCTCCATCGACCAAAAGTTGGAGGCTGCGTCCACCGAGCCGGGCGTCTATCTGCTGCGCGATCGCGCCGGCAAGGTGCTTTACGTCGGCAAGGCCAAGTCGCTGCGCTCCCGCGTGCGCGCATACTTCCGCGAGGGCGGTGACGGCCGCTTCCAGGTTCGTTTCCTGATGCGGCGGGTGCGCGATTTCGACACGATAGTCACCGCGAGCGAGAAGGAGGCGCTGATCCTCGAGAACAACCTGATCAAGCAGTACCGCCCCAAATACAATATCCGCCTAAAAGACGATAAATCCTACTTAAGCGCAAAGATCACCAATCACCCATGGCCGCGAATCACGGTTACCCGCAAGATCGTCAAGGACGGCGGGCGCTACTTAGGCCCGTTCGGCTCGGCCGACGGACTGCGCGAGACGATCGACGTCATCCGCAAAGTCTTTCCGCTGCGCACCTGCACCGACGCGGTGTTCCGCAATCGTTCGCGGCCGTGCCTCGAATATCAGATCAAGCGATGCCTGGGGCCGTGCTGCCTGCCGGTCGATCGCGAAGAGTATGGCCGCCATTTGCACGCGGCGCAGATGCTGCTCGAAGGAAAAAATCTCGAACTGCTCCGCGAGATGCGCGACCTGATGAAGGATCACGCGTCGCGCCTCGAGTTCGAGCAGGCCGCGCGGATCCGAGACCGCGTGCGCGCGATCGAAAAAACCGTCGAGCGGCAAACCGTGCTGCATCACTGGGGAATCGACGAGGACGTGTTCGGAATCTACCGCGAGGGCGGCTTCATCGAGGCGATCGTGCTGATCGTCCGCGGCGGAAAGCTGACCAGCACCCAGGGATGGAGCTTTCATGACCTGGAATTTCCGGTTCACGAAATTCTGTCCGAACTGCTGACTCAGTATTACTCGGGAGCGCGCAATATCCCCGACCAAGTGATCGTGCCGGTCGAACTGGAGGACGCCGCCGTGCGCGCAGAGCTGCTCTCAGAGCGGCGCGGCAAGAAATGCGAAGTGTTTCAGCCGCAGCGTGGCGAGAAGCTGCGCCTGCTCGAAATGGCGATGGACAACGCCCGCCAGAGCTTTGCCTCGCGGCGCGACAACGAAAAGACCCGCGAGCAGATGCTCGAGGAGCTGCGCGCCAA
Organism: Deltaproteobacteria bacterium; assembly: GCA_003135135.1. Taxonomy (GTDB): domain Bacteria; phylum Desulfobacterota; class Binatia; order Binatales; family Binataceae; genus Binatus. The sequence goes on from PLDK01000010.1 coordinate 87,573, forward strand.
GCTCGGTCTGCGCAACACGCCCAAGCGGATGGAATGCTACGACATCTCGAATCTGCAGGGCTCGATGGTGGTCGGGTCGCAGGTTACGTTCGACGAAGGCGAGCCGCAAAAAAATCTCTACCGCCGTTACAGGATTCGCAGTTTCGAAGGCCAGGATGACTTCGCCAGCATGTACGAAGTCCTCAAGCGCCGGCTCGAACGCGCGGTGCGCGAAAACGAATACCCGGATTTGTGGGTCATCGACGGCGGCAAGGGACAACTGAACGTCGCACTCGAGGTGATCCGCGAGTTCAAGCTTGCCGATCAGATCGATTGCGTGTCGTTGGCCAAGCAACATGTGCTGAACGACCGGCGCGGAAAAGAAGTGACAAAATCCGAGGAGCGCGTCTTTATTCCCAAACGCAAGGATCCGATCGTGCTGCCGAAAAATTCGACGGCGCTGTTCCTGCTCGTGAGGATTCGCGACGAGGCGCATCGATTCGCGATCACCTACAACCGCGAACTAAGGCGCCGCGCGCGGCTGCGCTCGGTGCTCGACGATATCGAGGGCGTCGGCCCGGTGCGACGGCGCGCGATGCTCCGCCATTTTGGGAGCCTCAAGCGGATTCGCGACGCGACGACCGACGAGATTGCCGCAGTGAAGGGACTCAATCGCGAGCTTGCCGCCGAGATTCGCCGGCATCTCGACGAAATGACGGCGCTGCTCGACGTCGAAGAATCCGCCGACTCCGCGGATCAACCGGCTCATCCGCTCGCTTCATCCGCCATTGGCCCGAATAACGCCGGCGCTCGAGTCAACGACACCCCCGCCCGCGATTGACGCGGAAGTTCCCCAGAGCACATATCGCTGGTCGCGCTACCCGCTTGTGTCGGCGCATAATCTTCAAGTCAATATCGACCTCACGCCGCTGCTGATGCGCAAAGGAGTGCATTGCTATCGCTGCGGGAGCACTTTCCATAAAACGCGCCGCATTGCGACCTGTCGGACTGGAGTCGATCAGGTCCCGCGAGATTTTACCCCCGATCCCGGCAGCCGGCCTGCTTGAACGGATTGCGCCGATCTACGCGGTCGCAATCTCCGTAGCCGCGGGAGATGCGCTTGGCAATTTTCACATCGTGATTCCACTGTGGCTCGCGTTGGTGGTCGCCGCATTAGCGCTCGGCGCTTTTCTGGCTGCTCGACGGACGCTGGGTCTTGCGGCGGCATACGTTGCGCTTGCACTGACAGCGACAGTGGCCGTTGCGAACGTACTCGATCCGCCGCGCGCACTACACGGCATCGCCACGATGGTGGACGATTCGCGCATTACGATCGAAGGGCATCTGTATCGCGAGACCGAGCGCGAGGCTTATGGCGATCGGCTGTACCTCCGGGTCGAGCGAGCCGCCGGGCAGGGCGGAACTATGCTGGCGTCCAGCGGCAATGTCCGAATCGCGGTGCTCGGTGGCGGAAGCTTCAAGCTGGGCGACGAAATCAGGCTGAGTGCGCGAATTCATTTTCCTCGCAACTACGGGAATCCCGGCGAATTCGACTACGCGGGACAAATGGCGCGCGACGGCGTCGACGCGACGATGACCGCGCCGAAAGGATCGCTCGGCTCGGCGCGATTTCAAATCATCGGGCATCGTTCGCGCTTTCCGTCGAGCCAGATTGAATCGATAAGAACTCACATCGGCGCGTTCTTCGATCGCAACCTTGCCTATCCTGAAAACGCCGAGATGCGCGCGCTCGTGATCGGCGATCGCGGCGAAATCGGCGAGCCGCTTCGACAGACGTTCGCGCGCACCGGGATGGCCCATTTGCTGGTTATCTCGGGACTGCATTTGAGCATCGTGGCGGCCGCGATGTTCGCCTTCGCGCGGCTCGCGATGATGCTGTTCCCGGGGCTGGCAAACCGCGGCTACGCGAATAAGGTTGCCGCGATCGCCGCGATGCTGGCGGTGTGCGTGTACGCGTCGATCGCGGGGCATCACGTGTCCACGATCCGCGCGCTGGTGATGGTGCTGGCGTATATGCTGGCTGTGGCGATCGATCGTTCTCGCGAGGCGATCGCGTCGTTGGCTCTGGCTGCGATCGTGATTTGCGTTGCGCTTCCGGGTTCGACCGCCGACATCGGGTTTCAGCTCTCGTTTGTGTCGGTGATTGCGATCATGCTCGGGATGCGCCGGTTCGGCGCCTGGTTCGCGCGCCGCCAACGCATCGGGAGGCTTCCCGGCGAACCCTCGTCGCCACGATGGCGATTTCTGGAAGGCCCTGCCGGCTATCTCGCGGTGTCGTTCTGGGCGATGGTCGGGACGGCTCCTCTCACCGCGTACCACTTCAACCAGTTCGCGGTTGTTGGCCTGGTCGCGAACGCCGTGGTGGTGCCGATCATGGCGTTCGGCGCCACGATCAGCGGACTGGTTGCAGCCGCGTTGAGTTTTGTTTCGCAGCCTGCCGCGCGCCCGATACTGCTATTCGGCGCGCACGCGCTTGCGGCCGGCAACTGGCTGGCGGCCTGGTTCGTCGATTGGCCGCTGGCGTGGTTCCGTATCTTCACGCCGACGATTCTCGAACTCGCAATCGCTTATGGGTCGCTGATGATTTGGCTGCTCGCACCGCTTGCCGTGGCGATAACCGGGAAGCGATCGCACGACGATGGTACTCGCGAGGACGTTGCGAGCGGCCCTGCGGCCAAGCCCAGTTTCGGATGGCCTGCGCGATGCGCCATTGCGCTGGCGATTGTGCTGGTTGTTGACGCGGGATGCTGGACCTACGCCCGCTTCTTCAATCCCGACCTGCGCGTGACGTTCCTGGCGGTGGGCGAGGGCGACGGCGCGGTGGTGCGATTTCCCGGCTCGCGCGTGATGGTGATCGATGGCGGCAGCTCCTACGGCGGCTTCGACATGGGCGAGCGAGTTGTCGCGGCATACTTATGGTCGCAAAAAATCATGCACGTCGATTACCTTGCGTTGAGTCATCCCGACCTCGACCATTTCGGCGGTCTGGATTTCATCGCGATGAACTTCGCGCCGCGGGCGTTCTGGACCTCGGAAGTGGCGAGCGCCGACGTGAGCTACGCGCGCCTGATGGACGACCTCGCGCGCGCCAAAATTCCGATGGTGCGGGTGGGCGAGACGGCGCCGGTCGCGGCGATCGGCGGCGTTGCGATTTCGTCGCTCAACGGCGGCACCGGCGCCGCGAGGACGCACAACAACAGCTCGATGGTGTTGCGATTCAGTTTCGGCAGCGCGTCATTGCTGTTCACCGGCGATATCCAGTCGGCCGGCGAGCGCGCGATGATCGAGAACCGCGGCGATCTTCACGCGACAATACTCAAGGTGCCGCATCATGGCAGCGCGAGTTCGTCGACGCCGGAATTCATTGCGGCCGTGCATCCGGAGGCTGCGGTCATCTCGGACGGATATTTGAATTATTTTCATTTCCCGTCGGACGCAGTGGTCGAACGTTACGTGGAAGCGGGCGCCATCCTGATGCGCACCGACCTCGACGGCGCCGTGATGGTCGATGCCGCGCGGGATCGGATGACCGTGCGAACCTTCCGCGCCCGCTCCGGCGGTCCAATTCGTATCGTCCCATAGTTGCCCGCCCCGCCCCCCCCGGCCTGTACGGACGGCGGACCATGAATGATAGTGCGCTTTATCAGTCGAGTCGCACCGACGCAGACGATTCGCGCTTCTGATTCGCTTCTTGACAATGGTAACGCATGCGTTACTATAGCCGATGATCGTAGTTCGAGAATATCTCGATAGCAGCGGCGACAGCCCGTATGCGGCGTGGTTCGACAGTCTGAATGCCGAGGCTGCCGCGAAGGTAACGACGGCGGTCACCCGGGTCTCGCTTGGGAATTTCTCGAACGTCGAGGGCGTCGGCTCCGGAGTCTTCGAATACAAGCTCGACTTCGGCCCCGGCTACCGGATTTATTTCGGCAAGGACGGCGAGGCTCTTGTCATTTTACTTGGCGGAGGCACGAAAAGACGCCAGCAGCGCGACATCAGCGCCGCGCTTGCCAACTGGCAGGATTACAAACGAAGGAAGTAGGAGGCTTTAGCCATGCCGCTCACTCGCGATTTCAAAGAAACCATTCGCGCTCGCGTCGAGCGTGATCCCAAGTTCCGAAAAGAGCTTCTCCGCGAAGGAGTCGAAGCGATGCTCGCCGGCGATGTAACCACGGCGAAGACCATCCTGCGCGATTACATCAACGCGACCCTTGGCTTTACCGGCCTTGCCCAAGCGACACACATTCCTTCCAAAAGCCTCATGCGAATGCTGGGACCGGCGGGCAACCCGCGCGCCGGCAATCTCTTAGCGATCGTCAGCTTCCTCCAGCGCCGTGAAGGCGTGCGCTTCGAGATCAAGGCTTCGCGCGCGTAGGCGATTCGATCCATCTCGTCCCCCCGGCTGTCACTGCTGCCCGGCATTAGTGAACGCCGCGCCGGATCGTCAGAGAAGCCAGTCCGAACAGTCGTTCGGTGCGCCCTGTTTTCTTAACCTTGGCTACCCGTGCCCACGGGCCCGTGCGAACCGGCGCGCGGTTCTATCGACCGCGCCATCACTCTAAGCTACATATGGAGCGAGATGGATCTCGAACTCACTGAAGCGCAACGCGGCGCCCGCGACGTTGCCCGCCGCTTCGCACGCGAGAAGCTCGGGCCGATCGGCATCGAGGCCGACCGCGCGCATCGATATCCCGCCGAAGCGATCGACGAACTCGCCAGGCTCGGGATGCTCGGCATCTTCCTTCCCGAACAATATGGCGGCGCGGGCCTCGACCACGTTTGCTACTCGCTCGTGCTCGAGGAACTTGCGGTCGAATGCGCTTCGACGGCGGTAATAATGTCGGCGCATTGCTCGCTCGCGTCGTGGCCGATTCTCGGCCTCGGCACCGCCCCCCAAAAAAATCACTTTCTGCCGAAGATGGCGACCGGCGACTGGCTGGGATGCTTCGCGCTGACCGAACCGGAGGCCGGCTCCGACGCGGCGGGTCAGAAGACGCGCGCGGTGCTCGATGGCGACTCGTACGTGATCAACGGGAGCAAGAATTTTATTACCAACGCGCCGCAATCGAAGGTGGCGATCGTGTTTGCGATGACGCAGCCCGACAAGGGGCATCGTGGGATCAGCGCGTTTGCCGTCGAGACCGATACGCCGGGATGGGCGGTGACGCGGGTCGAAGACAAAATGGGAATTCACGGCGCGCAGTCCGCCCAGTTGAGCTTTTCGGATATGCGCGTGCCGCGCGAGAACCTGCTGCTCGAGGAAGGGCAGGGCTTCAAGGTCGCCATGAAAACGCTCGACGGGGGCCGGATCGGGATCGCGTCGCAAGCGCTCGGAATCGCGCGCGCGTCCCTCGAGGCGTCGTTGAAGTACGCGCAGGAACGCCTGACGTTCGGCAAGCCGATCGCGCAGTACCAGGCGATTCAGTGGAAGCTTGCCGACATGGCGGTCGAGATCGACGCGGCCCGCCTGCTGACGCATCGCGCCGCCACGCTCAAGGATCGCGGCGAGTCATGCACCAAAGAATCCGCGATGGCGAAGCTGTTCGCCGCTGAAACCGCGATGAAGTCTGCGACCGAGGCGGTGCAGATTCATGGCGGCTACGGCTACACCAAGGCGTTCAGAGTCGAGCGCTTTTTCCGCGACGCCAAGATCACCGAGATTTACGAAGGAACGTCGGAGATTCAGCGCCTGGTAATCGCGAGCAGCGTGCTCGAAAATCGGTGAGGGTCGCGCACTGTGGGCAACAAAAAGAAATGGCTCGAGACCACCTACCGGCAGGCGAGCGAGCGCCCGGTCCGTTTCTCGACCGTGTCCGACATGGAACTCGACCCGCTCTACACGCCCGGCGACGTAACCGGCTCGTGCGACGACGCGATTGGCAACCCGGGCGAGTTTCCATTCACGCGCGGTGTGTACGGCTCGATGTATCGCGGGCGGTTGTGGACGATGCGCCAGTTCGCCGGCTTCGGCCTTGCCGAGGATACCAACGCGCGCTTCCACTTCCTGCTCGGCCAGGGCCAGGACGGGCTGTCCACTGCGTTCGACATGCCGACGTTGATGGGCTACGACGCCGACCACGAACGCGCGCTTGGTGAAGTAGGACGCGAGGGCGTGTCGGTCTCGACGGTCCACGACATGGCGGCGCTGTTCGACCAAATTCCGCTCGACAGAGTCACCACCTCGATGACGGTGAATTGTTCGGCGTCGATCCTGCTCGCGATGTACCTGGTGGTGGCTGAGCGCAACGGAATTCCGTGGGAGCGCGTCGGCGGAACCATTCAGAACGACATGCTCAAGGAGTACATCGCGCAGAAGGAATGGATTTGCCCGCCGCGCCCGGCGTTGCGAATCGTCACCGACATGATCGAGTTCTGCGCGCGCAAAGTTCCGCGCTGGCATCCCGTGTCGATCTCGGGCTATCACATCCGCGAGGCAGGCTCGACCGCCGTGCAAGAGCTGGCGTTCACGATTGCCGACGGCATCTGCTACGTCGATGAAGCAGTCAAGCGCGGGATCGGCGTCGACGAGTTCGCGCAGCGGCTGTCGTTCTTCTGGAATTTGCACAACGACTTTCTTGAAGAGGTCGCCAAGCTCCGCGCCGCGCGCCGGATGTGGGCGCGAATCATGAAGGTTCGTTTCGGCGCCATGAATCCGAAATCGATGATGCTGCGCACGCATGCGCAAACCGCGGGCGCGTCGCTGACCGCGCAGCAACCGATCAATAACGTGGTTCGCGTGGCGATCCAGGCGCTGGCTGGAGTGCTCGGCGGAGTTCAGTCGCTGCACACCAATTCGATGGACGAGACGCTCGCGTTGCCCACCGAACAGGCCGTGATGGTCGCGCTGCGCACGCAACAAGTCATCGCTGAAGAGACCGGCGTGACCAATACGATCGATCCATTCGGCGGCAGCTATGCGGTCGAGGCGCTGACGGACAGGATGGAACGCGAGGCGAACGACTATATCCGGCGCATCGACGAGATGGGCGGGATGGTCAAGGCAATCGAGACGGGCTATCCGCAGCGCGAGATCGCCGAGGCCGCATTTCACTTTCAGCGCCAACTGGAACAGGGGATCAAGACGGTGGTCGGCGTGAACAAGTATTCAGTTCCCGAGGAAATTCCGATCGCGACGCTGAAGATCGATGCGGCGATCGAAGAGCGGCAGATTCAGCGCCTGCGCAAGGTCAGGCGCGAACGAAACTCCGCCGCCGTCAAGGAAGCGCTCGCCCGCGTCGCCGAGGCGTGCCGCTGCGGTGAGAACCTGATGGAACCGATTTGCGAGGCGGTGCGCCGCGACGCCACCGTCGGCGAGATCTCCGATATCTTTCGCGCCGAGTTTGGCGTGTACAAAGACCCAGGCTGGATTTAGCGATGGCGGACAAGAGACTCAGAATTCTGGTGGCAAAGCCCGGACTCGACGGTCACGATCGCGGCGCGAAAATTATCGCACGCGCGCTGCGCGACGGCGGCTTCGAGGTTATCTACACCGGGCTTCATCAGACGCCCGAAATGATCGCGGAGGCCGCCGTGCAGGAAGATGCCGACGCGGTCGGGCTGAGCGTTCTTTCGGGCGCGCACATGACGCTGTTCCCTGAGGTGATGCGCCTGCTGAAGGAGCGCGGCGCCGGCGAGATCGCGGTTTTCGGCGGCGGAATTATTCCTGACGACGACGCCGTCAAGCTCAAGCAGATGGGCGTGCGCCAAATTTTCACCCCCGGCGCGTCAACTGAAGACATCGTCAAGTGGGTGCGCGAGAATGTCGCGCCCCGCACTTAAGTTGACATGAACTTCGATCTTACCGAAGAGCAGCGGCGCATCCGCGAAACGTTGACCAACTTCGCCGAGCGCGAAATCAAGCCGAATTCGACCAGGTGGGACAAGGAGGAAACCTTCCCGCGGCATATCGTCGAGCAGCTTGGCCAGCTCGGCTTTCTCGGCGTCGCATTTCCGGAAAAATTCGGCGGCGGCGGCGCGGACACCCTCTCTCAGGTACTCGTCGTGGAGGGGCTCTCGCGCTACGACGCGTCGATCGGGCTCACCTGCGCCGCGCATATGTCGCTCTCGACCGGGCACATCGCCGGGTTCGCATCCGACGAGCAGCGCGATCACTATGTTCCCGCCATGCTCGAGGCGAAGAAGATCGGCGCGTGGTGCCTGACCGAGCCGAGCTCCGGTTCGGACGCGGCCGCGATGCGCACGAAGGCCACGCGGGTCGGCGACAACTATTCGATCACCGGCACCAAGATGTTTATAACCAACGGCACGGTCGCCGACGTATACGTGGTGATGGCTATAACCGAGCAGTCACGCGGACGCGACGGCGTGTCGGCGTTCATCGTCGATCGCGGCACGGCGGGACTCTCGACCGGAAAGAAAATCGAAAAGCTGGGACTGCGCGCGTCGGATACCGCCGAAGTTATCTTCGACAACGTCACCGTGCCGGCGCGCAACCTCGTCGGCGAACTCGGCGCCGGCTACCGGCAGACGCTCAAGGTGCTCGAAGCGGGGCGAATCGGAATCGCCGGATTCGCGGCGGGAATCGCGCGCGGCGGATTCGAGGAAGCCCGCGCATACGCGCTCGAACGCGGGCAGTTCGGCAAGAAAATTGCCGAGTTCCAGGCGATCCAGTGGATGTTCGCGGACATGGCGACCAGAATCGACGCGTCGTGGGTGCTCATCTGCCGCGCCGCCGCGCTCAGGGACGCGGGCAAGCCGTTTGCGCGCGAGGCCGCGATGGCAAAGCTGTTCGCGTCGGAAACCGCGATGTGGTCAACGATCAAGGCCGTGCAGATCCACGGCGGCTACGGTTACGTCACCGATTTCCCGGTCGAGCGCTACATGCGCGACGCCAAGCTCTCGGAAATCGGCGAGGGCACCAGTGAAGTGCAGCGGATGATCATCGCCAAGTCGCTGCTGCGCGACGGCTACCTGCCCGCCTGATCGCTTGCCTGGACTGCGTACCGGAACCGGCGCGCTCAATCTTCCAGCAGGTCTTCCTGAATGATGGCGAGTTCGCCGGGCGCGAGGCCGATTACCTCGCGCATGAAACCTTCGATGCCGCCGTTCTCGTCGATGAGTTCGAACAGTGGATCGAGTTGCCCGGCTGTGAGCGGAAGCTTGGCATAGACCAGGTTGCTTTCGAGAAAGTCGGCGACGATTCGATTGCGATCGACCCCGAGCATCGACAACAGCATCGCGGCGCCGACCCCGGTGCGGTCGCGGCCGGCGGAACAATGGAAGAGCAGGGGGTAAACGTCGCGCTCGGCCAGCAGTTTGAAGAAACGGCGCCAGTCGCGTCGAAAGTGCATCACGAGCGCCAGATGATCGCGGCTGGTTTGACCAGCGGTTTCCGTGTAGCCCTGGTCGCTGAACCATTCGTCGCCCATCGGGATGTGTTCCCATCGCACGCCGAGGCGCGAAGCGGGCTCGGGCGCGCCCATGTGTTTCACTTCGGCACGGCTCTGGAGAGTGACGAGGGTGCGGAGCTTGAGCCGGCTGATGGGGCTTTCAGGCGGGACTTCAGCGAGATGCGATGAGCGGAATATCCGGCCGGTGCGGACGCGACGGCGATTGGCGGCGGGATGTCCACCGAGGTCGCGGAAATTTTGCGCGGCGTAGGTGCGCAACACGTCGAAGTCGACGATGACGCGCGGCTTTTCGGCTTCTTCAGCTTTTTCGATGGGGGCGCCGGTCGTTTTTATATTCTTCGGCAAAGGATCGATCCAGCCGTGAGTATCTCTCTTGGGCGAGTTTAACAGGCTGCGCCGCTCCGACAAAAGGCGGACCATCCGGCGCGAGCAATTGGGGGGCCAGAATCAGGCGGGGATTTCGGCGGCGGTCTGTGCCAGATAGGCCCGGTAGGCCAGGTTGGTCGCGAGCAGGTGTGCATGCGTCCCGGAGGCGGCGATCGATCCGCCGTGAATGAAGAAGACGCGGTCGCAAGCGGCCAGGGTGTCGGGGCGGTGGGCGACGATGATGACGATTCGATCGCGAGCGAGCGTGGCCAGGGTTGTTATGAGATCGGATTCCGAGCCGGGATCGAGCGGCGCGGTCGGTTCGTCGAGGACGATTATTTCGGGGCGCCGAAGCAGGGCGCGCGCGATGGCGATGCGCTGTTTCTGTCCGACCGAGAGGCGCGCGCCACGGCGCCCGAGCATGGTCGAGTATCCGTCGGGGAGCCGATCGATAAATTCCGCCGCACCCGCCATCGCAGCCGCTTCACGAACGTCGGCGGCCGACGCGCCAGCGCTTCCGTAGCGGATGTTGTCCTCGATCGAAATCGAGAACAGCGACTCATTCTGAAATACGAAGCCGACACGTGCGCGAATCGAGTCGGGCGCAACGGCGCGCGAATCGACGCCGTCGAAGGCGATGGTTCCCGCCGACGGTTCGAGAAAACGCGGGATCGCGCAGATGAGCGTAGTCTTGCCGCATCCGCTCGCGCCCGCCAGCGCAACCATCTGGCCGGCGCGCATCGACATCGTGACTCCGCTGAGCACGGTGGCAGCGCCGTAGCCTAAAGCGACGCCGGTGAATTCCAGGTTGCCGATGCGTCCACCGAGTCCATCGTGGGCTGCGTCGCCGACCGGCTCAGCGAGGTTATCGAGTACGCTATGCACGCGCCGGAGTCCCGCGACCGACGCCTGCATCGCGGCCCACGTGTTGCCGATGATGGCCATCGGATTGGCCAGCATCGATCCGTAGCTCGCGAGCAAGACGATATCGCCGAGCGTCATCCGGCCCACAATCACCTGCATCATAAGATAGTAGAGGCAGTATCCGATCAGCAGGCTACAGACGGGCGCGAGCACGATGGCGATCACGAACCCGATCGCGAGCATCCGGAGCGTCGCGCGATAGGAATCCCAACTGGCGGCGTTGACGGCGGCGGTCTCGCGGCTTTCCTGTCCGAATGCCTTGATGAGCAGGACCTGCGCGACGCGCTCCTCGAACGCCGCCATCACGCTGCTGCCGCTTTCGCGCATCGACTGGCTCTGAATGCGCAGCGCGCGTCCAAAGAGGCTGCTGCCGATGGCGATCACGGGCAGAAAGAGAATCGCGGCGAGGACGATCACGGGCTGATTGCTGAATTGTGCGGAGAGCACGATCAACGCCATCACGAACATCAGCAGCGACATGATTGGCGCCAGCACGCCGCGATAAAATACCGGGCCGATCGACGCGCTGTCGTACATCACGCGGAAAACGGCGTCGCCGATTTTCTGATCGGCGTAAAGCGCCAGGGGGGAGCGTAAAAATCGCTCATAGATTGCGGTGCGCACGGACTGGTTCATCCGCTGCGTGAGATCGATCGTGACGCGAGCCTCGAGGTAGCCGAACAGACCGTTCCACAGGCTGCCGCCGTCGTTGGCGTCGTTGGCAGTGATGCCGGCCTGGTCGAGACCGCCGCTGGCCACGTTGGTGCCGAGCGGCTGTGCGTTCCCGGCGGCCATCCCGATCAAAATCACGGCTAGCGCCAGAAACATCGTGACGGCGACGAGCAGCCCGGTCCGGCTGGCGCCAGCGATCGGAATCAGAATGGCGGCTGGAATGCCGGTCAGAGGGTGGGCGTCGATCACGTTGTCGATGACGATTTTCAGCGGCCACGGCGTCATCAGAAAGAAGGTCAGCGAGACGAAAACCAGCGCGCACTTGATCGCGAGAAGCCGGCGGTAGCGGCTGATGAACGGCCAGCTCTTGACGAGCAGGCGCCAGGCCTCGCGCCAAGTGAGCGGAGCCTGTTCACCGGCGTAAAGAAGATTCGCGCGCGAGTCGGGCTGCGATTGCGCGTGGCCGGTGGCGGATGCGACGGCGTCAGGCATTTTTCACCTCGAGGACCGGGCCGTCGTCGAGGGCGGATCCGTCGGCGGCAACCAGCCGGCCGGCGGCGAGATGGTAGATTCGGTCGGCGCGAGACGCGGTGGTGCGGCGATGGGTTGCGATGATCGCCATGCGCCGTTTGGGGGCCTCGTTCACCCAATCGCGCAGGCCGCGCATCACGATCTCTTCGGTGGCCACATCCAGGGCCGAGGTCGGTTCGTCGAGCAACAGGATTGGCGCGTCGCGTAAAATCGCGCGTGCCAGGCCGAGCCGCTGCGCCTGCCCGGCGGAAAGCTTCGCGCCCTTCTCGCCCAGCATCGTGTCGAGGCCGGCCGGCAGAGAGCGAACGAAGTCGCCGAGGCCTGCGCGGTGAATCGCCTCGGCAACATCGGCGGTCGATGCGTTGGGGCGCCCGTACGCGAGGTTGTGGCGAAGGGTCGCGGTGAAGAGCGGATTTTCCTGCAGCGCGACGGAAAGCATGCCGCGCCACGCCGGAAGATCGAAGTCGCGAATCGGTTCGGCGTCGAGCAGGACGCGGCCCGCCGTCGGATCGAAAAATCTCACGATGAGCGAGATGATCGTGCTTTTGCCGGAGCCGCTGGGGCCGGCGATCGCGGTGATTTGCCCGACGCGAGCCTCGAGATTCACGCCGGTGAGGACGGGCGTGCGCGGGTCGTAGCCGAAGGTCACGCGGTCGAAGGTCAGAAGCGCCGCGGTTTTTGGCGGGACTGCGCGGCCGCTGCTGACGCTTTGCTCCGGCGTCCGGCGCAGCATCTCGAGCACGCGCGATATCGCGACGACCACGTCCTGCATGCTGCCCCACAGGTCGGTGAGATTTCGCGTGCGCGCACTGAGGCTGCCAAACAGCGCGAGCGAACCCTGGAACAGTCCAAGCGAAACGGCCGCGCGGGCGAGGCCGCCGGTTCCACCCGCCGTCACTTCCGTGGCGCCGACGTACAGCGCGGCAACGTAAGCAAGACCGCGAACGGTGTTGGTCATGACGCGGTATCGCGCGAGCATCAGGCGTGCGCGGCGGGCGGCAATGAATGCGTCCCAATTGTCGCGCGCGTAAGTATCCGCCTCTCGAGCCTCGGTGCCGAAGGCTTTGACAGTTTTGATCGACGCGAGGGTTTCTTCGATTCGGGTTGTGGCGTGCGCCGTCGTTTCACGCTCAGCGATGAAAGCGCTGCGCATCGAATCGCCGAACATCCACGCCAGTATGAGGTTCGCGGGCATCAGCAGGGCGGCGATCAGCGCCATCCGGTAGTCGTACCAGACCAGGTAGAGGATCGAGGCGGTGGCGACGGGAAAAAAAATCAGCGGTTGAACGATCAAGCCGTTGATGACATTCGGAATCGCGGCGGAGTCCTGGAACATCCGGAAAATCGCGTCGCCGATCTTTTCCTCGGAATGAAAGCGCACGCTCAGTTCCTGCATGCGAGTGTAGAGATTGACGCGGAAGAGATTGCTGATGCGCTGTAAAATCCACACCGCGTAGCCCAAAGTGAATGCGCTTGCGATCAAGCCGACAACCCCCGCAATCCCGCCGATGGTGCACGCATGAATCAGGACGAGGCGCCGGTCCGCATGCAACGGCACGTGAAGCATCCACGCCTGCGCGGGCGTCAAGGGGTGGCCGTTGCCGACGACGTCGAAGAAAACGCGCGTGAGGTCGAGCGCAAGGAGTCCGCCGAGCAGCAGCGGCAGCGGCGCCAGTAATAGATACCCGAGATGGCGGCGATACGGGCGGATAAACGGCCACGCCTGCGCAACCAGGCGGAACACGTCGCGGGAACGCAGCTGGCGAGCGTCGGGGAACGCCAACTCGCTTGCAGCCGCAGGCGCGGCGATGGTCGATTCGGCGTTCAATCGAATTGTAGTCTTATGACTCCTCTGGGTGCAGAAGGTTGGAAGTCTCGCAGGATCATAACGGCCCGCGAAGCGGCTGGTAAAGTGGCGGGCTTGGCTCGCGGAGAGTGTTTGATGGTATTTTCGCGCAGCTGCCGCACGGCACGAAAAAGGAGCGCATCATGCCCGCGTTGATTTTCGAAAAAAGGAATCACATCGCCTATCTCACCCTCAACCGGCCCGAGGTCCACAATTCGCTGAACCCCGAAATGCTCGTCAGCCTTGCCGCTGCGTGGAAGGAGATCGACGGCGACGACGCAATCCGGGCGACGATCGTGACCGGCGCGGGGAAAGTCGCATTCTCGGCCGGCGCCGATCTGGGACGCTTGATTCCGCTGTTCACAGGCGGGCGAAAACCAGAGGACGAGTGGGACCGCAAGCTGCTCGCGGACCGCAAGCTCGGCGACATCGCGATGCTGCGCGGCTGCGACATGGACAAGCCGGTAATTTCCGCGGTCAACGGGTTTTGCATCGCGGGCGGTATGGAGCTGATCGAGGGAACCGACCTTCGAGTCGCGGCGGAGAACGCGAGCTTCGGGCTGCAGGAGGTGAAGTGGGCGATCATCCCGGCGGCAGGGTCGCTGGCCCGGCTGCAACGCCAGATTCCGTACTGCAAGGCGATGGAGATTCTGCTGACCGGCAACCGGATCGATGCGCAGGAGGCGTGGCGCATCGGCCTGGTCAACTACGTCGTGGCGCAGGAAAAACTGATCGAGAAGGCCGACGAACTCGCGGCGACGATCGCGCAGAACGGGCCGTTGGCGGTGCGGAAGATCAAAGAGGCGGTGCGGCGATGCTCGGGCCGTCCCTACGAGGAGGCCTTCAAAATCGAGAACGAAATTGCGCGCGAGGTGATGAAGTCCGAGGACGCGAAGGAAGGCCCGCGCTCATTCATGGAGAAGCGAAAGCCGAACTACAAGGGAAGGTAGATGGCGTCGGGCGCTTAAGCTCCCGCCAGCGCGCGCATCGTGTTGGGATAATCGCGCGATGCGGTGGCGGACGGTCCGATCGGAAACACCACGGGATGGGTCACGCCGGCGGCGCGGAATCGCGCGACGAAATCGCGGCCGGCCTCGGCGTTGCCAAACACCGCGATCTTGCGGCACGACTCTTCCGTAATGGCTCTGGGAGCCTCGTCGCGCTTGCCTTCGCGCCAAAGCCGGCGCACCTCGTCGAACTGCGCCGCGAGTCCGTAGCGCGCGAACATCTTGTTGTAGCTGTCCACGAATGCGTAGCCGGCCAGCTCGCGCCGGAATGAATCGACGGCTTTGTCCTCTTCCTCGGTGATGCACATGCGGATGTAGATGCCCACGTCAACGGCAGACGGCTCGCGCCCCGCGGTCCGGGCGCCGTCGTGGATATGGTTCAACATCGGCGCGATTGCCTCAGGCGGCGAGTAGTTCATCAAGACACCGTCGGCAACTTCGCCGGCGAGCCGCAGCATCGGGGCATTGAGGGCCGCCAGATAAATCTTCGGCGGATGCGGCGCCGTGATACGCATACTGAGGCGGAAATCAGATTTGTACACTTCGCCCTGGAACTTCGAGCGGCCCTCGGTGAACAACTGACGCATGATCGTGACGCATTCGCGCATCGCGGTGACCGGCTTGCGATACGACGCCCCGTGCCATCGTTCGACTATTACCGGACTCGACACGCCCAGACCCGCGATGGCGCGCCCGCCGGATAGCTCGTTGATCGTCAGGAATCCCATCGCCATCGCGCCCGGGGTGCGAATTTGAATCGGTACGACGCCGGTGGCCAGTTCAGCTTTGCGGGTGTTGGCCGCAAGCGCGGCGAGACTGACGAGCGCGTCGGGTCCGCTGACCTCGGCAATCCACAGGGAGGTGTAGCCGAGATCCTCGGCCTCACGGATAAGTGCGAGGCGGCCGGCAAGCGAGCCGGCGTCGATGGAAGTTTGAAGTCCGAGTTTTTGGTTTGATGCCATTTGAAATTCCGGTACTGGTTCAGTTTGCCAAGCTGACAAACTGAACCAGTGCGCGACATCGCGCAACTGGAAGCGCTCGCTCGTGCGGTCGGCAGAGGTCAATAGAACGCGCGCTCGACGCGAAGATCAGACTGCGACGGCCGCGATTCTGACTGATCGAATAGAGCTGGAAAGGGCAAATTCTACCACCCGTAGTGGTTTTGGGACGGCTCCGCACTAGGGCTAGCTTTGTTCCGTCAAAAGTAATTTCAGCCAGACACAGGGGTCGCGCGGTTTCGGGCGAGCCGGGCGAGTACGGGACATCCTGGCGGGTGACCATAGCGTACGCATAGCACGCGAAATCGGCCGGGGGCAGGCTGAACTAGTTCATCCCTGCAGGGGTGACCCCTGCACCCAATGTTAAGGCCGCCCGCCGTTGGCGGNNTGGCGGGCGCGGCCCCTGCCAAAGGCTTAATACTGCGCTGCCGTCGCCACGGCCAGGATGACAGAGACGTGCGAGTTTGATTTGCGCAGATTGTGCGGCTATTCGATTATGACTGCAAGACAGAATGCACAGTCCAAGCAGGAGTGTTGAACGATGGCTTACTTCGATTCCAACGGCGTGCAGATTTATTTCGAGGAACACGGTAGCGGCGAGCCGGTGGTGCTGGTGCACGGCTTCGCATCGTGCGCGGAGAATAACTGGGGCGCGACGAAGTGGTTCACCACGCTCGCACCGCATTACCGCGTCATCGCGCTGGATTGCCGCGGCCACGGCAAAAGCGGCAAGCCGCACGATTCGGCGGCGTACGGCGGTGAGACCATGGGCGAGGACGTGATCCGGCTGATGGACCATCTGGGAATCAAGCGCACGTTGATGATGGGCTATTCGATGGGCGGACGAATCGTTACGGGCCTGCTGATGTCGCATCCGGAGCGTTTGCGCGCGGCGGTGCTCGGCGGAATTGGGGCGGGGTCGGCAACGGCGCCATCTTTCAGCCGCAAACCGATCGTCGATGCGCTGCTCACTGAGAATATTTCAGGAGTTACGGATCAGCGGGCAAGGGAGTTTCGCCAATTCGCGGAGAGCAGCGGCAACGACTTGAAGGCATTGGCTGCGTGCATGGGCGCGGATCGCGAAGGTCTGATGGCCGAGCATATAGCGGCGAAAAAAATTCGCGTGCCGGTCATGATCGTAATCGGGACCAAGGACGTGCTGATTCCTAAGCCCACGCTGCTGCGCGATGCAATTGCGGGCAGCACACTGGTGATGCTCGAAGGACGCGATCATCTGAGCGCGCCGGGCGACAAACATTACAAGGAGGCGGTGCTGGAATTCTTCAAGTCCGCGCCGGCGTGAGCGGCCATGTCAATCCGTCAGCTGATTCGCGGGGCGTTGAGCGTGCCGGTCAATCGATAGGGCTGCGGACCGGGGGGATGCGGCAAGACCGCGATCAGGACAGCCAACTGGGCGGCGGCGGCCGGAGCCGTGGAGAGAGTGAATTCGATCTCGAGTTCGCTTTGAGCCGGGTCGGGCGCGAGCTGGATGGTCCCGTGGGCGGTCAGCGTCAAGTCGCCGCCGGTGGTCTTGAATTCCTCTATCGTTAAAGTGCCTTGATCCAATTTGAACTTTGAATGCCCGTCGCCAAGACGAATCGGCGAGGTTGCGAACGGCGACGTGAGCGTCAGCCCCACGGCGCTCAATTCGCCGCCGCCAGTCGCCGCGATGTCAGCGGAAGACAGCCACAGATCGCCGCTTCCAGAAAGCTTGCCCCCGGCCGCCGCGCCGGGAATCGCGAGCAGGCGCTGACCGGCGATATCCACGGAGTCGAGGTCGTAGCTGATAGCGGTGCCGCCGCCACTGGGGCGCAGCGTGAGGTTCACGACGCCGTCGTAGAGCGCGGCTTTTACCCGGACGCCGGGATGCAACGTCAGCATCGAGAGAAACGCGGGCGCGATGGTGACGGCCGGGCTCTCGATGAGCGGACCGGCAGAGGCGGGGCTGGTCGAGCTCAGGCGGACGCCGGCCAGCTGGGCGCCGAAGGGAAAGCTGGCACTCTGGCTGCGGCTTGAAACCTCGAGGCCCATCGGCGCGAGGACCTTCGAGAGAGTCGCGGAGTAGGGAAAGGTGGCAATCAGGTACGCGGTGAAAAGCGTCAGTCCGACAACTGCGTAACCGACTCGAACGAGACGGGTTCGCCGGTATTGCGCGGACAAATTCCCGGGCGCATCAGGTATTCTTGGCGAGCGCAACACAGGTGAGGTCAACGTCGTAGGAATGAGTGTCCTGGGTGCGGCGCTGGATGCGAATGTTCGAGACGCCGATCGGCATCGACAGCGAATTGATCCCGTAGAGCGCGTCGACCAACTGCGCGAGGCTGACATTGTCGAGCTTCAACTGCACGCTATACTCGGTGAACCCGTCGGTAAGCTTGCGATCGGAGCCGGGCGCGATCGATCCGATCTTCGCGCGTCCGACGCTCTTGGTCATCGACGCTTCGACGATGGAAAACAGCGAGAAATCCTTGCTCAGCGGAACCGTGCGACGCTCGGCAGCGGCGAGGTCCGCCTTGAGCTGCGCATAAGTGGCGGCGAGCCGGCGAACTTCGGCGAGGTCCTGTTGTCGTTGGACAATCTTGTCCTGCAGCCCCGAGCTCAGATCGACGATTGGGATGTAGATCAGGTTGTAGATGAGAAAAACTCCGACCAGGCCGGCGGCGATTTGCAGCAGGATGCGTTCGCGAGATTCGAGTTTCTGATAGCGGCCGCGCGCCTGCGCGATCAGCGGATCGATGCGGGTGGCGGCATCCTTGAGATAGGGGCGGAGCAAATCCATTGCTCGCTCGCGCAGATTCTCGATCCATTCTCCAAGCATCGCAGCTACTCGTCGCGCTCATTGGCGGGGTTGTCGCGCGCAATTCCCGGCGCTACACCCTTGAAGTTTGCGTCCATCCGAAAATCCACCTTGCTCGGATCCGATCCGGCCTTGGCATGGGCGACTTCGATCGAGCCGAAGTAGCCGCTTTTGTCGAGCGCTTCTTTGGCTTGATCGACGGTTGTGAACGAATCCGCCTGGCCAGTCACGCGCAAGCCGTTGGAATCGACCTGAACGTCGGCCATCTCGACCGGAAATCGCGGCGGCAGGGCTTGCGACACCGCCGCCAGCGTGTCGAGCGGCGAATGAGTCAGGTTGCCGCCGATTAGAGTCAGCCGATGATTCATCTTCGCGATGCCGGTCTTCAACTGCGCCTTGGCGTTGGCGGGGTCGGTCGGGCCAAGGACGGGTCCGGCGGCGGCGGCGATTTCCGCGTTGACCTGGCTGAGCCGATGAAGATTGGCGTACACGCCGATGCCGAAATGAAAAATGATCACGCCCAACAACGCGGCGCCGAGGATTCCCGAGGTATAGAACGGGCTGAGATCGCCGCGGATGCGGCCACGGAAAAAGAATTCGCCCTGGCGGAAATTAATCAAATGGAGCGGCTTGCTGGGCAACTCGCCGAGCAGCATCGCGACGCACGATGAATACTTGCCGGTATTGGGCACCGAGCCTTCGAAGATCCCGGTGTAATCGAACGCGCCACCGTCACTGACCGGCATGGCGAGCGAATCCGAGAGCAGTCCACGCACTTCCGGATACGCAGCCGCGGCACCCGCGACGATCACCTCGGTCTGATCGATTTCCCCACCCTGCGCGAGCAAGGTCTGACGCACCGAGTTGAGAATCGGCGCGGCTGCCTCCGGCGAGACCACCGATCCGTCGGACGTCATCAGACCGCCGGGGATCGAACGCAGCGCGCGCGGCGCTCCCCCCAGATCGACCAGCACCACCGAGGTGGATGACTCATCGCCTTCGACGATCAGGTGCGCCATCGGCTTGGCGCCGTTGCGCGCGCGGGTGAGCATCGCGGCCAGCGCGAGCGGCGCCAGCGTGACGGTCTTGGGATCGAGTCCCGCCTTCTGCAGCAAATCGAGATGATGCAGCAGGTCGGTCTTGCGCACCACCGCAGCCATGACGAGGGTATGGTCAGCCTGGCGGCCGAGGCGGGTAAATGCGACCGCGCCATTGTCGACCGGGAAGGGCAGGTGCTCTTCGAGCGCGAAGGGAACCACCTGATGCAGCCGGCGCGCATCCTTGAACGGCAGTTCGAGCAGGCGTTTGGCGACGCGATCGGCAGGGATGGCGGAAATCACAATGTCGGGGCGGCCGGTCTCGGCGACCAGACGCGACAGCGCGCCGCCGAGATCGGTCTCGTCATCGGCGCGGACCTTGTCGTACACGCCGACGAGATTGAGCGAATTCCACGAGCGCTCCGCGAGCGCCGCGCGCACCCGGTCGCCCGCGAACTCGAGCGCAAGTATTCGTTGAGCCATTAGGCGCCCTGGACCCTAGTCTTCATGCCACGCAGCGAGCGTGCCGACGCCGCTGGTCTGGCGCTGGAAGGTTGCGGTAATGATTTTGCGGGCGCCCGCATAAGTTCCGGTCCCGACAACCGTAAAAAATTGGCTGTGCATGGTAACGTCCTGCGCAAGGGTCGGTGGGGCGGAGGCGCCGAGGAGATTCATGATGTCGGTGGGTTGGGTGAACGGTCGGGCCTCGACAATCTGCTGCACGACTTTCTGATCCTCCGTCCATTGCGGCTCCAGTGCGGCCAGCACTTGCGGCGACGCAGTGTTGGCGTTCACCGCCGTCTCGGGCATCACGGTCAGAAACGGGCTCACCCGATTGAAGATTGCCTCGTTGAACCCCTGGACCATCTGCAAGTCGGCGATCGTCGGCATCGGGCCGTTGCGCGGCGCATATGGCGGTATCAGCCCCGCGTAGAAGCTGCTGTCATCGCCGGCGCCGTTCGCGCCATTGGGCGAAATCCACTGGATGATACCTTGAATCAGGTCGGTATTCACGTCGAGGATGGTGAACAGCCGCTGCATTTTCGCAATCGCAGTCTGGTTGGGAGCGCCGGATTGATTGACCATCAAATTGATTGGGAGCTTACGGGCTTCGTCGACGATCGACAACGAGAGATTGCCGCCCTCGAGATCCATCGGTGGAAACGGCACTGCCCATACGTCGCTCAAGGTGTCGGTCGGAGTTTGCGACAGCGCGTCAGAGCGCGCGTCCATCGCCAGCAGCGCCAGCCCGATATTGATTCCCGACCGCGCCAGATAACCGGCGCGCAACTCGTTGGCCTGATTGGCCGCCGCCACGAATCCGAGTCCCGAAGTCATCGCGAAATCCACCACGATCAGCGTCATCAGCGCGATTCCCAGCAGCACCGCCAGGATTGCCACGCCACGCTCGTTCCTTCGCCGCATCGTTACCATTGTGTAAACGCCATCGGCACGGTGACCTGCGTCGCGAAGTCCATCACGCGGCCGCCCGGCGCGGCCATCTGAATCTGGATCGCCACGGCGATCGGCAGCTGGCTCCCCTGCACCATACTCGCCGAATCCCAGCTTTCACCCCAGTTCTGGCCGTCGAAATAACGGATATGAAGCGAGAGCAAATTGTCCGCGAGCACCATGGATTGCGCTGCGGCCGCGGAAGTCAGCAATCCACTCTGCTGCGAACGTTGCAGCAGGTACCAGCCCTGCTGCGCCGGATTCGGAGTCAAACTGTAGGTGACGATATTCTCGGGCGTCATCCCGATAAGCGCGCGGCGATGCCCTGCGCTGAACGTGGACATCGTGATGGTATCGATCGGCAGGCCATTGCCCATGTGTCCGTTGCCGAGCAGCGCGACATGGCTGGGCGCGAAGGGAGTCTGTACGGCATTGCTCAGTTCCTTGCTCAGTTGCCACAGCAGCGCGCGGCCTTCGCGATCGACCATGAGCCGTCCTTCAGCGTGCACCTTGCTCTGCGCGATAGTGTGGAACGAGCTGGCCAGCATCGCGAGGATCAGCGCCAGCACCCCAATCGCGAGCATCATCTCGATGAGGGTGAAGCCGCGCGGCGCCTGATGCGCGCCAATACGCCGTTTAATCATGGCGTCACCGCCTGTCCCTGACCTGTATCGGGCGGAATCGGCGAATGCAGGAACTCGACGAGCGAGAAAGTTTGCGTGAGCTTGGGACCATACTGGACCGCAACCATGACCTTGCGAATATCGGGAAACGTGCCCGAGGCCTCGACCATCCGTTGCCATCGGAAGTCGCGGAACTCGCCGCGGAACGACGCCTCGAAATCACCCTTGGAGAAGCCGAGATCCGGAAAGCGCTCGAGCTCCGCCTCCGTCATCACGGCCTGCGCAAGCATCGCGGCTCGCGTCGTCTGCTGAGCGCGGATGACGGATTGCATGCTCTGATGATGGAGTCCCAGCAGGCCGACCAGCGCGATGCCGAGGATCGCAATCGCGACCATCACCTCGATGAGAGTAAACGCGCGCGCGCGCCGGCGAAGAAGATTCACTTCGACATCCCGGTCGGCATCACGTCGCCGCTGAGGATCGCGACTTGACCCGTCAGTGGAGAAAATTCGAGCGTCATCACGTCGCCCGATGCGTCATCGAGGTGCACCACGGTCGCATCGACGTAGCCCTCGGGATAAAAATAGGTCGCGACCGCGCCGCGATTAACGGTGCCGATACCTTCGACGGTTACGTCCCGAATCCGAATCGCCGCCGGCATCGTTACCGGGCGTCCCGCCATGCTGTTGTCGGGCGCGAACACGGGCTTGGCGGCATACGGATCGAGCTGCGCGGCCGCGTAGCCATTTTTGTCCAAATCGAAGATGAGCCGCAGCACGAGTTTGTGGCCGCTGGCCTCATCGAACATGTAAGTTGCGCGGCCCGCCAGCCGGCGCGCCTGGCTTCGCAGCGCGGACTGACGAAATCCGCCTATGTACGGCATCGCCACCGTCAGCATCAGGCCCATGATGAAAATTACGATCGCCAGTTCGAGCAGCGTGAAGCCCGGCGATGCGGACTTCAGCGATGCGCCGAAAGGCGCGCGCGCAATCGCCCTGGCGCGGCGGGAAGCTGGACCGGGCTTCGATTTCATGGCGCCATCACTACGACGATTGGCTGGCGTCGATATCGTCGGCGCTTTCGACGCCGTCGGGGCCGAACGACTTCAAACTGTAGGTATTCCCATCGCTCTGGTAAAAGTAGGCGGTCCCCCATGGATCTTGCGGCAGGCGCTCGATATAGCCGCCACTTTCGTAGTTGCCGGGCACGCGGCCGTTGGTCGGCGCCGAGACCAGCGCGCTCAAACCCTGATCGGTGGCCGGATAGTAGCCGTTGTCGAGGTAGTAGCGATCGAGCGCGGTCTTGATCTCGGCGAGGTCGGCCTGCGCCTTGGTCCGTTTGGCCTTGTCAGCGGCGCCACGCAGGCTCTGGACGACGATTGTCGCGAGCAGGCCGAGGATCAGAATGACCACCATGATTTCAATCAGGGTGAACCCATCCTGCTTGTAGCGGCGTGACTTCATCGCGGGTACCTCCGGGGCATTTGTCATTGCATCAGCTGGTTGAGTTGGAATATTGGCATCAGCACTGCCAGCATCATGAAGACAATAACAGCCGCCATCACCAGCGTCATTACCGGTTCGAGCACGGTGGTCATCTGGCTGAGAGAGTGGGCGACTTCACGCTCGTAGTTGTCGGCGACCCGCTCGAGCATCCGCTCCAGTTCCCCGGAACGTTCGCCGACGCGGATCATTTCGATCAGCAGCGGAGGGAAAAGCCCGCTCTGCGCCAGCGTCTGCCCCATCCCGTGGCCTTCGCGGATACTTTCACGGCTCTGCTCGACCGCGTCCTTGAGCAGACCGTTGGTCACCACGCCTTTGACCGCGTCGAGCGCCGGCAGCAACTGGACGCCGCTGGCCAGCAAGGTGGCCAGCGTCCGCGCGAAGCGTGCGCAGATGATTCGAATAATCGTCGGCCCGATGTACCACACCTTCAGGATCGCAGTGTCGTACACGCGCCGGCCGCGCGGCGTCGCCATCGCGGTGCTGATCCCCGCGATCATCCCGACCAGCAACAGCAGCAGCGGTATCCAATAGCCGATGACGATCGCCGAAAAAGAAAGCAGGATCCTTGTCGCCAGCGGCAACGCCGCATGCTGTTGCTCGAAAATCGTCGCGACCTGCGGCACCACGTAGACGACCAGGAACGCCATGATCGCCGTGCCGACGCACATCATGATGATCGGATAAGTCATCGCGCCGCGCACCTTGGTCACGAAGTCGGATTGGCGCTCGCTATACTCGGCGAGCCGGTCCAGGACCGCTTCGAGCGCCGCGGCCTGCTCACCGGCGCGCACCATCCCGATATAAAGGTCGGAGAAAACGTCGCGATGATTGGTCAGCGCGTCGGCCAGCGACGATCCCTCGCGCACGCGCTCGCGCACCTGCGAGAGCATCCGCTTGGTCGCGGCGCGCGACGATTGATTGCTGAGCGTGCCGAGCGAATCGACCAATTGCACGCCCGCGCCGAGCAGCGCGCTCAACTGGCGCGTGAGCAACGCCAGGTCCGAGGCCGGCATCTTGTGCCGCCACAGCGAGGGCAGCCACTCGCGGGCAGCGGCCTGGCGTTCGACGGCGGTAGTTTCCTCGTTGAGGTCGGTGGGGAAAATTCCCGACGCGCGCAGCTTGCCGCGCGCGGTCCGCGCGCTATCGGCGTCAACCACGCCGTTGACCGAGCGGCCGTTGGCGCCAAGTCCTCGATAAGCAAATACTGGCATCGGTGAAAAAAAACTTAAGCGGGCGCTCTAGTCGATGTCTTCCTGCGTGACCCGCAGCAGTTCCTCGATCGAGGTTTCGCCGCGCAGCACGCGCCCCGCGCCGTCCTGGCGCAGCAGCACCATCCCTTGTGAGGTGCACTTGCGGCGCAGCGTCGCGGCGTCGGCATTCTGCATGACGAGCGATCGGATTTCGTCGTCCATGATCATCAGTTCCTGTATCGCCATTCGCCCGCGATAGCCGGTGTTGCGGCAATTGCGGCAGCCCTTGGAACGGCAGACCTTGGTGGTAGTTTCCAGCCCCCTGATTCCGATCCGCGCGAGTTCGGTTTCGCTGGGCCGGTAGGGCTCGCGGCAATCAACACAGAGCTTGCGGACCAGGCGTTGCGCGAGCACGGCGAGAATCGAGGATGAGACCAGGAACGGCTCGATCCCCATGTCCACCAATCGCGTAACCGCGCCGAACGAATCGTTGGTGTGCAGCGTCGAGAACACCAGATGGCCGGTCAAGGCGGCTTGGATCGCGATTTCCGCGGTTTCGCTGTCGCGGATTTCGCCGACCATGATCACGTCGGGGTCCTGGCGCAGAATCGAACGCAGACCGCTGGCAAACGTCAACTCGATCTTCGGATTTACCTGCATCTGGCCGACGCCGCGCAGCTGGTACTCGATCGGATCCTCGATTGTAATGATGTTCTTCTCGGGCGAGTTGATTCGGCTCAGACAAGCGTACAGCGTCGTGGATTTTCCCGAGCCGGTCGGCCCGGTCGCCAGGATGATCCCGTGGCTCTGCCGAATCAGCCGGTCAAGGCGCTGCAAGTTCTCGCCGGAAAATCCAAGATGGTCGAGGTTGATGGCTTCCACCGCCTGCGCGCGGTCGAGCAGACGCAGCACGATGCGCTCGCCGAACGCGGTCGGTATCGACGAGACGCGCAAGTCGATGTCGCGGCCCGCGATGCGCAGCCGGATTCGGCCGTCCTGCGGCAGGCGCTTCTCGGCGATATTGAGGCCCGCCATGACCTTGACGCGCGACGTGATCGCCGGCTGAAAGCGTATGGGCGGCGACAGCACGTCGAACATCATCCCGTCCACGCGAAAGCGTACCACCATTTCCTTTTCGAAAACTTCAACATGGATGTCGCTCGCGCGGTCCTTGACCGCCTGCGACAGGATGCCGTTGACGAGCTTGATGATCGGCGCCGAATCGTCGGACTCGAGCAAATCCAGCGGCTCCGACGCCAGTTCACTGGCGACCACGTCGAGGCGCTCTTCCTCGAGGTCGATCATCAGGTCCTCGGCCGAGGTGGCCGACGCCTGGTCGTACGCGCGGTTGATTGCTTCGGCGATTACTTCGGGCGGCGCGACCAGCGGATGAATCTGCGCGCTGTACAGGATTCGCAGGTCATCGAGCGGCTCGTAGTTGGCCGGGTCGGCGATCGCCACCGTGACTGCGCCGTTGGTGCTCGACAGCGGCAGCAGGCGGTTCTTCTTGGCGTAATTGATAGGAATCTTCGAGACGAGGCCCAAGTCGAGCGAGTTCTCATCTATATGGGCCTGGAACGGCAACCGGTATTCCTGCGCGAGCGCGCGGGCCAGCCGCTGCGGCTCCAGCGCGCCCATCTCGACCAGCACGTCGGCCAGCTCCTGGCCGGGCTTCTTGCGTTGGCGCGCCTTGTCGAGGTCCTGCGCCGAGACCCACGAGCGGTCCAGCAGGATTGCCTCAAAGCTTTTTCGTGCGGTCGCCATCAGGCATTTCCCCAGGAAAGTTGGGAGGCTGCCGGCGCCGGGCCGCAAGGATTCAAGTCATATGGAGTCATCTTCAACGACAATGTCGCCACGTCGAACTTACCACCATTTTCCCCCATTCCCGCTCAATTAGACACGATGGTTCCGGCTAGTTGCAAGTATGCATTCCACATGCCACTGACTGGTTGCGCAGCCATTGGCTACGGCTAGTAATGCACCGCTCCCGGCTGCGTCTCGGTCCCGCTTCCGATCGGGCCGCCACCGATTCCCATGCTGATGCCGGTATGTCCCCTGGCCGGCACCGTATGCTCGGCCTCTTGCCATGAGACGAGCTTGCCCCCAACAAACTTCAAATCGAGGAACGTCCCCTTGTCGCCGTCCTTTGACGAGGTGTACAGAAGCGCCGCGGTAATGTCGTTGCTGTTGGGCTTGTAGGGGTAGCTCCAGACCTCGGTCTCGCCCGGCAGATAGGTTCGCAGGTCGGGCTCGCCCCACGAGTGATGCACTTTGGGCGACGTCTGGCCGACCTGCAGCGAATCCGACATCCGCGTCGCCTTGATTCGAGTGCCGGCCTGGTAGGCGAGGCCGCATCCAGCCAAAGTGAGCGCCGCCGACATGACCGCGAGCAGGGCGAATCGGGGAAATCGAATTTTTTTCCTCAGGCGGACTTTTGTTGACATTTTCTCCATCGGCGCGATTCTGTGGGCATCATTCCTGATTGTCAACGTTATGCTATAGAGCAACCGATATGAACGAGGTAGAGCCCGATGGTGCGTAAGCTGACTTTGGTGAAAGGGGCGTCGCAGCGCGGATCGCTGGTATATGGGATGCGGATTTTCGACCAGGACAGCGTCGCGGGCGTCGAAGATGCGCGGGTCAGCCTGGCCGACGGCACCAGCGGGCGAGTCACGATGCATCTGATCGAAGGGAGCCGCGCACAAATCAGGCGGCAACTGATGCAAAGCATCGACGCGTTTTTCGAACTGCTCGACGAGCAGTAGAATACGCACAGAAAGAATCCGCGAGGGAGCGAAAAACGAAATGGATCTGAAATTCATCAAGTACGAGAAGCGCAACCATATCGCCTATATTACGTTCAACCGGCCCGAGCGGATGAACGCGTTGCATCCGCCGTGTCACGTCGAGATGGACAGCGTGTGGGACGACTTCGTCGCGGACAAGTCGGCGTGGGTCGCGATCGTGACGGGAGCCGGCGACAAGGGGTTTTCAGCCGGCAACGATTTGCGCTGGACCGCGGAGAATAGCGGGCAACTGCTGACCGGGACCATTGGCCTCAAAGGCGGCTTCGCAGGGATTACCGCGCGCTACGACATTTACAAGCCGATCATCGCGGCGGTTAACGGATTCGCACTCGGCGGTGGATTCGAGATCGCGCTTGCTTGCGATATTATCATTGCGGCCGAGCACGCGCGCTTCGGATTGCCGGAACCGCGGGTGGGCCTGATGGCGGCGGCTGGGGGAGTGCATCGCCTGCCGCGCCAGATTCCGCTCAAGATCGCGATGGGCATGATGCTTACGGGCAAGCACATCACGGCCGCCGACGCGCTTCGCTACGGAATCGCCAACGAGGTGGTGCCGCTCAAGGATCTCATGGCCACGGCCGAGAAGTGGGCGGGGGAGATCATGGAATGCTCGCCGTTGTCGCTGCAGGCCACCAAGGAAGCGGCGATGAACGGACTCGGGGTGCCGGTCGAAGCGGCGCTCGCGAAGCATTACGATTTGATGTCGAAGCTGTTTCGATCGAAGGACGCGATTGAAGGTCCGCTGGCGTTTTCGCAGAAACGAAAGCCCAACTGGACCGGAGAATAGGGCGCCGGGCGCCCGCGGCGGGGCCGACTGCGGCGGGGCCGACCGCATCGGGGCGCGTTAAGGCCTGGAGTCGCGATCAAGATGCAGGAACTGTGGCTGTTGCGCGACGTAATCGCGATGCTGCTCATTGGCGCGACGACGGCGGCGTTCCCGCCGGTCGGGACCGGCGCGTTCTGGACGATCGTCGCATTCTACGGCGTGGTGTCGGTGCTATTCGACGACGAAACGCCGCGCGGCGTTCCCGGGATGGATTTCTTTTACGCGACCCGCCCGCATTTGAAACACCCGCAGAGCTAGCGGCAGGGGTGACCCCTGCACCGCAGGGCTGAGCCCTGCACCCACCGTTAACGCCGCGCTCCGTTGTCGCGCGCGGCCTCTTAATACTGGCCAGCCGTGCCAACGGCCAGCGGTGACCCCTGCACCCAATGATAAGAGAAGATGCGGGACTTGGTCCCGGTTAGAAGTGAGAGCGAGGGGAGAAGAAATCCGCTCACAGTCTTCCGAGTAGAAATGTTGCGTGGGGAACAAACTTTTCGCGGGTAGCGGATGCATTTCGCTTGACTTAAGGCATGCAAGCGCTTTGCCCCGGATGTGTTATGATTAGCAAATACGATCAGCACACAGGTGAGGGCATGACGACTATTTCTGTGATTCCGTCCCCGATCTTCGAAACGCTCAGGGACTCCGAGGAGACCTTGCGGACCACGCTCGCCGAGCTGGCCGAAGACAAACGAAAGCAGAAGCCGAATATCTCGGAGCGCAAACTGGCCGAATATCTGGCCGATCAGATGGGCTACCGCGGCACCAAGAACGTGGAAGCGCTGGTGGCCTCGCGCGAGCGAATCGCAAAATCCCGCCAAGCCGTGGGTCTGAACAACAAGTAGCGCGTTCGCTAGTGGCCGAGGTGGCGGGCGAAGAACGCTTCGATACGCTTCCAACTGTCCTCGGCGGCCTCGGGGTTGTAAGCCGCCTTCATCGGGCCGACTCTTCCGATCCACGGGAGAAAGCCGCGGTTGCGGCTCATGAAGCTGTGGCCCGCATCGTCGTAAACTTTTACGTCGTGATCGACGCCCATCCCGGTGAGCAGGTTTTCGAGCCTGCGGCCATGCGCCGCGAATAACTTGTCGTGACCGCCGTAGCCGCCGAGCACAGGGCATACGCCGCGCAACTGTTCGGCGGTCCTGGGCACGTCGCCATAAAACGTCGCGGCGACGCCCAGCGGAGTGCGCGCCGCGAACAGCAGGGCGAATCCGCCGCCCATGCAAAAGCCGATGACTCCGATGCGCGCGGCGTCGACGCCGGGCTGCTGCTGCAAGAATTTGCGCGCCGCGTCGAGGTCGTGGAATGCGTCGCCCTCGCCACGATTGAGCGTCATCATGGTGCGCGCGATACACATGAGGCGCAGCCCGTCGCGGTCGTAGAGGTCGGGCGCGAGCGCGGCGTAGCCGAGGTCGGCGACCATCCCGGTGATGCGCCGGATGTCGTCGTTGAGGCCGAAGATTTCGTGGATGACGATCACGCCGGGATGTTTTTGGGAATCGGACGGCGCGGCGTACGCAGCGCGCATCGGACGGCCGCCGGCGGCGGGAAAAGTAATGTCAGTGGTGTTCATCGGACTAAGCTGCCTCCTATATTGCCTCGTCCCTGAGGGGAAGTGTCACAGACACACGGCAAAGGAAGAAAGCCGGGGGCCCGTCGGCTTCGCTCAGGCCAAACTCCGCCCGCATCTTTGTTTTAATACTGGGTGCAGGGCTCAGCCCTGCTCACCTTTGCCGTTTGCGGTTTTTTGAGCCCGCGTCTTTGCCATCGCGCGGTTTGGCGCGGGTCTTCGAACGCGGACCGGAACCATAGTCGCCGAACGGATCGTCACGCTCACGAACCGCATCCCGAAAGCCCGCGACTTGCGCGCGCGCCACGAAATCGAGGCCTTCCTGCGTATGCCGCGCGATTCCGTCGAATAGCGAGCCGACCAGCCGCGAAGTCGCAAGCCCCATGTTCTCCGCCGTGTGATTGCATAGCAGCTTGAGCATCTGAAGTTGATTGATCGGCACTCGCGCCATCCGCTCGGCTAGCGCAGTGGCGCGCGCGTCGAGTTCGCCGTCGGGCACCGCTTCGAGGATGAGTCCGATGCGGGCGGCCTCAGGCGCGGGGATTTCATCGCCGGTCAGCAGGTAGCGCTTGGCGCGCTCGAGGCCCATCCGATACACCCACATCGCGGTGGTCGGGGTGCCCCACACGCGCGACGGCGGATAGCCGAACGATGCGGACTGGCCGGCGATTATCAGGTCGGCACATAGCACCATGTCGGTGCCGCCCCCGATGCACCATCCCTGGACGGCGGCGATGGTTGGTTTTCGCGCGTACCAGAGCTTCATGTACACGTTGACGAATTGCGAGATCATGCCGTAGTCGGCGACCGAGTCCCACACGCGCCTGCGCGCGGCTTCGCTTTCGCTGGTTTGCGCGCGCGTGGACCAATCGAGTCCGTAGCCGGCGCAAAACGCGGGGCCGTCGGCGCGCAGCAGGATCACGTGGACGCCATGGTCGGCGTCGGCGCGATCGATGGCGGCGGCAAGCTCGTCGCGCAGGTCGGGGGTGATGGTGTTGTACTCGGCGGCGCGGGCGAGAGTTATCGTGCCGACGCCGTTGCGGGTCTCGGTACGGAGCGTCTTCATGGGAATCGCATATAGCAGCACAGTGCCGCATCGGGACAGCGGGCGTGGGGAGGGGATCACTTAATTGAATGCGAAACCCGCCTGGGTTTCACACTTCCTTGGGCAGGGGTGACCCCTGCACCGCAGGGCTGAGCCCTGCACCCACCGTTAAGGCCGCCCGCCGTTGGCGGGCGCGGCCACTGCACCCGCAAGCGAGAAGACGCGAAAATCTGCGCAACGCATCTTTTCGCGACTACGCAATGGGCAGGCCCGTTGGCACGGGAGGTCAATATTAAGAGACCGCGCGCGACAACGGAGCGCGGCCTTAATACCGGGTGCAGGGCTCAGCCCTGCCAGCCGTCGCCACGGCCAGGGCTCAGCCCTGCTAGCCGATGATTTTGTTGAGCGGGAACTCGACGATGCCGACGGCGCCGGCTTCGAGCAGCTTGGGGAACAGTTCGCGCACCGTGTGCTCGGCGATGACGGTCTCAACCCCCAGCCATTCCACGCCCTTGAGCGCGGGAGAGGGGTAGAGGTGCGAGATGGTGGGGGCGGTGATCGACGGCAGCAGCGCGATCACTTTTTCGAGGTTGCCTTTGGCGACGTTCAACTTGATGAAGACGCGACTGTCGGCGTCGAGCGCGCCGCGAATCAGGATCCCGAGCTGGCGAATCTTGGCCTGCTTCCAGGGGTCGGTCCATGCCGCCGGATTGGCGACCAGCACGGGATTCGAGACGAGCAATTCCTCGACGATGCGCAGTCCGTTGGCGCGCAGCGAGGAGCCGGTCTCGGTCACGTCGATGGCGGCGTCGATGATTCCTTCGGCGACTTTGGCCTCGGTGGCGCCCCATGAAAATTCAACTTCTGCTTTGACTTTGCGCTGGGCCAGGACTCGCGTGACGAACTGCACGAGCTCGGTGGCGATTCGCTTGCCCTGGAGGTCTTCGAGCCGCTTGACCGGCGAATCATTGCGCACGCATAGCACCCATCGCGAAGGCGTCAACGTGGCCTTGGCGTACACGAAGCTCTCGACCTGATGGAGGGTCACGTTGTTCTCGACGATCCAGTCGCTGCCGGTGATGCCCGCGTCGAGCGAGCCGTCGGCGATGTACCGGGGCATCTCCTGCGGGCGCAGGATGCGGCAACTGAGCGCGGGATCGTCGGTGGTCGGAATGTAGGAGCGCGAGCCAACCGTGATACGCCATCCGGACTTGCGCATCAGCTCGAGCGTCTGATTCTCGAGGCTGCCCTTGGGGATGCCGAATTTCAGTACTTGATCAGGCATGTGTTTTTCCGATGGCGATCAACCCGCCGACTTCTTAACGGCGTGGCCGGCGCCGGGCTTGGGCTGATGGCCGTAGCCGGGGCCGTATTTGGCGGGATCGACTTTGCGTTGCTCGACGACTTTCCAGGCGCCCGCGTCGAGCTTGCGGAAAAAGCACGACTCGTAGCCCATGTGGCATGCGGCGCCGTCGCCGCGCTGCTCGACTGCGACTACGAGCGCGTCGGCGTCGCAGTCGATGCGAATCTCGTGCACGATTTGAAAATTGCCCGACTCTTCGCCCTTGCGCCAAAGCTTGTTGCGCGAGCGCGAGAAGTAACAGGCGCGGCCGGTCGCGACGGTCTCGTCGAAGGCTTCGCGATTCATGTAGGCGACGGTCAGGACGCGGTGGCTCAGGTGATCGACGGCGATTGCGGCGACGACGCCGCCGTTTTTGTCGAAATCGATTGCCGCCGATGCGGGAGATGCCTTTTGTGCCTGCGTTGCCATTGCTGCCACCGGGTTGAAATAGCGCCGTAGATCGAAAATTACGCTTGCGAATCAACAAGTATCGGTGAAACTCCGGCGCGATTCAATCTGCAATGTTGCGGAAAGGTCGCCAGGCTGTTTTCAATTTGTGACAACGCGAGTAGATTACGGGACCACGTGAGACGACTTCCCGATTAACTTGCGCGTCAATTTGCCCAACCGAACCCTTGGCTCACTACCAGACATGCACCCGGTCCCGACAATGAGATTGACCAGACTTTGGATCGTTGCGATTGCGCTCGCCACGTCGATGCTCGCGTGCCGGATTCCCGGCAAATCGATCGAGTCGAATTACAAGAACGTCGATCAATTCAACTTCGACGTCGCGATGGGTCCCAAGAATTACCATATCGAGGGCTACCTGACGCGCAGCGCGGAGAATGGACGGCTGCCCGGGCTGCTGGTGCTCAACGGGGGCGAGGGCAACGTCGATCGATGCGTGAAGATGAGCCAGGATATCGCGGCGATGGGTATCCAGGTGGCGTGCGTGAATATCCCGGGCTACGGCAAATCGTCGGGGCCGAGCCGATTCGTGGGGCAGCCGTCGGTGGTGGCGTCGCGACGGGCGCTGGACATGCTGGCGGCGCGCATCGACGTCGATTCGACGCGGCTGGCGGTGTGGGGACTCGGGCGTGGCGCGGTCGCGGCGGGTCTGTTGATGGACTACGACTCGCGCCCGCGCGCGCTGATCCTGGAATCGGGATGGTACGACCCGCTCACGCTATGGCCGGAAGCGCCGCTGCGCACCAAGCTGTCGATCCTGCGCGAAGTATGGCCGAGCAAGCGGATACTGAAGGAGCGCAGCGTGATCGCGAATTTGCCGCCGAAGCTCGGGTGCAGCGTGCTGATCATGCATGGCGAGCGGGATAATCGGGTGCCGGTGGGCCAGGCGGTGAAGCTCGCCGACGCATTGCGCGTGCGCGGCGCGAAGGTATCGACCCGCTATTTCCCGCAAGCGTCGCACGACCTCGGCAAGCGCGTCGAGCCCGAGCTGCGCGCATTTCTGCGCGACAATCTGCTCGATACCAACCGGGCAGCCGCTTCGTGACGCGTTGCGTCGGCTGTTGACCTCAATTTCACGCGTGTAAATCAATCAGGCTTGCCTAAACGCAGCGTTGTTGCGTGACGGTACGATATTGTCTTGCCTTACAACGGGCGCGGCGATTTATAGTACATCGTTACTCTACAATTATTTCAGTTTGGCGCGCGCATGATCGGGGTTACCGCGAGCCAAAGCAACCCACCCCGCATTTGGGAGGAAAACAGATGCGTTACAGGAAGATCGTAGCGGCCAGCTTGCTGGTCGCAATGGCCGCGCTGGGATTGTCGGTCGCGACAGCCCGCGCCGACGGCAACATCAACGCGGTCAATCACATCGTCATCATGATGCAGGAGAACCATTCGTTCGACAATTACTTTGGCGCGCTGCCATATACATCAGGCGGTCCGTACCATCCGGGGCCGTGTGGGCGCAATGATCACTCCTGCGTCGACGGACTGAGTTGTTTCCCTATTCATGGAAATCTTTTCTGCTTCAACTTCAACTTCGACGAAAACTTCCGACCGATATTTGCATTCCACGACAACAACTACTGTCCCGGTCCGGACCTGCAGCATGACTGGCAGGGTAGCCATATGGAGGCGAACTTCTTCGATCCTGCGGCGGCGCTCTTTTTCTCGCCCAACGACGGCTTTGTGGTCGTCAATGCGCAGACCGAACAAGTCTCGGGGACGCCGGATTTCGGTCACAACGATACGATGGGTTATTACAACCAGAACGATCTGCCGTTTTACTATGGTCTGGCGCAGACGTTCGCGATGAGCGACCGCCATTTCTGCTCGGTAGTCGGGCCGACGTTCCCGAACCGCGCGTATGAAATGGCGGCGACCTCGTTCGGCCACGTCACGACCAACGAGATCTACCCGCCGGGCATCAATCCGCTCAACCCCACGCCGCTGAACACCAGCATCGGCTACCAGCCGGTTACGGGGTCGATCTTCGATCTGCTCGACGCGAATCATATCCAGTGGTTCAACTACTTCGAGGATCTGCCGACCTCGGTGATTTTCCGCGGCAACCACATTCCATTCCTGGCGGCGCATGCCCGCTCAGTGAGCGGCCCCAGTCCCTTCGGCGGCCAGAGTTTCATGGCGGCCGCAGCGGCAGGTACTCTGCCTCCGGTGTCGTTCGTCGATCCCTCCTTTTCTCCCGATCAAGTTATAAACGGCAACGTGTATGAGACCGACGAGCATCCTCCGTTCGATATTCGTGCCGGCCAGTACTTCGCCTCGCAGGTCATCAATGCCGTCCGTAACGGCCCGAACTGGAAGGACACTGTCATCCTTTTCACCTATGACGAGCACGGCGGCGCTTATGATCACGTGCCGCCGCCGGCCGCGCCGCAGCACGGAGCGCTCAACCCGGACGGCATCGATCCGGGCCTGTGCGAAGACCTGTCCAATCCGCCGGCGAGCCTGCTGCCGGGCGGAGGGGCGCAGTGCGAGTTCAGCGAGAGCGACGTCGCGGCCATCTGCGCGGCATTCACTGCGGAGACCGCGCCGTACCCGCCGTATTGCGCGAACTTCAACCAGCTTGGCTTCCGCGTCCCGTTCGTTGCGATCTCGCCGTTTGCGAAGCCGCACTATGTTTCGCACACGGTCACCGACCACACCTCGATGTTGGCCTTCATCGAGCAGCGCTTCCTCCCCGAAGGTTCGCATCTGACGCTGCGCGATGCCAACGCGAACCCCGGGCTCGACCTGTTTGATTTCACGAACTCGCCGTCGCTTAACGCCACCGTGCCGACGGCTCCGCCGCCGGTCGCCGGCGAGCACGACTGCCCGTACCCGGGATCAATCCCGCCCGGGGATTAAGGAGCGGTAGCGAGGCGCTGAGCGATCGAAAGACCGCGCCTGGAATGTAAACGACGCGCCGGCCGCGGGGTCCGGCGCGTCGTTCTTGGCAATCAGCCGATTTCCTTTAGCGCCGCGATCACTTCGTCGGTGTGCCCATCGACCTTGACCTTGGGGAAGACGCGGCGCACGACGCCCGATTTGTCGATCACGAACGTGGTGCGCTCGATGCCCATGAACTCGCGCCCGTAAAGCGACTTCTTCTTGTACACGCCGTAGAGCCGGCAGACCTTGTTGCCGGGATCGGCGAGCAGCGGGAAGTTGAGGGCGTGCTTGGCGACGAACCTCGCGTGCGAGTCGCTCGAGTCGGCGCTGATGCCCACGACTTTTGCGCCGAGCGCTTTGAGCGGCGCGAGGTTGTCGCGAAAGCTGCACGCCTCGACGGTGCATCCGGGCGTCATGTCCCTGGGATAGAAGTACAGCACCAGGTTGTTCGAGCCGATCAGATCTTTCAGCGCGACGGTTTTTCCGTCGGCGTCGGACAGCGCGAAGGCGGGCGCCTTTTTTCCTTGCAGTGCGGCGCTGGCGCTCTTCGACGGCGCCGAACCGCCGGCCTTGGCGGAAGCGGCTGCGGTCTTCTTCGGAGTCTTCGGGGTGGTTTTTCTGGATGTAGGCATGAGATTGATTTAGCCTCGCTCGACGCTTGTGGCAACTTGGACGTTATCGCGGCCGTCCCGAAATCACTTTTCGAATTCACGAACCCCCCCGTTTAGCAGGGTTTTCCGACCCCTAGTTGACGAGGTGCCAGTCACCCCCTAGACTTGCCCCGCTGACAGTCCCTCTCGATCGATTGCGTCCCAATGGCCGTTTACACCGAGTTAAGCAAACCGTTTCTCAAGGAGCTCGCCGACGATTACGGCCTGGGCCGCGTCGCTAGCGCCACCGGGATCCCGGATGGATCGGTTAACAGCAACTACGTGCTCGAAGCCGCCAAGGGCAAGTTCCTGCTGCGGGTGGACGAGGTCAAGCGGGAGAACGAACTGAAGCGCGAAATCGATTTGCTTTCGTTTCTGCGCAAGCATTCGTTTCCGTGCCCGCATCCGATGCAGGATCGGATGGGACGCTTTTACCGCAATTTCAACAACCGCTGCATGTCGCTGTTCAAATACCAGGAGGGCAAGGTGCTGGCGCCCGCGCGCCTCAAGCCGAGCCAGCTCGAAACGATCGGCCACACCCTGGGCGATCTGCATGTAATCGGCAAAGCGTACAAGAAGGGAATCGACAACCGGTTCAGTTTCGAGCGAATCGCCGACCTTTACCTGACGGTGCGCAACCGGCTGCCGAACTACTTCCGCAAGATTTGCCGCACGCTCGACGACGAGGTCGAGTATCTGACCCGCTATCTCGAGAGCAAGCTGCCCAAGGGCGTCATCCACGGCGACATCTTCGCCGACAACCTGCTGTTTCGCGGTGAGCGGCTGACCGCGATGCTCGATTTCGACGCCGCATGCCGCGGCAAGTTCATTTTCGACATCGCGACCGCGGTTAATTCGCTGTGCTTCGTCGATGGCGCCTACTCGCTCGACCGCTTCCGCTATCTGCTGTCGGGCTACGAGTCGGTGCGCACGCTGTCGTTGGCGGAATGGGACGCGTTTCCCAACGAGCTGCGCTTTTCCTCGCTGCGCTTCACCGTAACGCGGCTGCACGATTTCTTTCTGCAGCCGGTGGATGGCCACAATCGCGTGGACAAGGACTTCCGCGAGTTCTTCGATCGCCTGCGGGTGCTGCGCCGCGAGCGCGCGGGCGGGATGGAGCCGCTGCTCATGGCGATGGCGACCGGATACGACTACCGCAAGTATCAGAAAGTCAAAGCGACCGAGCGCCGCCAGGCGTGAAGGGTTGAAATACGCGGCCTGAATCACGAATCCGCGGAGTAATCCGTTGCCTTCAATTCTTGACAACCTGAACGCCGCCGCGCCCGCGCTATGGCTCGAGGTTTCTCCCCCGCGCGGAATCAATCCGGGGCCGCTGCTTCGCCGCCTCGCCGAGTTGGTGGGGCATGTCGATGCGATCAATCTGACCGACAACGCGCTGGGCAAGGTGAAGATGTCGGGGCTGGTGTTCGCCGCCGCGATCAAGGGGCGCCTGCATATCCCGGTCGTGCTGAATCTCTCGTGCCGCGACCGCAACCGCTTCGCGCTGAAATCCGATCTGCTCGGCGCGGCGGCTTTGGGGATCGACGCGGTGGTCGCGCTCAACGGCGACAAAATTCCCCCCGGCGCCGACGGCGTCGCGATCGCCTCGCATGACATCGACGCATATCAATTGCTCGCGATGATCGGTGACTTGAATCGCGGCGACACCGGCGAAGGCAGGCCGCTGCTGGCCAAGACCCCGTCGATTATTGCCGGTGCGGTCGCAAATCCAAATCGAAAGAACCTCGAGCGCGAGTTCGAGCTGCTCGCGCGCAAGGCCGCCGCAGGTGCGCGCTTCGTGATCACGCAGCCGGTGTTCGACGCCGAGATCGGGCGGCGCTTTATCGCCAAAGCCAACAGCCTGGGAATCAGGACGATGCTCGGAATTCTTCCGGTCAAGCGCGAGGCGATGGCAACCTACCTGATCGATCGGGTGAAAGACCTAAGCGGCGCGCGCCGCCATCTGGACAGGTTCGGCGGGATGAGCGAAGCGGAGGTGCGCGCGATTTCGCTTCGCGAGAACCTGGCGCTGATGAAGTCGCTGGCCGGTGAGGCCGCCGGCTTTGTCATCATGAGCGGCGGTGGCCCGTCACTGGCTATCGAGCTGGCTCTTGAGTTCAGCCGCTGGCGCGAGGAGATCGGCAAATGAAGCGTATTCGGGCAGATGAGAATCGCGGCGGCCGGGGATCGAAAGTGGGGAAAGCGAGCGCCGAAACGGCCGCCCGGATTGATGCAAACAGCCGCGGCCAGGTCGAAGATGCGGTCCGCGTCATCATCCGCCATATGGGTGAGGATCCCGATCGCGAGGGACTCAAACGCACGCCCGCGCGCGTCGCCAGCGCTTACGAGTTTCTAACCAGCGGCTACGCCATGGATCCCAAGGAAGCGATCAACGACGCGCTGTTTGCCGAACAAGACTACCAGGAAATGATCCTGTGCAAGGATTTGGACTTCTACTCCCTGTGCGAGCATCACCTGCTGCCGTTCATGGGCAAGGCGCACGTCGCGTACCTGCCCAATCGCAAGATCGTCGGCCTCTCGAAGCTGGCGCGCCTGGTGGAAATCTACGCGCGGCGGCTCCAGGTGCAGGAGCGCTTGACCACCCAGATAGCGCACACGCTGATGTCGCAGGTCAATCCGCTCGGCGTCGCCGTGGTGATCGAGGCCGAGCATCTGTGCATGCGGATGCGCGGCGTCGAGAAGCAGAATTGCTACGTCACGACGTCGGCGATGCTTGGCGCGTTCCGCACCCACACCGAGACGCGCCAGGAGTTCATGCAACTGCTGCGCAACGGCAAGCCATGACGCGTCGCGAATGACGCACGAAATCAGAGAGATCGATGGCTGCTGACGACAAATCGCTGGACGCACTCGGTCAATACGCGCTTCGCTACGTCAAGCCCGGGCATACCATCGGGCTTGGGACGGGCAGGGCGGCCAACGCCTTCATTCGGGCTCTGGGAGCCAGCCGGATTGAAGTTCGCGGCGTGCCGACTTCCCGCGCGAGCGAGCAACTGGGCCGCTCGGTGGGAATTCCGATCGTCACGCTGGCGGACGGTGGAAAAATCGACACCGACTTCGACGGCGCCGACGAGGTCGATCCGCGCCTCAATCTGATCAAGGGCTACGGCGGCGCGCTGGTGCGCGAAAAAATCGTGGCCGCGTCGTCGCGCCGGTTCGTCGTGCTGGTCGGCGAGGAAAAGCTGGTGGCGAAACTCGGGCATCGCGGGAGCATCCCGGTGGAAGTGATCCCGTTCGGCGTGGTGCTCGCGATGGCGAAGATCAAAGCGCTCGGGATGAAGCCGCGAATTCGCGAAAAGGACGGAAAGGAATTTGTTACCGACAGCGGCAACTGGATTCTCGACTGCGCGGTGAAGAAGATCGCCAATCCTGCCCGGCTGGATCGAGATCTGCTGGCGATTCCGGGCGTGATCGGCACCGGGTTGTTCGTCGCGATGGCCGATGTCGTCCTGGTGGCGGAGTCATCGGGAAAAATCCGTGTCCTCAAGCGCTAGCAAGGTGCGCTCAGCGGCTACAGATTCCGATTCGGAACGGGCGGCGCGGGCCGACCTGGAAACGATCTATCGCGCGGCAGTCGCGGCTGTAGATCCTGCCCGGCTCGTCGGGCGCGCGATGGACGGCGGATGCCTCGGCGCGGATCATGTTCCCGATCTGATCGCGGGCGCGTCGCGAGTTTGGATGCTGGCAGTCGGCAAGGCGGCGGCCCCGATGGCGCGCGAGATCGAACGCCGCATCGGCGACAAGCTCGCCGACGCGATCGCTGTAATCCCAAAAGTTTCCCCTGCGACAACGGAGCAGGTGTCAATACTGAAAAAAGCCGCGACATCGGAGCGGGCTTTAATACTAAAAAAGAAGGGGCGGGTCCTCGCGTCAAGCCATCCTGTGCCCGACGAGTCATCCGAGGATGCGGCGCGTGCGGCGTGCGAAATGTTGCATGGGGCGGCGGCGGACGACCTGGTGATTGTCGCGCTGAGCGGAGGCGCGTCGGCGATGCTCACGTGGCCGGCCGAGGGGATAGCGCTGGCGGACAAAATCGCGGTTAATCAAGCACTGCTCAAAGCCGGCGCGTCGATTCGCGAGGTCAACGTCGTGCGCAAGCATCTTTCGGCCGTGAAGGGCGGACGGCTGATCCGCCATTGCGGCGGCGCGCGCGTGCTCGGGCTGATCCTGTCCGACGTGCCGGGCAACGATTTGGCGACTATCGGCTCCGGCCTGACCGCGGGTGACTGGAGCAGCTTCGGCGACGCGGTCGCGGTGATGAAACGGCGCGGCATCTGGGGGCGCGCGCCCGAGTCTGTGCGCGCGTACCTGGAGCGCGCGATGGCGGGCGAAACCGACGCGACGGTAAAGTGCAACGATCCGATTCTCGAACGCGTGACCAACGTGATCATTGGCGACGGCGAGGTTGCACTTGAGGGCGCCGAGCGGGCGGCGGCTGCGCTGGGGTATCATCCGGATCGATGGATCGAGATGCGTGGCGAGGCCAACGACGTCGGCGTCGCGATTGCGAAGTCCCTGTGCGAGGTCAGGCGCGAGCGGGTATGCGCCATTGCAAGCGGCGAGCCTGTCGTGACGGTGCGCGGCGGCGGGCGGGGTGGACGCGCCCAGCAATGCGCGCTGGCGGCTGCTATCGAACTGTCGGAGACCGGGCCCGCGCGTCGAATCACGGCGTTGTTCGCGGGCACCGACGGAATCGACGGGCCGACTGACGCGGCCGGAGCATTCGCGTCGCCGGGCACGGTCGCCGACGGTGATCGCGCCGGAGTCAGCGCCGCGGCAGCATTGATCCGCAACGATTCGTATAACTTCTTTAAAGCGGTGGGTGGGCTGTTCGTCACGGGTCCGACGGGGACCAACGTCAGCGACATTCTTGTCGCTCTGGTGAATTACTGAGGCAGCGGCCACCGCATCGCGGGTCCGGCGAAAGGGTCAATTGATGACGCTGAACCGTCAAAAGAGTCTGGCGAGATTTCGCGACGAGGAATTCGATCTCGCGGTAATCGGCGCGGGTATCAATGGCGCGGCCGTCGCGCGCGACGCCGCGATGCGGGGACTGCGCGTTGCGCTGATCGACCGCGGCGATTTCGCATGCGCCACGTCGTCGCGATCGTCGAAGCTGATTCACGGCGGCTTTCGCTATCTTCCGCAGGGACAATTTAAACTCGTGCACGCGGCGCTGCGCGAGCGCGAGCGCTTGCGCCATCTTACGGCGCCGCACCTGGTGCATCCGATTCAATTTCTGTTTCCGGTGTATCGGGGGCGCGGTTTCAATCGTTTCACGATGGCGATGGGACTGACGCTTTACGACCTGTTCGCGGGGATGCCGTTCAAAGAGTGGCACTCGAGTCTCAATGCCGCCGAGGTGCGCGAGACGGAGCCTGCACTCAGCCGGGACGGGTTGACCGGCGGCGCGATGTACTTCGACGCGTGGGCCGACGACGCGCGCGTCACGTTCGAGAACGTGCTCGACGCGGATTTGCACGGCGCGGCGGTCGCCAATTACGCGGCGGTCGAAAATTTAAGCCCGAGCAACGGCAAGATTGCGTCGGCCGGCGTGCGCGATCTGCTCGGCGGCGTCAGCCTTGAGCTGCGCGCCAAAACATTTCTGAACGCGGCCGGCCCGTGGGTCGACGAGATTCGGCGGATGGATGATCCGTTGTCGAAGCCGAGCGTGCGATTGACCAAGGGCGTGCACCTGGTGTTTGCGCGAACGG
Source organism: Deltaproteobacteria bacterium (assembly GCA_003135135.1). Lineage (GTDB taxonomy): Bacteria > Desulfobacterota > Binatia > Binatales > Binataceae > Binatus. The sequence continues at coordinate 129,233 of PLDK01000010.1, forward strand.
TTCTGCCGGTGCGCGAATCGATCGTGCTCGCCGACGAGCACGGGCGAATCGTGTTCGTGATGCCGCATGACCGTTACGTGCTGGTGGGCACGACCGACACTGATTACGCGGGCGATCCCGCAAGCGTCAGGACGGAGCCGGACGACATCGAATATCTGCTCGCGGTGCTGGCCGAGAGTCTGCCGGGGATCAAGCTCAAGAATGCCGATCTGGCGACCAGCTTCGCCGGACTGCGCGCGCTCGTCAGGGCGGAGAAGGGGGCGGCGGCGCCATCGGCGGTGCCGCGCGAGGAAGTGATACTCGAGAGTTCGTCGGGACTGATCACGGTGGCGGGAGGGAAGTTTACGACGCATCGCGAGATTGCGCAGAAGCTCGTCGATCTCGTGATGAAGCGGCTCGGACGCCCAGTGGGAATTTGCCCAACGCTCGCGACACCGTTTCCCGGCGCGCGGCCGCTGGGCGCGGGCGACAAGCCGGGCGCCGACGCGGCGATGCGCACCATCCCGGCGGCGGCGGCTGAAATCCTCAAAGCGCGTTACGGGACGCGCGCGCCGCTGGTCGCGCGAATCGCAGCCGGGCGGCCTGAACTGGCCGAGCCGCTGTCGCGCGGCTGTCCCGCGATCGCGGCGGAGGTGGTCCACGCCGTTGGCAGCGAGATGGCGCACTCGGTCGGCGACTTTTTGATTCGGCGCACGTCGTTGTCGTGGCGTTCTCCGGTCGAGGCGGAAGCGGCGGCGCCTGCCGTCGCGCGACTCATGGCGGCTGAACTCGGATGGGATCGCACGCGCGAGGACGCCGAAGTCGCCGGCTTCACGCACGAGCAGCAGAGCCGCCGCGCCATCGCTTGAGGATTCGTGGCGGCACGCGAATCAATCGCAAATTTGAAAAAACGCGCGGGCAGAGTTGCGCGCATGCTTGCGAAACTGTATCCCGAGGCGCGCATCACGCTTGACTTCGAAACGCCGTGGCAATGCCTGGCGGCGACGATCCTCTCGGCGCAGTCCACGGACGTGGGCGTCAATCGCGTAACGCCCGGACTTTTCCGCGAGTATCCCGACGCGCGCGCGACGGCGGTGGCGGATCGCCGGCACGTCGAAGAGTTAATCCTGAAGACGGGATTCTTTCGCCAGAAAACCCGCTCGCTGATCGGAGCCGCCAAGAAGATCGTCGAGGACTACGGCGGCGAGGTTCCATCCGAGATGGAAGAGCTGGTGAAAATCCCGGGAGTCGGGCGCAAGACCGCGAACGTGATTCTCGGGCATATTCACGGCAAGCCGGGTTTCGTCGTGGATACGCACGTGCGGCGGCTGACGTATCGGATGGGATTCACCAAGCGGACGGATCCCGCAAAGATTGAAATCGACATGCAGAAGATCCTGCCGGCCGGCGATTGGACGATGTTTTCGATGCGGCTGATTATCCACGGGCGCCAGGTATGTAGCGCGCGCAAGCCGCGTTGCGAGGTCTGCGCGCTGGCCGCGGATTGCCCGAAGATCGCAGTGCGGACTGCGCCGCGCGGCTAGTGTAGTTCCGCGTCGATCGCGCCGGCGCGGGCGATATCGCCGAGCCATTTCGCACTGGGCTTGAGCGAGCGCGCTTGAGTCTCACGATCGACGGCGACGAGTCCGAAAGTCGGCCGATAACCCGAGTTCCATTCGAAATTGTCGAGCAGCGACCAGTAGCAGTAGCCGCGAACGTCGATTCCGTCACGGATGCATCGCGCAACACCGTTGAGTGCGCGCCGCACATACTCGATGCGGCGATCGTCCTTGTCGGTGCCGATGCCATTCTCGGTGACGATCACCGGAACTTTGGCGACTGCGGCTGCCTGGCGGATGTTGGCTTCGAGCGCTTCGGGCCAGAACTCGTAGCCCATCAGCGTCGTCTCGACGCCGGCCTCCGGGGGCAGCGGGCCGTCGGCGCCGATGCGATAGCGAGTGTAGGTCTGCACGCCGACGAAGTCGTCGCCGCGCGCTGCCTCGAAGAAAATGTCCTGGCATTCAGCCTTGATATGATCGCGCCGCTGTTCGCCACCGGGCATGGCCTGGAGGTCGCCAAGCGCAAGGCAAATTCCCACCGGAAATTTGCCGCGCGACGATTTGAGCGCGGCGGCGGCCAGCCGATGCGCCTCGAGCATCGTGTCGCGCGCCTTCATTTGATCGCACATCAGGTACGGCGCGAAGCGATTCGGATCGGCGCCGATGCGCCGCGCCGCCTCCGCAAACCATTTCAGCCGCGACGGGTCGAGTTTCAGCGGCATCGCGCCGAGCAGATACTGGTAGGCGCCGAGGTTGGCCTCGTTGATGGTGCACGCAACGCCAATCAGGTCGCCGAGATGCGCGGCCGCGCGCTCGCAATATCGGGCGAATCGCTCGGCGGTTTTTTTCTCTTCCCATCCGCCGTCGCCGGCAACCCATCGCGGCGAAGTGAAATGATGAAAGGTTACGACCGGCGTGATCTTGTGCTCGTGGCAGCAGGCGAGCACACGGCGGTAATGGTCCAGCGCGGCGCGCGAGAACTCGCCCGGCTCGGGCTCGATGCGGGCCCATTCAATCGAAAAGCGGTAGGCGTTGAAGCCGAGCCGCGCCAGCATCGCAATGTCGTCGGCGTAGCGATGGTACTGGTCGCAAGCGTCGCCGGACGGCTCGACGAAAGGAGAGCCGGGGACATGCTCGAGCACCCAGAAATCGCTGTTGATGTTGTCGCCTTCGACCTGATGGGCGGCAGTGGCAGTTCCCCAGAGGAAATTGTCGGGGAAAGTGAAGCGCTCGGTTGCCATCGCTAATCTACCTTCAAGGATGAAATTTCTCCGACGTTACAGCGAAAGCCGCGCCGCCGCCAACCCACTATTTGAACATCGCGCTCGAAATGCAATAATTCCCTTTCCATTATCCCGTCCAAGGCGTTACGTGAGCGGTGAAAATCCGAATCGAGGACATAACGGCGGATGCCAAAGAGATGGCGTTCGCCGAGCCGGAGCAGGAAATCAACCGTATCCTGGGCGAGGGACCGATCCGCGAGTATCACCTGGAAGGACCGGTCGAAGTGTCGGTGTCGTTCTATCGCGCGGGGACGGAACTGTTCTTCGCGGGCATGCTGAAGACCCGGACCGGGGCCGTGTGCGCGCGATGCGCCGAGGATTTCGACGCGGCGGGCGATCGTCCGTTTCGCTTCGTGCTGTCACCCAAGTCGATCGGATACGATGACGACAATCTTCGTGCGGAAGACCTGGAATTCTCGCTCTATGAGGGCGACGAGGTGGACTTGAGCGGGCTGATTCGCGAGCAAGTCCTGCTCGCATTGCCGACGCGTCCGCTTTGCCGGGAGGACTGCCGCGGTCTGTGTCCGCATTGCGGCGTAAATCTGAATCGCACCACGTGCGGATGCCGCGTGGAAATCCCCGATTCCCGCATGGATGCCATCCGGTCGCTTAAACTACCGCGCAGCTGATAAGCTCAACCCCAACATTTAGGAAGTAATTCGCTATGCAAGCACCCAAACGCCGTACTTCGCACTCGAAGAAAAACATGCGCCGCGCGCATGATGCGCTCCGCGCCGTCAATCCCGGCTCCTGCGCGTCGTGCGGCGAGCCGGTGATGCCGCATCGCATCTGCCTCCATTGCGGCTCCTACCGCGGCCGCCAACTCGCCGAGATAAAGGAATAGGCGCGGCGGAGTACGACCGTGAAAATCGCGCTCGACGCGATGGGCGGCGATCTCGCTCCCAAGGCGACCGTTGAGGGCGCCGTCCTGGCAGCCCGCGACTTCGGCATCGAGGTCGTGCTGGTGGGCGACGGCGAGATCCTTGCCCGCGAGCTTGCCGACCACGAAGCCGCCAACCTGCCAATCCGAATCGAACACGCGCCCGAAGTCGTCCTGATGGACGACTCACCGCTGGAATCAGTGCTGTCCAAACCGCGGTCGTCGATTCACGTCGGACTCGATCTGGTCAAGCGCGGCGAGGCCAGCGCATTTGTCAGCGCCGGGAATTCGGGCGCCGTGATGACGGCGTCGATGATGATCCTGGGCAATCTCACCTATGTCGATCGGCCCGCGATCGCGTCACTCGTCCCGACCAGCGAAGGATTCGGCTTGCTGATCGACGCGGGCGCAAATACCGACGTGAAGCCGATTAACCTTGTTCAATTCGCCGTGATGGGAAGCGTGTACTGGCGGTACGTGCGCAACGTCTCGCGGCCGCGCGTCGGGATTCTCTCCAACGGCGAGGAGAGTTCGAAGGGTACCGACATCACGCGCGCGGCGGCCGCGATGCTCGAGCAGATGCCGACCTACGTGCACTACGTCGGGTACGTCGAGGGGTGCGACATCAACCGGGCGAAGGTTGACATCGTCGTCACCGACGGATTCACGGGCAACGTCGCGCTCAAGACGATGGAGGGATTCGCGTCGTTCCTGCTCGGCGGCCTGCGCGGGGTTTTTGGTGGAAGCTGGCGCGCGCGGCTGGCGTATCTGCTGGTGAGAAAGAATCTCACCGCGATGCGCGAGCGGGTCGATCCGTCGGAATACGGCGGTGCACCGCTGCTGGGCGTCAACGGCGTGTCGATCATCGCGCACGGTTCGTCGGACCCCAAGGCAATTCGCAATGCAATTCGAGCTGCGGCGAACGACCATCTGGTGCATCGTGTGAACGCTGAAATTCTGGAAATTCTTGCCAAGATTCAACCCGCTGGGCCGGTCAAGCCGGCAGCCGGCAAGGGAATCAGGGCATTGTTCGGCAAAATGCGCGAGCGGTTGCATCGCCGCGACAAGGAAGCCGAGACGGCCAAGCGCGACGACTCGCATCCTGCGCCGGATCGTGACGCGGGCGCGGTGCGCGAGCCGTCCTCGGAGCAAGGCGCGGACCATCATGCAGAGGCGGCCAAATTTGAACGCGCCAGCTACGAATCTACACACTCCCGCCCGCGCGACAGCGCCTCCGATAAGGATGAAGCGCGCGGCGAACCCGCCGAAGGTGGCGCAGCATCGACGTTGCTGAACGGCACGGCGGCCAGCGCCGACAAGACGCACAAGTCAGGCGAGTTGCACCCGCAGGACGACTCGGATGCGGGCGCGCATCCTGCAGATCGCCCGAAGGGCGATTCGTGAGGCGCCGGGATTAGATGAAACTGACGTTTCTTTTTCCGGGGCAGGGATCGCAGCGGGTCGGGATGGGCAAGGAACTCGCCGATAGCTTTCCGGTCGCGCGCGAGACGTTCAAGGAAGCCGACGACGCGCTTGGGTTTGCGCTTTCCACGCTCTGCTTCGAAGGGCCGGAAGATGAACTGCGACTTACTGCCAACACGCAACCCGCCATCGTGACGGCGTCGATCGCGGCGCTGCGCGTCTATCGCAAGGAAATCGGCGGCGAACCGGAAATCGCGGCGGGTCACAGTCTTGGCGAATACAGCGCGCTGGTCGCGACCGGAGCGATTGGGTTTGCCGATGCGATCCGCGCGGTGCGCGAGCGCGGGCGCTTGATGCAGGAGGCGGTGCCGCCGGGACAGGGCGCGATGGCCGCGCTGATAGGGCTCGAGCTGCAACAGGTGCAAGAAATCTGCGCGGAAGTCACCGGCGACGGCAAGTTCGCCGTGCCCGCGAACCTCAACGCGCCCGGCCAGGTCGTTATCGCCGGGCATGCGGCGCCGGTCCGCCGCGCGCTGGAGATTGCCAAGGAGCGGGGCGCCTCGATGTCTGTGGAGTTGAAGGTCAGCGCGCCCTTCCATTGTTCACTGATGCAGCCGGCGCGAGACGGGATGGAACCGGTGTTGCGCGCAATCCGGGTCGGCGAGTTCAAGTTTGGCGTGATCGCCAATGTCACCGCTGAGGTGAATCGCGATCCCGCCCGCGTCGCGGCGCTGCTGCTCGAACAGATAACCGCACCGGTAAGATGGGAAGAATCGATGGGCCTGGTCGCCCGCTGCGGCGTCACCGATGCGATCGAATTTGGCTGCGGCCGCGTGCTGATGGGCATGATGCGCCGGATGTATCGGACGATTCGGGTGCGCCCGCTCGAGGATCTCGCATCGTTGAAAGCGGTGTCGCAGCCGGGTACTGCCGCCAAGGCCTGAGCGCCGCCTTGCGTCGGCTGCTTTTAGTCCTTATGCTGCGCTGATAATTTGATCGCGATCCCCTGGCCGTTACCTCTGGTCTTCGCGGCATGGGGATAATGTTAGAATATTTGTTGGCGGCCTAATCACGGCTCGCTGCCAGGAGGAACGAGAGCACGATGGCTCAAGACATCGAAACCAAGGTTCGCGAGAAGATAAGCGAGCAGCTGGGCGTGGCCGTAGACGAAGTAACTCCGGAGGCCTCGTTCATCGAGGATCTCGGCGCGGATTCGCTCGATATCGTCGAGCTGGTAATGGCGCTGGAAGAGGAGTTTAACATCGAAATCTCCGACGAGGACGCCGAGAAGATCCGCACCGTCAAGGACGTCGTCACCTATATCGAGGCTCACAAGAGCTGAAGCTGCGCGACCCAAAACTCGCTCGTGATAATTCGTCAGGTCCGCGGCGTCTCGCCGGCTGGACCCGGAGTTAGACCATGCGGTGCCCATTCTGCCGCAATCGTGGCAACCGGGTCGTCGATTCGAGGCTCTCGAGCGACGGCATGATGATTCGGCGCCGCCGCATGTGCTCGGCATGCAAGCGGCGTTTCACCACCTACGAGCGGGTCGAAGAAGCGGCCCCGATGGTGGTGAAGAAGGACGGCCGCCGCGAGCCATTCGACCGCGCCAAGATAATCGCGGGCCTCAAGCGCGCCTGCGAAAAGCGGCCGGTCTCGATGGAAACGATCGAGCAGATCGCCAACAACATCGAGGCCACGATGGCCGAGCAGGGCGACCGCGAGGTCGCAAGCAACGCGATCGGATCGGCGGTGATGAACGAGCTGCACAAGATCGACCAGGTCGCGTACGTCCGCTTCGCGTCGGTGTATCGCTCGTTCAAAGACATCGACGAGTTCATGCACGAGCTCGAAGACCTGATCAATCAACGCAAGCAAGCGCCCGCACCGCGCGCCGCCGGTGACAAGAAAAGCGACACCGCCTCCTGATTCGGGCCTGCGGGCATCTGTCGGGCGGCGGGCTCTCGACAAGGCCGCGACTGGGGACCAACGCTTCATGCGCGAGGCGCTCGCGCTCGCGCGCGACCGCTTGGGCCTGACCACTCCAAATCCGACGGTAGGATGCGTAATCGTGCGCGGCGAGAAAGTCGTCGGCCGCGGCGTCACGGGCCGGGGAGGGCGTCCGCACGGCGAAACGCAGGCGATTGCGGATGCGGGCGCGCTGGCGCGCGGCGCGACCGCATACGTATCTTTCGAGCCGTGCGCGCATTTTGGAAAGACGCCGCCATGCGCGAACGCGCTGGCCGCGGCGGGCGTCAAGCGCGTCGTAATCGGATGCGTGGATCCCGATCCGCGCGTCAGAGGGCGCGGAATCGCAATCCTCAAGCGCGCGAAGATCGAGGTCGCGGCGGGAGTGCTCGAAGACGAAGCGCAACGTTTGAACGAAGGGTTCATCACGCGGCTAACCCGCGGGCGGCCGATGGGAATACTCAAGCTCGCGATGTCGATGGACGGCCGGATTGCGGCTGCCAGCGGCGATTCGCGATGGATCAGCTCGCCGCCGTCACGTGAAATGGTGCATCGGTGGCGCCGCGAATGCGACGCCGTGATGGTCGGCGCGGGGACCGTGATAGCAGACAATCCACGCCTGACGTGCAGAATCGCGGGCGGGCGCGATCCGGTTCGGGTCGTTATCGATGCGCGCTTGCGCACGGCGCCGGCGGCGCGGGTATATCGGGAGCGATCGAGCGCGTCGGCTATCCTGGTCACCACGCCCAGGAATCTCGCCCGCGCCCGCCGAAAATATGAGCGACCCGGCGTCGAAGTGATTGCCGTCGCGGCGCGTGGCGGCAAGATCGAGCTGGGGCGGTTGATGCGCGAGTTTGGACGGCGCGGATGGTGCCGCGTGTTGATCGAAGGGGGCGCAAATCTGGCCGGCTCGGCGTTAAGCGCGGGTATCGTGGATCGAGTGGCATTCTTCGTGGCGCCGAAAATCCTCGGCGCGGGTCTTCCCGCGATTGACGCGATGAAGTCGCGCCGCGTGCGCGACGCAATCCAGCTTGCCGATTTTTCGGCGCGCCAGGTAGGCGACGACTGGTTGCTGGAGGGCCGCGTCAGCGCGGGAAATCGGCGCGGTCGCGTTGGCCCGGCCGGGCGCACTGGTTAGGCCGTCAAGCCGGTGATAATATCGCCATCGTTGAATTGAATCAGATGGCATTGGCTTCATTAGAAGAAATTTTCTCCACGTTGCGCGACGGAAAGATGGTCGTGATGATTGCGGAGGAGCGCGAGGACGCGGAAGGCGACCTCGTGATGGCGGCTGATAAGATCACGCCCGACGACATCAATTTCATGGCGCGCGAGGCCCGCGGCGTGATCTCCGTCGCGATTCCCGACCAGCGTTTCCGCGAGCTTGGAATTCCGCTCCAACCCTCGACCGACAACGGCGATTCGAAAGAGCAGGCCGGAGTGTTGATCGACGCGCGAGAAGGCGCCACCACCGGCATTTCGGCGAGCGACCGCGCGCGGGTGATTTCGGTGGCGGCGTTCGGCGAATCCCGCCGTGACGATTTCGTCATGCCCGGCCACATTTTACCGCTGATGGCGTTGAGCGGGGGCGTGATGGTGCGGATCGGGCGCGCCGAAGGCGCGGTGGATCTGATGCGATCGGCGGGGGTGAGTCCGGTCGCGGCGCTATGCACGATACTGCGCGAGGACGGCGAGGCCGCGCGGCTCGAGGAGCTGCGCGAGTTTGCGGCGCGCCATTCCATCCCCATCTGCTACGTCAAGGAACTCGTTTCGTATCGCCTGACGAATGAAGTTCTGGTCCAGCGCGTTTCCGAGCAGCCGTTTCCCGTCGATGGCGGCATGCTGCGGGCCGTCATCTTCCGCAACGTCGTCGATGGCCGCGAGCATCTGGTGCTGATCAAAGGCCAGGTCGGCGGCGGACGCCCTGCGCTGGTGCGGCTCCATTCGGAATGTCTGACGGGCGACGTGTTTGCGTCGGCGCGATGCGACTGCGGCGAGCAGCTGCAGGAGGCGCTCGGGCGAATCATGGCGGCGGACTGCGGCGTGGTGATTTATCTCCACCAGGAGGGCCGCGGAATCGGGCTCGGCAACAAGATTCGGGCTTACGCGCTGCAGGACCAGGGGATGGACACCGTCGAAGCGAACTTGCATCTGGGCTTCGACGAGGACTTGCGCGATTATGGAATCGGCGCGCAAATTCTGCGCGATCTCGGCGTCGGCGAGGTGCAGTTGCTGACCAACAATCCGCACAAGATAGAAAGCCTGCGCCGTTACGGGGTGAGCGTTTCGCGCGTGCCGATCGAGGTCACGCCGCATGCGGGAAACATCGGGTACCTGAAAACCAAAAAAGAGAAACTCGGCCATCTGTTCTCGGAACTGAAGCTGACTACTTGAGAGAGTAAGCCGTCTGCGGCTGTTGAATTGCCATGGGACTAAGACATCAGGGGCGCGAGCTCGCGCTCAAGGCGCTGTACCGGATCGACATCTGCGGCGGCGCCAGCAGCGACGATCTGACCGCGCTGTTCGAAAGTTTTCCGGCCGAGGAGAGCGCGCGCAGGTTCGCCGTCCAGTTGATGGAGGGAGTGCGCCGCGAGCAGGCGGCGCTCGACAAGCTTCTGGCGGACGCGCTGGAGCATTGGTCGATCAAACGCTTGTCGCGCGTCGATCACAACGTGATGCGAATCGCGCTCTACGAATTGCTCAGGATGGAGGACATTCCGGCGCGGGTTACGATCGACGAAGCGATCGAACTGGCGAAATGTTACGGCGACATCGAGTCGGGGCATTTCGTCAACGGGGTGCTGGACGAAATCGCCGGACGGTTGGGGCTTAAGCAGAAGGGTGAGGAAATTACGCTATCCAAGGCCGAGTAGGCTGCTCGGCTTCGCGATCGTCGCAGTCCTGTGTATTTCGGGATGCGGCTATCACTTCGCGAGTTCGGGTGACGCGCTGCCGCCCAGCGCCCAGACGATCTACGTCTCGCGATTCGGCAATGCCACCCGCGTGACCGGGATCAACGACGAGTTGATGCGTTACATTAAAGATGAAATCGCGTCGCATCGCAGGCTCACGATCGTGGATAGCCCCGACCAGGCCGACCTGCAGCTGTCGGGCGTCGTCAGGCTCGCTATTCAGGCGCCCATCAACTTCAACACGGCGTACGAGCCGACCACCTTCCGCAATAGCGTGGTAGTCTCGGCGGTGCTCAAAGACCTGCACACGAAAAAGATAATCTGGAGCTCGACCCGCATCGGCAGCGGGCAACATGTTGCGGTCGTGGAGACCAACATCGTGACCACGACGCCAACTTTTTTGCAGCAGAACCTGCGCAGCGGCGATATCTCGCAGATGCCCGATCTCCAGATTGAGCAATCGGAAACGGCGGTGGGCCGGGACCTGATGATGCAGAAATTCGCCAAGAGCCTATACGTCGAGATGGCCGAAGGCTTCTAGCCTTTAGCTGGGCGCCACGCGCAGGGGAGGCTACCGCATGCCGCTTGAAACCGCGCTGGCATACCTTCGAGCAGCAGCCGCGCCACGGCGAATCCCGCCGGTGGTGGTGATCTTCGGTCCGCACGCATTCCTGCGCGAATACGTCCTCGATTCAATCGTTCGCAAGCTGGTGGCCGAGGGCTGCCAGCATCGCAGCTTTCAGATCGGCGCGGGCGACGATTACAGCGCCGTGCTGAACGAGCTTCGCGCGTCCGATTTGTTCGCACCCAAGCGGGCGATCGCATGCCGAATCCTGCGATCGCGGCGGGACCGGGCGGAGACAGGCGGCGCGGACGCTGAAGCCGGCGACGCGCGCGGGCCGGGGAGCGGCGGCTCGGAGGCGGCGCTGGTGGCGGCTATCGAGACCGCGCACGGCCCGGGCAACCTGATTCTGCTCTACGAGAAAGACAACGCGCCCGCGAAGATTTGCCGCGCCGCGGAAAAGCCGGCGTTGCTCGTAAGCTGCATGCGCCCGTTCGACAATCAGCTCGAGCAGTACGTGAACGCATTCGCACAGTCGCTCGGATTAAAACTGCCGGCGGCCGCAATCGACACGCTTATTTCACGTCACGGCGGAGATTTGGCCGCCGTCGCCGGCGCGCTTGGCAAGCTCACAATCTTCATCGAGCCGGGCGCGGTGGTGCAGCCGGGCGATTTGGACGAGGGCGCAAGGCGGATGCCGGAAGCATTCGAACTCGCCGACAGCCTCGCGCGTGGCCGGGGCGCGGCGGCGCTGGCGCAGTTGGGCCGTGCGACCGCGCTCGGGCGCGACGTCTTCGAAATCCTCGCGGTCGAGATCATACCGATGATGCGCCGAATGATGATCGCGGCCTCGATGATCGCGGCGCGAAGAGGCGCCGGCGACGTGGCCGCCGCGCTGGGGCTGGCGCCGCAAAGCGGCCTTGCGACCCGCGCAATCGAAGGGGCGCGGCGCTTCGGGTTGGCGCGCCTGGAACGCGCTTACTGGCGCGCGTGCGCGATGGATGCGGGATTCAAGAACGGCAAGATCAAGGAGCGCGAAGCAGCGCTGGCAGGATTGATCCTCGATCTGATGACCACGCCCGACTAGAAACCGCCCTTGCGAGCGGCTCGCTTACGCTTTCTTGCCGAACTTGCGATGCAGGCTGGAGGACAGCCGTGCAACTTTGCGGCGCACCGTGTTGCGATGCATCGTGCCGCTGGTGATCGCCTTGTACAGCACCTTGGTGGCCTGCTTGAGCGCTTCGCGTGCCGCAGCTTCGTCGGTGCTTGATGCGATAGTTTCCGCCGCCGTCCTGGCCAACGTGCGGGCACGTGTCCTGACGACGCGGTTGCGCTCGGCGCGCTTGACGCTTTGCCGATGGCGCTTCTCGGCCGATGGATGAACTGGAATATGAGGCATAACCAGTCATTTGTAACAGTGCTCGAGCGCCGGAGCAATAGAGCGGTTCAATTCATTGCTTCACGCGCTGGCCTGCGGTGCGCATCGCGGCTTTCGCTTCGGTCCACAGGCCGTCGATTTCCGACGGCGTCATCGCTTTGAGATTGAGGCCGCGCGATGCGGCGATTCGCGCGACTTCGTCAAATCGCGCGACGAACTTGTCGCAGGCGGCGCGCAGGGTCTGTTCGGCATCTTTACCGATGAAGCGGGGCGCGTTGGCGACCGCGAGCATCAGGTCGCCGATTTCCTCGGCGGCGCCGGCGGTGTCGCCGCGGTCGAGCGCATGCTCGATCTCCGCGATTTCCTCGCGAGCCTTCGCCAGCACTTCGCGAATATTGGCCCAATCCATGCCGGCACGGCGCGCCTTCTCGCCGAGCTTTTCCGCGCGCATCATCGACGGCAGCCCGCGGCCGACGTGCGCGAGACTGTTCGCGCCGTTGGGCTCCTTGCTCTCGCGTTCCTGCTGTTTGATCCGCTCCCAATTTTCGAGGACCTGCCCGACACTATCGGCGCGTGTGTCGCCGTAGATGTGAGGATGGCGCCGAATGAGTTTTTCCGCGGCGTTTCGCAGGCCGGTGGCGATGTCGAACTTTGACTGTTCGGCAAGAATCAAGCTGGCGAACAGGCATTGCACCATCACGTCGCCAAGTTCCTCGGCAACGTCGGGAAAGTTGCCGCGCGCGATCGCGTCGGCCACCTCGTACGCTTCCTCGATCAGATGGCGGGGCGTGTCGGCGAGTTTCTGTTCGCGATCCCACGGGCATCGGGCGCGCAGTTCGGTGACGACCGCGAGCAGTTTCGCAAACGCTTGCGCTGAAGTGGCGTCATCGCTCATGGCTTCACACCCCGACGATCGGTTCGAGCACCTTCTCGGTGAGAAAGTTTGACAGATCGTTCAGCCCCTCGGCGGTTATCTCGTGACCGCAATCGTACTCGCGATAGGTCAGCGGAACCTTCAGGGCGCGCAACGATTCCACTGACGCGCGCCCGCGCGCGATCTCGATCATCTCGTCAGCGCGGCCATGCTCAACGAGCGTCGGCAGCGCTTCGAGAGCGGCGGGATCGCTGACCTCATCCTTCAAGTCGGGCGGAAAGTACGTCGAGAGCGCCACCAGCGCCGCGAACTTCGAGGGATTTCTGAGCGCGAGCCGATACGCCAGCATGCCGCCCTGGCTGAATCCCAGCACCACCAGTTTTTTTCGATCGACCGGATACTTCTGCAGCGCCGCATTGAGAAACGCGGTCACCATTTTGTTCGCGTCGTCGATCGCGGCGCGATCGGGTGTAGCGCCCATCCGAATCGGAAACCATGCGTAGCCGCGCGTGGGACCGATCGGCACTTCCATCGGACCCTGCGGACAAATCACCATGAAGCGGCCGTCGGCAAGATACGGCGCGAGTCCCAGGAGATCGAGCGCATTGGCGCCGAACCCGTGCATCGCGATTAGCGTCGGATGAGGTCCTTCGCCGGCGGGCTCATATACCGTATGAATCAGTCGCATCGATGCGTTCTCCTTCGCGCCAGTCTCGCATCATAGATCGCACCCCAACGGCGTCGCCAGCCGACTTGCGAGCGCGCGGGCCGGCGGCGGCCAGGCCGGGGCTGACGCCCAAGGCTGTTCATCGCAGCCTCAATAACCGCTATCTTAGCGGCGCGCGATATGGGCAATAGCAGGATGATCGAGCGTTGAAGGTCGCGGGCGACAGCGATCGGGGGTGGATTGCGGGGACGCCATTTTTGCGGTGGACCGCTGCCGCGTTGTCGGTATTTTCGATCGCGGCCGCATCGGCTCCTCAAGCGTCCAGCGGCAAACTGGCGGGATTCATTGCCGGCGCGATTCTGATCGGGCTGGTCGCCTACGCGCTCATCGACTACCTCCGCCCGCTCATCGACGATCGCGACTCCGGGCTTACCGCCGCGCTGCTTGTGCTCGGCGCGTTGGCCGCCGTGAAGCTCGCGGTGATGCCGTTTTTCCCCGGCTTCGGCCCCGACGTTGGCGACTACCAGGCGTGGGCGGCCCAAATCGCGACCTACGGTCCCGCGCACACTTATCAGGCGGGATTCTTCCTCGACTATCCGCCCGGCTATCTGTACGCGCTGTGGGTCGTGGGGCTCATCGCGCGTGTCATCGGCGCGACGGGAGATTTTTACCGGGTCATAATCGAGAGTCCCGCGATCGTCGCCGACTTCGCGCTCGCGCTTCTGATGTATGCGTTCGTGCGGCGGGGCAGCCGGCCCGCGATGGCTTTTATCGCGATGCTGATGGTCGCGCTGAATCCGCCGCTGCTGTTCGACACCGTGGTTTGGGGTCAAAGCGATTCGGTGATGGCGTTCGTCACGCTGCTCAGCATCGTGGCGATTCTCGGCCGGCAGTACGAGATCGCCTGGGGACTCGCCGCGATCGCGGTGCTGGTCAAGCCGCAGGGCTTGATGATCCTGCCGGTGCTCGGCGTCTGGACGATGCTCGAGGCCGACTTCGCGACGTGGATCAAGTCGGGAGTCGCGTTGATTGCGGTCGCGATCATCGGCATCGCGCCGTTCCAATTCGGCCATGAGTGGAACTGGATTATCAAGCTCTATACTTCCACCGCGGCCTACTACCACGAGACTTCAGTCAACGCATTCAACCTGATGGCGCTGATCGGCGGACTTCGCCAGGCGGATTCGGGCACTTTCGCGGGAATATCGTACTTTGCGCTCGGGATGAGCCTGCTGGTGCCGCTCTACGGATTCATCGCGTGGATCCTGTGGCGCGGCCGCACGCCCACGCGGCTCCTGTTCGCCTCGTTCATCGCGATTTTTGGATTCTTCATGGTCGCGCCCAGGATGCACGAGCGGTACCTCTACCCCGCGGTCGTACTTGCGGTGCCATTGGCTCTGGAAGCGCCCGAGATGCTTGCAGTGTTCGTAGTTGTCTCGCTCACCAGCTTGATCAATCTGGCTTACATCCTGCACACGCTTAACACCGTGGTGTTCCTGGACGCGCACGACGGGCTTGCGATGGCGACCTCGGGGCTCAACGTGGTAGCGCTTGCGCTGGCCGTTTACTACGGCGCAACGCGGCTGCAGGGCAAAAGCGAGCTGAATGCGGCCGTCGCTGCGTTCTTCGGGAGATTCACCATGCCCCGGCAGGTCGAGGATTACATTGAAGAACCGGCCGCCGCGCCCGCGTGGATCGCCACCGACACCATCATCATCTCGGCGCTGTTGATCGTCGCGGCGATCACGCGCTTCTGGCACCTTGGCCATCCCGCCGAGATCGTTTTCGATGAGGTCCATTTCGTCGCGCAAGGACGCCATTATTTGCACGGCGAGTCCTTCCTCGATCCTCATCCGCCGCTGGCCAAGCTCATAATCGCCGCGGGCATTTTTATTTTTGGCGATCATCCGTGGAGTTGGCGGGTCGGCAACGCGACGCTTGGGACGGCACTCGTGGGAATCACCTACCTGCTCGGGCGCCGGATGTCGGGCTCGCGGCTGGTCGGCGCGATCGCCGGCGCGATCATCCTTTGCGACGGGATGTATCTGGTCGACTCGCACTACGCCGTCATCGACATCGTCTATCTTACCTGTGCGGCGGTCGCGTACTTGCTCTTTTTCAGATTCGCGCAGACGCCAGATGCGGGCGCGCGCCGGCGCATCCTGCCGTGGATTGGTCTGGTGCTGGGCCTGTGCCTGGCAAGCAAATTCTACATCCCGGCGATAACCTTTCTGATGGTGGTGGGTTTCATTCTCTATGTGCTCGCGAAGGACCGTCCCAAGGCCGCGCCGGCCACGCCGCCGGTCGTCGAGCCAAAGGCGCCAATCGATTCCAAGCCGAAGAAAAGCAAAGCGCCCGCTCCGGTCCCGACCGGAATCGATCCTTTCGATCTGCCCGGAATAGCCTTCACCGCGCTCATCTGTATTGTCCTCGGATTGGTGCTGTTCCTGTTCGGCGAAACATTCGCGCACATCCTGCCGATCGTTCTCGTAGTTCTGGCAATCCGCTTTGCGGAGATTTTCTGGCGTAGCCGCTCGTCATCGGCGGCGGGCGCGTGGCGGATGCCGTCGATGGCGAGCCTGCTCGAACCGACCAGCGTTGGCGCCGTCGCGCTGGTTGGGTCGGTCGCCGCGATCGTATACCTGGCGGTGTTCCTGCCGCATTACTGGTTCGGTTGGTGGGGCGGCATCTCAGATCTGTTCTATTACTACAAAGACATCGTCTGGTATGAAAAGAGCGTCGCGTCCGCCAGCCATCCGTACGCGTCGCCCTGGTGGAGCTGGCCGCTGATGCTGCGCCCGATCGCGTACTGGCAGAACTTCCCCAAGACGGGCGATGTGCAAACCGTCTGGGGCGGAGGCAATCCGATCCTATGGTGGGGCGCGCTGACCGCGATCACTATCACCGCCGTCAATGCGCTCGAGCGCCCGAACCTGACCCGCTGGTTCCTCGTCATCGGCTATCTCAGCTATCTCCTGATCTGGGCCTGGATCGGCCGCACGCTCTTCCTCTACCACTACATGGCCTCGGTTTACTTTGGATACCTCGCGCTGGCCATTTTGCTCGGCGAATGTTTCAAGGAGCGCGCCGAGCCGTGGGAGCATATTGCGCTGTTGCTGACGATGACGCCGGTCTTTTTCCTCGGGATGCCGCCGACCTGGGGATGGATCACTTTCATCGTCGTAATCGGCGCGTACGGCTTTTTCCTGCTGCAGACTCCATACGCGGGCCGATACGTTGGCAGCGTGTTCGTGGCCGTCGCGCTGATTTTGTTCGTGTACTACTTCCCGATTTGGGTCGGCATGCCGATCAGCCGCGACGGATACTACGCGCGGATGTGGCTGCAAGCTGCGGGGCTGCGCAATTGGATATGATCGCATACCTGCATTCGTATCATCGCCGCCGCGCGATTTTGCTCTGCGCAGTTTTCCTTGGCGCGACGTTTGCCGCCGGCCTATCCGCACCGCGATGCGCCGCCGCCGCGCAGAACCTGCTGGTCAACGGCGACTTAGCCAAGGGCTCCGAGGATCAGCCCGATTTGTGGCGTACCGAGGCCTGGATTAACAATCCCGACGCATTCAAGGCCCATTGGCATTCGTATTCCGATAAGCCCAGCGAGCTCGAGGTCGATAATCTCAAGGCCAACGACGGGCGCTGGGAGCAACCGCTGACCGTGCAACCCGGATGGTATCAGCTCAGCGTCGATGTCCGCACCGAAGATGTCGGCGCCAAGGAAAGCGGCGCGTCGATTTCAGTCATGGAAGACGGCATCATGTCGGCCGACATCCACGGCACCACCGACTGGCAGCGCGTGACGCTGTACCTCAAGGTCGGGGGACACGGCGCGGACATCGACGTCGCACTGCGAGTCGGCGGATTCGGCAGCCTCAACACCGGCAAGGCATTCTTCAGAAATGCGACGCTGGTCCGGATTGACGCTCCTGCGCCCAGCGCGACTCCCACTTACGACTTGATGGCGATTCGGAAGCAGGCGGCTCCCGTGCCGCATGGCTCGCCGATCTCGCTGGCGGCCACATTTTTGGCGCTCGCGGCGATTGCATGGGCGGGTTGGCGCATATTCGGCGACGACGACTTTCGCATCTTCAACACATTTCGCGCCGCCATGTCCGGGCGCTCGAACAAACGATGAAGTGGGGCGCCGCGAACTCTCCTGGCGCGATCGCCCCGGAAGATCGCGTTCGACAAATCGAGACTGCGGTCTTCCTGATCCCGTTCATCACCTATGCCTACTTTTACCAGGGCGCCGATCAGAGCGTCGCGTGCCGCTTCGACCTGATGCGCTCGATGATCGAGAAGAGCGCTCTGTGGATCAACGATTTCTGCGGCTACAACACCGCCGACATCATCACTCTCCACGGCCACATTTATTCGGTTAAGGCGCCCGGCACGTCCTACACGGCGTTGATTCCGTGGCTGGTTTTCCGGCTCGGGCTGCTGCCGCTGAGCGCGGCTCACGAGCCGGTGTACTGGGCCTTTGTCACTTACCTGACGACAGTGTTCACGACCGGCCTGCTTGTCGCGGCGCTGTGCGTGGTCATGTTTCGCTTCGCGCGATTTCTCGGCGCTTCGGAGGGCCGCGCGGCCGGTGTGGCGCTGATCCTCGGCCTTGCGACGATCGCGTTTCCGTACGCGACGGAGCTCACCGGCGAACCCGTCGCCGCGGTATGCGTTTTCACCGCGTTCTACCTGCTGGCGACGTTCTCTTCTCGCCCGTCGCGGACGCGCGCGCTTGCGGCCGGGTTTCTGGCGGGATGGGCGGTACTCAACGATTATCCGGTCTTCCTGGTCGCCGCGGCGATCGGAATCTACGCCCTGTTCAAACTGCCCGAATGGAAGCATCTGGCGGCGTTCTCCGCCGGCGCCGCGATCACCGTCGCGGTGATGCTCGCTTACAACTGGGGCGCCTTCGGAAATCCGCTCTTCTTCAGTTACCAGGCGTTCAAGCTCTCGCCCGCCGAAAATCGCCAATTCCCCGAGCAAGCGGTCGGATTCGTCGGTCTGACCTATCCGAAGATCCGCATTCTCTGGAACGTGCTGGTCGATCCTCAGCGCGGATTGTTTTTCTGCAACCCCGTACTGTTGCTGTCGATCGTCGGCGTGGGCTATTTCGCGCGGCTGAAGCGATGGCGCGCCGAATTCATCGTCACGGTCTATTCGTTCGTCGTGCTGTTCCTGTTCAACGCTTCGTACGGCGAATCGATCATATCGTGGGGAGGCGGCACCGCGACCGGCCCGCGGCAAATTGTCGCCTCGGTTCCGTTCATGGTGCTCGCGCTCGCTTTTCTTCCCGCCGCCTGCGACTACCTGCTCGGCGCGATGGGCGCGCTGTCGGCGGTGTTCATGCTGATGGCGACGGCGACCAATCCGCACTTTCCCTACGAATATGACAACCCGGTGCGCGATTTCGCCCTTCAGCAATTCATGCGCGGCGACTTCGCCACCAACCGCGACGCATTCTTCGGCGGCGGCATGATCGTCGGCGACTCGGTCGCCTTCAACCTCGGCAAACTCATCGGACTGCCCGGCCCGTTTCAGCTATGGCCGCTGGCGATGTTATGGATCTTCGGCTCGTTCGATCTCTCGGAATCGCTCGGGCTATGGGGAAGTGGCGCGTCGCGCCGCCTGACGCAAATCGCCACGACGATGGGAATCGCGGCCGTGTTCCTGCTCTCGATGAATCAGCGAGTCAGGCAGGGGCTCGCGGTTAGTGGCCGCCAGGGATTACTGGGCAGGTACTACGTGGGCGAGCAATGCGGCAATAGTGCGCCGCACATAATGCGAGTCGATCGGCAACTGGACTTCGATGACATTGCCGCGATGGGCGCGATGCCGTTTCCGTCGTGCGACATCTGGCGAGGCGAGCTGATCGCGCCAACCACCGGCGAATACGAGTTTACAATCGACGTTGACGATTCGGGATGGGTCACGGTGGACGGCACGCAGGTGATCCACGATCCGGGCTTGGTAAGCAAGGGTCATGACGCCGGCCGTATCCAGCTCACCGAGGGGCCGCATCGGATTGAGGTTGGCGAGCGAAATCTCGAAGGCGGCTCCTACCTGCACCTGTATTGGAGAATCCCCGGCTCGACCGATAATGAAATCGTCCCCGCCGATGCGCTAGTCCCCGACCGCCCCGGCACTTAGCGAGACGTCGTCTGGTCGGCTAGATCTTCTTCAGGGAATCGATGAAGGCGCTGTCGCTGAATATCTTGGAGACGCCATCTTGCATGGCGGCGTTAAGCTCACGCTCGGCATTGCCCTCGCCGGCGATTTCAACCCAATCCTTGCTCTAGCCCGTGATATACTTGTCGTAAGCGACGGAGCCATCGGGACGCTTGACAGTCACCCGCATTCCTATGCTGGCGGTCGATTCGCCCGAAAAGAAGCCCAGCGTGAATTGGTTCTCGAAATTGTCGAGGCTTACCGATATTGCATTCCCGCCCGCGCCTTCAGTAAATCCCCGGCTATTCAACTCGGTCTCAAACGCGCTCTTGAGCGTTCCTGGCACGTCGGTGTTCGACACAATATCCGCCGTTTTTATTCCGAAGCCGTTGATTTTCTGCCCGACAGCCTGCGTCGGACGTTTGTCCGTTACTACGACTGTCACGCGCGGCGACTCAGGTGTCGCGAGTTTCGTGGCCTGAGTTGTAGGTTGATACGCGAGATCGACGTGACCAGTCGTGAAGGCACATCCGCTGAACAGCAGCATCGCGGCGGTCAACGAGACTGTAGTTGCGATTCTGATCGGAACTGGCGCTCGTCTTGCTAGGTCCATATTTTTCAAATTCACGATCAATTCCCCAAGAGGTGTTCGCCGAAATTCTATCGACGGTTGGCATCTTGCCAATATCTCCCACCGTACCAGTTCATGGCGCCGTTTTCGTTGTCGGGCCGGCCGATGGAGTCGTGAGCGGTAGCGGCACAATCGTTTTAGTCGGAACGTCCCCTGCCGCGCCCCCTTCGGGATCGAGATGAGCTGTTACCGAGGTTTGCTGATGCGCGAAACCTGCGCCCGCCGAGGCGTCTATCGCCCACGGAAGGAGAAATGGAATAGCGTCCGCCATAAGGAAGCCGGGCTCGACCCGCGAATTGTCAGATAAGTCAGCCGACTGATAGCCGGGCTTGCTGAAGTGAAACTGGAGATCCTTCTCCCGCGGAGCCGTAATTGAAAAGGGCGTCACCTTCGTCTCACCATCGTTAAGCGTCACCGTCGCGCCGGGAGGATCGCTGGCGACGTTGATTTCCTCGGTCGTTCCCTGGAACAGCAGTGCGCACGAACAAGCGCTCACCGAACTGACGGCGAAGATCAGAGCCGCTGCCATCCTTGCTAACTTCATGTGGACCTGGCCCCTAACTCCCAAGGTTGATGCATCGGTTGTGGCGGTATCTTGCGCTTCAGCCACAGGCAAAGCGAATCGCCGGCAGATCGAATCTGCCTGAACGAGAGAACCGGATAATCAAGAATCCCCGGCTCGACCAACAATGAAATCGTCCCCGCCGACGCGCTAGTCCCCGACCGCACCGGCACCTAGCACGACCAGCGCTAGTCTCGCCCGGGAATTAATCCAGCGCGCGTGAGTTCACGGCGTTCGCTTTTGTCGAGTGCCTCCGCCGCGCGTGAATGCAGAGCGCGCGCGAACCTGGACTCAATGCGGCGGCGGATTAAAGATCTTCACGCCGCGAATGGTCGTCAGAGGCGCAAGGGTTTCTTGTTTACCCCGTCCTCTATTTTGATGTATTGCCAAGCTTTTTGTTTGCCTTGGCGTCTATCTTCTTTTTTTCCGATGCCGATAGCTTGCCTTTCTTGACCATCTGAGTGGCGCGAGCTTTTGCATTAGCAGCATGAGCTTTATCCGGCATTGGGTACGCACGCTTTCCCGGCTCGCCAAACTCTTTGGTAGGCATTTTCTTGCGGCCTTTCGTGGTTAACTTCGCCATTTTTGATTGTTCCTTAAACGGAGTTTGGTGGAGCTAGGCAGGGACCTTCCGAGAACGGTAAGCCATATACGGGAAGCGAATCAAGCTCGCTCCAGAGAGGGCCGAAGTTCTTCAGAAATACCGTTATGGCCCGGTTTCACCCCGGACGAAAAAAATGCCAAGCCCACGCGGGAACCTTGGGCATCAATTCGGCGGGGGGGCGGGCAGATCGGGCATAGTGGAACGTCCGTTGAGCGAAAACCCACGCATCGACGCCGGCACATCGCCTGCGGCTTTATCGATCGAGGACGGGGTCCTCGGCTGACTCCGCACCGCCGCCGGCGCCGACGATTGCACCCTGGCTGACGACGCAGCCTGTCCCGGCGGGGCGCTGGGCTTGGCGAACGCCGGGCGATGGGTCTGCTTCGCCGCGACCAATACCTCGCGGAGCAGATCCGATTCCTGGATTCCATGCGATACGCAATCGACGTCGGTGGCCGGACGCAACGGGACCTTGACCGACGAGTTGAACGTGGCGCGCACCTTGACGATGCTCGCTTCGGGACCCCGTGGCCGCACCAGGAAGTTGTACACCGACGACGAATTCAGCTCCGGCTCGGCCGTGTAAGTGCCGGCGATACTCTTTATTTTCCCGCAGTCGGCGTCGTGCAGCGTGAAGCGCGGGCCGACCGCCTCGATGATCCCGTTGGTCATGTCCTGCGCCTGTACGTGGAACGCATTTTGGGTGATGACCGCGTTAACCGCATCCCACGCGAGATCGTACGGCAGCGGAATCAGCACTTCCTGCTGTTCGTCCGGCGGTGGCTGTGTAACCGGCGGATAGAAGCATCCGGCGGCAAACAGCGCCGCAATCACGCCTAAAATCGAAAGTTTCACCCCAAACATTACCCCATTCATCGGCTCGCTTGCCCCAGCATGATAACAGAAGCGGGCGGTTGTGAGTCCAACTTTTTCACACTCGCCCGGCGCGACGCTATCGCCTCCGCGCCATTCCCCCTTGGACGAATCTTTATGATAATCTCCGCTTCGCCGGGACCTGCCCGCCAAGGCGGCTCCGCTCGAGGGTATTTGTCATGTCGGGTCATTCGAAATGGAGTTCGATCAAGCACAAGAAGGCGATTACCGATTCCAAGCGGGGCCGCGCCTTCACCAAGCTGATCAAGGAAATCACGATCGCGGCGCGACTCGGCGGCGGCGACCTTAATTCCAATCCGCGCTTGCGCACCGCGGTGACGATCGCCAAGAAGCAATCGATGCCCAACGACAACATCGATCGCGCCATCAAGAAGGGCACCGGCGAAATCGCCGGCGCGTCGCTCGAGGAAATCACTTACGAGGGCTACGGCCCGGGCGGCGTCGCGATAATGGTTGACGTGCTCTCGGACAATCGCAATCGCACCGTCGCGGAGTTACGCTTCATCTTCTCCCGGCGCGGCGGGAACCTGGGCGAGGCGGGATGCGTCGGGTGGATGTTCAAGAAGCGCGGCGTGATCGGAATCGAAAAATCCGCCATCGACGAGGACAAGCTGCTCGAACTCGCGCTCGACGCGGGCGCCGACGACGTGACCAGCGACGGCGATACCTTCCAGGTGCTGACTTCGCCCGACAAATTGAATGTCGTGCGTGACGCGCTGGAAAAAGCCGGCCTTGCGATCGCGCATTCGGAACAAACGCGGATTCCCGAAAATACGGTTGCGGTTTCCGGCCATGCGGCCGAGCAGGTGCTCAAGCTGATGGAAGAATTAGAGGATCACGACGACGTGCAGAACGTCGCCGCGAACTTCGACATCAGCGACGAAGAGATGGCGCAGTTCTCGGCGGCCTAGCGGCCCGCGGGTTCTGCTGCGGAGGTGGGGTATGCGGATACTCGGGGTGGATCCCGGGAGTGCGGTATGCGGTTACGGCGTCGTCGAAGGTCCCGGCGCACGCTACGTGACGGCAGGTACGATCCGATGCGCATCGCTGGCACCGGGACCCGGGCGCCTGCGCCGAATCCACGAAAATCTTCTCGCCATCATCGACGAGTTCTCGCCCCAGGCGCTGAGCCTCGAGCGTCATTTCGTCGCCGCCAATGTGCAGAGCGCGTTTCGCCTCGGCGAGGCGCGCGCGATGGCGATGCTCGCGGCGGCGGAGCGCGATCTCGCGATGTTCGAATATCCGCCCAACCAAGTTAAACTCTGCGTCGCCGGTCACGGACACGCCGACAAGGCGCAGGTGAAATACATGGTGCGCAAGACGCTGAAACTCGACCCGGCGATCGATCTCGCCGACGACGCCGCCGACGCGCTCGCGCTGGCGCTTTGCCATCTTGGCCGCGGACGCATCCCCAACCTGGTCGAGGCGATCGAGCGCATTCGTCCGAGCGCGCCGCGCCGAGGCAAGCCCCGGATGGTGCCGCAATGATCGCGACGCTGACGGGTGTGCTGGCGGTTCGCGATGCGGGCCGGATCGTAGTCGAGACCGGCGGCATCGGCTACGAGGTGCTGATTCCGCTGAGCACCTACTATCGATTGCCGCAACTCGGCGACCGCGTCGCGCTCGAGATACGCCAGGTCGTGCGCGAGGATGCGCTCACGCTTTACGGATTTTCCAGCGCCATCGAAAAACGCGCCTTCGACCTGCTGATGAGCGTGCAGCACGTCGGCCCGAAACTCGCTCTTGCGATCCTGTCGGTCCTTGCGCCCGAGGAACTGGTCGCCGCAATCGGCAAAGGCGACGTCGACAGAATCGACGCGGTGCCCGGCGTCGGTCCCAAAGTCGCGGAGCGGGTCGTGCGCGAACTGCGCGACAAAGTTGCTGACTTGAAGATGGCAGCGCCGTCAACCACCGGGCCCGGCGGTTATATCCGCCCGGCGCCGGATGGAAACGGAAGACCGGCCGGCCCAGCCGACGAAGCAGTTTCCGCGCTCGTGAACCTCGGCATGAAACCGGTTGAAGCCAAACGCACGGTTGACGCGGTCGTCGCCGCGGACGCCGGCGCGGCGGAAAATCCGGAAGTGATAATTCGCAAGTCATTGGCGGTGCTGCTTGGCGAAAAGTAAGCCTATTGAAAATTCAAGCGCGGCCGCGCCCGCCGCCGAAGGGCGCATCACCGCGCGCGTCGGTCACGAAGACGATCACCGGCTCGATCTCGCGCTTCGCCCGCGCGCGCTCGCCGAATTCATCGGGCAGGAGCGCACCAAAAAAATTCTCGGCATGTCGATCAAAGCCGCCCGCGGTCGCGCCGAAGTGCTCGATCACGTGCTCTTCGCCGGACCTCCCGGCCTCGGCAAGACCTCGCTGGCCCACATCATCGCGCGCGAGCTCGGCGTCAACCTCCACGTCACTTCGGGTCCCGCTATCGAACGCGCCGCCGACCTGGCCGCAATCGTGAACAACCTCGAGGCGCATGACGTGCTCTTTATCGACGAGATTCATCGCCTCCAGCGGGTCGTTGAAGAGCGGCTTTACTCCGCGATGGAGGATTTCGAGTTTCATATCGTGGTGGGCGAGGGGATGGGCGCGCGCACGATGAAGCTCTCGGTAAATCCGTTCACGCTGGTGGGCGCGACCACGCGCTCGGGCTTGCTGAGCTCGCCGCTGCGCGACCGATTCGGCCAGCATTACCATCTCGACTTTTACGATCACGCCGAACTGGGCGAGATAGTGCGCCGCTCCGCCGGCTTGCTGAAGGTGGCGATCGACGAAAAAGGAGCCACTGAAATAGCCTCGCGCTCGCGCGGGACGCCGCGCATTGCCAACCGCCTGCTGCGCCGGGTGCGCGACTTCGCGCAGGTCAACGAGGCGCCGGTCGTCACGCGCGAAATCGCGCTGGGCGCTCTCGATCTGCTCGAAATCGATAGCGCGGGCTTCGACAAGATGGACCGCGCGATTCTCGGCGCGATAATCGACAAGTTCGACGGCGGACCGGTTGGCGTCGAGAGTCTTTCCGCCGCGGTCGGCGAGGAATCCGACACCATCGAGGAAGTTTACGAGCCCTACCTGCTGCAGGAGGGATTTCTGGCGCGGACTTCGCGCGGCCGCGTCGCAACCCAGCGCGCCTATACGCATCTCGGCCGCGTCCGCCGCGGCACGATGCTCTAGCAGGGTGTTGAAGAACTCATATCGAAGGGCAGTTCGGGTCTCGAACGATTCAACACCCTGCGTAAAAGATGGCTTCTTACCGACAACATCTCCCCCAAAGGGGAGACCGGTGAAAAAACCACTTTGGGGGAGACAAGAGAGAGGGAGCAGGCGTTGAAAATTACTTTTTCAACAGCCTGCTAGCCATTTGTTTCGATCGCGTCGAAGAGTGAAAGAGCGAAGAGGCGTTTCGGTCGATGGCGAAGATTTATGTTTTACAGCATCACCCGGTCGAGAATCTCGGCGCCATAGCTGACGCGCTCGAAGGCGCGGCGCTCGCCTGGCAATACGTGCGCGTTTACGACGGCCAGCCGGTGCCGCCGAGCATGAAGGGTGCTGGCGGCTTGATCGTGATGGGCGGTCCGATGGGTGTCGATCAGACTGACCGGCATCCGTGGCTGCGCGACGAGATGCGCCTCATCGAAGACGCGATGAAATCGAATCTGCCGGTGCTCGGCGTATGCCTGGGCGCGCAGATTCTTGCGGCCGTGCTCGGCGCGAAGGTCGATCGCAACCCCAACGGGAAGGAAATCGGATGGCATCCGATCCGGCTCGACGATTCGGCCAAACACGATCGTCTGATGCGCGATTTGCCCGAGACGATGACGCCGTTTCATTGGCATGGCGACATCTTCGATCTGCCGCCGGGTGCGGTCTCGCTCGCATCGTCGGAGAAGACGCCGTGCCAGGCGTTTCGCCACGGTGACAAGGCGTACGGCTTTCAGTTTCATTTCGAGGTGAGGGGCGAAGGGGTCGCGGCGATGGCCGATGCGTTCGCCAACGAATTAAATCGCGAGAATATCGCGGCCGATCGAATGATCGCTCAGGCCGCCGAGTTCACGCCGTCGCTGGAAAAGATTTCCGACACCGTTTTCTCCCGATGGGCCTCCCCAATCCAGGGCACCTGACCAGCGCCGCACCAAGCCCTGAGGTTCCTCTCCTGGCTAACCCTTCTAACAGGGACGCAGTCCCGCATCTTTTCTGTTCACTGGGAGCAGGGCTCAGCCCCGCCCATCGCGTAGTCGCGAAAAGATGCGTTGCGCAGATTTTCGCGTCTTCCTAACATTGCGGTGCAGGGGTCACCCCTGCCCAAGGAAGTGTGAAACCCACGGTGGGTTTCACATAAAATCAAGTTCTTCGATTTCAGTTTCGCACCCCGCGTGCGCACCCCTGCTCAGCCCCGGGGCAGTTTGAGGACCCGCTCGCCGATGATGTTGTGCTGAATCTCGCTGGAGCCCGCCGCGATCGTCAACCCGCGCGCCGCGAGCGTCCGATGCATCCAGCGGCCGCCATCGATCGCGCCGAGGCTGCCGCCTTCGACGTTGGCGAACGCGCCAAGCATCTCATCGGCGAACATCGCTGCTCTCAAGTTCAGCTCGGTGGCGAAAAGTTTGCCGAATGAACTCTCCGCGCCCGGCACTTTGCCCTTGAGCTGTGCCGACAGCGAGCGGTGGCGCGACAGCCGCAGGCATCGCGCCTCGATTGCGAACTGCGCGAGTTTCTGGCGCACGTACGGATGCTTCCACGCGGGGGCGCCCTGGAAATCCACTTTCTTCGCGAGCTCGAGCAGCTCGCCGATCGTGCGTTCCACCGGATGGCGCGTGCCGCCGGAAACTCGTTCGTACATGAGCGTCGCGATCGACACCTGCCATCCCGCGTTCAGCTCGCCGACCAGGTTTTCCTTGGGCACGCGAACGTTGTCGTAAAAAACCTCGTTGAATCCGGCGTCGCCGGTGATCTGAACCAGCGGACGCACCGTAATTCCGGGACTATGCATGTCGACCAGCAGGTAGGAAATCCCCTTGTGCTTGGGCGCCGCGGGATCGGTGCGGACCAGCAGCACCTGCCAGTCCGCGCGATGTGCCAAACTGGTCCATACTTTCTGCCCGTTGATGACGAAGGTGTCGCCGTCGAGCACCGCACGCGTCTGCAGGGCCGCGAGATCGGAGCCCGCGCCGGGTTCGGAATAACCCTGGCACCAGATTTCCTCGCCGGTCAGCATCTTGAGCAAGTAGCGCTTTTTCTGCTGCTCGGTGCCCAGATGCATGATGGTCGGGCCGATTCGATCGATCGCGAGTTGATTGGCGCCGTAGAGCGGCAGCGCGAGCCGTAAGACTTCGTCCTGGTAGATGGCCTGGTCGATCATGCTCGCGCCGCCTCCGCCCCATTCCTTGGGCCAGTGCAACGCTACGTAACCCGCCTTGTAGAGCCGGCGATGGTAGTCGAGCAGTTGATTCCATCGCCCGTCGTCGCGAACGTCGAGCAGGCTGGCGGTCGAGCCGCCGAGATCCTCGCCCGTACGCCCGAAGGCTTCGGCGGAGTTCTTTTCGAGCCAGCGCCGCAGTTCGGCGCGAAATTTTTCCTGTTCCGGCGTGTAGCTGAAATCCATCGGATGCTCCGCTTGGTTGGTCCGCGGGCGGCCTCGTCGATAGTCGAACTCTTATGCTACATACCAGACGATGCCAAAGCGTGAAACCGCGCGGGCCTTCAATTGATCCCGCGCCGGTCAAGAAGAGTCTGAGAGGAGCCGATGGGTTTATTCGACGCCTACTCTCAGTCGTCCTTCAAGACGTTGCGCGATGGCCGGATGGCCTTCCACCCGCACCTTGCTGGCCGTGGATATATGGTTTCGGCCGACCAAAGAGCGGTTCTGCGCCGTTACATGATCGGTGCGGCGATATGCAGTCCAGTGCTCGGTGTGATGGGTGCGGAGGCGAGCAGGCTCTGGAATTACCCTATCAATATCATCCTGATCATCTTGGTCCTTTCGCTTTTTGCCGCGGGAAACTACAGTGGCCTGTGGTGGCTGACGAGGAACCTCGAGCGCGCGCCAGCCGATGAACGACTAACGCTCCGCGGCCGCTACCGCACTCAAGCCCAACATCTCGGCTGGGCATCGCTGTGGTTTCTGGAAATCGGCAGCGGGATTTGTGTCGTGGTCGGGCTGCTCATCGCGGCAACCGCGGACGATGCATATGCGCTGTCGGCTGGCCTGGCAGGCGCTGTATTTTTTGGGCTCTGCGCTTGGGCGGGTGGTTACATGCTTTGGGTCAAAAGCAGCAAGCCGCTCTAATCCCCGCGCCCGCGTTAATGGCGTACCTGACCGTTTACCGCGATATACACTTTTGGTATATATCAGGTCATGATCAAGCGCGAAACCGCAAAAGTCTTCAAAACCGGCCGCAGCCAGGCGGTTCGGATTCCAAAGCGGTTCAGGTTCTCCACCGATGAAGTATTCATCGAGCCCGACGGAGATAGCGTAATCCTGACACCGCGCCCGCGTTCCTGGAAAGAATATTTCGCCAGCGCGCCGCGGCTGCCCGCCGGCTTTCCCAAACGGCTCCGCGACCGGCGGCCCGAGAAAGTGGAGCCGCTCTAAGTGCCGCGCCTGATGCTGGACACCGACATTTGCGTGGATGTGATGCGCGGGCGGTCGCCGGCGATTCGAAATCGCCTCGAGCGCACGAATCGAGAAGAAGTTGCGGTGTCGTCAATTGTCGCGGCCGAACTCTGGACCGGGGTTTCGAAGTCTATCCATCCTGACCGATCGAGAGACGCCGTCCGCGCCTTCCTGGCGTACGTCACAGTCCTCGATTGGCCGGCTGAAGCGGCTGCGACATACGGCGCGATCAGGGCGCAGCTCGAGGCGGCGGGTCACTCCATCGGAGCAATGGACCTGCTGATCGCCGCGCACGCGGTTCATGAAAAAGCGACCCTCGTTACGCGCAATCAATCTGAATTCCGCCGCGTCAGCGGACTGCGGGTCGAGAGCTGGACCTGAAAGGGACGTCGTCGAGGACGTTCAACCGAGTTCAACGAAGCTTCCGGCTTCGGCATCGATGCCAACGGGGCAGTGTGTCCTTCTAATACATCGCCGGGGCGATTATTAGGCTATGGCATCGCAAACCCATTGGTGTATGATGGCGGGATAATTCTGAGCGCTGCGCCCCGCCGTGAAAAAGTGCAGGTGCGGGTCGCGTTCGCGCTCAATCATTCAACAAGAGAGGCGAAGCGAGACACCGATGGCATACGAGCACATCAAAGTTCCGAGCAACGGCGAAAAGATTACTCTTGGCGCCAATCACACCCTGAAAGTTCCTGACCGCCCGATCATTCCGTTTATCGAAGGCGACGGTACCGGCCCCGACATCTGGCGCGCATCGCAGTACGTTTTCGACAATGCGGTGAAGAAAATCTACGGCGGCAAGCGCCAGATCGCGTGGATGGAAGTGTACGCGGGCGATAAGCCGTTCAAGAATTGGAAGACCTGGCTGCCCGACGAAACCGTCGAGGCATTCCGCGAATTCCTGGTCGGCATCAAGGGCCCGCTGACGACTCCTATTGGCGGCGGCATCCGCTCGCTCAACGTGGCGCTGCGCCAGATGCTCGATCTCTACGTATGCCTGCGCCCGGTGCGCTACTTCGCGGGCGTGCCCAGTCCGGTCAAGCATCCTGAGAAACTCGACGCCGTAATCTTCCGCGAGAACACCGAAGACATCTACGCGGGAATCGAATGGCCGGCGGAGTCGCCCGAGGCAAAAAAGGTCATCAAATTCTTGCTCGAGGAAATGGGCGTCAAGAATATGCGCTTCCCCAATACCTCGGGAATCGGAATCAAATGCATTTCGCGCGAGGGTTCTGAGCGCCTGATTCGCGCCGCGCTTGATTACGCGATTAGCCACAAGCGCAAGAGCGTGACCTTTGTCCACAAGGGCAACATCATGAAGTACACGGAGGGCGCGTTCCGCGATTGGGGCTACGAACTCGTAAAACGCGAATACAAAGGCAAGGCCATTGGATGGGACGATTGCAACGGCAAGCCGCCTGCCGGCCAAATGCTGGTCAAGGATGCGATCGCGGATATCACCCTCCAACAGGTGCTCACGCGTCCCGATGAATTCGACGTCATCGCCACGATGAACTTGAACGGCGACTTTCTCTCCGATGCGCTCGCGGCGCAGGTCGGCGGACTCGGAATCGCTCCCGGCGCCAACATCAACTACCTGACCGGCCACGCGATCTTCGAAGCGACGCATGGCACCGCGCCCAAGTACGCCGACCAGGACAAAGTGAATCCGGGCTCGGTTATCCTGTCGGGTGTGATGATGTTCGAGCACCTGGGATGGCAGGAAGTTGCCGACGGGATCGTTCGCGGCCTCGAGAAGACCATCGCCAAGAAAGAGGTGACCTACGACTTCGAGCGGCTGACGACCGGCGCGAAGCTGCTCAAGTGCTCGGAGTTCGGCAAGGCGATCGTGGAGAATATGTAGCGCTGCCGCTCCCTGACTAAGGTCGAATCCTTGACGGGGCTGTCGCGCGCGATGCGCGCCAGCCCCTTTCTCTTTGCAGGGGTGCCCCCTGCACCCAATGTTAAGGCCGCGCTCCGTTGTCGCGCGCGGCCCCTGCCGCCCACCGCGCAGGTGATTCTTCCTTCATGCCGTCGCCAAGGCCAGGGGTCACCCCTGCGGTTCTCTTTTGCGGCGCTCCTGTTCGATCGCGCGGCGGTCTGCTAAATCGTTTTAGCAATGAACCCACGCCACGCTGCCGCGCTCGCGCTGATCGTGCCCGCTGTATCTTGCTCAGCATTGATCGGTGTGGCGGCGGCTCAGATTTCGATTACGCCGCCCGCTCCGCAACAGCGCGTCGCACCAGCCAACCCCAAATTTACGGTCGATCAGCAAGGCAATCTGGTAGCACCAGATGATAAACCGACCGCGGCTCCTGACGCTTCCGGACAAAGCACGCTTGAAATTCCCCCGGTGCCGAAGGAGTTCGAAGGATGCTGGGAAGGCATGGTCTCCGAGCCCGATTCCTGGCAGCTTTTGGAAGGTCCGCCCCTCGGAGGTTGGATACCGAAGACATTTAGCCTCTGCTTCCGGAGAATGGGAAACGGACCGTTCACAATCACCTTTCACGACACCAAGCTAGATACCGGGTACGTGTCGGAACGCGGCTATAAGGTCAGCAACTACGACGAGCAAACCGAAGTTGTTTCCACAGACAGTAGGAATCAGGTCCTATTGCACAGCGTGGCCAGAATGGATCAGCGTGGTAAGCTCTTGGGGCTCTTTCCGGGACCGACCCTAACGATTGCCGCAAGCTCCGATATCCGCTGCGTGCTCGTTGACCAGGGTGAGACTATGAACGTCGAATTGTCAGGGGTCGATCGATGTAGCGGGTCTGAGTTCTGGGGCTGCAACGGCCAGCCTTGGGTGCAGGCGACTTGGCATGCCCAATTTCACCGGACGACAAACACCAGTCCATAAACAAAGCTGCGTAGTGCCGCCGCCAAGTTCCATCAAGTTCGCTCCGCAGCCGCCTTCTCGCCCGCCTTGTTGCCCGAGAGGCAACCCCCGGGGGTCCCTCCGCTTCGGTCGGGATGACACAAAGAGCAGCCGCATCTCTTCTCTCACCCCCTTCTAACAGGCCGTCAGGCCGCATCTTCTCCCACCGTTGGGTGCAGGGGTCACCCCTGCCGAAGGAAGTGTGAAACCCACCGCGGGTTTCACATACAATGAAGCAGTGGCCTCAACCGTCGAACTCATCCGCGTCCGAAAGTCCTATGGCGGCTTTACCGCCGTTGACGATCTCTCGTTCGAAATTCCACCAGCGCGCATTTTCGGCCTGCTGGGACCCAACGGCGCCGGCAAGACCAGCACCATCCGCATGATGATCGGCATCACCGCCCCCGATTCCGGCTGCGTGCGGCTCTTTGGCGAGCCGCTGCGCCGCCGCGCGATGCGCCGGGTCGGCTATCTGCCCGAGGAACGCGGTTTGTACCGCCGGATGACGGTGGGCGACAACCTGGTTTTTCTCGGCCGGCTTGCAGGGCTGTCGGTCGCCACGTCGAGGGAACGAATCGACGCATGGGCGCGGCGGCTCGAGATTGCGGACTGGGTCGATCGTCGCGTCGAGGAGTTGTCGAAGGGGATGCAGCAGAAGATCCAGTTCATCGCGGCGCTGTTGCACGATCCCGAGTTGATCGTCATGGATGAGCCGTTCGCCGGCCTCGATCCGGTCAACACGATGCAGCTCAAGGATGTGCTGGTCGGGCTTCGCACGGCGGGAAAGTCGATCCTGTTCTCGACGCATCGGATGGACCAGGTGGAAAAGCTGTGCGACTCGATCTGCCTGATCGATCGCGGCAAATCGGTGCTGCAAGGGAGCCTGAGCGAGATCAAAGCCGGTAACGGCCGGCGCTACGTGCAAATCGACTATGAAGGCGACGGCGGATGCCTGGCCGGCAATCCGCTCATCGATTCGTTGAATGACTACGGCAATCACGCCGAAATCCGCCTCAAGTCGGATGCCGACCCGCAGGAACTGCTGCGGACGGCGATGCGCGGGTTGCGCGTGATCCGATTCCAGGTGATGGACCCCTCGCTCGAACAAATCTTTATCGATCTAATAGCCGGCAGAGATGACTGAGTTCTCGATTCACAAAGTCTGGATCATCGCGAAACGGGAATACTTTGAGCGGGTCAGGACGCGCTCGTTTCTCCTGTCGACGTTCGCGACCCCGGTGTTGATGGGAGCATTTCTGATCCTGCCCGCACTGATCAGCGCATCGATGGCGCGCGGTATCGTGCGCGACAGCGAGCGCCCGGCGCGAGTCGTGATCGCATGCGACAATCGCGCGCTGGCCGAACTTGCCAGCGGCGAATTGATGCGCCAGCGGGGTACGCGCTACGAGCCCTCGGTCGTTTCTCCCGCGTCGCCGGCCGAGCACGAGCAACTCGACAAGCACCTCGATGCGGGCGACATCGAGGGCTATGTGTGGCTCGACGGCCCGGCGCGCGCTTCCCGTCACGTCGTCTTCACGACCGGTCGCATGGGCGACTTCATTCTTGAGCGCCGGCTCGGCGACGCGCTGTCGTACGCGTTCGCCGCGGATCGCATGGTGGAGCAGGGCAGCAGCTCCGGCGACGTGGCCGCGACGCTGCAGCCCGTCGACCTCACGGCGGTCCGCGCGGGCAAGTCGTCCTCGGCGTACAACGCGGTGCGCGGCGCGGCGGTCGTGTTGATTCTCATGTTCGTGATGTTGTTTTCGCTGCTGTCCTACGGCGTGATGGTGATGCGATCGGTCATGGAAGAAAAGAGCTCGCGCATTACCGAGGTGTTGCTGTGCGCGGCGAGCGCGCAGGAACTGATGACCGGCAAGATTCTCGGCACCGGCAGCGTCGGCCTGACGCAGATCGCGGCATGGCTTGCGATGGCGGCGTTCGGTGCATCGCGAAGCCTGTACCTCCGCACCACGATGACGGTGCTCGAAGTGGGTCCGTCGCTGATTGTCTATTTTGTCGTCTTCTACATATTGGGTTACCTGCTGTACAGCGCGATCTTCGCCGCCGTCGGCGCGATCTTCAATTCGATCGATGAAGCGCAGCAGTGGAACTTCGTGATCATCCTGCCGCTGATCGCTGCGTCGGGATTGATTCTGCCGGTGGCTACGTCATCGGACTCGCCGGTCTCGGTGGCGGTTTCGTTATTTCCGTTCTGCTCGCCGATCCTGATGTTCGAGCGCCTCGCGGTCCACGATCCGCCGCGATGGCAGCTGGCGCTGTCATTGCTGTTGCTGGTCGCGACGATTGGCGCGGTGATGTTCATCAGCGGGCGAATCTACCGAATCGGAATTTTGATGTACGGCAAGCGCCCCACGATTCGCGAGCTCTCGCGATGGCTCCGCCACGCTTGAGTACGGCGGGGGGGCGTACCGCCCGAGCCGTCACAGAGAGCCCGATCAGATTGCTTCACAACGTCATCAAACGCTGCTATCTATCGGACAATTGGGGGGCACCTCCGGGCGGCACCCGCGATGCGGTGAGGGCGGCGGTCTGGTTGCCTCAGCCGCTTAAGTCTTGCTCATTAGCAAACACACGAATATAAGGTAGGCTTCAGAAAAGGAACGACCCGAAGTTAGGGAGCAACCCATGGCTCGGAAAAAAATTGCGTTCATCGGAGCGGGTAATGTCGGCGCGACTTGCGCCCATCTATGCTTCCTGCGCGGACTCGGCGATATCGTGCTCTACGACATCATCGACGGACTGCCGCAGGGCAAAGCGCTGGACATGCTCGAATCGGCGCCGGTGCTCGGCATCGACGCCAACGTCATCGGCGGCACCGACATCAAGCTCATCGAGGGCGCCGATTGCTGCGTCGTCACATCGGGCTCGCCGCGCAAACCCGGCATGAGCCGTGACGACCTGCTCAAGATAAACGCCGCGGTGATGACCGACGTCGGCGCCGCAATCAAGAAACACGCGCCCGGCGCTTTCGTGATCGCGGTGACCAATCCGCTCGACGCGATGGTTACGCAGCTCAAGCGCGTGACCGGTTTCGCGAAAAGCCGGATCGTCGGGCAGGCGGGCGTGCTTGACTCGGCGCGCTACCGCACCTTTCTGGCGTCGGAACTGGCCGTGTCGGTGGAAAGTATTTCCGCGATGGTGCTCGGCGGGCACGGCGACGACATGGTGCCCATTCGCAGCTACACGACGGTCGGCGGCCAGCCGGTCGAACGCCTGGTCGGGGCGAAGCGGCTGGAGGAAATCGAGAAGCGCACGCGAGGCGGTGGCGGCGAGATCGTCCAGCTGATGAAGACTTCGTCGTATTACGCGGCAGGAGCCGCGGCTTACAAAATGGTCGAGGCGTACATGCTCGATCGCAAACAAGTGCTGCCGTGCGCCGCGTTTCTTGACGGCGAATACGGCGTGAAGGGACTCTTTGCGGGAGTACCGGTCGTGATCGGCGCGGGCGGCGTCGAGCGCGTTGTCGAAATTCAGCTGAGCGCCGCCGAAAAGGCAGCCTTCGACAGTTCGGTGGCACACGTGCGCGAACTGGTCGAGGCAATGGACAAGGTAATCGCGGCCGCACAGGGCTAGCGATTCGGGAAAGGCTTATGGCAGAAGCAGAGGCAGTTGCGGCGCCTGCGATCGCGGCAGGGATGACGGCAGACGAGCGGCACTGGCTGCTGCGCAGGTTGCACTCGCTGTCGGGAATCATTCCGATCGGCGGATTCTTATTTTTCCACTTCTTCGAAAACGCCTTCGTCCTTAAGGGCGGCGCGATGTGGTGGAAGGAAACCGAGTTCACCCGCAATCTCCCGTTTCAGATCGCGGTCGAAGCGTTCGTCCTGTGGATTCCGATTCTCTACCATGCGATTTACGGATTGGTCATTACCGCCACCGCGCGGCCCAACGACTACCCCTACGAGCGCAACTACCAGTACACTTTGCAGCGCATCACCGGGATACTCGCGTTCCTGTTTATCGGCTTTCACGTCCTCTCGACGCGCGGGGTCTACTACGCCACCGGCGTCGAGGCGGATTACCTGCGGATGCATAACTTCATGATGAATCCGCTGATCCTGACCGCTTACGTGGTCGGGACGCTGGCCTGCGTCTATCACCTGACCAACGGCATTTTCACCTTCACGATCACGTGGGGAATTGCGGTCGGCCCCAAGGCGCAAACGCTGGTGAACCGCGCGTGCATCGCGCTGTTTATCATCATGGCGATCGTCGGCGTTTCAATTCTGGTCGCATTTCGCGCACCCGCCTGAGGAGAGAACCAATGCCAGGGCATCATATAATCGTAGGCGGCGGGCTGGCAGGTTTGACCGCGGCAATGAAACTCGCGGAGCGGGGCGAGCAAGTCGA
This sequence comes from Deltaproteobacteria bacterium, assembly GCA_003135135.1. GTDB lineage: Bacteria > Desulfobacterota > Binatia > Binatales > Binataceae > Binatus. Next base: position 165,453 of record PLDK01000010.1, read on the forward strand.
TCTCTTCTCCATCGTCCCGGTCAAGCGTTCGCATTCGGTGTGCGCGCAAGGCGGAATCAACGGCGCCGTCAACACCAAAGGCGAGGGCGACTCGCCGATGATTCACTTTGACGATACGATTTACGGCGGCGACTTCCTGGCGCATCAGCCGCCCGTCAAGGCGATGTGCGAGGCGGCGCCGGCGATCATCTACCTGTTCGATCGGATGGGCGTGATGTTCAATCGCACGCCCGAAGGCCTGCTCGACTTCCGCCGCTTCGGCGGCACCAAGCATCATCGCACCGCATTCGCGGGCGCCACCACCGGGCAGCAGCTCCTGTACGCACTGGACGAGCAGGTCCGCCGCTACGAGGCCGCCGGCCAGGTGCGCAAGTTCGAAGGCTGGGAGATGCTGAGCCTCGTGCAGGACGAGTCGGGCAACTGCCGCGGGATCGTTGCGATCGACACGCGCTCGCTCGAGATGCGCGCGTTTCCCGCCGACACCACGCTCGTCGCCACCGGCGGCCCGGGGCTGGTCTACGGCCGCTCGACGCAGTCGCTGGTCTGTACCGGATCGGCGGTCAGCGCGTGTTACCAGGCCGGTTCGACCTACGCCAATGGCGAGTTCGTCCAGGTGCATCCCACCGCAATGCAGGGTGAGGACAAGTATCGTCTCATCTCGGAGTCGATTCGTGGCGAGGGTGGACGGGTGTGGACCTATCGCGACGGCAAGCCGTGGTACTTCCTTGAAGACATGTACCCGGCGTACGGCAACCTGGTGCCGCGCGACATCGCGACGCGGGCGATTCACAAGGTCGTGTTCGAGATGAAGCTCGGCGTTGACGGGAATCCGCTGGTTTATCTCGACGTGAGCCATCTCGATCCCGTGGAACTCAATCGCAAGGTCGCCGGCGTGCTCGAAATCTACGAGAAGTTTTCCGGCCAGGATCCGCGCAAGGTCCCGATGAAGATTTTCCCGGCGATGCACTACTCGATGGGCGGTCTGTGGGTTGATTACCATCAGCAGACCAACATCCCGGGACTGTTCGCGGCGGGCGAGTGCGACTTTCAATATCACGGCGCCAACCGGCTCGGCGCCAACTCGTTGCTGTCGTGCATACACGGCGGCAACATTTGCGAGTCGGCAATGATCAACCACGCCAAGTCGCACAAGAGCGCGGCCAGCGCGCAGATTTTCGATCAGGAGCTCAAGCGTCAGCGCGAATCGTTCGACAACATTTTCAAGATGAGCGGTCCGGAGAACGCCTTTGCGGTGTGGCGCGAACTCGGCGACATCATGACCGAAAACGTCACCGTCGTGCGCTACAACGACAAGCTCAAAGCGACCGACAACAAGCTGCTCGAGCTCAAGGATCGATGGAGCCGAATCGGGCTCAACGACAAGGGCAAGTGGGCGAACCAGGAAGTGTTGTTCGTCCGCCAGCTATGGAACATGCTCGAGCTGGCGCGGCCGATTACGCTCGGCGCGCTCAATCGCAATGAATCGCGCGGCGCGCACTACAAGCCCGATTTTCCCGAACGCGACGACGCGAATTTCATGAAGACCACCATGGCGGCGTGGTCGTCCGACGGCCCGCGGTTCAGTTGGGAGCCGGTTGACGTGAGCCTCATCAAGCCGCGGCCGCGGCGCTACGACATCGACAAATCCGCCGCGTAGTCCCCCAGCAGGAGCATCCCAGTGGCAGAACAGACGCAAGTCTTGAGAATCAAGCGCCAGGAAACGCCGAACTCCGAGCCCTACTACGAGGAGTTCGAGATACCCTATTTGCCGCATCACAACATCGTCTCGATGCTGATGGAGATTCGGCGCAACCCGGTCAATCGTAAGGGCAAACGCGTCGCGCCAGTCGTCTTCAACGCCAACTGTCTGGAAGAAGTTTGCGGCGCATGCACGATGGTGATCAACGGGCGCGTCCGTCAGGCGTGCTCGCAGCTCGCCAACGGACTCCACGGGCCGGCGACGGTCGAGCCGATGACGAAGTTCCCGGTAGTCCGCGATCTCTGGGTCGATCGATCCAAAATGTTCGACCACCTGAAGAAGGCGCGCGCGTGGATTCCGATCGACGGGACATACGACCTGGGTCCGGGCCCAAAAGTCGCGCCCGACGTGCAGCAGTTCGCGTACCTGTTCTCGCGATGCATGACTTGCGGATGCTGCCTGGAGGCGTGCCCGCAGTTTAACTCGCATTCGAAGTTCATGGGCGCATCCGTGATCGGGCAGGTCTATCTGATGAGCCAGCATCCAACCGGCAAGATGAACCTCGACGAGCGGCTCGACGCGATGATGGCGGAGGGCGGAGTGGCCGACTGCGGCAATGCGCAGAACTGCGTCGAGGTTTGCCCCAAGGATATTCCGCTCACGACCGCAATCAGCGCGATCGGGCGCCAGACGACGATCAAATGGCTCCGCGACCTCTTTATGAAATGACGTTGCCGTTGCGCTAATGTCATCGCGAGCGAGCGGGTCGATTCGACAGATTCCGGATCCTTATCCAAAATGAGGTTGATGCCTGGGTAACTGAATGAACATCCACGAATATCAAGCCAAGCAGGTTCTGGCGCGCTTCGGCGTTCCCGTTCCAAAGGGGCAGTTCGCGACCACGCCTGACGAGGCTGCTGCTGCATTCACGGCGCTGGGCAAGCCAAAAGCTGTGGCCAAGGCGCAAATCCATGCGGGTGGCCGCGGCAAGGCTGGCGGCGTCAAACTGCTGACTATTGCCTCCGACGTGCGCGATTTCGCAGCCAAGCTGCTCGGCAAGCCGCTGGTGACGCATCAGACCGGCCCCGAAGGCCGGGTGGTGCGCCGGGTTTACGTCGAGGAAGCGAGCGACGTCGCTCGCGAGCTTTACCTTGGGATGCTCGTCGATCGAAAGGCGGGAACGGTTTCCGTGATCGCGAGCACCGCGGGCGGCATGGATATCGAGGAAGTCGCCGCCAAGACGCCCGAAAAAATCTTCACCGAGCCGATCAATCCCCTGCTGGGTGTGGCCGGGTTTCAGGCGCGCAAAATCGCATTCGCGCTCGGCCTCAAAGACAAACAAGTCGGCCAGTTCGCGGCGCTGCTCACGTCGCTCTATCGGGCCTTCATCGAAACCGACGCGTCGCTCATCGAGATCAATCCGCTGGTGGTGACGACCGAAGGCCGCGTCATCTGCCTCGACGCGAAAATGTCATTCGATGACAACGGCTTGTTCCGCCATCCGGACATCCGCGAGCTGCGCGACGCCAATGAGGAAGATCCCGCCGAGACCGAAGCGGCGAAGTACGATCTCAGCTACGTGCATCTCGACGGCAACATCGGATGCATGGTCAACGGCGCCGGTCTCGCGATGGCCACGATGGACATCGTCAAGCTTTACGGCGCCGAGCCGGCCAACTTCCTCGACGTTGGCGGCGGCGCCAGCACCGAGAAGGTCGCCGCTGCATTTCGCATCCTGCTCGCGGACAAGCGCGTCAAAGGCGTGCTGATCAACATCTTTGGCGGCATCATGCGATGCGACGTGCTGGCGCAGGGCGTTGTCGAGGCGGCCAAGCAAGTGAAACTGAACGTGCCGTTGGTGGTCAGGATGGAAGGCACCAACGTCATCGAAGGCAAGAAGATCCTTGCCGACTCCGGGATCAAGGTGGTCAACGCCAGCGACATGGCCGACGCCGCCCGGCGCATCGTAAAAGAAATCGGAGCCTAGAATTTTCAGATGAGTATTTTAGTTGACAAAAACACCCGCGTGCTGACGCAGGGAATTACCGGCGCGACCGGCCAACTCCACACGCGCGCGTGCAAAGAGTACGGCACGCAAATGGTCGGCGGGGTGGTGCCGGGCAAGGGCGGCACCGACTTCGAGGGCATCCCGATCTTCGACACCGTCGAGCAGGCGCGCAAATCGACCGGCTGCAACGCCACCGTGATCTACGTGCCGCCGGCGTTCGCCGCCGACGCGATCCTGGAGGCCGCCGCCGCCGGCATCGAGCTTGTCATCTGCATCACCGAAGGCGTTCCGATCCTTGACATGGTCAAAGTGAAGGCTTACCTGGCGGGCACCAGGACGCGCCTGATTGGCCCCAACTGCCCGGGAATCATCACGCCGGGTGAATGCAAAATTGGCATCATGCCGGGCTACATCCACAAGCCAGGCGATATCGGCGTCGTGTCGCGCTCGGGCACGCTGACTTACGAGGCGGTGTATCAGCTGACCCAGCTTGGGATCGGGCAATCGACCTGCATCGGGATCGGTGGCGACCCGATCGTCGGCACAACGCATATCGACTCGCTCAAGTTGTTCAACGAAGACCCCAAGACGCGCGCGGTCATCATGATTGGCGAAATCGGCGGGACGGCTGAGGAAGAAGCCGCCGAATATATAAAGCAATACTTTAAGAAACCCGTGGTCGCATTTATCGCGGGCCAAACCGCGCCGAAGGGACGGCGGATGGGTCACGCCGGGGCGATTATCTCAGGCGGACGCGGCACCGCGGCCGATAAAATCGCGGCGCTCAAGGCGGCGGGAATCACGGTTGCGATGAGCCCGGCTGACCTCGGCTCGACGATGAAATCAGTACTCGAGGCTAGGAAGTAATTCGATGGAACGAACTTTCGCAATCGTCAAACCCGACGCGGTGCGGCGCGGGCTCACCGGCGACATACTCAAACGAATCGAAGCTTCGGGGCTGGCGATCGTCGCGTTGCGCAAGATTCATCTCCCGCGCGCGGACGCCGAGAGGTTTTACGAGGTGCACAAAGCGCGGCCGTTCTTCCGCGGGCTGTGCGACTATATGACTTCCGGCCCGGTGGTTGTTGCGGTGCTGCAGGGCGACAACGCGATCAGCAAGTGGCGTCAACTGATGGGCGCAACCGATCCCAAAAAGGCCGACGCCGGCACGATTCGCAAGGACTTCGGAATCGACGTCGAACAGAACGCCACGCACGGCTCGGATGCGCCCGAGACGGCGGCCCAGGAAATCGCCTTCTTTTTCCCCGCTCGAGAGATTTTGACATAGACACATCTAAAGCGTCCCGTCGGCAACTACCGGTGCTCGCGAAGCAAGCGACCGTCCTGCTTTCATGGCGGCGTTTCGACTAGAATAATTGGCCGTGAACGCGAATAGCCAAATATCGGGCGAGCCGGCGCCCATGGGCACGGATTTCCGCGACCTGACGCTCGATGAAGTGGAGCAAGTGGTCGCGAGCCGGGGCGAACGCTCATATCGCGCCCGCCAGATTCTGCATTGGGTACACGCTCGCGGCGCCGAGTCGTTCGACGAGATGCGCGATCTACCGGCTGCGCTTCGCAATTTTTTGAAGCAGAGCTTCACCATCGGGCATCCGGTGTCGTCATTCGTTTCGCGTTCGTCGGATGGCACCCGAAAACTGCTCATTGCGCTCGACGACGGGGAAGAAATCGAAGCGGTGATAATCCCCACCGAAAAACGCGTCACGCTTTGCATGTCGAGCCAGGTGGGATGCGCGCTGGCCTGCGAATTCTGCGCGACGGCCCGCATGGGACTGCGTCGCAACCTGACCGCTTCCGAGATGCTGGCGCAGATCCCCGCCGCTCGACGCGAGCTGGCCGCAGGCGAGGAACTTACGAACTTTGTTTTCATGGGGATGGGCGAGCCGCTGGCAAATTACCCGCGCCTGGTGCGCACGCTCGCGATAATGACTTCCGATTGGGGGATGGGCATCTCGCCGCGGAGGATCACCGTCTCGACGGTTGGCCTGGTCCCGATGATGGAGCGGCTGCTGGGCGAGACCCCGGTTAACCTGGCGGTCTCGATCCACGCAACGACCAACGAGCTTCGCGATCGCCTCGCGCCGATCAACCAGCGCTATCCGCTGGAAGTGTTGCTCGACGCATGCCGGAATCTGCCGATTAAACGGCGCAGCCGGATCACGTTTGAGTACGTGATGCTGGCCGGGGTGAACGATTCGATCGCAGACGCGCGCCGCCTGGTGAAGTTGCTTGTGCCTTTGCGCGCCAAAGTGAACCTGATTTTTTACAATCCGCTGGCGGAGTCGCCGCTTCGGGGCAGTACGCGCGCGGCGGTCGAGGCCTTTCAAGCGATCCTGAAGAACGGTAATTTGACCGCTACAATCCGCGAAAGCCGGGGGCTCGATATTGCGGCGGCATGCGGCCAGCTTTACGCCGAACAGCACAATCCGGCCTGACGCCAGTTCAGGATTAGCGCCAGAAAAACGATGCCACAAAACATACTCGGAGTGATCGGGGGCAGCGGCTTCTATCAGATGAAGGGCCTGGACAAGGTCGAGCCGAGGGAGCTCGAGACACCGTTCGGCCGTCCGTCGGATCCGTTTTACCAGGGACGAATCGGGGACACCGAGGTCGTCTTTCTCGCGCGACACGGCCGCGGCCATCGATTGTTGCCGTCGGAAATAAATTTTCGCGCCAATGTTTTCGGGATGAAGCAGCTTGGCGTAACCCATCTCGTTTCGGTGTCCACGGCGGGCAGCCTGAAAGAGGAAATTCATCCGGGCGAACTGGTAATTCCGAATCAGTTTATCGATCGTACGTTGAAGCGCCCCATGACATTCTTCGGTGACGGTCTGGTGGTGCACGTTTCGATTGCCGATCCTGTGTGCGCAGCGCTGGCGAGCGATCTGGCCGTCGCAGCGCGCGCGGGCGGCGCGGTGATTCACGACGGCGGGACCTATCTATGCATGGAAGGTCCGCAATTCTCGACGCGCGCCGAGTCGAATCTTTTCCGGAGTTTTGGCGCCAGCGTGATCAGCATGACCGCGATGCAGGAAGCGCGGCTCGCCCGCGAGGCGGAGATGTGTTACGCGACGCTGGTGCTGGTGACGGACTACGATTGCTGGCACGATACGGCGGCGGCGGTGGATATCGGCGAGATCCTGCGCGTGATGAAGCTGAACGTGGACAAGGCGCAAAGCGCGGTGTCGGCGCTGGCGCACGCGCTTGGCAATCGTCCGCGGACATGCGGGTGCCAGGACGCGCTCAAGAACACGATAATTACCGATCGCGCGGCGATTCCGCAGCGCTTGATCGACGACTTGCGTCCGCTGGTGGGCAAGTACCTCCAGGATCATCGGGATCCGGGGGCGCGGAAGGTGCAATAGATGAGTATCGTTGTGGTCGGATTTCTCGCCTACGACACGGTCGAAACGCCCGGTGGGAAAGTCGAGGAAGTGTTGGGCGGCGGCGCGAGCTATTTTTCGATAGCGGCGCGATTTTTTTCTCCGGTCAGCATCGTCGCGGTGGTCGGTACGGACTATAAGGCCGAGGATTTCCAGCTGTTCACGGATCGGAATATCGACGTGCGCGGAGTAGTGAAACGCGAAGGGCAGACCACGCGATGGCACGGCCGTTATCACGAAGACATGAACGTGCGCGACACGGTCAAGCTTTCGCTCAACGTGCTGGAGAACTTCGCGCCGGAATTGCTGCCTGACCAATGCCGCGCGGACTACCTTTACCTGGCGCCAAACGATCCGGTGCTTCAGGAACACGTACTGGACCAGGTGCTTAGTCCCAAAGTAGTCACCGCAGATCTCTATGACTATTGGATCCAGACCACGCGGCCCGGCCTGACCAAGGTACTCGAGCGAATCCAGATACTGCTTTGCAGCGACAGCGAGGCGCGCACGCTTACCGGAGAGCACAACCTGGTGAAGGCGGGGCGCGCGATTCTGAAAATGGGCCCGTCCACCGTTCTGATCAAGCGCGGCGAGTATGGCGTGCTTCAGTTCAGCGAGGAAGGCATGTTCGCGGTGCCCGCGTATCCGCTGGAAGAGGTGGTCGATCCCACCGGGGCGGGCGATACGTTTGCGGGCGGCATGATGGGGTTTCTGGCACGGCATGGGCGGGTGACAGAATCCTCGCTGCGCACGGCGGTGGTGTACGGCAGCGTGATGGCGTCATTCGTTGTCGAACGTTTTTCGCTGGAGAGGCTATTAGCACTGACCTGGGAAGAGATAGATAATCGCTATCGAGAGTTTATTAATCTAATCGACTCTCATCATTCGAGATGGAATACTCAGTAGTTATTCCGCTCTACAACGAGCGCGATAACCTTGTCCCGCTGCATGCAGAGTTAAGCCGCGTGATGCAGGCGCTGGGCCGCGCCTACGAACTTGTGTTCGTGGACGACGGCAGTATCGACGGGAGCCTCGAGGTGCTACGTCAGATCAAGTCCACGGATAAACAGGTGCGCGTGATCTCGCTGGCGCGCAACTCCGGACAGACGGCGGCGCTGGCCTGCGGCTTCGCGCACGCCACCGGCGACGTAATAATCGCGATCGACGGCGACGGACAAAACGATCCCGCCGACATCCCGCTGCTGCTGGCCAAGCTCGACGAAGGCTACGATCTGGCCAGCGGCTGGCGCACCGAGCGGTGGCAAGCGGAGCGGTTTACGCGCCGGCTGCCTTCAATGGCGGCAAATTCGCTGATTTCGGCGATGACCGGGGTCAAGCTTCACGACTACGGATGCACCTTCAAGGCCTACCGGCGGGAGCTTGCGCGCAGTCTGCAGCTCTACGGCGAGATGCATCGATTTGTCCCGGCGATTGCGGCGGAGCAGGGTGCGCGAATCGCAGAAGTCGAAGTCGGATTTCGGCCGCGCCGTGCGGGCATCTCGAAGTATGGACTGTGGCGCATCGTGCGCACGCTGCTCGACCTAATCACCGTAAAATTTCTTTCGGGCTATTCCACCGCGCCGATACAAGTGTTCGGCCTGATCGGGATCGTGCTGGGCGGACTCGGCGGTCTGTGGACGTTCATCCTGGTGATGGAGAAGTTACTATTGGGACGCGAACTTGGTAATCGGCCGGCGTTGCTATTGGCGGTTTTGCTGGTAGTCGTCGGAGTACAGTTTGTGAGTATCGGACTGCTGGGCGAGATGCTCGCGCGTACCTATCACGAATCGCAGGGAAAGCCGATCTACGTAATCAAGGAAGAATTCTAGCAGGCTGTTGAAAAAGTAATTTTCAACGCCTGCTCCCTCTCTCTCGTCTCCCCCAAAGGGGGAGATGTGGTAGGTAAGAAGACAGTTTTCACGCAGGGTGGTGAAGGGCTTGAAATCGAAAACGACGATTGATCCCAATTTCTCAACACCCTGCTAGGGGCTATCGATGAACATCGCAGTCGTGGGGAGCGGATATGTCGGACTGGTGAGCGGCACCTGCTATGCGGAAAGCGGCAACGAAGTAATCTGCGTTGACATCGACAAGGATCGAATCGCCAGCCTTTGCGAGGGCAGGATTCCGATCTACGAGCCGGGCCTCGAAGAACTGGTGCGCCGCAATTTGAAGGAAGGCCGGATTCATTTCACCACCGACATCGGTGAAGCGGTCAAGCAATCGATGGTCTCGTATATCGCCGTGGGCACTCCGATGAGCGCGTCGGGCGCGGCGGACTTGACGGCGATTTTCCAGGCGGCCGAGGATATCGCAAAAGCGATCACCGGCTATCACATCGTGGTGATCAAGAGCACCGTTCCGGTCGGCACCAGCGACCGGGTGCGGGAAATCGTCGGCCGCTTCGCCAAGCATCGCGCCGACGTGTGCTCGGTCCCGGAGTTTCTCAAGGAAGGCTCCGCGATAGAAGATTTCATGCGACCGGACCGGGTCGTGATCGGAAGCCTGAGCGAGCAGGCGACGGCTATCCTCAAGGAAATTCACAACCCCTTCGTGCGCACCGACAATCCGATCCTCGTGATGGATCCGCGCTCGGCGGAGCTGACCAAGTATGCGTCCAACGCGATGCTCGCGATGCGCATCTCGTTCATCAACGAGATGGCGAATCTGTGCGACGCGGTGGGCGCCGACATCAATGCCGTCCGGCGCGGACTGGGCTCCGACAAGCGCATCGGCCCGTCGTTCCTGTTTCCCGGTGTCGGTTATGGCGGTTCATGCTTTCCCAAAGACGTGCGGGCGATGATTCATACCGGCAGCGAGTACAACCTTGATTTCGCGCTTTTGCGCGCGGCGGAAGCGGTGAATTCCCGGCAGAAGCGGCTGATTCCGGCGCGCGTCAAGCAGCATTTCGGAGAAAACCTGAGCGGCCGCGCGTTTGCGATTTGGGGGCTTGCCTTCAAGCCGCGCACCGACGACATGCGTGAAGCGCCGGCGCTGGTGGTGATCGAGGAACTGCTGCAGGCGGGTGCGAAATGCCGGGTGCACGACCCTGAAGCGCTGGAAAATGCGCGCAAGATTTTTGGCGATCGCGTCACCTACCACAAGACCAACTACGAGGCGCTCAAGGGCGCCGACGCGCTGCTGATTCTGACCGAGTGGAACGAGTTCCGGCATCCCAACTTTCAGCGCATCAAGGCCGAGCTCAAACAGCCGGTGATATTCGACGGCCGGAACCTGTATGATCCAGATCTGATGAAGGCGCTCGAGGTGCGGTACTACTCGGTCGGACGCCACCCGGTTTAGGACAAGGCAGCTACAATGAGAATTATGGTGACCGGCGGCGCCGGCTTTATCGGCTCGCACACGGTGGATGCGCTGGTCGCGTCGGGCGCGGGCGAAGTCGCGGTGCTGGACGATCTTTCCACCGGCAAGCGCAACCAGGTGAACGCGAAAGCCACGCTCTATCAGACCGATCTGCGCGACGCCGGGGCGGTTGCGTCCGTCGTCGAGCGGTTGCGCCCGGAGATTATCTTCCATCTGGCGGCGCAGATGGACGTGCGGCGTTCGGTCGCCGATCCTGCGTTCGACGCGCAAGTGAACCTGGTAGGATTTCTCAACCTGATCGAATCGGCACGCCGCCACGGCTTGAAGCGCGTGGTCTTTGCTTCGACCGGCGGCGCGATTTACGGCGAGCAGGACGAATTCCCGTGCAGCGAGGAGCATCCGCGCCGCCCGGTAAGTCCCTACGGCGTCGCCAAGCTGGCGACCGAAGCCTATCTGTTTTTTTACAAGGCCGAGTACGGAATCGCCTACCTGGCGCTGCGCTTCGGCAACGTTTACGGGCCGCGCCAGGACCCCCACGGCGAAGCGGGAGTAGTTGCGATTTTCTGCGGACGAATCCTCGACGGCAAGCCGGTGACGATTTACGGCGACGGCACTCAGACGCGCGACTACGTTTACGTCGGCGACGTGGTGCGGGCGGTGGTCGCGGCGGCGAAATCGAGCGCGTCGGGAATCGCGCTCAACATCGGCACCGGTATCGAGACCAACGTGAACGATCTTTATTCGACGCTCGCGGGCATCGCCGATTTCCCGACCCAGGCGGAGCACGCGGCGGCGCGTCCGGGCGAGCAGAAGCGCTCGGTCATATCGCCGGCGCGCGCCGCGCGGGAGCTTGGCTGGCGTCCCGAAAAGAAGCTCGCGGACGGACTCGAAGAGACGTTCAAATATTTCAAGCAGCAGCGCGCGGGCTCGAGTTGAAATGACCGAAGCCGCCTCGATTCGCAATTTTTCGATCATCGCGCACATCGATCACGGCAAGTCTACGCTGGCCGATCGAATCCTCGAGCGCACCGGTGCGCTCACGATGCGCGAGTCGAAGGATCAGTTTCTGGACTCGATGGACCTCGAGCGCGAGCGCGGAATCACGATCAAGGCGCGCTCGGTGCGGCTGAATTACACGGCCAAAGACGGAAAAGGCTACGTGCTGAACCTGATCGATACGCCCGGTCACGTCGATTTCGCCTACGAAGTTTCGCGCAGCCTGGCCGCGTGCGAGGGTGCGCTGCTGGTGGTCGATGCGAGCCAGGGCGTCGAGGCGCAAACGCTCGCCAACGTTTATCTCGCACTCGATCACGGGCTCGAAATTATTCCGGTGATCAACAAAATCGATCTGCCGAGCGCGGACGTCGAGGGCACCCGGCATCAAATCGAGGAGATCATCGGGCTCGATGCCTCCGAGGCGATTCTTACCAGCGCCAAGGAGGGCGTGGGGATCGACGATGTGCTCGAAGCGATCGTCGCGCGAATCCCGGCGCCGAAACCCACCGGCGAGGACGCGGTCCGCGCGCTCATCTTCGACAGTTGGTACGACGTGTACGAGGGCGTGATCGGATTGGTCCGCGTGTTCGGCGGCGAAATCCACGTCGGTATGAAAGTTCGGTTGATGGGCACCGACAAGCTGGGCGAAGTGATGCGCCTGGGGCATTTCACGCCGCACGAACGGCCCACCGACGCGCTCGGCCCGGGCGAGGTCGGGTTTGTCGTGGCGGGGATCAAAACCGTCGCGGACATGCGGGTGGGCGATACGATTACCGATGCGGACAATCCGGCGGTGGCGCCGCTGCCGGGCTTCAAGGAATTGAAGCCGATGGTGTTCGCGGGCCTGTATCCGACCGAGGCGAATCAGTACGGCGCGCTGCGCGACGCGATCGAAAAGCTGCGACTCAACGACGCGAGCCTCATCTGCGAACCCGAGACCTCGCAGGCGCTCGGCTTCGGGTTTCGCGCGGGATTCCTGGGCTTGCTGCACATGGAAATCGCGCAGGAGCGCCTCGAACGCGAATTCGGAATCAACCTGATCGTGACCGCGCCGACGGTCGCCTACCAGGTGCGCACGGTTTCGGGCGAGCTGATGACGGTGGACAATCCCGCGCATCTGCCCGATGAGAACACGATCGAGGCGATCGAGGAGCCGTTCATCCTCACTTCTATCCACATGCCCGAGGAGTACCTCGGCGCGGTGATGAAGCTGTGTGAAGACCGGCGCGGCACCCAGCGCGATCTGCGTTTCCTCGGTGAAAAGCGCGTCATCCTGCACTACGAATTGCCGCTTGCCGAGATCGTCTTCGATTTTTACGATCGGCTGAAATCAGTGAGCCGCGGATACGCGTCGTTGGACTACGAGTTTCTGGACTTCCGTGCCGGGCCTCTGGTTAAATTGGATATTCGAATTAATGGCGAGGTGGTGGACGCGCTTTCGATTATCGTGCATCGCGACAAGTCCTACGAACGGGGCCGGGCGTTGTGCGAAAAGATGCGCGAACTGATTCCACGCCAGATGTTCGACGTTGCGATTCAAGCCGGGATCGGCTCCAAGATTATCGCGCGGGAATCCGTGAAAGCGCTGCGCAAGAACGTCACCGCCAAGTGCTACGGCGGCGATATCACGCGAAAACGAAAGCTGCTCGAGAAGCAAAAGGAAGGCAAGAAGCGGATGAAGCAGGTAGGGCGGGTCGAGATTCCGCAAGAGGCTTTCCTGGCCCTGCTCAAGGTCGGGGAGTAGGGCAATCGTGGCCGAACCAGCGCGCAACATTTCCAAAGCACAGCCGCAAAACGCCGCCGAGACCGCCAATCACGCGCCGGCGCAGAAGTCCGCCACGCGCGAATATGGCGAGCCGATGTTCATCGCGCTCGTGCTCGCGATCTTCATCCGCACGTTCTTCGTGCAGGCGTACAAAATTCCGTCGGGCTCGATGGAACCGACGCTGCTCATCGGCGACCATATACTGGTCAACAAGATTATTTACGGACTGCGGATGCCGGACTCGATTCTCGGCCTCGAGATCCCCGGCCTGCCGTTGGGCGAGTATGTTTTTCATCTCGCGCCGGTGCATCGCGGCGACGTCGTGGTGTTCGTCTTTCCGCCCGATCGCACCAAGGATTTCATCAAGCGCGTGATCGGCGTCGCCGGCGACACGATTGCGGTGAAGAACGGCGTCGTCTGGCTCAACGGTTCCGAGATGCCCGACCCGCATCGGCACTGGGAGGTCGCCGCGCAGGATCGATCGCCGGTCTCGCCGCGCGACAACTTCGGACCCGTAACTGTCCCGCCCGGCAAGCTGTTCATGATGGGCGATAATCGCGATCGCAGCTACGACAGCCGTTTCTGGGGCTTCGTCGATCTCAACGACGTCGAGGGGCGCGCCACAATCATCTACCTGCCCTGGAATGAGGAGAAGGCGGATGGCGCCTCGATACCGAGCGACATCCTCTTGTGGTTCGAGTACATCAGGTGGGATCGAGTCGGGATGCTCGTGCACTGACCCGGAATCCGAACAGGGAGCATCAGGTGGCGGACGAAGCGGTAAACCGGATTGGCGCGATCCTCGAGGAGCTGGGCGCCCGATTCGATCTTGTGATCGAGGCAGTCTCGGGCTTCGGCGGACGCATGGACACGCTGCGCGATGAGATCTTCGAACAGTTCGCGGAGGTCGGCGGGCAGATTCGCTTCCTGTCCGAGCAGATTGCCGAAAATCGCCGTGGTATCGTCGCGACGCGCGACGATCTCGGCGCCGAGATCGTGCGCATCGGCGAGGCGCTTGGCAAGGCGCGCATCGAGTTCCGCGACGAGCTGCTCGCCGCACAGACTGGCCTGCGCGGCGAGTTCGCCGCACGCGCCGTCGAGTTCCGCGAAGAAGCCGCGCGCGCAGTGGCGTCCACCGGCAAGCAGGCGGCGGACTCAGGCGGCGAGACGACCAGGATTCTCAAGCGGGAAATCGCGGCGTCCGCGGAAATGGCCGCGAAGAAACTCGGCGCCGAACTCAAGCAAACCAGCAAATCGCTGGCCAATCTCGCGCGCAAGTTCGAGCGCTTCGATGACCGGATTACAGTTCAGACCCGCGACCAGGATCAACGCTTAAAAAAACTCGAGCGCAAGCGCGGCGCATGACTCGCGTCGGGCTGTGGAGCGGGATTGTGCGCGGGGTTGACGCGCATCCTTCGCGATCGTAAATTCTAGTCACCTTTAACCCGCTACTGAGATAGCGAAAAGGGACGACGATGAAAGTGTACATTTCCGGACCCGGCTGTTTTCGCAGCCGGGATTTTTTTTGGGCGTCGCGATGAGCGCCGCGTCCAACGTCGCACTCGATGCCGCTCAGCTCGGGCGCTCGGTCAAGCGGATCGCGATGGAGATAGCCGAGCGCAACGGCGGCGCGGACAATATCGTGCTGGTGGGAATCGTCCGGCGCGGCGCCACGCTCGCCGAACGGATCGCCACCGAGTTGCGCGCCAATGGCAGGCGCGAGGTCCCCGTGGGTACGCTGGACATCTCTTCCTACCGCGACGACGGCAAGGGCTTGCCCGGCGATCCCCGGCTAATCGGCCGTGACATTCCTTTTTCCCTCGACGCCAAGCGGGTCGTGCTCGTTGACGACGTGCTGTACACCGGGCGAACCGTGCGCGCCGCGCTCGACGCGATCTCCGATCTCGGCCGGGCAGAATCGGTGCAGCTCGCCGTTCTGGTCGATCGCGGAGAGCGCGAGCTTCCGATTCGCGCCGACTATGTGGGCAAGAATATCCAGGCCCCGCAGGGCCAGCGCGTCTTCGTGCGGCTGGCTGAGATCGACGGCGCGGATGCAGTCGTTATTGGCAACGCAAGATGAGGTCGAACCTCCGCGCGCGATGAGGGACGAACGATACAGTGTCACGGCTGGCAAAATTTGACGTCGTTTCGATCGACGATCTCGAAACCTCGGACATCGAACGCGTGTTTGCGCTCGCCGACGGCTTTGCCGCCCAGCTCGAGCGCGGCGAGCAGATCACGGCGGCCGCCGGACTGATCATGGCGACGCTGTTCTACGAACCCTCGACGCGCACGCGGCTCAGTTTCGAATCGTCGATGCATCGCCTCGGCGGATCCGTGATCAGCTCGGCCGATATGCAAGCCAGCTCTGCCGCCAAGGGTGAGAGTCTCGCCGATACCGTGCGCGTCGTCGCCGGCTATGCCGACCTGATCGTGCTGCGCCATCCGCATGACGGCGCGGCGCGGGTGGCCGCGGAGTATGCGCCATGCCCGGTGCTGAACGCGGGCGACGGCAGCCGCGAGCATCCCTCGCAGACGCTTTGCGATCTCTACATTCTGCGCAAAAAGAAGGGCCGTCTGAAGGGGCTCACGGTCGCGCTATGCGGCGACTTGAAGTTCGGCCGCACGGTGCATTCGCTGATCTACGCGCTCGCGCGTTTCGGCACGAACATCGTCGCCGTGCCGACCAGCGGAATGAACGTTCCGGATTACGTTCTCGAGCGGCTTGCCACCGAGCGCAACTACAGCTTGTCGACCGTCACGATGGATGAGCTCAAGTCGTTGGCGGGCGGCCTCGACGCTCTTTATCTGACCCCCAGCGCGCCGCATCAGATGGCGCTTTTTACCAGCGACGGCGCGCTTCGACAAATCCCGGCGGCCGAGCCTCCGGCCGCGCTCGATGCATTCTACGTCACGCGCCTGCAGAAGGAGCGCATGTCGGGGAAGGAGGCCGCCGCCGGGGAGTATGTCCGCTTCGACGCGCGCGCGCTCCGCACCAGCCGCACGCAGGAAGCCGTCGTGATGCATCCGCTGCCGCGCCTCGGCGAGCTGGCGTACGAGCTTGATACCGATCCGCGTGCGGTTTACTTCGAGCAGGCCGCTGCCGGCGTGCCGGTCCGAATGGCGTTGATCGCATTGCTGATGGAGAAAGCCGCCGGCGCATCCACCGGCCCGCGGCCGATAGCCGAGGCGATTCGCTTCAAGACCGAGCCGCTGCCGCGATGCTCCAATCCGAACTGCGTCACGCGATTCGAGGGCGCCTACCTGGCGCCGCGATTCACGCTGGGGCGCGGCATCGATACCACCGTGCTCGCGCTGAAGTGCGGCTTCTGCGAACGCGAACTGAAGACTGAATACGTCGGTCATGCGCGATCGCATCGCTACTATCGCTTCGACGAAAACCTGCAAGGCTATGTCCGCCAATGGATCGAAGAAGGCTCGCTGGCCGTATTCGACAGCGTGAAGCAGGCCGAAGAGGCCGGCTACGAGCCCTACCGGCGCGGTCCGCAGCGCGAAATTATGAATCAAGAGGAAGTCGTCGGTGCGATCGAATCGCTCGCCGACCAGGTGATTGCCGACGTTAACGATATGCCGGCAGTGTCGATTGTGGGCGTCGTCAGTCACGGCGCGATGCTCGCGCTTCGGCTGCGCGACCTGATTGGAGCGAAGACCGGAGTTCTTGCTCCGTGCGCGGCGCTTGATGCGTATAAACCGGCTGACGCGCTGCATCCGATCGACGGCGCCGAGAATTTCAGCGTCGAAGACCGCACGATAATTCTTGTCGATGACGTGATTAACAGCGGCTGGACTGTGCAACGCGCGATGGCGACGATCTGGCAGCGCGGGCGTCCAGCCGCGGTCAAACTGGCGGTGTTGATCGATCGCGGGCATCGCGCCGTTCCGATTCGGCCAAACTATGTCGGCAAGAATATTCCGACCTCGCGCGGCGAGCGCGTGCAGGTGCGCCTCGCCGCGGCCGGCGCGGAGAGCAAATCGCACGATCGCGTAATGATCTATTCAATCGTCGAACCGCTGAAAGAACCCGAGGCGGCGCATTGAACTCAATCCTGCTCAGAGGCGGACGGGTGATCGATCCCGTTAGCGCACTCGACGGCCAGTATGACTTACTGGTGCGCGACGGCGAGATTGCGGCGGTGGAGCGGGCCGGGACTCAGATAAATTTGGACAATGCAAGTTTAGTCGATGTGAGCGGATGCTGGATCGTGCCCGGCCTGATCGACCCGCATGTACATTTGCGCGACCCCGGCTTCCCTGAAAAGGAAACGATTCTCACGGGCTTGCGCGCTGCGGCCGCCGGCGGCTTCACGACCGTGGCCGCCATGGCGAATACCTCGCCGGTCAACGACCGTCCTGCCATTACGCGCTACATGCTCGAGCGCGCCGCGCAAGCCCATTGCACGCGGCTGGCGCCGGTTTCGGCGGTCACGCACGGGCTTGGCGGAATCGAGCCGGTGGATTTCGCCGCGATGGTTGACGCGGGTGCGCGACTGTTTTCCGACGATGGGATTCCGATCGACGATGCCGGCGTCCTGTCGCGCGCGTTGGATGAAACCATGCGGCTTGGATATGCGGTCGCGCTGCATGAAGAGGATCGCGCGCTGTCATGCGGTGGAGCGGTGAACGCCGGCGCCGTAGCAGCGCATCTGGGCGTCAGCGGCTATGCGCATTCGGCGGAACCGCACCGCGTGCGCCGCGATCTCGCGATAGCGATCGGCTCGGGCGCGGCGGTTCATGTCGCCCACGTATCGACCGCCGAGTCGCTCGAACTCATCCGCGCCGCGCGCCAACGTGGCGCGCAAGTCACCTGCGAGGTAACGCCGCATCATTTCACGTTGGACGAAAGCGCCGCGCTGACCTGGGGGCCGAACGCGAAGATGAACCCTCCGCTTCGCAATCGCGACGATGTCGAAGCGCTCCATGCGGCGATTCGCGACGGCACCGTTGACATGATCGCGACCGACCATGCGCCGCACGATCCGAAATCGAAGCGGATGGAGCAACTGGGCGCCTTTTTCGGTCCGGGGCGCCAGGCCGGGCATCTCGAGCGCGACGCAGCCGAGCTATTCGCGCACGCGGCGAACGGAGTCGTGGGTCTCGAGACCTCGCTCGGACTTGCGCTCGGCCTGGTGCATCGATCTTTGATCGAACCGGCGCGCCTGGTCGAGATGATGTCGCTCAATCCCGCGGCGCTGCTGCGGCTGGAGGCAGGCACGCTTGGGGTTGGCGCGGTCGCGGACATCACGGTAATCGATCCCAACCTCGAGTGGACCGTTGCGCCGGAAAAATTCCTGTCAAAGAGCCGCAACACTCCGTTCGCAGGGATGCGGCTGAAGGGCAGGGCGGTGCTGACTATCGTTGCGGGCGAAATCGTTTTCGACGGAAGGAAGGCGTAGCGGAAAGGTGAGCAAAGGGCGCGAAGCGATACTGGCGCTGGCCGACGGGCGAATTTTCCGCGGCCGCGCATTCGGCGCGGTGGGTGAGACCGTGGGCGAAGCGGTCTTCAACACCGCGATGACCGGCTACCAGGAAGTGCTGACCGACCCGTCGTACAAGGGCCAGCTGGTCTGCATGACTTATCCGGAAATCGGCAACGTCGGAATCAACGCCGAGGATGCAGAATCGCGGCGCGTGTACGTCGAGGGTTTCATCGTCAAGGAATACTGGGAGCGGCCGTCGAACTGGCGCTCGGAGATGGCGCTTGGAAAGTACCTGGAAGAGGCGGGCGTGGTCGGTATCGAGGGTATCGACACGCGCGCGCTGGTCCGCCATTTGCGCACGCGCGGCGCGCAGGAAGCGGTGATATCGAGCGTCGATTTGGACGCCGACTCGCTGGTGCGCAAGGCCAAGGCGTCGCCCGGACTGATCGGCCGCGATCTCGTGAAAGAGGTCACCTCCACCGAGGCTTACGATTGGGACTTCGGCGATTGGAAATTGGGCAGCGGCTCCGTCCGCATGAGCCACGAAGCGATGCGCGATGCGCCCACGGTTGTCGCGCTCGACTACGGAATCAAGCTGAACATCTTGCGCCGGCTGGTCGCGACCGGCTTTCGCGTGAAGGTGATCCCGGCTGCGTCGAGCGCGGAGGAAATCCTCGCGCACAACCCCGACGGAATTTTCCTGTCGAACGGGCCCGGCGACCCTGCTGCGCTGCCGTACGCTTACCAAGCCATCGCGGGCGTGCTCGGCAAGAAGCCGGTGTTCGGCATCTGCCTTGGGCATCAGTTGATCGGGCTGGCGCTGGGCGGCAAGACTTACAAGCTCGACTTCGGCCATCATGGCGCCAATCATCCGGTGATGGACTTGCGCACGCGGCGCGTCGAGATCACGGCGCAGAACCATGGCTTCGCCGTCGATGACGAGTCGTTGAGAAGACGCGCGACGCTTTCGCATCTGAACCTCAACGACAACACCGTCGAAGGCCTGCAGGGAACCGGAGTGCCGTTCTTTTCCGTGCAGTACCATCCCGAGGCCTCGCCGGGGCCGCACGATTCGAGCTACCTGTTTGCGCGATTCAAAAAACTGGTCGAAGCGTTCCCGCGTTACGGCGCGCAGGCGCTGGACCGAATCCTTGCCGCCGAGGCATCGGCGCAATGACCCGATCAACGCATCGACTCGATCCAGCTTCGAGATATTGGGATTACCAAGTTGCCGCTTCGTAAAGATTTGAAATCGGTGTTGCTGATTGGCTCGGGGCCAATCGTCATCGGGCAGGCGTGCGAGTTCGATTACTCGGGCACGCAGGCGGCCAAAGCGCTGCGCGAGGAAGGGCTGCGGCTCATCCTGGTCAATTCGAATCCGGCGACGATAATGACCGATCCGGACCTGGCGGATCGCACCTATATAGAGCCGATGACGCTGGCGGTGCTGACGAAGATCATCGAGCGCGAACGGCCGGACGCGATCCTGCCGACGGTCGGCGGGCAGACCGCGCTGAACCTGGCGATAGAGCTTGCCGAGGCGGGCGTACTCGATCGATTCAAGTGCGAACTTATCGGGGCGAAGCTTGGCGCGATCAAGAAGGCCGAGGATCGCGACCTGTTCAAGCAGGCGATGCTGAAAATCGGGCTCGAGGTGCCGCGCTCCGCCATTGCGCGTTCGTCGGCCGACGCCGACGCGGTGCTGGGCGAGCTTGGCCTGCCGGTGATCATCCGGCCGTCGCGAACGCTGGGCGGAACGGGAGGCTCGATCGCGCGCGAACTCGACGACTATCGCGCCAAGGTGG
The DNA here is from genome assembly GCA_003135135.1 of Deltaproteobacteria bacterium. Lineage (GTDB taxonomy): Bacteria > Desulfobacterota > Binatia > Binatales > Binataceae > Binatus. The sequence continues at coordinate 185,892 of PLDK01000010.1, forward strand.
CGTACGGACTCGAGCAATCGCCGAGCCACGAAGTGCTGATCGAGCAATCGGTCGAAGGATGGAAGGAATTCGAGCTCGAGGTGATGCGCGACACGGCGGACAACGTCGTGATCATCTGCTCGATCGAAAATCTGGATCCGATGGGCGTGCACACCGGCGATTCGATAACGGTGGCGCCCGCGCAGACGCTGACCGACAAGGAATACCAGATCATGCGCGACGCGGCGATTCGCATCATCCGCGAAATCGGCGTCGATACCGGCGGATCTAACATCCAGTTTGCGATCGAACCGAAGACCGGACGGATGGTCGTGATCGAGATGAATCCGCGTGTGTCGCGCAGTTCGGCGCTGGCGTCGAAGGCGACGGGATTTCCAATCGCCAAGATCGCGGCGCGGCTGGCGGTGGGCTACCGGCTCGACGAGATTCCCAACGACATCACGCGCATGACGCCGTCGTGCTTCGAGCCGACGATCGACTACGTGGTCACCAAGATTCCGCGCTTCACGTTCGAGAAGTTTCGCGGCGCGGCCGACGAGCTGGGGCCGCAGATGAAGTCGGTCGGCGAGGCGATGGCGATCGGGCGGACCTTCAAGGAGTCGCTGCAGAAGGCGCTCCGCTCGCTCGAAATAGGCTCGCACGGGCTGGAGAGCGGGCTCCCACAGCTGCCGAGCGCTCATTCGACGACGCAAATCCGCGCTCAAGTCGCGACCGCCAGCAGCCATCGCCTGTACCATCTGGCGGACGCTTTGCGGCTGGGGATAACGCGGGCGGAAGTTTACCAGTTGAGCAAGATCGATCCGTGGTTTATCGACGCAGTCGCGGAGCTGGTGGGGGAGGAAAAGCGCATCGCGCGCGAGCCGCTTGGCGCGGCATATTTCCGGGAGTTCAAGCCGATGGGGTTTTCCGATCGGCGAATCGCGGAGCTGCGCGGAATCGATGAAGCTGCGGTGGCGTCGGCGCGGCGCCAGGCGGGAGTGCTTCCGGTTTTCAAATCGGTGGACACCTGCGGCGCGGAATTCGAGGCGTTCACGCCGTACCTCTACTCGACTTACGAAGGCGAGGACGAGGCGCCGCCAACCGCGCGCAAGAAAGTGATCATTTTGGGCGGCGGCCCGAACCGCATAGGACAGGGTATCGAGTTCGACTACTGTTGCGTGCACGCGAGCATGGCGCTCAAAGAGGGCGGCTTCGAAACGATCATGGTGAACTGCAACCCCGAGACTGTCTCGACCGATTACGACATCTCGGATCGCCTGTACTTCGAGCCGCTGACGTTCGAGGACGTGATGGCGATTGCGGAGCGCGAGAAGCCGGTCGGCGTGATCGTGCAGTTCGGCGGGCAGACGCCCCTCAAGCTCGCGGTGCCGCTGGAGCGGGCGGGCGTACCGATTCTGGGGACGAGTCCCGATGCGATAGACCGCGCCGAGGATCGCGAGCGATTCAACGCGATGGTGACGCAGCTCGGGCTGCGCCAGCCAGAGGGAGTGTTGGCGCGTGGGCTGGAGGATGCGATCGCGGGCGCATCCAAGGTCGGATACCCGGTGCTGATCCGGCCGTCGTACGTGCTGGGCGGCCGCGCGATGGAGGTGATCCCGAACGAAGAGGAGCTACGCCGATACGTGACGCAGGCTCTGCAAGCCTCTGAGCGGCATCCGCTGTTGATCGATCGCTACCTGCAAGGCGCTACCGAAGTGGACGTGGACGCGATCGCCGACGGCGAGACGGTCGTGATCGGCGGAATAATGGAGCACGTCGAGCACGCCGGGATTCATTCGGGCGACAGCGCGTGCGCGATCCCGCCGACCACGCTGAGCGCCGCGATCCAGCAGCAGCTGATCGCGCAGACCAAAATGCTGGCGCGCGAACTCGGCGTGATCGGGTTGATCAATATCCAGTACGCGATTCATGAAGGCGAAGTTTTTATCCTGGAAGTCAATCCGCGCGCGTCACGCACGATTCCGTTCGTCAGCAAGGCGATCGGCGTGCCCCTGGCAAAGTATGCCGCGCTGGTGATGGCGGGGAAGAAGCTCAGCGAGATTGGTTTCACCACGCAACGCGTGCCGACTCACGTTGCGGTCAAGGAGTCGGTGTTTCCGTTCGGGCGATTCCCGGGCGTCGATACGATTCTGGGCCCGGAGATGAAATCGACCGGCGAAGTGATGGGAATCGACACGACGTTCGCGATGGCGTTTGCCAAGGCGGAGCTGGCTGCGTCGTCGAACCTGCCCGACGGCGGGCGGGTGTTCATCAGCGTCCGCGACGAAGACAAGCGATACCTCGAGCCGATAGCGCGCGGGCTCGCTGCGATGGGGTTCGGTCTGATCGCGACGCGCGGGACCGCGAAGCATATTCAAAATCTCGGACTCGATTGCGAACGCGTCAACAAGGTGCTCGAAGGCAGCCCGCATATAGTGGACGCGATGAAGGACGGGCGGGTGGCGATGGTCGTCAACACGCCGGACGCGAGCGGCACGAAGGATTCGTTCTCGATTCGGCGCACCGCGCTGGAACTTCGGCTGCCGTATTTCACGACCATGGCGGGGGCGAAGGCGGCGGTCGAAGGAATCTTCGCGCTGAAGCACGAACCGCTCGAGGTGCGCGCGCTGCAGGATTACCATCGGCAGGGGTGACCCCTGCACCCAATGTTAAGAAAAGATGCGGCCTGACGGCCTGTCAGAAGCGGTAATAGGGCACAAGCGCGGGGCGCTTCGAATCGATAGCCCGGTTGCCGCAATGGCGGGGATCGGTCCCAAGCGCGCGGCGGCTCTGGAAGCGCGCGGGATCGTGACGGCAGGCGACCTCGTTTTTCATTTGCCGGCGCGTTACCAGGACTGGCGCGCGCGCACGCCGGCTGAAGATCTGCGCGCCGGGAACATCGTCGTCGTCGAAGGTGACCTCGGCAAGATTTCCGAGCGGCCGATGCGCGGCTCGCGGTGGCGCCGGCTCGCGTCGGGATGGCTCACCGTGGGCGAGATGCAGATTCGGGTCGTGTGGTTCAACCTGCCCGCTTACATGCGCGGGTATCTTCCGGGCGGCGAGCGCGTGTTGGTTCGCGGGCGAGTGGCGGCGGGACTCGAAGGCGGCATCGAGATAGTGCAACCGGAGTTGCATCCGCTGTCGGATGGTGAGCCGAAGGCGATCCGCCCGGTTTACCGTGTCCCTTCGATAGTCGGGCAACGGCTGTTCGCGAGTCTGGTGGCGCGCGCGCTGGTCGAGACGAGCAGCTCGATCCGCGGAGCGATCCCCGACGAAGTGCGCGGCGAAGTCCCGGCGGTTCGCGACGCGCTCAGCTACATTCACGATCCGCCGCCCGATGCCGACTTCGATGCCCTGGCGAACGGAGAATCGCGCGGCCATCTGGCGCTCGCATTCGATGAACTGTTCGCGTTCGAGCTGGCGCTTTCGATTGAACGCATTCGCAGCGCGCGCCGCGCCGGAATAGCGCTTGACGGATCCGGGAGCCTCAGCGCGAGGATGACGGATCAGCTGCCGTTTGCGCTGACCGGGTCGCAGTCGCGCGCGATAGAGGAAATCGGCGCCGATCTGGCGCGGCCGAATCAGATGAACCGGATGCTGATGGGCGACGTCGGCAGCGGCAAGACGATTGTTGCGTTCTGGGCGATGATCCGGGCGGTCGAATGCGGGCATCAGGCGGCGATGATGGCGCCGACGGAACTGCTGGCCGAGCAGCATTACCGGGGATTTGCGCGCGTGTGCGGGCGGCTTGGAGTAAAGAGCGCGATCCTCACGGGGAGCGTGAAGGGTGCGGCGCGCAGCGAGATTTTGCGCGGACTTTCAAGCGGCGAGATCGGCGTCGTGTTCGGAACGCAGGCGCTGATACAGGAGCGGGTGCGAATGCGCGGACTCGCGCTCGGCGTGATCGACGAGCAGCATCGATTCGGCGTTTTCGATCGCGCGAAGATGAAAGCACTGGGGCCGAAGGCGAATCTGCTGATGATGACGGCGACGCCGATCCCGAGAAGCCTGGCGATGAGCCTGTTCGCAAATCTCGACGTATCATTTCTCGACGAGCTGCCGGCGGGGCGGACGCCGATCGCGACCGAGATTTACACTGAGGACGATATCGCGCGCGTGCATGAGGAGCTGCGCGCCGAGATCGACGGCGGCGGACGCGCGTACTACGTCGTGCCGTTTATCGAGGGTGACGAAGACGAAGCCAAGTCGGTATCCGCCACGGCGGCGCGGCTTAAGAAGGGGGCGTTGCACGGCGCGAGAATCGGCACGATGCACGGGAGGATGGTGACTTCGGAAAAGGATCGCGCGATGCGTGAATTTCGCGACGGCGCGATCAACGTCCTGGTCTGCACGACGGTGGTAGAAGTGGGAATCGACGTGCCGGAGGCGACGATAATCGTGGTGGTCGCGGCGCAGCGCTACGGCCTGGCGCAATTGCATCAGTTGCGCGGCAGGGTGGGGCGCGGCGAGAAGCCGTCGCGATGCTGCCTGGTGGCGTCGAGCGACGCGGACGAACCGGCGCTGGAGCGCCTCGCGGTCATGCGCGAGAGCATGACGGGCGCGGAGGTCGCGGAGGCCGATCTGCGGCTGCGCGGTCCGGGCGATTTGCTCGGCGCGCGGCAGACCGGGGCGCTGCCGCTGCGCTTCGTTCATCTGATTCGCGACCATCGCACGATCGAACGCGCGCGCAAGCTGGCTGACGACTGGATCCGGCGCGATCCGTCGCTGGCGAGCCGGGAATCGGAAGGCGCGCGGGCGGCGGTCAGGAAAATGCTGGCGCTGGGGTTCAGTCTGGGCGACGTAGGGTAGGGCGCCCCCCTATCGAGCGGCGGATGCCGCCGGACGCTCGACGCGCGCGCTGACCCCGCCTGATTCGATCGCGCTGGCGTTCCAAATGGCAGGCGCGAGAGTGTCGAAATAGTTCGCGCCCGGCCCGATCACGACCAGCACCGCCTTCGAGCGGGTATCGATGCGATGCGGGGCGGAGGCGCCGAGCAAGCGATCGAGCAAAGCCTGATAGACGGCGGCGAAGTGGCCGGCAGTCTGCTCGTCGCTGAACGCGAGCATCCAGATCACGTTCACGCTGCCGCTCTGCTGCAGAATGATCATGCGGTCCGCGGTCCATCGCGAGGCGAGTCCGACTTCGCCGGATTGTTTGCCCAGATTGCGCTCGAGGATCACCCGCAGGAGCAGCTCGCCGTAAGTATCGTCGTCGGCTTTTTTCCAGCCGCGCATGATCCGGTCGTACCCGGCGAGCTCGATTCGCGGCTGGGGCGCGGGGCTGTCGAAGTAGAGCGCGGGATGCAGAATCTGGTGGCTCGACTGCGGCGGGTTGCGATAGAGCGCATCGACGCCAAGCCATCCACCGCGGCGATAAGCCTCGGCGACGAAGCGGACTCCCTCGGAATATTGGAACAAGAGTGGAACGCTGAGGCCCTCGGGCGTGCCGGGCGCCTCGGCGGCGAGCGCTTGCGGAAGGTTCTTGAGACTGTCAACGAGCGTGTCGGCGACGCTGTTGTCCATCCTGCCCACCGCGTAAGCGAATCCGGCGATAGTCGCATCGCCTTCCGCGACGGACTTCAGCGCGAGCGCGCGATCGTCGTCGTCCTTGGCTTTGTCGAGGCTCGATTCGAGATCGAAATTCTGATCCTGGAGCGCATGCGTCAATTCGTGCGCGAGCAGCATCTCGCCGACGACGTCGCGCTGAATCATGAACTGGGCCGCGCTGTTCCAGATGTCAACATCGGCGCCGCCTTCGACCAGAACCATTTCCTTGCCGTGAGGATCGTAAAAGCCCGCCACCTGGCTCTTGAGCAGCTTGAGCGACGCGGTCTTGAGATCGATCCCCGGGGGAAAAAGGCCCGTTAGTACGCCGGCGACGGCGTCAACCTTGAGCTGGTTGTCGGTGTAGTCGCGCATCAGGTCGGCCTCCATCATGGCTTCGGCCTGGTCGGGAGATTTGACGACGAGCGGGACCGGTTGCTTGAAGCGAAGCTGGCGAAAACCCTGGATGCCGGTCTCGATTTTTTCGGCCTGCTGCGAATTAATCCGGTCGCCGTTGACCAGCGAGTAAGCGCATCCCCAGAAAAAAACCAGGGCGATGACAGCGCAGATTGGCCACCAGAGCCGTCGTGTGAAGTAGGTGGTTCGGCTGGTCATTCGGTGACGATCACGACTGGAAATCCAAAACGGGCGGAGGCGGACGCGCGCGCCTCGGCGGCGGAGCGAGTCGCGAAGGCGCCCATCCGCACACGGTAATAGCGGCGATGGTCGGCATCAAGCCGATCGACATGAACGTCAGCGTAGTAGGCGGCCAATTTGCGTCGCAGTTGCTCGGCGTTGCGTTGTTCGGAAAATGAACCTACCTGAACGAAGTAGCGCAGTGGCGCGCCAACTTCGCGCGAGCCGGCCGGCTTGCTGATCAGCGAAATACGAACCCGCGCGGTGCCGTGGTCGAGCATCCCGATCATGCGCGCCGCCTTATGCGAGAGATCGATCTTGCGGCCCTTCAGGAACGGTCCGCGGTCGGTAATCGTCACTTCGACGGAACGGCCATTGTCGAGATTCGTGACCATCACGCGGCTGCCCAATGGAAACGCGACGGAGGCCGCGGTAAGGTCCTCCTGGGAGTAAACCGAACCGTCCGAGGTTTTGTGACCGTGGAATCCCGGCCCGTACCACGACGCCATCCCGACTAACTGCGGCGTCGGAGTTGGCTGCGGCACAACGGGCGCGGGTGGAGGACCCGGGACCTGGGCGGGACGGAAAAGCGAGCAGGCGGCGAAAAGCGCGCTCATTGCGATCGTCAAAGCGATCCGGCGGATGACGCCGTGGTTTCGAATGCCGGACACGTCAACTAACCCAGGTCCGATTATAAGAGCCCGGCGCTGGCGGCATAAGGCCGCAGCATGTTGACCGATGTCGACCGAGGCGCTTCGAGAGCCGTCGATAGCGTGGTAGCATCTCGGATGTTTAACACAACCGCGGGATAAGGGCTGCGATGCTGCGTACGAGGCAGGAACTCGAGGAAATAGAGGTGCGGACGCTGGCGCCGTATGCGATGGCGTCGCGGGCCAGTCGCGGCCGTCGGTTTCCCGAACCCGAACATCCGATTCGTACTGCCTTTGCGCGCGACCGCGACCGCGTTATCCATTCGGCCGCGTTTCGACGCCTGGAATACAAAACCCAGGTCTTCGTCAATCACGAGGGCGATTACTACCGCACCCGGCTGACTCATACGCTCGAAGCCGCGCAAATTGCGCGCACATTGGCGCGGGCGCTGGGTCTCAACGAGGAACTTGCAGAGGCGGTAGCGCTGGCGCACGACCTAGGGCATACGCCGTTCGGCCACGCCGGGGAGAAAGTGCTCAACGAGCTGATGGCGCCGTACGGCGGCTTCGATCACAACGCGCAGAGCTTGCGCACCGTGGACTGGATCGAGATCCGTTACCCGAATTTTCGCGGACTCAATCTGAGCTTCGAGGTGCGGGAGGGAATCGTCAAGCATTCCCACTTCCAGGATCGTCCGGCAGCGCAGGAGTTTGACGTGAGCACGTACCCATGCCTGGAAGCGCAAATCGTCGATCTGGCGGACGAAATCGCGTACCTGGCGCATGACGTTGACGACGGATTGAAGGCGCAGATGCTGACGGTCGACGAGCTTAATCAGTCGGCGCTGTTCAGAGAATCGGCGGCAGCGGCGCGCGACGCGGATCCGGCGGCCGAGATGCGCGTGATCCGCTATCAGACGGTCATCAGGATGATCGACGCGATGTCCACCGATTTGATGACCAACCTCGCCGGCGAGCTGGAGCGCAACAAGATCCGCAGCGTCGAGGACGTGCGCAAGGCGGGGAGGGCGCTGGCGTCTTTCGGCTCCGCGGTGGGCGCGAAGGTCGAGGAAATCAAGCAGGTCATGCGCGATCGCCTCTATCGGCATTACAGGGTCAGCCGAATGACCGAGAAGGCGGCCAGGGTGCTGGCGCAGCTTTTCGAGACCTACATGACCGAGCCGCGCCAGATGCCCGAGCACGTGGTCGCGCGCGCGGAACGCTACGGCGAGCCGATTTCACGCGCGGTGGCGGACTACATAGCCGGGATGACGGACCGCTTCGCGCTCGACGAATATCGCAAACTGTTCGATCCCAATGAGCGCGTCTGACGGACAGAAGCCACCGAGAAGGATGCGCGCGCGGCGATCGCTCGTGATCCGGCGAAACGATCACGTCGGCGATCCGATCGGGATGGCATTCCTCGAGTCGCCGGAAACCGACGGCGATGCGGTTCTTGCGCGGCTGCGCGAATACCTGGGCGACAAGCTGAAACTCGTCAAGGCGGAAGTATCGCACGGCGAGATCACGGTGGAAGTCGAATCGCGGGGATGGACCGAGGAGGGCGCCCGAATGGCCGCCGCCGCGCGCGATCTATACCAGAAGGGAGCCAGACGCGGGGCGTTGTCGATGTATCGCGACGCGCTCGAACTCGACCCGCTGAACGCGGAGGCGATTTTGGGACTTGGCTTTGCGCTTGCCGAGCAGGAAAAATTTGCGGAGGCGTTCGCTGCGCTCAAGCGCGCGCGTGAATTCGGCGCCGACGGCATCGAGCTGCTGATCGCGATGGGGCGATGCGCGGTGGGGTTGGAGCGAGGCGCCAATGCGATTGCGTATTACGAGGAAGCGTTGAAGATCGAGCCACGCAACTTCGTAGCGCGCAGGGCGTTGCGCGCGCTGGGCCACAAGCCCGCGACGCCCGGTAAGGAATCCGCCGCTGTACGCAGCGGCCGCGATTAGCTAAAACTGTGCCAAACTGGCTTTTTCCTTTTCACTATTAACTGGGAGCATCCATTGCCAATGGTCAAGATCGTTTATTGCATCAGCAAGCTGCCGCATCTGAGCAATGAGGAATTCCATCGCTACTGGCGCGACATCCACGGTCCGATCGCGGGCCGGATTCCAGGCTGCCGCAAGTACGTTCAGAGCCACACGATTCATCGCGCGCTCGGGGAGCGCGAGCCTGCGTTCGACGGCGTCGCGGAGTTGTGGTTCGATGATTGGAAGGCGCTGGAGGCTGCGATGGCGACCAAGGAAGTCGCAGCCGCGCTGGAAGACGAACGCAAGTTTATCGACCATTCCCGCACTGCGTTCTTCATCGCCGAAGAACATCACGTAATCTGAGCCGGATAGAGAAAACACTCGAAACGGGGAGCGTTGGAGCACTTAATGATTTCAGGCCTTTTTCGATTTGCAGGCACCGCGCGTAGTGGGGATTGGGTGAATGTTGACACTCATTCATAATCCTGCTAATGTATCAAATTATGCAGACACTAAGCGAATTTGATCGCGAGTTTGGGACCGATGAACAGTGCCGCGCTTTCCTTGCCAAGATGCGCTGGGCCGGCGGTGTGCGCTGCCCGCGCTGTAAGGCCAGCGAAAAAGTTTATGCACTCCCGGCGCGTCCGTACCATTGGGTTTGCAAGAGCGGCGCGGAGACTGTGGACAAGCACACTGGCGAAGTCGGCGTCTGCCACAAGCGCAACGGCTATCGTTTTAGCGTGACCAGCAAAACGATCTTCGAGGATACAAAGATTGCGCTCAATCTCTGGTTCAAAGTCGGATACCTGATGCTGACCAGCAAGAAGGGAATCAGCGCGCTTCAGATTCATCGCGTGATCTTCGGCGAGAAATCCACACACGATTACCACACAAGCTGGTTTATGTGCATGCGCTGGCGCGCGGCGATGGCTGGCGATATGTACCAGCCGCTTAGCGGCATTGTGGAAGCGGACGAAACTTATATCGGCGGGAAAGATCGGAACCGGCACGCCGCACAGAAATCCGCCCGCCAGCGCGAGCTTGGCACTGGCGGATACCGCTACGGAAAGATTGGCGTCATCGGCGCAATCCAGCGCAAAGGCAACGTCGTGGCGCGAGTGATCGGCAGTCAGGATGCGCCCACTCTCGCGGGATTCGTTCGCAACGTCGTGAGCAAGAAAGTCTCGCTGGTCGCGACCGACGAGCACAAAGATTACAACTATATTGACCGGAATCTCCGCCATGAATCGGTGAAGCATTCAGCGGGCGAGTATGTGCGCGGCGAAGTCCACACCAATTCGATTGAATCGTTCTGGTCACTACTCAAACGCGGTGTGGTCGGCACATATCACAACGTCAGCGCGAAATATCTGCCCTTCTACCTGAACGAGTTTTCGTTCCGGTTCAACAACCGAAACAACGAAGCAATGTTCGCCGATCTGATTACGACGTGCAGCCAATAGTGGAAGTATCGATCTGAACGCGCTAAGCTTTCGGCGTGCCTCGAAAGAAATCGAAGACGCCAAAGTCTATCAGCGAGAAGACGCGCGCCAGCGACGAGAGCTTAAGGCGGGAACTCGCCCAGGCAGACCCCGCAAAGTTCAAGCGCCTGGTCAGTCCGCTTTTCCGTTCGTCAAAGACTAGCGAGCAGTGAGAAGCGCCGCGAGATGCTGGCAGTCGTCATCGTCCAGAACGAATGATAAAACCAGTTCGTTTTGCTTTGCGATCACGCGCGTATATCCACTACTCTGACTGCGTTCGATCAATAGAGAATGCACATTGACAGGGAATTTCACGATCCCGTTGTCAGTGCGCTTCGCCTTGATGGCGTGGGGGTACGGTTCGCCTATGGAGCCTTCTACCGGCATAACGACTGCCCATCACTCTTGGAAAATCATTACGCGCATTCGTCAGCTATTTCAACAGGCAGAAAAGATCGGTGAGATTGTTCTGCACATTTCCGATCTTCAAAAGCGAGTTGCGGAACTGGAAAAACGATTAGAGCGAGCGCCCGGTGAAGCATGTCCGCATTGTGGAGCGCTCGCATTTCGTGTCCACGATTCCGCACCAGCCGGAATGGGACGATTGCGGCGAGAAATGAAGTGCGGCGAATGTGGTTTTGAGGAAGAACATTTTTTCGATCCCCTGAAACAACCACCTGGCCGCAAATAAGTTCGGCTTTTCATCCCTCTGAAATCTATTTTCCCTTAAGACGTGGATCGTCACTTGCGATGCACTGCACGGCCTTTGCGGTTTTTTCTACGCCCAGCGCATGAAGGACGCGAGCCGCATGCTGATCGTCGTACTTAGCATGCCAAGCCTTGATCTCAGCCTTGGTTTCAGCGGCAGAGTCGTTCTCCAATTTGACGCGTATATGTTCGCACTCTGCCGCTGAATCAACGCTACCAATATGACGCCATTGGGAAATCGGCGCGTCAAACGGCAGTCCGCTATCGGCCCTCGGCGGCGCCATCAGATACCAGCCTACCAGAAGCGCGAGGGCGACGGGCTCAAGCGCTGAAGTAAAACGGCCCTTATTTCTCGTCAAATTCAAATCGCACCTGATATGCTAATCTATCACCCAAAGTTAGCAACGTGTTCAGCGCGGCCGCGAGATCGTGGAGCGTCGATAATTCCAATTTGTCGTCTTTTATCAGAGGCACCAAGCAATTGGGACAGACGGCAGCTACGGGTTTCCAATCCTTCAGACGACAGGAGATCGTCGTTCCGCATTTCCTACATTCCAGTTGTATTGCGAGTATATCTGAAGGCTCAAAATAAAGACGCCGGATGGTTGTCATTGTTCACCTCGTTCCGCCCAGTTCAAGCGCTAAAGTAAAACGTGCTGGCATCGCTCGCTTTCACATTCACCCTGATATCTAATTCAACGTAGCTCGCAACTTCGCCGGATTGTGGTGGGCGCAACAAGCGTTCACTGGCGACGGTGACCTTAGTAACTAGCCTGTCGTCCTGAAGAAGACAGAAGAACGGGTCTTCGTCCGTAGCAGGGTGGCCGCGAGGGTCGAGAAGTTGGCTCAACTGTGGAATCGAAAGCGCGTCCAATAGAACTTTTAGCCTGTTATCAAGATCGCCTCCATCCTTTCCTTGTTCAAAAATCGAACCAGGATTCGCTTGAGACAAGAGTGTGATATTCAATTCGCAAACCAACTTCAAAAGCTTTCCGTTCACAACCAAGGGAGCGAATCTGTAGTTCCCAATTCGTGTGATGAATTGAATCTGAGAGACATCCTCTTCAGGGATGTTCCAGTATGACTTTTGGTCTCGCGGGTACGGCACGTAAAGCTGTCGCAATTCCGGCACAACACGCCATTGATTTGCGAGTTGTAGATGAAATGTCCGGCGCAGATCATGTGCCTTTTTTTTCTTATTTCTTTTCTGTGACTTACCCTGACTCGAAGGCAAATCCCCGCGATATGTAAGAGTAAATTCCACGTTACGCGCGAACGATCCCCATCCGCCTCGCGCTCGACCGTTCACAGCGCACCTCGCTCATTGCGAGTAGATGCGCTACTACTATTCGGACATGAAAAAGAGAGGCGAGGATCATGAGACCATCGAAAACCTGCCCCAATTCCAGCACATTTCATAGTGGGTGTCAACATAAACCCAATCCCCCGCGTAGTTTACATAATACTTCTTATGCGAAGCTACGCTACGGTAAAAAGATAGCGGCCATCTGCACATTCATTGGCGCGATGGTGTTGTTGGGCAACTGGGGAGCGGCGCTCGCGCAGAGCGCGCCGGGGGCCTCCCCTGCCGGCGCCGGCGTGGTCGCCACGGATCCCGCACGCGACGCCGCGTTGAAGACCTGGCTGCAGAAGCACTTCAAGATCCCCAGTCCCGAACTAATCACACTGGGCCCCGCTTTTAAGACGGTGATCGACGGAGTGCTCGCGCGCCAACTGGCCGTGAGCAATGAACAGAAACAGAGGATCGCCACTACAGTGTTTTTCGACAAAGATGAAAGCAAGGTGATCATCGGCCAGTTTATCGACCTCAGCACGGATCCTTGGGGACGAGTTAACATGGGCGCCGTGACCTTGGACGATCGGCCGGTGCTGGGACCCGCCGACGCTCCGGTGACGATTGTTGAGTTTGCCGACTTCGAATGCCCGTACTGCGCACATGCGTTCAGCGTGCTCGAGACCCTGGTCAACACGACGTACAAGGGCAAGCTGAAGGCAATTTACAAAGATTACCCGCTCAACGCGCATGTGTGGGCGCTCAAAGCCGCGGAGGCGGCTGAGTGCGCGCGGCTGCAGAACCCGGCGGCGTTTTGGGACTTCGCACGCTACTTCTACACGAACCAGGGAACGATCAACCCGAAGAATCTGCAGGAGCATGTCAACAAGCTTGCCAACGCTCAGAAGCTCGACCAGCCTTCACTGAAGGCGTGCATGGACAGTCCACAGACCGAGGCTCGCGTGAAGCAGGATCAGAACGACGGCAATTCGCTTCGAGTCTCGTCGACGCCGACCTTCTTCGTCGACGGAATACCGGTAGTTGGATTGCCCGACGGAAAGGTCATGGAGTTCGTGATCAACTCGGAGCTCGGGGAGAAATCAGCGTCGGCCGCCAAGCACTAATGAATGAGGACCGGCTGCGGGCCAGCCGCCGCGGCTGAAGGCGGCGGCGGGAGCGCGGCGGGAGCGCCGAGCAGCGCCAGCGATTCCAACACGTCCTGGCGCTGCTGCGCGAACGGATGGGCCGCGAGGAAGCCGCGATAGGCGGCGATCGCGCCCTGCTTGTCGCCCGATTTTACGAGCATCCGCGCGACGCCCAGCTCCGCCCTCGCCTGCTCCGGCCCCGGATCGATGGCGGCCTGTTGATAAGCGCCGGCCGCCTTCTTCCAATCCGCCATTCGCTCGTAAATCACCGCGAGGTTGGTCAGCGCCAGACTGCGGAACAGCGGGTCACGCTCTTCCGCGACAAATGCAACCAGCGAATCGCGCGCGTCCGGGAGGTCGCCATCGGCCAGATACGCGCTCGCCATATAGAAACGCGCCAGGCGTCCCAGCCGGCGGCCCGGCTCTTCATCGGCGAGCTGCTGGAACTGGGTTTCGGCGGGTTTGTTCTGGCCGGCGTTGAGCGCGGTGATCGCGCCATAGAACCGGGCCGACGCAATATTGTCGCGATGGCGCTCGTAGTAGTACACGCCAACCACGATCGCTCCGACAACGACGACGATCGCGGTCGAGATTAGCACCTGGGTGAGATTGTTGACCAGGAAATCTCGCGCGCTATCGACCAGCGTTGTGAGCTCGTCGGGCGCCTTGAGTTCCTTTTGGGTTATTTTGCGGCGATGGGTGGTTGGCGGCATCGAATGCTCCAGCGGGCGCCGCCCGGCAGAGGATCAGAGGAGTTAGGCGCGCTCGCTGCTACATCTTGTATTTGAAATCGTCGGGCGACATCCGCTCGAGGATCTCGGACCATTTGTCGCGCGACACACCGGCGAGGTTCTGATCCGAAGTCTGCTGTTCGCCTTGGGATTCGTGGAGCTCGCTGGAAGCTTCGAGCACTTTCTTGGCCACGTAGATGGGCGACTTGGTGCGCAGGGCCAGGGCGATCGCGTCGCTCGGCCGCGAATCTATTTCGAGCGCCTTGCCGTCGCGCGTCTTGACCAGAATCCGTGCGAAGTAGGTATTTTCGCGCAACTCGGTGATCTCGGCCAACTCCACCGTGGCGCCGAACTCGACCAGCAGATTGCGCAGCAGGTCGTGCGTCATCGGGCGTTGCGGCTTGATCCCTTCGAGCTCGGTGGCCATCGCGGTGGCCTCGAGCGGACCGATCCAGATATGCAGGTTGAGCTTGTTGTCGGGATCCTTGAGGACGACGATGGGCATCTTGGTCGAGGGGTCGAGCGTGATCCCGCCTACGATCATCAAAATGAAGTCTTCCCTGTGACCAGCCATAGACGGGCTCTTCAACCGTTTTTCTTCAGGCGCGCGCGGCTTCGAGTCGAAATCCCGCACGTCACTCCGAGAAAATATCTTGGCCCAAAGATGGCGTGTGGTCAACCGAACAAGCTGCGCGGCCGCGAGGATCGAATCCGTCAGCCTGCGACCAAGCGATCGACCACCCGATAAAGCTGGTTGAGATTGCGGCACTCTTCCACCAGGTCGCAGTGCGGGGCGTAGCGATCCATTTCGCTGTCGCCGAAGCCCCAGGTATTGCGGCTTTCAGGATTAAGCCAGATCACTTTTTTGGCGCGCTGGCGGATTTCACGCAAGCACCAATCGTGCGGGAGATTGTAATTGTTGCGCGCGTCGCCGAGCACGATGACCGTGGTGCGCTTGTTGACGGCGCCCAGGTGATCGGTGACGAAGTTGCGGAACGCATAGCCGAAATTCGAGTGCGCATACACGTTGATGATATCGCCCGTCAGCGCGACGTCGAGCGCTTCCTTGGCGTCATTGTTGCGAAAGCACTCGGTTACTTCTCCGATATCGGCGACGAAGATGAAGCTGCGCACGCGCGAGTAAAGATCCTGCAGCGAGTAAACGAACTGCAGCATGAATCGCGACGCGTTGCGCACCGAATCCGAAACGTCGCACAGGATTACGACTTGCGGTTTCTCTTTCTTGCGCTTCTCGAAGCGGAGCTTGAACGGAACCCCGCCGTATTCGAGGTTCTGGCGAAGGGTGCGCTTGATGTCGAAGCGGCCCTTCTTGGAACGCTTGCGGCGCACGGTGATCACGTTTTTGAGGCGCTGCGCCAAGCGCGTCACCGCCTCGTTCATTTTCTTGAGTTCTTCTTCGGTCAGGTAATAGAAACTCTTCTCGCCGATCTGGTTGAGGCGCTGATCTTCCTTCTGCTTGATGTCGCGCTTCTCGCGCTCCATCCGGACGTAGCGGCGGATGATATCGTCGAGCGCCTTGAGGCGGCGCTCGAGGTACTCCTCCATCCGGGCTTTGAGCTCGGCGCCGATGTCCATCTTCTCGAGCTGCTCGCGCAGTTGCTTGATCTCGGCTTCGATCTTGTCGAGCCCGAGCTGGCGGGCGAGCGCGCGCGCAAAGTAGTTCTCCTCGATCGTGCGCTCGATCCCATTGAGCTTGACGGCGCGCGAGGCCTCGCGGATTTTGCGCTCAATCTCGCCCGAATTGTTCTGCAGTAATTGCTTGGCAAGCTCGGAGAGATTCTTGCCCTCTTTCTGAAGCATCTTCTCGACTTGATCGAGGAATTTCTGAAATTCCTGATCCGACATCGAGAGCGCGTTCTGCACGGCCTGGCTCGCCTGCTTGATAATCTCGCCGAGGCCGGAGAAGTAGATATCGAAGAGTTCCTCGAACACGGGCAATTCGCTGGCCCGCTTGACCATCGTGGCCCGTAGCGCGGCGCGAAACGCATCGCGCTCGACGAGGCCGGTGACTTCGGAAGCCCTGAATGCGTCGAGCGTTTCCGCCAGCGAGACGCGCACCCCGTTCTCGCGCAGCAGATTGGCAAATTCGACCAGCTTCTCTTGCATGATGTTGTGGCGCCCTACCTGCTACCCGTTTGAATCTTCGAGATCCCTCGCCGGGCTCAGGACGACGGCTCGGACCCGCCGCGCGGTCAATTTAGAAGATCCTTGTCGCTGCCGGCCTCGGTGCCGCGACGCGCGCGCACGCGGCGCACGTAGTCCTTGAGCTCTTCCTGCGCCTTGCGCACATCGCCCTCGTACTTGACGATGGTGTCGAGCGTCTCGGTGACGAGTTCCTGATCGAGACTGTTCACGTTGAGCAGAGTCAGCGCCTTGACCCAATCGAGCGTTTCGCTGATGCCGGGCATTTTCTTGAGATCGAGTTTGCGCAGCGATTGCACGACGGTCACGACTTCCTCGGCGAGCTTGGCGGCGGCCTCGGGAACCTTGAGCTTAACGATCGCAAGTTCCTGCGCGCGATCGGGAAAATCGATGTACAGATGCAAGCATCGCCGCTTGAGCGCGTCGGACATTTCGCGCGCGTTGTTCGAAGTCAGCACGACCAGCGGAATGTGCTTGGCCTTGAGCGTGCCGAGCTCGGGCACGGTCACCTGAAAGTCGGAAAGCAACTCGAGCAGGAACGCTTCGAACTCGGAGTCGGCCTTGTCGATCTCGTCGATCAGCAGGACCGACGGCTGCTCGCTGGAAATGGCCTTGAGCAGAGGGCGCGGCAGCACGAAGCGCTCGGAGAAAAAGACTTCGTCCTGCGCGGCGATTCGATCGACCGCCTCGGTCAGGCTCTTGGCGCCGACCAGCACCTCGCTGATTTTGTCTTTGAGAATTTGCGTATAGAGGAGCTGCTTGGCGTACTCCCATTCGTAAAGCGCCTTGCCCTCGTCGAGGCCTTCGTAGCACTGAAGACGGATCATATCGAAGCCGAGCGATGCGGCCAGCACCTTGGCCAGGTCGGTCTTGCCGACGCCGGCGGGTCCTTCGACCAGGATGGGCTTGCGCAGTTCACTTGCCAGGTAGACGACGGTCGCGATTCGGCGGCTGGCGATATAATTGTTTTTGGCGAATCGCTCGATTACGTCCTCGATCGATGAAAACATCCATCCTCCTCGACGCCGGAAGCTGCAGGGGCGAACTCCGCGCGAATTAGATTAAATATCATGGCTAGTTGACGCGAGGAAACCGCAGGGGTCACCCCTGCACCCAATGTTAGGGCCGCCCGCCGTTGGCGGTCGCGCCCCTGCCAACGGCTCAGTACTGCGCTGCCATCGCCGACCCCTGAACCCAATGTTAAGAAGGCAGGTGCAATGGCAGTCACTTTTTTCAAAAGTGGTCGGAAATGGTGCTGTGCAGCTGAGGTTTTCAGGAAAACGTTTCACGTGAAACGTTTTTTAGTTCAGGAGAACGAATCACGAAGCAGTGGCCCTCAGAACTTCTCGGGCCATTTTCTGGCGCCGTGAAAGACGCGCAGGATTTCGACGGTCTCACCGCGCACCCGGTACGCAACGACGTACGGCGTCCCGCTCAGCATCAGTTCGCGGGTGCCGGGAACCCGTCCGGTTCGGCCCAAGGCCGGATGGGTGGCAAGTCGCTCAACGCTGGTCGCGATACGGTCCACTATTCGCGCCGCCGCATCGGGGTCATCGCGTGCGATGTATTCGGCTTCCTCGTCGAGATTCCCCAGCGCGCGCCTAAGCCATCTGACCCGCACCGCGCCTCCACTTCCTCTTCACCGCCTGGACTTCTGCTTCACTTGCGAAGTCACCGGCGTCAGCTTCTTTGAGCGCGGCTCTGATCTCCGCGATTTGCCATTCGTTCAAATCGACGTAGGCGCGGATCGCCTCAGCCGCGACGTAGGACTTGGTTCGCTCCATCGCCTTGGCGAGTTTTTCAAGGCGGCGCTTCGTCTTACGGTCAACCCGGATCGTCATTACTTCCGACATGCTTGTATTGTGCTGTATACATTAGCATACAATCAAGGGTGCGGGCCTCTGGCGAGGATGGGGTCTTGTGCGGGCACCCGGCGGGCTGCCAATTTTGTATCGATGTGTACGCTGGCGATTTACTTTCAGGCGACACGCGAATTTCCGGTGGTGATCGCCGCGAATCGCGATGAATTCCTCGATCGCCCCGCAGGCGAGCCGACGACCCTGCTCGAAAAGCCGCACGTAGTCGGTGGCAAAGACCTCAAGGCGGGAGGCACGTGGCTCGGAATCAGCGAGTATGGGATTGTCGCGGGGCTGCTGAATCGGCGCGCCGGCAACGGCGGCAATCCGCAGGCGCGATCGCGCGGGCTGCTATGCCTGGACGCGCTTCGGCGCCGGACCGCGGCGGAAGCGGCGGAGTTCGCCGCCCACGAGCGCGGCTCCGACTACAATCCATTCAACCTGCTGATGGTCTCGCGGACCGAGGGGTTCGTCGCTTACAACCGCGGCGCCTCGATCGAAGTTGTAGCCCTCAAGCCCGGACTGCACCTGCTGACCAATCTCGACGTGGATGATTTCGAATGTCCGAAAATTAGCGCGTCGTACGGTAAGTTCGCCGAACTCGGCAATCGCGCCGATTTCCAGCGCGATCCGATCGGACAGCGCGGCGCGCTGGGTGCGTTGCTGGCCGACCATAATACCCAACTCGACTCGCGAATCGGCACCGCCGCCGGCGGACGGCCCAATGCGCTGTGTTTGCATCTCGATAATTACGGCACTCGCTCGTCGAGCCTGATCTTCATGCGCGGGGATACGCCTGAAATCGTGCACTACTTCGCGCCGGGGCCGCCGTGCCGAACAGCGTACGCTCTCGTCGAGATTCCGCAGGGGAGGAAATGCAGTTAGCTAAATGTGAAACCCACCGTGGCAGGGGTGACCCCTGCACCCAATGTTCAGGCCGCGCTCCGCTGTCGCGCGCGGCATGAAGGAAGAATCACC
>PLDK01000032.1 GCA_003135135.1 Deltaproteobacteria bacterium
AGTTTTCGGGGTGCAGGCCACTTCGGTCCCCTGCTCCCTCGAAGAACTTAGCCTTCCCATTACTGTCCTGAATTGCGTGAGCGTGACCGCTCAACTCGCCCTTGGCAAGAATGATACGGCCATCCTCTGGATCGATTGGCTTTCCAGTTCTGGATGGCTGGTCAATCTCCACCAGGAGCACATCTCCCTGTCGGTATTGTTTCAATGTCCTCTTCTTCATTGCCGCTCCTTTACGTTCGATTTACCGAGCAAACTCAAGGCGTTCTCATTTGCTGATTACGGATTGCCAAACCTATCCTGCCTTCTTATCAGCTCGCGGCGACAACGGTTGTCGGTCAGCAATGCTGCGCGCTGGGGGTTCCCGGTTACTTGGAGTAAAATGAATTCGTGAGGCAATTTGATACGAATCTATTGTTCAAAGCTCTGTCATTCGCGGCAAACAAACATCGTCATCAGGTCCGGAAAGGCTCTGAACCGATTCCGTACATTAACCACCCGATCGCCTTGGCAGATTTGCTAGCCCGGACGGGGAATGTCAGCGACCCGGAGATAATCGCGGCTGCGCTCCTCCACGATACGGTTGAAGACACCTGCACCACGGCGGAGGAACTCGAAGCGGAGTTCGGGCCGGTAATTTCACAGCTGGTGGCCGAACTCACCGACGACAAGTTGCCCAAAGAGGAGCGGAAGCGCCTACAGTTTGAACACGCTTCGTCGCTTTCTCCCCGCGCGAGAATCGTCAAGATAGCCGACAAGATCTGCAATCTGAGAGATATCGTCGAGGATCCTCCAGCCGGGTGGCTCCTGGAGCGAAAACAGCAATACTTTGATTGGGCAAAGAGCGTAGTCGATAAAATCCGCGGCACCAATGTTGAACTGGAGAATGCGTTCGACGAGGCGTTCGCGAACCGTCCAAAAAACTAGGGCAACTGGCGATTCCGTTGTCCGACTGTCGGCGCGACCCGCAGAGACCGCCGCCTTTCTCGCGCTCGCGTGCGGAGGGTGCTTTTTCGCGCGATCGCGAAGTTACGTCGCCAGGAGCAGTTCGGGTCCGTCATTCCTGACGCTATTGGCCAGCGGCGATGCAGGCTGCGCGAGCAAGAGGTCGTCAGCCGCGGGAATTAACAGACTCTTGAGCGAGAGCGAATCGGCTTCGCCGGGATTCATCCAGTCATCGGCGGCCCGTTCCTCGAGTATGATCGGCATCCGGTTGTGAATCGGCCGGTTCACTGCGTTGGGCTCGCAGGTGATAATCGTGAAGGTCGTTCCGGGCCGATCCTTTTCGGGAAACCAATCTTCGTACAGGCCAGCGAACAGGATCAGCTTGCCGTCCGCTCGGTGAATCCACATCGGGCGCCGCGCGCTTTTCGGACCGGTCCATTCGTAGAAACCGTCCGCCGGCACCACACACCGACGCTTCTTGAATGCGTCGCGGAACGACGGGCGCACCTCGACGGTCTCGGCCTTGGCGTTAATGCATTGCGAGGCGCGCGAGTTGTCCTTGGCCCACCGATTGACCAGGCCCCAGCGCGCCGGAAGAACCTTTCGATTTTCAAATTCGGTGGTGACGATGAAATGCCACTGCATCGGCGCGATGTTGTAGCGCGGCCGATAATCGCTGAAGGCATCATCGGAGACGCCGGGCTCGGCGGCGAGCTCGCGGCCATCGCGCCGGGTGAGTGTGAAGCGCCCACACATCGGCGCTGATTATCGCTGATCGGCCAAGCTGCTGTCACGCCGCCGTTCTCCCGAGGAAGCTCGACGAACTGCTTGAGGCGGCGCGAACCCTCGCGTCCCGTGGATAGATGCGTCGCTATAGCGAACGGACGGAAAGAAATCCCCCTTGGGAAAGTCCGAGCGTGTTAGCAAACTGCCGGAGTACGAGCACCGTGGGGTCCGCGTCGCCCTTTCGACCCCGCTGATTTACGTTCGGTGCCGCCCCGATCGGAAGGCAGGCTCCTCCCGCGACCAGCCCCTGCGGGCGCGGGCCCGCTACCGAGCGCGCACGATGACGGAACCGATCGCGGCCTTCAAACTCGATCGCGCCGGGTCAATTGAATCGCGAAGTGACGCGATAGTCTGGAAATGTCCTGGCCCAGCCGACTTACTTGCTATCTCGCGAGCGACCGGATCTTGTCGATACTCAAGATGCCGGCGGCGCCCCATCCCTTCACGCCCGCCGGCACTGTGGGGCGAAATTCCTCGTACAGCTGGTATGCACACGCAGCCAACCGGGTAGGGGTCATCGATCGCGCCAGCGCTGTCATCGCGTCACGAACCTCGCCGAGTGCGCGGCCGAACTTGCTCGCCAAATATCGATCAACGCTGGCCGGGTTAATTGGCTGGTCGCCACTGAGCGCGCGAATTCCATCGTCGCTGCGCACGCATGGGATGGCACGCTGCAGCAGATCGACGGTCACTCCCTCTGCTGCCCGCATCTTTCGCCGCCGTTCGTGCACTTCCTTCGGCGTAGGTGCAAACAACCCAAGTGCGTTGCCCTTCGAGTAAGCGTTTAGCCCGGCGACCGCACGCCCCAGCGTGAGCGCCTCTCGGTGGTCAAAGCCGAGGCGCTCGGCGACCACCGCCGCCCACAGCGTCAGCACCGGAGCCCGGTTGATCTGTATATCTTGAGGAGCTGCCAACGGTGGAAATTTAGGCTGAGAATCATCGATTGTCACTAGCCTGAGAGATATTGTCGATGATTCTCCATCCAAATGGCCTCTGGAACAAAACGGCAATACGTTACAGAGGTTCAAAGTCGCGAACGGTAACGCCGAGGCATGGTTGTACCATCGGGTTTGGGGCCGTTAGAGAAAACGTCGTGGCGATATTCGACAAATTCCGCGACTTGGAAATCACGGGTCAACGTGAAATGTTCGCTGGACCGGCGGTCCAAAGGATCGGCTTGTACGGCATGCGCGATACTTGGGCGTTCTCCCGAAATATCGTTCACTTTAGAGGTACCCAATGAACTATCGGCAACTTGGTCGAAGTAAGCTTCGTGTTTCGACGGTCGGACTCGGATGCATGGGGATGTCGGAATTCTACGGTGCGGGCGACGACGAGGAATCGATCGCGACGATTCATCGCGCGCTCGATCTCGGCGTGAATCACCTGGACACGTCGGACATGTATGGTCCCTACAAGAATGAGGAACTGGTCGGCCGCGCGATTCGCGGGCGGCACAGCGAGGTGGTGATCGCTACCAAGTTCGGAATCGTACGCGGACCGGATGGCACCCGGAGCATCAACGGAAAGCCCGAATACGTCCGCAAGTCGGTCGAGGGCAGCCTGAAACGCCTCGGCGTCGATACGATCGACCTCTACTACCAGCACCGCGTCGATCCCAACACGCCGATCGAAGAGACAGTAGGCGCCATGGCGCGGCTGGTGGAAGAAGGCAAGGTGCGCACCCTTGGTCTTTCCGAAGCGGGAGCGCAGACGATCAGGCGCGCGTGCAAGGTCCATCCGATCGCGGCGCTGCAAACGGAATATTCGCTGTGGAGCCGCGACCCCGAGGATGAGCTGCTGGCCACTTGCCGCGAACTGGGCGTTACGTTCGTAGCATACAGCCCGCTCGGCCGTGGTTTTCTGACCGGGCAGATACGAAAGTTCGAAGACCTTGCCGCCGACGACTACCGGCGGCTCTCCCCGCGTTTTCAGGGCGAGAACTTCCAGAAGAATCTCGCACTGGTCGATCGTATCAAGGAGATGGCAGCCGAGAAGAGGTGCACCGCGTCGCAGCTCGCACTGGCATGGGTAATAGCGCAGGGCGAAGAGATCGTGACGATTCCCGGCACCAAGCGGAGAAAATATCTCGAGGAAAATGTAGGCGCTGATACTGTGAAGCTCACGCGCAAGGATCTAAAGAAGATCGATGAAATCGCGCCACATGGCGTCGCGGCGGGCGAGCGCTACCCGGCCGCGATGATGGGCTCGGTGAATCGCTGACGCAGCGCGTCACTCTGCACCTCGTCCAAGTGGATTTACGGCAGGAGGTGTGGCTTCTCAAAACTCAATTCCCGCGGATTGATTGGTGGTTTCGATCGGCTCAGGATAGCTGCTTTCCTGGGTGTCGCTTATATCTGGCAGGTCCGCGGTACTTCACTTGGGTAGCCTGATCACGATGACTTCGGCTTCGCCGGGCTTCAATTCGAGGAGACGCGGCCGGTGTCTGCGCTGACCATGTTGGACCCGTGCCCAGAATCCGCGAGGTGGCACCGGAATCTTGAGACGGCGGCACGCCTTCGCCAGGCCGCGATCCGAGAGCGACCACTCCTTTGCCAGCGTCTGGAGGGGTTGTGACCAGACGCGATCAAACAACGCTGCGCGATCAAGCTGAATCTCGCGTCCACCCCGACGCCATGCGCCGATCTCCACATAGCGTGGAATCGGGGACTTCGGCTTTGGAATCTCGATCCCGAACCTGGAAAGAACCTCCTTCGATCGAGTCGGCCGATATTGATAGTGGGAGTGCGGCTCATTCGCCGTTGACGGAATGAACCCAACTTTCTTCATGCGCGCGCGCATCGATGGAGTCCGCCCCAGCTCTTGCAGGACGGCCGGAGAACAGTAGTCCTCCTTCGCAAAGAGCTTCATTGCGCCCACAAACACGGAATCCGACAGTCTCAACAAGCCGCGGCGGACGTCGGCAATTAGTTCTGTTGAGCTCACTTCCCATCGAACTCCTGATTCGAACAGACACTGCACGACGTCGAGCGATCGCGGGCGGATGAAAGTGAAGCCCATCCAGTGGATTTGCGAGCGGACCACTTCCCCGACACTTTTCGGAAGGGCTCGCCGTGCCAGGATTTTGATCACTCCGGCGGAGTCTGCCGTGCGGTAGAGGTCCTCGAAGTCATCTTTTGAAGGGTCTGGTCCCATCCGCTCCAACATTCGCGTGTCCCCGCGGGAGCATGCCTCGCGAATTGCGGTGAACCCGAGAAACCGGTCGGATTCAGCAATGCCGCTACCGTCATCGTCTACCAGGTCGGGATAACGGAGACTGGGAGCGGGAGCATGAGGGTCCGCACCCGCCCAAAGGCAGAGCATGACGCCCTTCTCATTTCCTTCGTCAGCATGATGTACAAGCGCGATATTCAGCTCCTTTTGCACCTCGGGATCGTCCTCTCGATGCCGTTTCGCGAAGCCGAACAGCGGCTTGTTGCTCGTGTGATCGGCAAGCGCGTATGCAAGCTCATGGTTCGCGGTCAGATAGACGCCCAACCCATGAAATCGTTCAAAGAGCGCGGTGTCGTAGCTGTCGAACAGATCGCTGAGACTCACCCGTCGCGGATCGGCGCCCCATTTCAGGAGCAGATCGAGGAGGTCTCGTCTTCGAGTGCGCAAGGCCAGATCCAGCGGGCTGTTCGGCTCCAGGTTGAGATCGTAGCCATTACACACAAGAACCAGGACCAGCGCCTGGTTCCCTGCTTTGAGCGCGATCTCGAGGGCGGAGGGCACGTGCCGCTAACCGATCTCCAGTTTGCGATCTACCTGCAGCGGCTGGCCTGCCTGGATCCAGTGCTCGATGTCGTAGAGGCGGTTATAGCGACACAGGCGGTGTAGCTCCGCCAGCGCTGTCGGATCGTTGGTGGTCCGTGCGATTGACCTGGTTGCGGTAGCATCCGGATCGGTGCGCGGGTCGACAAATTCAACGGTCGGCATCAGCCGTATATACCCAACCCTGGTCGACCGAGGCGAGGAATGGAGCCAAGCCTACAAACGAACAGGTCTACTTGCACGCCTACGTAACTCGATCGCCTCAATCAATCGCTGGGCCGGCGCCCAGGGGATGTGGCGAAAAGCTGATTCTGGGGAAATCAGTAATTCGCCACACACAGATGAGCAAGGAGAACCCACTGTGGGGAGCGCCGCGGATACACGGCGAACTGCTGATGCTCGGCATCGACGTCTCCCAAACAACTGTGGCGAGGTACATGACCAGGCGTCAGGGTCCACCTTCCCAGGGTTGGAAGACATTCCTGCGCAATCACGCCGCTGGGATTGCGTCCATCGATCTTTTCGTGGTGCGAACGATCTCGTTCAAGCTGCTCTACGGCTTGGTCGTTCTTCGCCACGCCCGAAGGCGCCTGGTAACGATTAGCGTGACGAGCAATCCGACTGCAGAATGGATTGCAGGTCAAGTTACCGACGCCTTCCCCTTGGACGAAGCTCCGCGTCAGCTGATTCGTGACCGCGACGGAGCTTATGGTCCAGCCTATACTCACCCCATTCGCGCAATGGGGATCAGAGATCGCCCTACGGCGCCACGCTCGCCGTGGCAGAACGGGCACGTTGAGCGGCTGATCGGATCGATACGCCGCGAATCACTCGACCACCTCGTCGTGTTCAGCGAAGCGCACTTGCGCGCTGTCCTGAAGGCTTACGCTTCGTACTACAATGAGCTCCGGACCCATCTCTCACTAGATAAAGATGCTCCGGATTTTCGCGGGACGCAGAAGATCGGACGCATAGCAGCGACACCAATCCTTGGCGGGCTCCATCATCAATACGTCCGGCTTTAGGTTTTGAATAGGCACAGCGAAACAAAGGCACTGGACCCACTCGTTCATCTTCCGGCATTCGCGCGGCGCGGGTGCACACCGTAGGTTCGCCAGATCGCGCGCAGCATCGAGACGTTTGGATTCAACGCGCCGGTCTGGTCGACACCACCCTCAAGGTGATCGCAGGGCATTTGAAACCCGTTGGCACTGTTGGGTGGGGTGCGTGGCGGGTTATGATGCGCCGATGAATCAAGCCACTGCGCCCTGTAGAAACCAGCTCAGGAGCATCGCGCGACGAGCGATGCTTGAACGAGGCCTGCTGCCGGACTTCTCCGCCGCGATCGTGGCGGAGACCGGCTCCATCGCGAACGCGGCCGCCGCGACGGATTCTTCGCTGAGAGATCTTCGGCGCCTGCTGTGGGCCTCGATCGACAACGATGATTCGCTCGACCTCGATCAGCTTTCGGTCGCGGAGCAACTCCCGGGCGGCGCGGTAAAGATTTTCGTCGCGGTGGCGGACGTCGACGCGATCGTAAAAAAAGGCTCTGCTATCGATGGCCACGCGCGGACCAACACCACCTCGGTTTATACCGCCGCCGAAATCTTTCCGATGCTTCCGGAGAGGCTCTCGACCGACCTCACGTCGCTTGCCGACGGCAAAGAACGGCTGGCTATCGTGATCGAGATGGAGGTTGGCGCCGACGGCGCAGTGGGGAAATCCGGCATCTACCGGGCGGTGGTGGTGAATCGCGCGAAGCTCGCCTACAACGGGGTCGCCGCGTGGCTGGATGGAACCGCGCCCGCGCCGGCGCCGATATCCGCCGTACCGGGCCTTGACCAGAATCTCCGCATCCAGGATCGGGTCGCGCAGGCGATGAAAACGCGGCGGCATCAACACGGTGCGTTGACGCTGGAGACTATCGAGGCCCGCCCCGTGTTCGATGGCGATTCGTTGACCGATCTGCAAGCGGACCAGAAGAATCGCGCTACCGAGCTGATCGAAGACTTCATGATAGGGGCGAACGGGGTGACGGCGAAATACCTCGCGCAGAAAGGTTTTCCGGCGCTGCGACGGGTTCTGCGCTCGCCCGAGCGTTGGGCGCGAATCGTCGAGCTGGCAAAGGACTTGGGCGAGCGTCTACCGCCGCATCCCGATTGCCAGGCACTCCAAGAGTTCCTCGAGAAGCGCCGGCAGGCCGATCCCGCGCGCTTTCCAGACCTGTCGCTTTCAATCGTCAAGCTGTTGGGCCGCGGCGAATACGTGCTCGAGCTTCCCGGCCAGCCGGTGGAGGGACACTTTGGACTTGCCGTGAAGGATTACACCCATTCGACGGCGCCAAACCGGCGTTTCCCGGATCTGCTCACGCAGCGCCTGTTGAAGGCAGCGCTTTCCGGAGCGCCGACGCCGTACCGCAACGACGAGCTTGGCGAATTGGCGCGGCACTGCACGGAGCAGGAGGACAACGCTACCAAGGTGGAGCGTCAGGTGCGAAAGTCGGCGGCCGCACTGTTGCTCGAGTCATGCGTGGGCGAGCGGTTTGAGGGGATTGTGACCGGCGCTTCGGTGAAGGGGACATGGGTACGAATCGACCATCCCGCAGCGGAGGGAAAAGTCGTGCGAGGGTACCAGGGCCTTGATGTTGGAGATCATGTCGTCGTCGAGCTGGTCGACACCGACGTCGAGCGCGGCTTCGTCGATTTTGCGCGGGTGAAAAAATCATGAAATCGCGCAAGCTGGATCCGCCGCCGACCAATCCACCGCTCGCATACAAAGACGAGAAGTTTCTCGATAGCGATGAAGCCCGTCCAATACGGATTCTTGCGGAATATCTCGAGCCGCTTCGGATCCTTTGCCGCGAGCAGATACACGAGACAATCGTATTTTTCGGCTCGGCGAGGCTCACCCCCGACGGTCCGCTCGGACGCTACTACCAGGAGGCTCGCGAGCTTGCGCGACTGATCACGACGTGGTCGAAAAGTCTTCGGTCGCACGCTCACCGGTACGTGGTATGCTCGGGAGGTGGCCCCGGCATCATGGAGGCGGCCAATCGCGGCGCCTCCGAAGCCGGTGGAAGGACTATCGGGCTGAACATCGGATTGCCGCATGAGCAGCGGCCCAATCCCTACATCACGCGCGGGCTATCCTTCGAGTTTCACTACTTCTTCATGCGCAAGCTATGGTTCGCGCATCTTGCGCGGGCGCTAGTGGTTTTTCCCGGAGGCTTCGGCACGCTCGACGAAATGGCGGAGATACTGACCCTGCAGCAAACGCAAAAACTGGATCGCCCAATCACGGTACTTCTCTACGGCTCGCAATACTGGAAAGAGATCATCAACTTCGACGCGCTGGTGCGGCACGGCATGATCAGCCCCAAAGATCTCAAACTGTTCAGCTTTGCCGACGATCCAGCCACGGCACTTGGCCTGCTGCAGAAGGGTCTCAGCGCACAGCCTGAGGAAACGCCGCCGGCTTTTGCGCATTCGTGCGCGCCTCAACTTCAACGCCAAAGCGGCTGAACACCCCGATGTTTAAGAGGTCAAACCAAGGCGCGTGCGGGCGTAAAGTTTGGCGGCTAAACGGAGACGTTGGGCAGGGTTATCCTCGGATCAGCTTTTCGCGATCTACGCCCGCGCTGACGAGACGCCCTGCGACCGACGGTGTGGCTACTAAAAACTCTAGAGCGCCGGAAAGTCCAGAGTTTTGGTATGGGGCGCCGTAGTGTCGCCGGCATGCATAAGCTCGAGCGCGTCATCTCGATTGTTGCCCGCCGATTCCGTAGCCGGGCGGTTGTGGAGCTAGAGAACCTCGCGCTCCGTCACCAGCTGCACGTGCTTCGCCGCCAGCGGCCGGGTCGGCTCCGCTGTTCACGATCGACCGGTTGCTCTGGGTCTTACTCTTGTGCCTCTTCAAAACCTAGCCCGCACGCTTGATCTCGCGGCGACGGCTCGTTTCGGGTTGATGAATTCGAGGCGTCCGCCCTTGTCGCTCCCCAATACCTGGTCCGCGCGAAACCGAGACGCGATGGGTCACCTGGACGGCTCGCGGCATTGCTGACGAGTTCGAGGTGTCACCATGACGCAGCGATGAGATTTTCGGCAGCCACAGGTTACCGGCGACCTTTATCTAGACGTTGATGGTGCTCATGTCGTTATAATGTGCGCCGGCGGCAAAGCCCTTGGGCGCGACTTCCTCGATGCGGGCAAGATCGCTTTTCGACAGCTGAATTTTGGCCGCCGCAACATTCTCTTCGAGATAGGTACGACGCTTGGTGCCAGGAATCGGGACCATGTCGTGGCCCTGCGCGAGCACCCACGCGAGCGCGAGCTGACTCGGCGTAATCCCCTTGTCGCGGGCGATTTCCTTGATGCGATCGACGACCTTGAGATTCCTTTGCATATTCTCGGCGTCGAAACGCAGCGAGATTTTGCGGCGCATATCGTCGGCGGGCAACTCGCGAATGTTTCCGCTGAAGAAGCCGCGACCGAGCGGGCTGAACGGGACAAATCCAATGCCGAGCTCGCGCAGAGTCGGAATCACCTGGTCTTCGTAGTCGCGGGTCCAGAGCGAGTATTCCGACTGTAGAGCGCTGATGGGGTGCGTCGCGTGCGCGCGGCGAATCGTATTGGCGCCAGCCTCCGACAGGCCCAGGTAGCGAACTTTTCCTTTGCGCACCAGTTCGGCCATCGCGCCGACGGTCTCCTCGATCGGCACCTTCTTGTCGACGCGATGCTGGTAGTAGAGATCGATGTGATCGACACCGAGGCGCTTGAGCGACGCGTCGCAGGCGGAGCGCACGTATTCGGGTCTGCCGTTGATCGCGCGCTTGCCGTCGGGCAGGACTTGGTTGGCGAACTTGGTCGCGATAATCACGCGGTCGCGGTATTTCTTCAGCGCTTTGCCGATCAGCTCCTCGTTGTGGCCCACGCCGTAAACGTCGGCGGTGTCGAAGAAATTGATCCCAAGCTCGACGGCGCGCTCAAGCGTCGCGATGGATTCGATGTCGTCGCGCGGGCCGTAAAACTGCGACATCCCCATGCATCCCAGGCCCAACTCCGATACTTCGAGTCCCTGCGTACCAAGCTTTCGCTTTTCCATGACCGATATCCCTCATGCTCATATTGACATAGCGGAATAGTGCGGGAGATCGAAAGCGCCGTCACTCCATAGCGCGCATCGCGGGTGCATTCGTACAGGAACCTCATTTAGACTCGCACCCATATTGGGCCGTTCGCAATCGCAAGGTTCGAGCCTGGTTCTCATGCCTGGTTGAGCAGTGATGCCCCTTCCGCTCGCTGCGATGCTCGGTAGTTATCCCGCGCATCGTAGGTTCTCCAGCCCGCTAGAAACGCGTACGGCGGACTGCCCGAATTGGATTGAGCGGAAAATCGGCTGCCTTCCGATTGTCGAGACTGGCCGCGGGGTCGGCATCCTCACGGAGGCCGAGATTGTCCAAAGCCTATGCGATGGTTCGCAGCCCCCCACGCTGTCTAAGCTGCGGGGAAGTTGTAGTTGCTAGGCGGAGACCGGATAGTTATGGTATGCGCTATCAAACAGGAGGCGAAATTGGACCTGAACAGCATAATCACAGAGTTGAAAACGGAAAGAGACAGGATAGGCCGGGCTATTGCCGCCCTTCTCGAGGATGCGAAGGTGGCGGTCAGCGGTACTGTTCGAAGAGCGGGTGCGCCCAAACGGCGGCGTGGCGGTATCACTGCAGCGGGGAGACGTCGTTTGTCACAGGCGATGAAACGACGCTGGGCAGAGCGGCGTATAGAGAAGACTACCGGTAAGGCCTCTGCGCCCAAGCGACGTGGCGGGCTCACTGCTGCGGGCCGGAAGAAGCTCTCTGAAGCGATGAAGAAGCGCTGGGCAGAAAAGAAGAAGAACGCTTCCTAAGCTCGCTCGTGCCCACCGCGCTTTTCGGGGAGGACGACAAATTCTCGCCCTGTGCTCCTGCCAAACGTATGCTCTGCATGGCGTGCGGCACTTTGGTTTCCACAATTACGGCGTCCAGACCACAACGGAACCGGGTCGTCTCGCCGCCTGATTCGTCCCAGATTCCTGCTCACCAGTGGTAGCGTCGCGGCCGATACGCCGTCGTCTGAGAAGTTATGTATCAGAGGTTTTTCGATCTCGATCAGGGCCCGACCGTTTCGACGTTCTGATTGCAGACCGTCTCGCTTAAGCGCATCAATTCGATAGCAATTCTCGCAGCCGCTCAAATTCCGGTTCGGATGAAATTTTTAGTAGGTACAGCCGACCAATGTTTTTCGTTCCGCATTCCTCATCTATGCTAAAAGCGGGTTTAGCGCCTTGGCCCGCGCGAATTGTCAAATGCGGCAGACAACGCCATCGTCGGGTGCGCCGAGGCATCGATTACTGCCGGAGATCCGGCCAAGGTTCGCAATCACGATGAAAGAATTGCCTTTATCCAAGGTCTACCAGTTGCTCGAACCCGGCCCGGTGGTCCTGCTCACGACTGCCCGCAAGGGCCGCGCCAATGTCATGACGATGTCCTGGCATATGATGGTCGAATTTGAGCCGCCGCTGGTGGCCTGCGTTGTCAGCAGCGCCAATCACAGCTTTGCCGCCTTGCGGTCAACCAGGGAATGCGTGATCGCCGTGCCGGCGCTGGAACTGGCGCCCAAAGTCGTGAAAGTTGGGAACTGCTCGGGGCGCGACCTCGACAAGTTTATGGCGTTCGGACTAACGCCGATAGCGGCCGCACGGGTTGCGCCGCCTCTGGTGGCCGAATGTTTTGCCAATCTCGAATGCAAGGTGGCCGACACCAGCCTCGTGAAGAGATACAACCTCTTCGTCCTCGAAGTGCTCAAGGCCTGGAGAGATCCGGCACAGAAGAATCCTAAGACCATCCACCATCAGGGATACGGCAAGTTCATCGTCGATGGCGAGACGATCAAGCTGAAGTCGAGGATGCGATAGTGGTCGCCACAAAGCGTGCTCTCACGGGGCGCTGCGCTCGGGATGGCGACGACTCTTCCGATCCTGCGTGGCCGGATCAAGATCGCTAGAGCGCGGGCGCGGGGGTCCCCGGCGCCGACGAGAAGTCTGCCGGCATGTGTTTGACTGGCGTGATCCGAATCGCGATCCGGTCTCCGCTCTCGAAATTCTCGCGGCTCGGCCCGACCAGGGCCTTCATCGTATATTTCTTCGGATAATCGGTCAGGATCTTGTCCACCACTGCGGCATCCTTCGTGATCTCCGCCTTGCCGACGAAGGAGGCACCATTGAGCCCTCCGATCCACACAATTACCGGGCTACCGCGCTTGATGCGCTTGTCCTTCCATGAGCCCTTGTGTGCCTGGATCAAAAGCTGCGCGCGGTCGGCGCTCATCGTGAACCACACGGGCGCCGGCGTGCTCTGATTGCCGTCCTTGCGCACAGTCGCGACATAAACGGTCGTAGCCTGGTCGAAGGCCTTGAGCTCGGGATCGGAGAACCCCGCGCACCCCGCCGGTCCGGCGGTCAGAATCGAGATCGTCAACGCCGTGGCGACGGCGAGAATCGAAAGTGTCGCGAATCTTTTCATTGATCGCCTCCGTTCCGAGCGGTGTCCGCGTCGCATCATCGCCCGTCGCGCGGGCGCGTTCGCCAACATCATGGCTGGCTCTCACGGCAGGGGCCAGTCCCGAAATCACACGTGGATTACCACAATCGGGCGCGCGCCGACCCAGTGCCGCAACATCCCTGTGCCTACTCAGATGGACGAGATCCTCTCTTAAATCCATTGCTAACTTGTCCAAAAGGCTCTGACGGGGAACAACGGGGACAAGCGGAACCCTATTGCCTGAGTCGCCGTACCATTCCCCTCCCGCCATCGACCTCAACAACGTCTCCATCTTGGAGATGATGCAGGATGCCTGGCAGGTTCACCACCGCCGGAATTCCAAATTCCCGGGCGACGATGGCGCCGTGCGAAAGATAGCCGCCGGTTTCCATGACAAGGCCTCCCGCCCTGAGAAACAACGGGGTCCAAGCCGGGTCGGTCGATGGAACGACAAGGATATCGCCATTGCCTAAGCGAACACCCTCTTCCGGCGACCGCAGGAGACGAGCCTTGCCCGTGGCGCAACCGCTGCCGACGGCGACTCCGATGAAACAGTCCTGCCCTTCCATGCGGATTGACTCCTTCGCCGCTTCAGGGATGAAGACCTTGCCGGCGTCCTCCAAGATCACGTCAGCGGGAGTCTCCGTCATCCACGCATCAAATTGAATCCGGCGGTCTTCAACTCGTGCGGCCAGCCCGGTCCCATCCAATTTTCCCTCAAGCGCATCCACAATCTCCTCTCCGAGAAGGAAGAAAATATCATTCGGATCGGCCAACCATCCGCGCTCCACCCAACGCGCGCCGATCGCCGGCATCGTGCGACGACCGGGCTCGGAATAGGCGACAAGAGCACTGCGGGCAGCCTCCCGATCGTTGCTTTGAAGATTGGCGGATCGCAGCAGCGGTTTTAACAAGGGCCGTTGCCACCAGGGCAGAGCGTTGCGGACTCGCGCCATGGCGACGGTAGCTGTGGCTTGCCGAGTTGCCGCGAGGGCCTCGAGGTCCGTCTGGGCGAGAGCTTGCAGATTGTCGAGAAGATAACCGGGCCGCTCACGCCATCGAGGGTTGCGCAAATAGCTTTCGTAGATGCCCCGATGGCCATAGCGCTCAATAAAAGATTCGAATGATTGCCGGAAAGGACTGTCTGCCGGAAGGGCACGCCAGTCGCCTCCTTCGCGGTGGCGCGTCTCCAGCCATCGACGGGCCGGCTCGTCGCGCATGGCGAGCCGGGCCAAATCAACAAGGTCATAGCCCTGTTGCGCCGTGACGCTTGGGACGCCACCGGCTAGCAAGGCAGCAGCCAGGGCATAACTTTCCCCCGGCAGATGGGCCTCAAGAATATCAAGCAGAAGGGACACGCTGACGCCACCGGAGCCTTGGAGGAACTGCAGAGCATAATCACAGCGAACGTGCCGGGCCTGTTCGCGTAGCATCGCCGCGAAACCGATATCCGTTTCTGGCAACGGAGCGCAAAGCCAGGATTTCGCGGTAACGATGGCCTGGGCCTGGGCTCGGCGCCCGGCCCGACGTCTGACGGGCGCCCTGAGCATGAAACGCAGCATCCGTGACGCTTGGATCAGGCGCTGGCGCCAATTCAGCGGAGTCACATGAATTTCCGGCTGGTGCCCGCCGAGCATCCGGTTCAGGGCATCCGGCTTCGTACCAAACGCGGCGTAGCCTTCCCACTGGATGAGGGAGAGGTTGAGATAGAGGCGGCCATGGAACAGCCCGGCCCGTTGCAAACCAGGGGGGAGCGGAAAGCCGGCCAGCTTGTGTGCTTGTTCCAGAAGGGAATCGACCATACGGCGCGCCAGACTCCAATCCAGCGGCGACAGCGGATCGGGCATCGTATCGCGGGTATTGCCGTTGGACCAGATATTCGGCTGTCCGGCGAGACCCGGATAGCTATAGCGGTTGCGGACGGTGATCGGGCGTGCCTGCAGCAACCAGAAACGCCGGCCGTCATAGGCCCATTCCAGATCGAAGACAGGTCGAGCGTAATCAAGAGCATCGGCCGCGAGGCGGAGTTGTTCACCGAGGACGAGCGCCTGATCCGCGTTCAGAACCGTCGTCTCGGCCGCCTTGTGCGGCGCGGCGCGCGTCTGGGTTCCTCCGCCGGACGAGGGCACAACACTGACGGATTTGCTCCCTGTGACAGTGCTGATGAGCGTGAGGCTTTCGTCGCCAAAATCCTCTTCGAGGATGATTTCGTCCCCGACCGCCAACCCGCCCACCAAACTTTCCCCCAGCCCCCAATTGGCATGGATGACGAGGCGGTCTTCACGACCGCTCATCGGGTCGCAGGTGAAGGCAATGCCGCTGGCTACAGCCGGGACCAAGGGCATGATCAACACGGCCATACTGGCGCAGTCATGCGCCAAGCCAAAGCGCTCGCGATAAGCCACGGCAGCCGGCGACCATAGAGATGCCCAAACGGTTCGAATGACCCGATCAAGGGCATCCAAATCCTGAACATTCAGGATGGAGCTGTAAATTCCGGCAAAGGAGGCGTGGGCCGAATCTTCTTGCGGCGCGGAAGACCGAACGGCAAGTGGCATCCCCCGCCAAGGTGGTGAGGTCAGATGTCGTCCCAGAGCCGATAGTAGGTCCTCTCTCACGGCGTGGGTCAGCAGTTGTTGCTGCAATCCGGACAGAACCGCGGAGCGCTCCGGTTCCACGAGTTGAGACGCATCCAACAAGGCTGCCTCCAACTGTGAATTTTCCAGCCATTGTCGAAAACTGGCGACGGGAACCACCATCCCCGCCGGCACGTCAAAGCCATAACGGGCCAGTCGCGCGAGGTTCCATGCCTTGCCACCGGCCAGATGTGGCCCCGCTTCAAGAATAACGGGCCAGTCAGTTAAAATTTGAGCGGTCATTTCGCTTGCGCCAATCCATGTAGGAACAGAGCGAGCATGGCCCGATACTCGTCCTGGAGATCGAGATCCGGGTAAGTCCGGCAGCAGATGTCTACCGCGAGGTTTAGAAACTCTAGATATTCGGCAGCCGTCACGGAGTTCATTTCCCTGCGGAACTCTCCGGTTTCCCGGCCCGCGGCGATAAGGCCGGTCAAAATACGATCGATGCCGCTGCGTTTGTCAGAATCTTATCGCTAATCAAACCTCAAACCCTGACGCAGTGATGATGCAGCCCGCCTAAAAATGGGATGGCAGCAATATTGCCGGCCGCGCCGCTGGGGGGAGTGGCGTTGCTTTGCACTTAGCAGCTGCGCTGGGCCGAGGAGGCCTTTTTGATGAGGCTAGCGGCGCGGGCTGCGTCAGCGTCGCTCTCGAAGCCGAACACCGCCGCGTATTTGCGCCCGACCACCTGCGCCAGCACGAAGCTCAGGTTAATGCCGCCGTCGGCGATGGCTTGCGCGATCGCATGGCCGAGTCCAGACCGATTGTCGCCCTCGACCACTAGGGTCGGGATCTCCGATTCGCGAAGCCCTGCGCCGCGCGCCGCTTCGCCGGCGGTCTTGCCGCTCACCGGGTAAACCTCGACGGCGCCCTGCGACTCCATTCCGGGAAAGCGGTAGCCCATCACCACTTTCAGATCGGCTCGCGCGCGAGCCAGCGGCTCGAGGGTGGTGGCAAGCACGCCTGGCCGATTTTCAATCTCTTTTCTCCACAGCACGGCTTTTCTCACGATAACGGCCATGGTGCAGCCCTCCCGAAGCGGAATTTGCGCGACGGGCCAAACCCGGTTGCAATCGGTGCGATCGTCACCGGCGAGCAACGACGCGGAAAGTCCATTGTTATCGTCGCGGCTCCTCCGAATATGCCGATTCCACTAGCGCTAGTGTGGCGCTAAATCAATCACGTCCTGAGCGCCCTTCCATAATCTCTGGTGACATCGCGGGTTTTTTGGTGGGCAGGGACTTAATCGAACACTCGACACAAGGACTTTCAGTCAATGTCGGGTGCAGAACTGGCGGTTGTGATCGGTACTATCGGTCGCAACCGCCTATGTTTTTCCGACGAATTGACTATTCGATTTACCGATAGCTACCGATCGAGGAGCTGAAAATGGGCATCCGCGATACCAAGAAGGCTCTTCGACACGCCGAGGAATTGTTCAAGGAGGCCAGTTTAAGCGAGAACATCTCGCTCGGCCGCTCGAACCTCTTGGAATCAACTGCGAAGCACGTGGAGCAGCTTGAGAAGGAACTCGCGGCTTTCGAAGCTGAGATCGAAGCAAAGACTAGCCGATGACTCTTATGGGGGGGGCGACCGCGATTCGAGCTGAACGACCTGAACGCCAGCCCTGATTCAGCGCTCCCTCCTACGTGACGACCACGGTAACATCGAGCACCAGGTTGCTGATGCCGGCCTGATCGAGTGCAACCTCGAAGCGCGAGGCGTCGCGCGCCATCGGCGGTATGTCGAGCGCAATCGTTGCCTTGCCCTCGACGCCGCCAAATCCATGACAGAGCGGGCACGAACCCCAGCCCACGTCGCCGCTGCCGAGACATCGGCCGCACGTTTCGTAGCGCGGCAGCTGCATAAACGCCCGGCATCCGAAGCGTGCCTCGTCACAGCTCAGAACGAGCTCAACGCCAAGATGGCGGAATGGTCCGAGGCTCTTTCGATGAAAGCCGAGGAAATTCTGCGCGACATGATCAAGGAACTCTGAAATCGATGGGGCCGTCGTAGCAAAGTCACTAAGAACGTCGAGGGGCTCAATCGGAGCCCCACGTTGCATGGGCTGTGCCGCGCGAGGTCGATGACGAAACTCCCGGTCGTATGTGCGGCGCTGCTGTTCGTCGCTCAGAACGCGGTAGGCTTCCTGGATACCCCGGAACCGAACCAGGTCGGGAGACTCGCCGGTGTCCGGATGGGTGCTGAAAACCAGCCGTCTGTAGGCACGTCTGATAGTCGGTTGGTCAGCGTCCTCCGGTACGCCGAGAATGGAATAGAAATTCCTGGTCGGCATAGGAACACCGTGCACTCACAAAGTGGCCCGTCCAAATCGATGATATGGTATGACGTATGATGAATTATGGAAAGCCAAGAGATTTTAATGTGCCCATCGTGCCACGCTGCAGTACAGACAGGAGCATACTTTTGCCAGAACTGCGGGGCGGCACTTAAAGAGAAACCGCCGCCTACTTCGGTTGGCGCGCAAATCAAGATCTATGCCGTAAGCGCACTTCTTCCTCCATTCGGGCTCATTTACGTGTGGAGATATCTAAAGCAACCGGGCGAAACATCGAGAAGAATCGGCTGGGTCGTCCTCATACTGACGATCGTCATGACAATAGCCACGCTCTGGCTCACGTTCGTGGCTATTGATTCCTTTAATCGGTCGGTCAATGCGGCGCTCGGCGGTGGAGATTTTAATTAATATGGGATCAGTCCTGGGCGGGCTGCATCATCACCACGTCAGGAATTGGGTTTTCACTAGGCACAGCCATTTCTGAAACAGGTTATAAGGTCCTGATGGGCGCAGATGGACGCGGTCTCGGGAATACCGGGACCGCAGTTAGGAGAATAATGGCGGGGAGAACGAGGCACGCGTTGGCTTCACCATGAGGGCATATTTTCCACGCGTGCCTTCCTTAATAATTATAGTATAACACACGAGCCCCCGAATAGATACCCGCAGGGGGTAAGGGCAACCTGTTCCAGGTCATCGCCGAACGGGCTGAGAAGGCTGCGGTCATCGTCACCACCAACCTGCCGTTCTCGGAATGGACGCAAGTCATTCCTAATGCCCGACTGTGCAAGGCGCTGATCGACCGGATTACGGACCGCGCGTACATCATCGAGACCGGCGCCGAGTCTTACCGCTTCCGCAGAACTCTCGAGAAACCCAAGGGTCGAACCTCTGCGGCGAGCACCTCACCCGCGCCGCCGCTGGCGGCGGGGAAAAAAGGAAGCTAGATGCCGATTATTGTGGAGCGCGCTAGTAACGCTGATCGCGCAAGGTACGTGCTGCGCACGTCTCCTACCGCGCATGGGGCGAAAGGATCGGACGATTAAAATCTCCCAGCAAGAAGAACCATGAAAATTCAGAGGGTGGACCAAATGTAAGCATCGAAGTGGGCCAGACCGGATTGTCAAAATCAACCCCCCGCTCAGCAACGCTCGAATGACGCCAGTACCCGCCATTGCGGCCACCAGCGCGACAGCACGATCCAAAGCAGCCGATCAATACGACCGGAAGCAGGACGACGAGTTCGGCTGCGCTCCAGCATGGCAATTTGATTGTGGAGCGCGATCGATTCCAACACCAATGAGGTGCGGGTTCGGGTTTCGCTTCGGGCGACCGGGACTGCTCCGCTTGTCGCCATCGCCATGAAGGCAGGCTATCGCCAGGCGTTCGAAACCACCAATGAATTCGTGCGGCTTAAGTTTTGAGAAGGGACAGGCCGAAAAGTTCATCCGCGCATTTAACCTGGAGCATGGCAAAGCGGTTCAGGGGATCGCTTCAGATTGCCTGGACGCCCTCAATGCCCATCACTGGCCGCGCAACGTGCGCGAGTTGCGCAACACGATCGAGCGCGCCGTCATCGTGTCCAGGGCGCCGATGCTGTCGGTTGGTGATCTGTCGACAACTCTTGCCTCTCAACCGGGGTCGGAACTCGGCTTCATGGTTCGACTTGGCTCCACGTTGGAAGAGGTCGAAAGCGAGTTGATTGCCCGGACAATATCATTTGCCGGTGGGAACAAGTCCCGGTCCGCGCAAATTCTTGGTGTCGGGCGGCGAACCCTATACAAGCAACCTGATCGCTACAAAGCGTACGAGACGAACGGCCACTCCAACGGCCGCCCCGCAATGGCCGCAATGGTCTGACGTGACGGCGTTATCACCGCCGCACGTCGTTGCACGGAGAAGCAAACCCTCTAAGCGAGGCGGACGGATCGGCGGTGGACTTCGCGGGCACCGCAATAGTGTTTAGAAGAAAGTCTTATCAGGACTTGCTGCAAGTTGAGAGAGGGGTGAGAGCTAGCAGAGGCACCATCCCGTCATTGGGAGGTAAGCAGGATCGAAAAAGCGCCCTGGAGTGCTACGTAGCCTTTTTTTGTGACCGCGACGGCTCGGCTCCCCGGTATTCGGCGAAGCCAACCCAGTTCGAAGCAGCGCGAAGCAAGCGCGGCTCCCAAGCTGCCGGCAAGATGCGGCCGTCGTTCACTCCAGTCCAGACACTGCCGCGCAAACTGCCGATGCTTGGTCCTGGCCTCTTCAACGTTTACACCAACGCGGTGTAGAAAACGCTCGCCGGCGGACTTCACGCGGAAGTCCCCTCCGCGAGGCTCGAGGTATTTGCGCCGGACCAGCGATTCCGTGATCGCGACCCCAAGCCTTCCTGCAAGATGGTCGTAGCATGTACGCGCAATGCGGAGCGGCTCATTGTGAAGCGCCGCACGCCAACCGGGTTGCACTCCATCCGCCGCCAGGACTTGCAACGCCTCGATTGCTTGGGCTACCGCCGGGCCGGAGAGCCTGTAGTAGTGGCTCCGGCCGCGTTTCTCGAGCGCCACCAACCCGCCCTCGCGCAAACTGGAAAGATGGCTGCTCGCGGTCTGCGGAGTGACCCGCGCGTGCATCGATAAATCGGTCGCGGAAATCGCGTCGCCATCCATGAGCGCATTCAGCATCCTTGCCCGCGCGGGCTCGGCGATCAGCGCGGCGACCGTTGACACTCTCGGTGCTGCATCCATACTTCGACCATAATCGAAGTGTGATCCATGTACAAGTCCGAGCGCCGCTGGCAGAATCTTCGAACATGAATAACCCAACCACGATCCACATCACCACGCCTGCGCCCGTGAGTAAGCTGGATGCGCGGGAAGAGCATTTTCGAATTCCAAGCGGAATAGGCTCCTGCGAGATATTCCTCAGGTATCTTCCCGCACTCGCAAACGCCGGGAGTTCTCGGGTGGTACTCTACGTTCACGGCGCAACCTTTCCTTCCGCGCTTTCGATCGCGCATCGCTTCGATGGCCGGTCGTGGCGCGATGAACTGGTAGCTGCGGGCTATCATGTCTGGGGCGTCGATTTTCTTGGTTTCGGGGAGTCCGACCTCTATCCCGCGATGGGATTGCCGGCCGAGGCTAACGCGCCTCTCGGCCGCACCCCCGAGGCAAGCCGCCAGATCGAACAGGCTGTGCGTTTTATTGCCTCCCATCACGGACTGGAGCGAGTCTCGATAATCGCGCACTCCTGGGGCACCATCGCCACGGGGCTGTTTGCCACCGGGAATCCCGAGCTGGTCGATCGGTTCGTGTTCTTCGGCCCTATCACGTTGCGACAGGCTTCCGGCGGACAGGCTCCCGCTTTTCCCCCTTGGCGACTCGTCAGCGTTGAGGACCAACGGAACCGCTTCGTTGAAGATGTCCCGCCAGGGGAGCCGCCAGTGTTGTCGAAGCATTTCGACGAGTGGGGTAAGGCTTACTTGGCGACTGATCCTGAAAGCGGCACTCGTTCGCCCGCAAGCGTGAAAACACCGTCTGGTCCGATCGCCGACATTTTTGCCGCCTGGCATGGCCACCTCGCTTACGATCCGGCCGGGATCAAGGCGCCCACGGCAATCGTGCGTGGCGAATGGGACAGCCTGGTAACGGACGCCGACGCGCGCTGGCTCTTCGATGCGCTAAACGCGGCACCGACCAAGCGGGACCTGAAGATAGGTCGCGGGACCCATCTGATGCACCTTGAGGAAAACCGCTACGAGCTTTACAAGGAGGCGCAGAGCTTCCTCGATGGGCGCGACCGGCCAGCGGATTAAGACGCCAGAGAATCCCTTCAACGCACAGGAGCCTTCCCAATGATCGCAGTAATCTTTGAAGTCTAACCTAAGCCCGAACGCTATCAGGAATATCTCGATATAGCGGCCTCGCTTAAGACCGATCTTGAGAAGATCGACGGGTTCATCTCCATTGAACGTTTCGAAAGCATCTACAACAAAGGCAAGATCCTCTCGCTTTCGTTGTGGCGATATGAAGAAGCCGTTCGCGCCTGGCGACTTTATCCAAGCCATCAGGATGCCCAGATGAAAGGACGCTTCGAGGTTTTCCAGGATTACCGCCTTCGTGTTGCTGAAGTGATCCGTGACTACGGAATGTTTGATCGCAAGCAGGCGCCGCTGCAGCTTCCAAACGTGCCGCGACCGGTGTCGCTTCTCAAAACTTGATCCGGCCCGAATTCCTTCGCAAATCTAAACGGCCTCGCATAGCCTGAGAGGCGTGATGAACTGGTTCTGACGGACGGCCGCCGCGGCGCAAACCAGGTTTTGAGAAGAGACAAGTCGGCTCGATTCGCCAAAGATTCTCGGATCTTGCTTTGCTGGCTGGCAGGTCCTGTGGAACTACCCACGCCGGCGACATCATGGCGGTGAATCTCAAAACTCTAGACTTTTCGCCGCTTTCGGAGTTTTTGCTAGGCACAAGCGTCGCTCGATATATTTCTGCCGTGTTTTCTCGCGGCACCAGCGAAATTCGCATCAGAGACAAAACGTCAAATTCCCCATGGAATGGCTCGAAGCAGGCTATCTCTGGTGCCGCGAGAGATGCAAATCGGCCCGAAATACGGCGATTTTCAGCGAATTTCGCGGAGAATCTCTGAATGTGAAGACTGGTTGGCGGATGACGCAGTCTGATGTGAACTGCTCTCCGCATCAAATTCCCTGATCATCAGGGAAAATACAGGGAATTTTCGTCATTTGGGGCATCCTGGGGCCGCCTTGCAGCCGAATAAGCTTTATCTTCTCTCGGGTTTTTGAGCAAATTCCCTAATCAACGGAACAGGGAATTTTGAAACGCGAACAGGGAATAATTTCGGCGGAACAGGGAATTTTCTTCGGACAACAGGGAACCGATTTAAGGCTCATTCGGTTATGCTCGTACGATCGATCGTCTCTCGGCCTGTTGGCCAATTCCGTAGTCGGGCGGTTGTGGAGCTAGAGAACCTCGCGCTCCGTCACCAGCTGCACGTTCTTCGCCGCCAGCAACCGGGTCAGCTCCGGTTGGGCGGCTACTGGGCAAAACTTGCGGCCGGAAAGCGTGTGACCAAGGCGTCGCTTCCAATCGCAAAATCTAACGTCCCTTCAGAAATCTTGATTCAGCCACGATTCCGAGAAGAGCGACGACGGCCCGTAGGTCAATCCCCAAAGAAACAATACGCTGACTTCACGGCAGGCCCGCACGCGGGAAACTTTCCCGCTCACACAACTGTTCCGAACAACGCCCCGACGCCTGCGGTCACCGCCATGGCCAGTGCACCCCAGAACGTGACGCGTATTGCGCCCACCGTCATGCCTGCGCCGCCTGCGCGTGCTGCCAACCCCCCTAGAAGCGCGAGGAATACGAGTGAAGTTCCAAAAACAAGAGGGATTAGACCCGCCTCCGGGGCTACCGCCGTGACCAAGAGAGGCATGGCTGCTCCAACGGAGAAGCTGCCAGCCGAGGCCAGTGCAGCCTGAATCGGACGCGCACGAAGAGTCTTGGTGATGCCGAGTTCGTCACGGGCATGCGCGCCTATCGCGTCATGGGCCATGAGTTGCTCGGCGACTTGTTTCGCGAGCGAAGGGTCGAGCCCGCGAGCGACGTAGATCGCTGCCAGTTCCTTGTGCTCGCCCTTGTCGTCTGCTTTGAGCTCCGCGCGCTCTTGCTTGAGTTCGGTCTGTTCGGTGTCTGCCTGTGAGTGCACGGACACGTACTCACCGGCAGCCATCGACATAGACCCAGCGACCAGGCCAGCGATCCCCGCGACCAATACGTTGGCGTGGGTCGTATGCGCAGCTGCGACACCGAGTACCAGACTCGCTGTTGAGAGAATGCCGTCGTTCGCGCCCAATACCGCCGCTCGTAGCCAGCCGATGCGTCCTATGCGGTTCTGTTCCTTCTTATGTATGGGCATTTTTGAAGCCTCCTTACCGACGAACCGCTAGACCGCGAATAGATCGAGGGGGAGGTTGTCCGGTATGTCTGGAAGAATACGTATCGCGTCCCCGCCCATGGGCTGTGCGACGCCGCCGCCACTGGCGGCGTCGGTTCCGCTGGCCGGCATCCCGCTGCAACTCATTTTAGACGCGTCGGCCGAATCGCTCCATCGCAACTTCGTTCTTGAGGCTCTCGCGGTCGCGTCCAATGGTGGCCACGGCCAACGTCTTTCCGGCTCGCTGAAATGAGAGCTTGCAGTCATGATCTTCGATACTACCCTCCAAATCGAGCTTGTCCCACTTTTCGGCGTGGCCGATGTAATTGAGGGTAAGATCGAACTGGCTCGTCCAGAAGAACGGCACGGCGTCGAAGCGCTCGCGTCGGCCGAGTATGTTCCGCGCCGCCGTCTGTCCCTGGCGCTCGGCCACGACCCAGTGCTCGACGCGAATATTGTCCCCGGTCAGCGGGTCGGGCCAGCGCGCGATGTCGCCGGCGGCGAAGATACCCGGAACGCTGGTTTCGAGATGTTCGTTCACCGACACGCCACGATCCGTCTGGATTCCGGCGCGTTCGGCGAGTTCGATGAGCGGCTTGACGCCGATCCCGATCACAACCAGGTCGGCGCTAACTGTGTGGCCGTCCTGGAGCGTCACTTTGCGTTCGTCGATCGCGACAACGCTCTGTTGGAGATGGTACGCCACGCCTTTGCGTTCGTGCAGGCGGTGCAGGTATGAGCCCACCTGTGGTCCGAGAACTCTCTCCATCGGTACCGCCTCTGGCGCAACGACATGGACCTTGAGCTTTCGCTGAACTAGAGAAGACGCAACCTCCATTGCAATGAAGCTCGCGCCTATGAGGACGACGTGTTTGGCCTTGCTGGCCTTGGCAAGAATTGAGCGGCAATCACTCCGCGAGCGCAGATAGCAAACATGTGGCAGATCCGCGCCGGGAATCTTAAGCTTCACCGGTT
This sequence comes from Deltaproteobacteria bacterium, assembly GCA_003135135.1. Taxonomy (GTDB): domain Bacteria; phylum Desulfobacterota; class Binatia; order Binatales; family Binataceae; genus Binatus. The sequence goes on from PLDK01000032.1 coordinate 24,932, forward strand.
CGGCGCCGGTCGCGAGCAGCAGCACATCGAATTTGCGCTGCTTGCCATCGGCGAGTAGGACAACCTTGTTCCGCGGATCGATCGCCTCGACCCGCGTCTTCAATAACAGTTCGATCTTGTGCTTTTTGTAGAAGTCCTTGGAGCGGAGCGGAACCATTTTTCCGGTCGCGCTCCCGCTAAGAAATTCCTTCGACAGAGCTGGACGATCATAGGGAACGCTCTGGTCTGCGCTGATCATGGTGAGACGGGCGCTATATCCTTCGCGCCGCAACATTTCGGCCGCGGCGTTCCCTGCCGCACCGCCGCCCACAATTACGATACGGTCCGGCATTCTCGCAGAGTCGGCCGCCCTCGGTTTCTTTTGGGGCTCCTTGTCGCGCACGAAGAGCTTGCCGTCGCGTGTTTCCACCTTCCAGCAGGTCACCGGATCAAGCGCTGGCGCGCGCAGCGCCTCGCCCGTTCGGAGACTGAAGCAGGCGTGATGCCAGGGGCAACGCACGGTATCGTCGACGATGATGCCTTCGACCAGCGGGGCTCCGTAGTGTGTACAGACTGCGCCTATGGCGAAGTAGTCGCCGCCGCGTCGAGCCACGAGAATCGGCTCCCCCTTGGCGTGGCCCTGCAGCATGCTTCCGTCAGTGAGCGCAGTGAGAGGGATTCCTCGCGCGAGGTCAGGGCCGGTCAGGTCTTTTTTCTCTGCCATTGTTAGTCCTCGCGGCCGTGAAGATTGAGCAGGATTGGCCGCCTTTAGCGGTCCGGAAATTCTCTGTCATGACGACGATTTGGGTCTTGGTTCCATAGCACCATAGTGTTACCCAACGATAGTCATTGTTTCCGTCGAACCGAGTAAACCTAACTGGCGACCTTGATCAGCATGTTGACCGGTCGTCGCGTCCTTCCCTTCGACTAACTTCAATTGAGCGTCGCGAAGGAATCGGCGGGCATCCAAGGAGGCGGGAGCCTCCCGAATGCCCGCCTGCTTACCAGTTGCCGTGCGATTAACGCCGCTCGGCAGGCGGAAGGATGGTCACAACTACATCGAATCTCGTCACGGGAAATGGGTTCTCTCTCGGTCACCTCGATGGCATCTGTCGAATCCCCACTCTGGCTGGATATGAGCTTTAGAGCCATCGCGCCGGGATGCGAGTTAGTTACATGGAGAACCAAGCGCGTCGAACCGGAAACTCTGCCGTCCGGAGGAGTGTTGCTAGACTGATATTATCGCACGGTGTGAGCGTCAGGAATCCGAAGACTACGGGGACTTAGGAAAACACCGTCACGCGATCGCCTCTACGAAGTGTCGAGCCAAAGGAGAGGTTTGATGCCATATAATGAGCGAATCGCATACGTGATTATGCGAGTAGTAATTTTGGTCGCTTTGCTTTGCTCACCGCTGGTATCGCCCTCAAGCGCGACGGCTCAGGAGTCTTCCGCTGTTCCGGCGAGCACGCACAATTCGCAACAGCCGGCACCTTGGGAAATTGACGCGGTATTCACGACAATGCCGAGAAGCTGCTCGGGGAGGGCCGGCAGATTTTCCGCTACGACACATTCGGCGGTGAGCACTACTGGGGCGCCTCGCTAACGCTGCACAAGGCGCTGGCCGGCGAGAAGAACGGCGGCGTCGGAGCCGGGATAGGTCCTAAGGCAGCGCTGTCAGCGGGACTCAAGGTGGACTCCGACTCTTTGCCCGACTCGATAAAGCAACAACTCAAGGCAGGCAAACTCGACTTGAACGATCCTGCCAACACCGTGGCGCTTCTAAAGCTTAATGCAGTCGTCGGAGTTACTGGTTTCTTCGACCAAGACGGGAAACTACGCTCGGTGGGCCTTCAGTGCGCTTTTTGCCACTCCACGGTGGGCGACTCATTTGCTCCCGGAATCGGGAAGCGCCTCGACGGCTGGGCCAACCGCGACCTGAATGTAGGCCTCATCGTTTCACTCGCTCCTAACCTGAAGCCATTGACCGACCTCCTCGGAGTCGGTGCAGACACCGTGAAGAAGGTGCTTAATAGCTGGGGCCCTGGTCGCTTCGACGCCGAGCTCGACAAGGACGGCAAAGCAATGCGACCAGACGGGAAGCAGGCAGGCACGCTGATTCCGCCTGCGTTCGGCCTCGCGGGTGTCAACCTGCATACCTGGACGGGCTTCGAATCGGTGCCATACTGGAACTCCTATGTCGCGGCCACCGAGTTGAACGGCTCAGGCACTTTTTTCGACGCGAGGTTGAGTAACAAAGAGCAGTATCCAGTGGCCGCCAGGAGCGGCGCTTACAACGCGCGAGGCAAGCCAGACCTGATAACAGCAAAGCTTGCGGCTTTGCATTTTTATCAACTTACAATCCCGGCACCGACACCGCCGTCGGGCACTTTTGACAAGGAAAATGCAGCGCAGGGCAAAGTACTCTTCGACAACAAGGCGAACTGTGCGAGTTGCCATGTCCCGCCCCTATTCACCGAGCCGGGAAACAACCTTCATTCGCCAGCCGAGATCGGCGTGGACTCCTTTCAGGCGGATCGATCGCCGACCCAACATGTAGCGAACCGCACCGCTGGCGGGTCTCTGGACCCACCAGAAAGGCGGTTTCTACCATGACGGTCGCTTCGCGACGTTGCGGGATGTGATCGAGCACTACGACAGCCATTTTGGACTGAGACTGACGAAGCCGGAAAAGCGAGACCTTGTTGAGTACCTCAAATCTCTCTGACGATCTCAATGCCAGGGTTTCATGCGTTCTCCTCGGTTAGACACTCGCGCGGCGGTTTAGTATTGGGGAAAGACATCGGCTAGTTTAGATGCCCGTTGCTAGTCGGAGTCGGGCTGGCGCATAACGCACTGGCTCGTTTCTCTTTCAATCAACGTATATGTAATGTTACAAAAGGAACCGCTGGGGAATATTCGCTCTTAGTTCCCTTTTTGGAATATGGAATTAGACGCCCGCGTGCAGCTTTGATAAAAGTGGGCGCTGACAGGTTTTTGCCCGCCTTTGACCTGGCGGCGTTCGGGCTGGCGCGGTTTCCTCCGCGCTGGGCCGTTCTCTTTTTTAGAGGGTGAACGGCTCAATTCAGATAGCGCGTGTTCGGCAACCGATAGGACGCACGCCGGTATTTCCTTCTCGCGAAAGCCGGTAGGCAGGTGTGAGACCCGCAATCTCCGCACCGATCACGCAAATCGTCACGACTCGTTGAACCCTGGAGTGAGGGATAGGATAGCATCTGGACAGTTTTCATCCCTGCCGATTTGGTTCCACCGCTGTCGGAATTTATCGATTGTCGACTCATGCAAGGTTCGGTATCGCCTTAACGATCTTCAAGGTGCGCCGAACGTAGCCAGTCAGCTCTGTCACATCGAGCGGGTCCGCGGTGTCGCCGGCAGGATCATCTTCGTGGTAGAGATCCCGCGAGTAATCGTGGATATCGTCGAGCTCATCGAGGAGTGCGCACGCGGGATGCTGCTTGCCAGTATTGCGGATTTTCTCGACAATACTCGATAGCGAGTCATCCGAATCGAAGAAACTAGGATAGGTACAGGTGCAGTAGGTCTCGATAACGAACCGCATTTTCTTGACAATGTCTTGTGGCCGGCCTACTCCGGTTTTGTAAAAGAACAAAAGATCGATGATCTCGGACGCTACGCGCCGATTGCGTGGATCCTCAAGGTCGAATTGTACGATTTCCGACGTCACAGTACCGTCACCTCACCCGGAGGCATTGCAGGGAAAGCTAGATTGTTTTGAGACTGACCATCATTCTGCTTCTATGGCTACCTTCTTACCGAACTTGTTAAACGATAGCAGGCTTAGTCGGCCGATATACATCTTAGGATCGTCGATCTTCGTTCTTGGGATAACCAACCTGAGCGTCTGGCGATGGCTATTTCATCGCACCCGGTGTCAATATGAACAAGTCGGGATTGACATAAGAATCGAGCCCGAAGTGATCCAGCCCAAACGCCGGCCCTTCCACTCGCCTTTGACCGCGTTCCGCTGGACCAACCACACGTCCGACCAGCAAGGCCTGAGGAGTCGATATGTACCTTCCTGTTTCTCTGGGAGGCATTGTTGTGGTCCTTCTCGTACTCTGGCTACTCGGCGTGGTTTGAATATATGCGCCTAACTATCCTAGCGGGATTGATCGTGGGCGTGTTGTTAGGGAACCAGTCGATGCACGACGCGCACGTCGGCCATGTGGCGAGCACTGCCCGCGTTCACGTAAGCGCGCCATGGTACATCGCAATGAATGCCGGGCACAGCGCGAGAACGCGCGGCACTTTCGCGGGGTACCTTCGCGAAACTGATTTAATCGTGTCTTCGTAGCGGCACGTTCGAAGTAACTTTTACGAACTGGAGGTAAGAAAGACGGGTTATGGAATAGCATGGTTATTGGGAGTTCCCGTTACGTTACTCGTAGCTTGGTTTGTGATTAGTCACGTACTTTGAAATGGACAATAGGAGGCAATCAGCATTGAAACAACTTGCATTAACACTAGTAGCGTCGTCGGTACTGTTAGGACTATGTACCGTCACAATGGCGCAAGACTCGGCGCCTGTTGCACCTAATAACACCGCCGTCAACGTAAGAGATCGCGCTCCAGACGCAGTGACCGCCGGCGAACAATCGAACGCCAAAGGCGACGTGGCACTCACCCGCAAGATACGCAGGGCGGTGGTCAAAGATAGTTCGCTCTCGATGCTGGCGCATAACGTGAAGATTGTCACCGCGAACGGCAACGTCACGTTGCGCGGTCCCGTCAACAGCGAAGCAGAAAAAGTCGCTATCGCGAGCAAGGCGAAGGCGATCGCGGGCGCAGGCAACGTCGACAATCAACTCGAAGTCAAAGGTCAGTAGTAAGGAGTCAAAATGGCAAAGAAAGCAGTATTTGGTATTGCAAAGAGTGAATCTCAGGCGATCATGCTGGCCGATAATCTAAGAGCGGCTGGCTTTACCCACAACGACGTATCGGTTCTTTTCCCCGACAAGCAGGGAACCAAGGATTTCGCCCACGAGCAACACACCAAGGCTCCCGAGGGCGCTGCGACTGGCGCAGGCACTGGCGCAGTCCTGGGAGGAGCGCTGGGCTGGATGGTTGGTATCGGAGCGTTGGCCATTCCTGGGCTTGGAGTTTTTATCGCAGCGGGCCCGATCATGGCGGCTTTGGCAGGCGCAGCCGGAGGCGCGGCGGCCGGAGGCCTCACCGGAGCGCTCATCGGCATGGGTATTCCGGAGTATGAGGCGAAACGCTACGAGGGAAAGGTCAAAGACGGAAACATCTT
>PLDK01000009.1 GCA_003135135.1 Deltaproteobacteria bacterium
CGGGAAATTGGGGAGCAGGCCAAAGCCTCAGGTCAAACAACCGGAACAACAAAAGCAAGCGAGGTAGACAACATAAGCGTCTTCTACTACAGCGTCGGCCAAGACCTTACCTTCAATCACCAACTCGAGATCACCGGAGACGGTGGCTCATTCGTTAAGCCTGGAGACAGCGGATCCCTGGTTGTAGACCGTGACAGCCTGAAGGCTGTCGGCCTGCTTTTCGCCAAGTCTGACTCGGATAACAACGTCAGCTATGCGAACCCACTTGACGAGGTCCTGAAGCAACTCGGCGTTGACTTGTGCACAACCTCTGGCGCCGCCCCTTAGAACGGCCATTTATCAGATGGTTCTTTTGTTCCTTCTGTTCCTGACGACTTTCAGTCGCGGTGAACGGAATGGCCACCGCGACCGAACGGCCCCTAGCTAAATACTGGCCGATGCCAGTTTCAGCGAGCCACTGCCGGCCAAGCGACAATCGATCCTGGATCCTATCCGCGCCAAGGCCGGCGGCGCGACAGATTCTCAAGACGCAAACTCGATGGCTTCCGACAGATTCGTTTCTGATCGTCGTACCGTGAAGATTCGAAGACCCTTGATTTAAGAGCCTTGGTGTCCTCGTCGGGGTTAACGACCGGATACCGAGCGCCAGTTCCTGCGCGCTCCAGAGCAGGGGCAGGTCGAGCCGGGTAAGCTCAACTACTATCACATCGGGCGGCTGGCGCCCTTCAATCGCTTTGACAATTTTTTGGTGACAAGAACCCGAGCGGAACAAGCCAGCGCGCCGATCGGCGGTCGAGCCCTTCGCGCTTCGCCAACTCGTCAACGGACTGTAAGCGTCCCGACAGCAAGTCTTGCGACCACCTGCGTGCACCGGGCAACCGCCTTGAGCAACGGAAGGTCGACCCTGCTGGATGCGTGGTTCGCCTTCAAGCACCATCCGCATTTCGATACCGCGGCGCTTTATCTGCATGGGGAGTAAGTTCTTAAGAGAGATGGTTTCGGCAGGTAGCAGCGGCAACTTCAGCGAGAGCCGGACCTTCCCGGCTGAGCTCAACCCGTTCCGTGAGGCCGCCCAGCCGCTGATGCGGCTTCCGTACCGGATCGCAGCTGTTCAATCCACATTGGAATGAACTGTGTTGCCCGTTCCTTCCGACTGTACCGATTCGTTCCCTCCGTTTTAACGCCTTCTGGATAGACGCACACTCACACAGGAGGGAACGGCAATGGCTGCAACTATCAACGAAACGCAGGCTATCGACGCAGTACCGCCCATAGCGGTTGAGGAAACCGAGGTCTCCGATGCGACGCGAATCGCTCGCTACTGCACACTCGAGGAGCTGCCAGGTCTGATCTTCGGCGTCATGACGGTGGGTTACATCGTCCTGTCGCTGGCCGGCCTCGCGCCCTGACGTCTGCGTAGTCCGCGACACGGGGGCCCGGAAAAACGGGTCCCCCCGCTCGCGGTCGTCGCGACTCTCTGGTTCTGGTAGTGGGCTCAGGCGACTCGCGGCGTGACGCAGGGCGGCGGTCATCGGAGTGCTGCCGCCGAGTCCGAATCCAAATGACTCCAAATCGCGCCGTAACGGGCGTTGCCACGCCCTAAAACGGGTGCTGCAGGAGAATGATCGTGTACAATCGTAATTGTCCGTCGTCTTCAAGTGGTTGTGTCATTGGCGGACTGACTGGCTTTGGTGGGTGGAAGCCGCCTTCTGACGAGACACTCGCAGCGGCATTGGGTTTGGCGATCACCACATCCGTTGCAATACGCCTTGCACTCGAGGTTCCGAGAAACGGTGATATCATCGGCGCGTTCAACGCGTGCCGGCACGTCCAGACAGCGGCGACTCTTCTCATCTCTCATTTTAGAGGATCGTGACGAACCGCTCGCGGGGGCGTCGAGCGGCTGGCCTGCGCGCTCGTCCGGAATCTGCGACTCCTAAAGCTTGGGATCCACGAGGGTCGAGCGCATGTACTCCCGGCCATCTTCTGCGTGCGATCCACGAAGAACTTGACGCTGCGGAAGATCGGCAAATTGATCTCATGCCCGAAATAGATGATGATCCAGCGATACGCGAGCAGGCGATAGCCCAGATGTGTGGCTGTCGCTCCTCAAAACCTGATCCGCGTGAACGGAGCAAACGGCAGCTAGGAAGTATCACGGCGTGGAGAGGCGCGAGCGGACCCAGCACCTTCTTAGCGTCATTGACTCCCGACGCAGTCGCCCGGGTTGTCCCGTCGAATGAACCTCAAAGCGGTCTCTCTGTTCTCCGAAAGAAAATTCCCTGATGCGCCGATTAAATTCCCTGTTACGCGAAAACAATTCCCTGTTCGGTTGAGTAGGGAATTTCGACAAAAACCCGCGAGAAGACAAGACTTATTTGGTCCCAATTTGACCCCAAGGCGGCCCAAATCGCAAAAATTCCCTGTATTTTCCCTGATGATCAGGGAATTTGATGCGGAGAGCAGTTCGCATCAGACTGCACCATCCGCCAACGAGTCTTCGCATTCAGAGATTCTCCGCGGGGTTCGTCGGAAATCCGCGCGTGTCGGGCCCAATTTGCTCTTTGTCGGCACCAGAGACAGGTGAGTTCGAGCCACACCGTGGGGATTTCAGCATTTTATCTCTGTTTCGAATTTCGCTGGTGCCGCGAGAAAACACGTCAACAGGCCGTTTCCTCTACTTCGACTTGGTATGCTTTTGCGGGGCAGGTCATACATCGAGCGACTCTACTTATAATCTGATGGGTATGGGGGACAGACCAGATGAAGCAGACACCAGTTCCTGAGTTTTCCACGCGAGGAAACATGTCGACCAGTTCGAGTTCCAATGCCGCTGCTCTATTGATCTCGACGTTGCGCGGATGCGCGCGCGGTGCCGGATTTCTTTTTCGTTCCGGAAGAAGCATCGATGAAGCGATGGGGAGGATTCTCGAGGCGCGCAACCTCAGGACCCAGGGCAGAAGCCAGGCCCTGTCGCTGATCGGATCTGGCGCGATTTTGATCACCGCTTTCGCCCCGCTCATGAATGTACCCGTGGTTGGCGCGGTGACCTACTTCAATTGCGACAGCCCATTTGCGATCGCGACCGGCGTACTGCTAATCGTCCTCGGAATGGCTTCGCTCACATTCGCTCTAATCGAGAAGTACTCGTGGCTCTATCCACTAGGATTCTGCTCTATGCTGATCGCGATCGGCACGCTGGTCAGTGGGAAGTGGTATCTAGCTCACGCGAACAACTCGCCCAGCGCTCGGGCTACCGGGCTGCTTGATTACTTCACCCAAACCGCCTCGAAAGGACTCGTCGGACGTTCGAGCCTCTCCTTTGGATTGCCGCTGCTGATCTATGGTGCCGTGCTGGTGATGCTGGCGGCCCTGGTGCGGCCGCGAGGATTTGCGACGATCAATTGCGAACCGCAACCACGTTGATCAACGTTTCTTCACGATCCGCGGCCGGTGCGATACCAAACCATCGTTCCATGATCGCGAAGTCGGCGCGACTCCACCCCAAGTAAGGATACGAAACCGGACGCGGATGAATTTCGAATCCCGCATTGCCAATCATTATCAGATACTCCGCGGCGGTCCGTTGCACATCCATGGGATGCCGAAAGAGCATCCGGATGATCCAAGAATGTATGTACTTGCGGGTCGATTCGGCAAACAGCAACACGCCATTCGGCTTCAGAATACGGTGAAATTCGCGCAGCGCGTCATGCTGATGGATCAGGTGATGGAATGTCTGGTGGCAGAACACCATATCGACGGACTCGCCGGGTAGCGGCAAAGATGAACTCGATGCCTGTTTGAGCTCGACCGCAAGCCCGTGCTTAGCCGCCTCCCGGCTCGAGGTCGCGAGGTGCAGCTGGTGACGGAGAATTAGCTTCTCTAGTTCCAGAACCGCCCGACCGCAGAATCGGCATACAAGCCGAGAGACGACCGATCGCACGAGCATGAGCATGTCGGCGATACTGCGTCGGTGAATCCCAAACCTCCAGACTTTTCGGCGCATTGGGAGTTTTTAGTAGCCTTCGCCGCACACCGACGGCGCATGAGATGCATTTATCAAACATTTGATTCTATTACGATTCATTTTCCCTCAGCCTATGAAAAGAACGAAACCGCACGAGATGTTTAAACACTCCTGCTGTTACAACTACTGAGCCAGACGTAACAATAATTTCTGGCCTACACTATTGTCCCAATTGAAGCTGTTTTGCAAAACCACAACAGCGGTCCTCTTGTCAACATCAAGTCCGATATAGCTAGAATATCCCGCTACAAAGCCGATTTGAAAAGTGATTGTCTGGCTTCCAAAATCGTCGACAAGCCATGCTACTGCCGCAGATTTCTTCGGGAGAGGCAGTCGTACGCGCAAATTACTGGCCAGAACCTTATTAAACCGCGACTCGTTTCCTTTCAGGTGAGCTGAAGCGAACATCAAGAGTTCTTTTGCATTGGACCACAGGCCCGCAGACCCCCGCATGAGCGGGGTAAAGTGCCAGTCCGGGGTGGGGTGCCCACGCACAATGAATTTAGGTTGGTCCCCAGCGTAACCATAGGCCCTCCCCGGATAACAAGGTAAGAGTTCTGGACTGTATCCGGTGCAAGACAACCCCATCGGCTCGACTAGTTTGTGTTTCAGCAACATATCGACTGTTTGCCCTGTCTTGAGCTCAAGGATGTAGCCCAAAAGGCCGTAGCCAATATTCGAGTATTGTTGCCGCCCCTTTGTGTCTGAGCTGAAAGTAGCTAGGTAATTCAAAGTATAAGCGAGGTCAAAGTGGCGATAGAAATTGTTTCCATCGAACAGGTATTCCACAAAATATGCCAACGTCTGCAGTGTAGTAGGCTGCCTAGGCAGCCCCGATGTATGCGTGGCTAATTGCAACAGCGTAATGGTTCGGGCATCCATACTCAAAGAGGTTCCCGGGGGCAAGAGGGTCTCCAGAGTATCGTCCCAGGAGAGCTTCCCTTCATCCACGAGCAGTGCCGTAACCGCAGCCAGATACCCTTTGCTTAACGAACCAACTGCAAAAAGCGTATCGCCGTCGGGTTTTCGATGGTTGATCTGATTGGCGACACCATAACCATAAAAATGCGTGCTACCGTCGGCTAATAGTACGCCTACCACAACACCCGGCGTATGTCCCGTCTCGACCAGCGGTCGAACCAATGAATCCACTTTAGATTGAAGAGTGGCGTCACGAGTCTGTCGCGCGGCAGCGATATCCTCTGCGCTCAGATCCGTTGTTGACAATTCTCCGCAGCCAGTCACGAGTAAGCAGACACAACACCCCAGGATTATCAGCAATGCTTGGCAACGCCGGTTGCGATGCCATTGAGTTAAGCGCACGAACAAATCCTTCACCCCTGTCGGTTGGTTTAATGATGGGCAGGTATTCAACTGTCGGGTTTATTTCCAGTTCGCACCCGTCCAGCCCAAGGTGCTAAAAAAAGGATAAAGGAATTCCCGCTGCCATGGTACCGGCGAAGGATCGAATGTCGGCAGCATCGCGATCCTTTGCAGTACGACCCCGCCGGTCCTCAGGACCAATGCCTTCAACAAGAGCGACGCAGAAGCGTGCCAATGGGTGGCCCTCTCCGCGCTGAAGGAGTTTCGGAGACGCGCGATAAACGAAGGCGGAAACGCCGTCATCAATCTCCACAGTTATTACAAGAGAAATGATCTTTCGGATCCAACTCGGTACGAGTGTCATGCCGGCTTCCTGATGGGTGGGGTCGCGTTCAAGGGAACCGTCGCCAAGCTGGCGAAATGAGACGCGGTCGCTCCGGGCACGCGAACACGCGATGAGCGTCAGCCGGGCAGCGACTTGACAACGGGTTTGGCGCTGGGCTATATGTCCCGCGATTGCAAACTCAAAGATGAAATTCCGGATCGCAGTAAACAGGGAGGGCTGATCTATGGGACGACGTTGGTTGTCTATGCTTGCGGCGGCTCAATTACTGGTGCTGGTCTGCGGTTGTACATCCCAGCCGGTCCAAGTCGCTCAGCGCCCGACGAGCGGCCAGCAGGTCGGGGCGGTCGCACGGGGAAGAGCCTGCGGCGTGTTGGTATTCGACGTCATCCCTGCCGGAATCAACATGCGGACGGAGCGCGCGTACAATCGGGCGTTGGGGGGTCATCGCGGCTTAGTGGACACTGAGATTCAGGATTCCTGGTACTTCATTGGTGTCGGGGATATGCACTGTACGACAGTCGAAGGGAAGGTCATCGACTGAAGCGCACGCTCCTATTTGTTGGTCCTCGCGCTGGGGGTCAGCGCTTGTACGAGCCAGCTAATGAATATCGCGCCCGCGCCGCCGGCTCATTACGTGGTCGCGCGCGAGGGTGAAGGGAGTGCCTGCGGCGCCATCATTTGGTTAATTGCGTTTGGGGTCAATAGCCGCACCGAGCGTGCATACCAGCAGGCGCTTGAAAATGCACAAGCAACAGGATTGACGGAGAGCCAAGTCACCGACAGGTGGTATTATATTGGCATCGGCGAGATGCTTTGCACTGACATCAGCGGCATGGGATACCGATCCGGCCAGTGATTGGCGCGAAGGCTTGAACTCGTCGGCGGGCCCGCGTTTCGCCTCCGCCTGGGACTGCGGCGGGAACCTGTGCAGTAAATCGCGGCTAAGGTGAGTACGCGTAAAACGTCATTTTGAATTCCAGGGCCGCCAAAGCCGCATCGAAATCGGCGAGAAGGGGCACGTGAGGAGCGACTGCGGCGGCGATCGCGTACGCATAGCCACCCGGGAACGCGCCAGTCGAGAATAACCATTCCTGCTGTCCGATCGCGCTGGGCCAGATCCCCGTCCGGGGCGCGTTGGCAAAGAAGTCGTGTTCGCTGTCCAGAATGGAGAACCGCGCGCCCGACGCTTTGGCTAACGCTTCCCGCAAAGTCCAGATCCGATAGAAGGCGCTCGGGCCTCCGGACACCACCGCACGCCGTTCGCGTGGCCCGAATACCGATGCGGCGATTTCGTCTATCGACCGCTCCGCGCAGTATTCCACATCGATACCGATCGGTCCGAGATCGCTGATGGCGCAGGCTGCGATCATCTTGCTGTGACTGAGGGCGACCTCGATTCCGCCCGCTCCATGTCTTGCGTCAATCATCGGTTTGCCGCTCTCGGTCGTGGTAATATCCCAGGGCGATAACGAATGACCCGTCTCACGCTCGACAAGCGCGCGTAGCAAGGTGTGCGCGGCCAGACTTTGCGCCCGACGCCAGCTCCCGTGACGCCTAGTCGAATGATTGTACTGGGTGAATCGTCGATCCGGTGTGGCCGCGGCGCAGGTGCACTCGCCTTCGATCGATTCCATCCGGAGGTAAGCTGAGGAGATCATTTGTTTGATGCGCAGCCCGCAACTCTGATAGTACAAACCACAGTATGGGGGCAAACCTTTCATTGGGAGCCCGGTTAAATCATAGCGCGGGCAAGTCGATAGCCTCCGCTCGCTTTCGGGTTGAGGACTGGGCGGCAGGCGCTTTGGGATTGCAAACGCGCGAGGACTGGAGGGCTTGGTCGCGCGGAGCGGCGGCGGCTCCGGATGCGGGAGGGCCGGAAGTGACATTGCCGACTATGCTGCGCCGGCGCATCAGCCCGATCGGGCAGATGGCTTTCCGCGCCGTATGCGCGTTGCCGCAGCAGCCGACGGCACGCTTCATCTTCTGCTCCCGGCACGGCGAATTTCAGCGCACGCTTGGCATCTTGCGGTCGCTGGCCGCGGCCGAACCGGTCTCACCGGCGGAATTCAGTCTTTCCGTGCATAACGCGCTGGCCGGTCTGCTCTCCATCGCATGGAGCAATACATCGGGACATACGACGATTTCCGCCGGCGTTGACAGCTTTTGTTCCGCGCTCGTGGAGGCCTCGGCATGCCTGGCGTCACAACCTAGTGAGCCAATATTGCTGGTCTATTTCGACGATCGCCTGCCTGAGCCTTACGCAGAGATCGCTGACTCCGACGAAGCCGGCGTCGCGTTGGTGCTGCTGCTGAACGCTCCTCGGGGAGATGGCGAAGATCTGCTGGTAGAACTCGAGCCCAGAGACGAGACGATGACGACCGCACCGGCGAGCGGCCAGGCGTTTGATTTCCTGCGGTTTCTGCTGACGGACGAGAGTCAAAGAACGTGGGCCGGCGAGCGCATTCAGTGGCGGTGGCGTCGTGCTTAAGCGAGCTTTCCACCTATGGCGTCTGATATGGACGTTGGTTGCCTTTGCGGAGCTGGGCATCGGCGGATTCATTCTCGCAACTACCGTCATCCCGCTCAGCACGCTTTTCGTTCGTGATGAGCAGACGCGAAATCGGCGCGCGCAGAACATCATTCGCAGCAGCTTCCGACTTTACATCTTGATGCAGCAGATGCTGGGCGTGTTCAAGCTGGAAGTGAGAGGCGGCGAGAAACTCTCAGTCTGCAAAGGCAAGCTGGTCGTCGCGAATCATCCGACGCTGCTGGACATTGTTCTTCTCATGGCGTTGTTGCCGGATGCGAATTGCGTTGTAAAGAGTGAGCTCTGGCACAACCCGCTCCTGCGACCGGTCGTCAGGGCAGCGGGATACATTCGCAATGATTACGAGCCCGAGGTCTTGATCGAGAAGTGTCGCGACGTACTGCGCGCCGGCAGTAATCTTATCATTTTCCCCGAGGGCACCCGGTCTGTGCCCGGCAAACTCCTCTCCTTCCAGCGCGGCTTCGCGCACATCGCCACTCTGACGGGAGCGGCGATTCAGCCCATAACTATTACGTGCGAGCCGATTACGCTGACCAAAGGCCAACCGTCCTATAGGATTCCCGAGTCTCGCCCTCGCTATCGGATCGAAGTTGGGGACGAGGTTGACGCCGAACGATTCCTGGGCTTGAGCTCCGAATCGCGTGCGCGGGGCGCGCGCAAATTGGTGTCGTATCTGGAGTCGGACTACCGCAGAAGGCTTTTACATGGCTGACCTCGAGCGTGAACTGAAAGAGCTCATCGTAAGCTCGCTCAACCTCGAAGACATCGCACCCGAGGACATCGACAGCGGCGAACCTCTGTTCGAGAAAGGGCTGGGGCTCGACTCTATCGATGGGTTAGAGCTCGGGATGGCGATACGAAAGAAGTATGGACTCAAGGTGCAAGGTTCCAAGGAAGAGATCCGCGCGATCTTCGAGACGGTCAGCAGCATTGCACGATACCTCGCGGAGCAGAAATCTCATTGATGGTCTCAAAGAGCGATATCGCGGGGGTACTTTCGAAATATCTGCAGGACCTGTTCGACCTGCCAGCGGAGAAGATCACCCTGGGCGCACGGCTTTTCGATGACCTCGATCTCGACAGCATCGATGCGGTCGATCTGGTGGTGAAGCTGCAGGAATATACCGGCCGCAAGATTTCGCCCTCCGAATTCAAGAGTGTGCGTACCATCGGCGACATTGTCGATAGGATTTATGCAAAGGTTAACCAATGACGCGCCTTGGCGTAGTGTTGTTGGTAGTAGGCCTCGCGTATCCTTTCCTGGTGTATTTCGGCTTACAGATCTTGCCAGCGGGATTTATCGCGATTGGTTTGTTCGTGCTTCTCGCGCTGAGACTCGCATTCAGCCGCAAACCAGATAGTTTCAACACCTTGCCCTATTTGATTGCCGCCCTAGTATTGTTAATCCTTGCCGCACGTTCGCCGATGGTCGGTCTGAAGGCGTACCCAGTGCTCCTGAGCCTCGCGCTCTTTGCGGCATTCGGGTACTCGCTGATATGGCCACCTACCGTCATCGAGCAAATCGCGCGCATCCATCATCCGGATTTGCCCTTGTCTGTCAATTCTTACCTGCGCAAGGTCACGATTGCATGGCTGATGTTCTTCCTCATCAACGCCACACTGTCGGCGGCGACCGCGATGAGCGGCAGCCTGAAGCTGTGGACGCTCTACAACGGATTCATCTCCTACATTGCGATGGGAGTGATGTTCGCCGGTGAATTCCTGATTCGCCAAGTCGTGCACCAACGCATCCGGCGCGACGCATGAGCATCGTATCGTTATCGGATCTGCTCGCCGGCGCGCGGCCCGACACACATTGCGTCGCGCTGAAAGATCATCGGCAAATCACGTTGGCGCGATTGCGCGCCGACGTATCCCACAACGCCCAGCGACTTTCCGCGCGCTCCATCCGGCACGGCGCCGTGGTCTGCGAGGACGGATACTGGTTCCTCGTCGGCGTGCTTGCGCTGGTGAAAATCGGTGCCGATGTCATTCTGCCACCTAACTCGCGGGCCGGCACCCTGCGCGGACTCGCGCACGGGTTAGACGTGTTACTCACCGATTCAGGCGCGGGTGAGGTCGCGAGCCGGGTAGCCCTCGAGTCGAGCGAGACGGAAGCCGCACCGATGCGTTTCGATGCGGCGAACAGCCGGATCGACTTTTTTACCTCAGGCTCGGCCGGCGAGATGAAACGTGTTGCCAAGTCGCTTACACTCTTCGAGCGCGAAGCCGCCGTGCTCGAGCAAATGTGGGGCGCGGAACTGGGAGATGCCCCGGTCTTTGGGACCGTCACTCATCAGCACGTTTTCGGAATGACCTTTCGGATCATGTGGCCGCTGCTCGCGGGCCGTCCATATCACTCGGAATTCCAAGTCGCGTGGGAACCGCTGCTCGCGCTGCTCAACGGTCCTGCGATGATTGTGTCGAGTCCGGCGCAACTCACTCGCCTCGCGGGCTTAGCGCCAGTGGCGCCCGCGAATCGTCCTCGCATAGTCGTCACCGGCGGCGCGCCATTGCCCCCTGATGCGGCGATCGAAGCGCGCGAAATTTTTGGATGCATCCCGACCGAGTTTTTTGGCAGCACCGAAGTCGGAGTGGTTGCGTGGCGGCGCGGCGTGACGCAACCTGCGCTCTGGCAACCGCTGCCAACGGTCGAGGTCGCCAGCGGCGCGGACGGAGTTCTGATGCTGCGCTCGCCTCATGCCTCTCCCGATGTCTCAGGAGACGGATGGTGCGAGCAGTCGGACCGAATTTCGTTTGCTCCAGACGGACGCTTTCTTCTCGAGGGACGAATCGACCGGGTGGTGAAGATCGAAGGCAAGCGAGTCAGCCTGCAGCGACTGGAGCGCGAGATCGCCACTCTTGCATGGGTCGAGGAAGCCGCCGTGGTCCGCCTCGGCGACCGCCGCGCATATCTCGGCGCGGTCGTGAAATTGTCAGCGGCTGGGAATACTGAAATCCATCGGCTTGGCAAGTTTCGCTTCGAGCGGATGCTTCGTCGCGAACTTTCGTTGACGGAAGATCTTTCCGTACTTCCGCGGCGCTGGCGTTTCGTAGATAGCATGCCAATGGACGGGCTCGGCAAACGGCGCGTTAGCGACGTTGTGGCGTTGCTAGAGCGAACCGCATGAGCACGCCGCCGGTGCCGGAAGCGGCCCCAGAGATCAAAAATCCCGAAATCGTCGGCGTCACCCGATTGGAAGACCGGCTCGAGTTGAACCTCGTGGTTCCGGGCGCGCTGTTTTATTTTCGCGGTCACTTTTCGAACTTCCCTATTCTTCCGGGGATCGTCCAACTCGATTGGGCGATCCAATATGGCAGACAGCACTTTGCGCTCGGCGCCGTTTCGCCGACGACGATAAGAATCAAATTCCGCAAGCCAATCCGGCCAAACCATCGCGTCACGCTGAGCCTGAAGCATTTGTGGGTGCGCAACAGCCTCGAATTCAACTACACGGACGCGGAAGGCGCATGCTCTTCGGGCCAGATCGGATTCGAGCCGCCATGACTTTCAAGTGCTGCGCCATCATTCCCAGCTTCAATCACAGCAAGGCGGTTGGTGAAACGGTGCGCCTTCTGCGCGGCGCTGAGCTTCCGGTTTTCATCATCGACGACGGGAGCGGCGAGCCTTCGCGCGCCGTGCTCGCCGCGCTTCATGCGCCTGATCAAGGCGTGATCGTTCATCGCTTCGACACCAATCGCGGCAAGGGTAGTGCCGTGATGAAGGGCTTCGAACTCGCGCGCGCCGCGGGCTTCACCCACGCACTGCAAATCGATGCCGACGGCCAGCACGATCTAGCGATGTTGCCGGAGTTCACCGCACTCGGTGAAGCGCATCCCGGCGCGCTGATCGCTGGCGCGCCGATCTTTGATGAGACGATGCCGCGCAGCCGACGCCGTGGCCGGCGGATAACACACTTCTGGGTTGGCATCGAAACTCTTTCCATGCGGCCGGCCGACACCATGTGCGGCCTGCGCCTCTATCCGATCGATCATGTGACGAAACTCCTGACGACGCATCAGCTCGGCTGCCGAATGGAATTCGACACCGAGATTTTCGTCCGATTAATTTGGGCGGGTATCCCGATTTTCTTTGTTCCCGTACGCGTGGTCTATCCGAGCGGCAACCTCTCCAACTTTGATTTGCTTCGCGACAACTGGCTCATCGCGAAGATGCACGCGCGACTCGTTCTCGCGATGCCGTTACGGCTTACTCAAATCTTGCGCAACCGGCCCCGACCTGTCGATGCGCCACGCCACTGGTCCTCGCTCGTGGAGCGCGGTGCATATTGGGGACTGAGTATTTTAGCTTTTTTCTATCGATTGACCGGACGCTACGGATGCATGGTGGCGGTGTTTCCGATCGCGCTCTATTTCCACCTGACCGGCTCCGAGCAGCGTAGAGCATCGCGAGAGTTTCTTCGCCGCGCGTATCGAGCAAAAGGCATCGACTACGATCCCGGCTGGGTCGCGACCTTTCGGCATTCGTTAGGCTTCGCAAGAAAGACCGTGGACACCTTTGCCGCGTGGGTCGGCGGCATCGATCCGAATGCAGTCGTCGCAATCGACAAACAAACTCTCGATCGTGTTGCCGCTAGCGGTCAGGGCATCCTGCTCATCGTCTCGCACCTCGGCAATATCGAAATCAGCCGCGCGCTTCTCGACGACGCACAGCGATCGCGAATCAAGCTGCTGGTGGACACGATGCATGCCCAAAACTTTGCGCGAGTCCTCAATCGATTTCGTCCCGATGCAATGCTAGATACCATCCAGGTCACGGACATGAATCCCGGAACCATGATCGCGCTCAAGGAAGCCATCGAGCACGGTGATTGGGTTGCGATTGCCGGCGATCGTACTCCCGTTCGCGGCGACGAGCGCGTCAGCATGGCTCCATTCCTCGGCCACGACGCGCCGTTTCCGCAAGGCCCCTACGTGCTCGCGCATTTGCTTGAATGCCCTGTCTATCTCATGTTCTGTATGCGCCAGGCGGGCGGTTACGGTTTGTATTTTGAAATGTTCGCCGAGCGCATAACTCTCCCGCGCCACGGCAGGCAGGCGGCAATCGCCGGGTGGGCCGCACGTTACGCCAAACGGCTGGAGAGCTTCTGCCTGATCGATCCGTTTCAGTGGTATAACTTCTTCGATTATTGGCAGTCCCCGCCCTTGGATGAAAAAGCCGTGCCCCAATGATTTCCGCCAACGTCGTTATCAAGGTTCAGTTCTATGACCTCGATCCGATGGGTATCGTGTGGCATGGCAATTACGCGCGCTTCCTCGAGCAAGCGCGCTCCGCATTGTTCGAGAAGATCTCGTTCGGGTACCGCGAGATGTCCGAAAGTGGATTCGCGTGGCCGATCGTTGACATGCGTATCAAGTACGTGCGTCCCATTGATCTCAGCCGGACGATCACGGTGAGCGCGACTTTGGTCGAATACGAAAATCGACTCAAGGTCAATTACATCATTACCGATGCGGATGGCGGCGCGATCCTGACAAGGGCGCACACCACCCAGGTCACGGTCGATCGCGCAAGCAACGAACTCTGCTTCGAAACTCCCGCGGCTCTGGTCGAGAAGGTGCGGCGCTGGTTGTGACTCGCCGGATTGCATGGCCGGTCGTTGCGATAGTCACTATCTTTCCGATCTTGAGGCTCACGTCAATTTGCTTTGCCGAACTCGCGATGGGTCCGGCGCTTGCGGCGGATCAAACCCTGCACGGCCGCTTCGTTGAGGAGCGTCATCTCAAAGGTCTCTCGTCGACGCTAAAGAGCGAGGGCAGCTTCGTTCTGGCTCCCGGCAAAGGTCTTATATGGCGTATCGAAAAGCCGATCCAAACGCTGACGGTAATTACGCCGGCGGCCATCCGGCAGATCATCAACGGCAGTGAGGTTCAACATATCGACGCCGCGCGCGTCCCGTTCATCGCACATTTCTATGACATGCTGAACGGCTCGTTGATAGGAGACTGGTCGGCAATGCGCCATGATTTCGCGGTCAAATCGACCGGCGATCGCCGGGCATGGCGGACCGTTCTGACGCCATTGCAGCCCGATGATCCGATCGCAGGCATGCTCGCATCGATCGTCATCTCGGGCGGCAAAATGGTTGACACCGTCGACATCAATCGCACTAACGGCGACTCCGAGCACATGGCATTCCTGGATCAGAAGGTGTCGAGCGTTCCGTTGGTCGGCGAAGAGGCGCGCCTTCTGGATAGCAGGCCGGCCAGCTGAGAATGAAAATCGCTGCTCTCGCTTGGGGTCTGGTGGTAGCGGCCGCCTGCGTGATGCTGCTGTTCCAATTGCATAAGGGCGTCAAGCTGCAGACCGACATGACCGCTCTCCTGCCAACTGAGGAACGCGACACATTTGGTCAAAGCGCCAAAGATCGAGTCACCGGAATTCTGGCCCAGCGCGTTTTCATTCTGATCGGCGATGATGATCGCTCCAACGCGCGGGCCGGCGGCGCGGCGCTGGCGAAGGCGCTCGAAGACTCGGGTATGACGGCCGCGGTAACTTATCGCATCCGCCAGGACAGTCTCAAATCGCTGGGCGCCATGTACTTTCCGTATCGCTTCGGGCTGCTCACTGCCGCCGATCGCGAGCGCCTGCAACAGAATCACGGTGCCCAGATCGTCGACCGCGCCATCGCAAGCGTATACGGCCCATCGTCGATAGCCGATGCTAATCTGCTGCAACGCGATCCGTTCTTGCTGATTCCGGAATTTCTAACCAACTTGCCGATGCCGGTGGCGCGGCTGACGCCCGATGATGGGGTGCTGTCGACGCGCGACGGTAACCAGACCTGGGTTCTCCTCGTCGCGCAAATGAATGGCAATGTCTACTCGGGCGCGTTTCAGGAGCGCTTCATCTCGGCGTTCAACGTGACCGAGCGCAAACTGCGCGCGACGATGCCCCATCTTCAGATGTTGCGTGTCGGGGCCATTTTCTACGCGCACGCTGGCGCGAAGAGCGCGACCGAAGAAATCACCCGCCTCAGCATTGTTTCGCTTCTCGGAACCATCGTTCTGATCCTCGTAGTATTCCGCGCGCTGCGGCCGCTATGGCTGACGCTGCTTGCAATCGCCGTGGGCGTGCTGTGCGCCTTCGCCGTATGCCTCTCGATATTCGGCGGGATGCATGTGGCAGCATTGCTGTTCGGCGTCAGTCTGATCGGCATCTCGATTGACTATTGCCTGCAATACGTTTCTGCAGGCTTCGGCGCCGAGGCTGGTCCGCCGAACGAGCGCCTGCGCCAGGTTCTGCCCGGCATCACGCTCGGAGTCGCGACTACTCTGATTGGATATGCCACGCTGCTGCTCGCTCCGTTTCCGGGATTGCATCAGCTTGCCGTATTCTCCGCGGTCGGCCTCATCGGTTCATTTCTCACCGTCGTTTTATGGCTGCCGTTCCTCGATCGCCATGAGCCACTTCCGCACGGCGCCCGCATTCTTGCGACAGCGAATCTACTGTGGAAATTTTGGGCCGTCGCGCACTATCGCCGTTGGCGCTGGGGTTTGATTGCGCTGGTTGCGATCCTGACGATCGTCGGCGCGACCCGGCTCAGGTTTGATGATGACGTGCGGCATCAGCAGGCGCTGGCCGCCGGTCTGCGAAATCAGGAATCGCAAATTCGCCGCCTGACCGGAATCTCGGGTGGAACGGAGTTCCTGCTGGTGCGCGCGACGGATCGCGATGGGGCGCTGCAGACCGAGGAGGCTTTGCAATCGCGTCTCTCATCCGCGGAGCAGGATGGCGCGATTCGCGGCTTTCAATCGATCGCAGAGTTCATCCCGTCGATCGCGCGCCAGCGTGAGGACCGCGCTCTCGTGCATGACAAGCTGATGCTGCCGTACCTTGCGTCTTACTATCGGCGTCTCGGTGTGATCGGCGGTGCGCAGGCCGATACCGACACCGCTGGATTCCTCACCCCCGATGCCATCAGCGATGATTCGCCGCTCTCGTTCCTGCGCAATCTGATTCTCGAGTCCGACGCGAGTGGCACCATGCATGTCGTCCTGCTCACCGGCATCTCGCGGCCCGGCGAGATTCGGCGCATCGCCGAAGCAGTGCCCGGCGTGCGCTTCATGGATCCGGCCGGCGACGTGACGCGGCTGCTCGGCGAGTATCGACGGCGCGCGACGATTCTAATCGCGGTCTCGGTAATATTAATGATGCCGGTGCTGATTTGGCGCTATGGGCTGCGCGGAAGTCTTCGCGTGGCGCTGCCGCCTGCGATCGCCGTGCTGGCGGCGGCGCCGCTGGTCGCCTTGGCAGGGGTGACATTCACGTTCTTCAACGCGATGGCCCTGGTGCTGGTGCTGTCGATCGGTTTCGACTACGCGGTTTTCTGCCGCGAGTCCAAACCGTCGCGCAGACCAGCGACGATGCTAGGAGTATGGCTCGCGATGCTGACGACACTGCTTTCGTTCGGGCTGCTGGTTTTGAGCAGCACCTATGCGGTGCACGCATTTGGCGCGACGCTCCTGGTCGGCACGATCATGGCCTTCGCGTTTGCGCCGATTGCGAGCGATCCCGGTGAGGGTTTCTGATCGATGAGGCTGAGCGTTGTGACTCTGCGATTGTTTTTGATCGCGATGACGATCGCGTCCGCCGGATGTGCCGCCCGATATGCGGCGAGCCCCGGCAGCGCCACAATCGCGCCAGGGCTCCAGTTCGCGATCCCGACCGGCCGCGAACTCGGCTATTCGATTGAGACCGCTCAACTGATCACCGCGCACGTCCGCGATCAGGTTCAAGTGTTCCAGGCATATGTCAGCGTGACCACCGACAAAATTACTATCATTGCACTCGATCCGTTCGGCGGACGCGCGCTTACGGTGACCGCGACCGACGACGCGATTCATACCGAGGCCGCCCCGATCGTGCCCGCAGTGCTGCGTCCGGGAAACATTCTTGCCGATCTCGCAATCGTGTATTGGCCGGCGTCGGCGGTCCGACGCGGTTTGGCGGGCACTTCCGCGACGTTGTATGACGATAAGCGCGAGCGCACGATCACCGACAATGGTCGCGAGGTCGTCCATGTCAGCTACCAGGGACCGCACGAAAACACTTGGACAAGCGTCGCGCATTTGCGCAATATCGCATACGGATATGAACTCGACTTGCGATCGACAGTAACCGCGAAATGAAGGTCTATCTCAACGCGCTAGGAGTGCTCAACCCGCTAGGCCGCGGCAAGCGCGAGGTCGCCCATAACCTCTTCAGGGGATCGCGCGAGGGTCTTGTACAGCGGTATGACTTGATTTCCGATCGCGCGGTTCGTGTCGGCGCAGTGCGGTCGGATTTGCCCGAAGTGCCGGCGCGCCTCGCTCATCTCGAATGCCGCAATAATCGGCTGGCGCTCGCCGCGCTGCAGGAGATCGAAGACGAGATCAAAACGATCATTTACCACGTCGGCGCGCATCGCGTTGCTGTCGTAATGGGCACCAGTACCTCGGGAATCGCCGAGGGTGAGGCCGCTTTAGCGCAGCGCATCGCGCATGGCGCGTGGCCGGAGGGCTTCCGTTATACGCGCCAGGAGATCGGCAGCCTCGGCCGCTTTGTTGCCGAATATCTGGGGCTCGACGGTCCCGCATATACAATCGCGACTGCGTGTTCTTCGAGCGCGAAGGCTTTCGCTTCGGCGCAGCGTCTCATTGAGGCCGGATTATGCGACGCGGCCGTAGTTGGCGGTGCGGACACCCTATGCCGCATGACCCTCAATGGCTTCGATTCGCTCGACGCCCTCTCCAAAGACTACTGCAATCCGTTTAGCCGCAACCGCGACGGAATCAATATCGGCGAAGGCGCTGCAATGTTTCTGATGTCGACCGAGGAGTCCGCCGTGTCGCTGCTTGGCGTCGGCGAGAGCTCGGACGCGTATCACGTAAGCGCGCCTCATCCGGAAGGCGACGGCGCGGCGCTCGCAATGCTGCGCGCGCTCGAGGCTGCCAATCTGAAGCCCGGCGAGATCGACTACATCAATTTGCACGGTACGGCTACTGAGTTGAACGACGCGATGGAGGGTCGCGCGGTTAGCAAAGTCTTCGGCGACCGCACGCCCTGCAGCTCGACCAAATCTATGACGGGTCACATGCTCGGCGCCGCGGGCGCCAACGAAGCGGCGTTCCTTTGGCTGACCCTCGAACCTGAGTTCGCGACCGGCCTGGTGCCGCCGCACCTTTGGGACGGCGAAGCCGACCCTGCGATCCCGCCGCTCAATCTGGTGCCGATGGCGTTTCGCATCGCATCTCGAGACCGCGTCGCGGCGCTCAGTAATTCGTTCGCATTCGGCGGCAGCAACGCGGCCGTCGTGCTCGGACGAGGGTGGTGAGATGCGGGATTGTCCTTACTCCATCGACGCGCTGCTGCCGCATCAGCCGCCGATGATCCTGCTCGACAAAGTTGTCGCCTATGATGACACCTCTCTCATCGCCAGCGTAACGATCACGGAATCAAGCCTGTTTCTTGCGGGCGAAGGGGTGCCTGGTCACGTTGGTATCGAATATATGGCGCAGGCGTGCGGCGCGTATGCTGGCGCGCAGGCGCTCGATGCCGGTGCGCCAGTGAAGATCGGGTTTCTGCTCGGCACCCGTCTTTGCAGGGTGTTGGTGCCGTGGTTTCGCATAGGTGATCGCCTCATCGTCACGGCGTCGATCATTTTTCGCGATGAGCAGATGGCGGCTTTCGATTGTCGCGTCGAGATAGATGGACAACTCGCCGCGGATGCGCAGCTCAAAGTCTATCAACCTGACGACGATCAGTTGCCTATCAACAAGGGTGACGAGCGATGAGCCGAACCATCCTCGTGACCGGATCGAGCAAAGGAATCGGGCGCGCGATCGCGCAACGGCTCGCTCGCGACGGCTTCTCGATCGTGGTGCACTATCGCGGCGATCGTGAGGGCGCGGAGCAAACTATTAATTCTATCCGCGAGGGCGGCGGAAGCGGCAGAATCATCCAGTTCGACCTCGAGGATCGAGACCAATGCCGCGCGCGTCTCGAAGCTGATATCTCCGACCATGGCGCCTATTATGGTGTGATTCTCAACGCTGGTATTGCGCGCGACAATGCGTTCCCCGCGCTCGAAGATTCCGAGTGGGACAGCGTCCTTGATACTGACCTCGGCGGCTTTTACAATGTGCTACGCCCGATCGTTATGCCGATGGTGTCGGCTCGTCGCGCTGGCCGTATCGTTACGATTTCTTCGGTTTCAGGATTGATGGGCAATCGAGGCCAGGTGAATTACAGCGCAGCGAAAGCCGGAATTATCGGTGCGACCAAAGCGCTCGCGATCGAGCTCGCGAAACGAAATATCACCGTCAATTGCGTCGCGCCTGGCCTTATCGAAACCCAAATGCTGAAGGGCGTTCCTCTAGAGGAGGTTCTAAAGACGATTCCAATGCGCCGGGTGGGGCAGCCGAACGAAGTTGCAGGAGTGGTGAGTTTTCTCTGCTCCGATGAGGCGAGTTACATCACGCGCCAGGTGATATCCGTCAATGGAGGGATGGCATGAGACGGCGAGTTGTCGTCACCGGCATGGGGGGCATTACGGCTCTTGGTGAGGATTGGCCAGCGATTCGTGCGCGATTCAAGGCCGGGAAAACCGGGGTGCGCCGCATGCCCGAATGGGATCGTTATCACGGCTTGAACACCCGGCTCGCAGCACCGATCGATGGCTTCGATGTCTCGAATCGCTACGAGCGTAAAAAGTTGCGCACGATGGGTCGGGTCTCGCGTATGGCCGTGTACGCCACCGAGCGTGCGATCGCAGACGCCGGACTCACCGGCGAAGCGTGCCTCGCGCAAGGGCGCACCGGTATCGCGTACGGATCGTCATTCGGAAGCCCCGAACCAGTGCTAGGCTTCGCCGAACTGATGAAGACAGGTGCATCGACCAAACTAACCGGCACCAGCTATCTACAAATGATGAGTCACACTGCCGCGGTCAACATCGGACTATTTTTCGCGATAACCGGAAGGATTCTGCCCACCTCGAGTGCGTGCACCTCTGGCAGTCATGCGATCGGCTACGGGGCCGAGACGATTCGCTACGGAATGCAGGATGTGATGATCGTCGGCGGCGCCGATGAGCTGAGCGTGTTCGAGGCGGCGGTATTCGACACGTTGTTCGCAACCAGCACCCGCAACGATGCGCCCGAAACTACACCGCGGCCATTCGATCGCGATCGCGACGGCCTGGTAGTGGGTGAGGGCGCTGCGACGTTAATTCTCGAGGAGTTTGAACACGCAAAAGCGCGTGGCGCGCGAATTCACGCCGAACTCGTCGGTTACGGCACCAACTCGGATGGGAATCACGTAAGCCAGCCTTCAGCCAAGACGATGAGCGTGGCGCTAAAACTCGCAATGGAGGATGCGAATCTGGCCGCCGACGCGATCGATTTTGTTAACGGCCACGGTACCGCGACCGAATGGGGCGACATCGAAGAAAGCAAAGCGACCGTTGACGTGCTCGGCAAACGTATTCCGCTCCATGCGCTCAAAAGCTACTTCGGGCACTCGCTCGGAGCGTGCGGCGGTATCGAGGCGTGGCTCGGCATCGAGATGATGAAGGACGGATGGTTTGCGCCGACCGCGAATCTGGTCAACGTCGACGAGCGATGCGCCGAACTCGATTACGTGATCGGCGAAGGGCGCCGTCTAGATATCGAATATTTGATGTCAAATAACTTTGCCTTCGGGGGGATCAACACCTCCCTCATTTTCAAGAGGGTGTAGTGAATATCCATGGCGTTCGAGTGATAGAGCAGCAAACGTCACCCTGAGGCATTGAAGGATTGTCAGAAGAGCATTAGCCTTGCGTTGTCAGTACCGGATTTGGCGTTCTTAGCTTTTCGCGGGGTAGGGATCAAATTATAGTCAGCAACGCTTCGAAGAGGGCTCAGATGCGTAAGAAAAACTTTCTTTTGATTGGCTTGCTGCTTGTCTCTTCCTGTTCTTACTCTGGCCGTCTAGTTGAGAAACCGCTCTCCGGCAGCCCGGGCACTGTGCCGTACCGCGCTGGTACGGTCCCTTATCGCAATGACTCCAAAGCGGCGGCTCGCAGAGACGATGCCCTCCGCAAGATCGCAAAATTCTGTGGTTCGGACGGCTACACGGTTACCCGAGAAGGCAGTTCGTCGACGGCTTCAAACATGTCCGAGGTTGACTTCCGATGCGGTCAGGGGCCCACAGCGTCTGCATCCGGAGCAACGCTCGCGCAGCCGAAGAACTCAGGAACGCCTGGTGGCACACACGTTACAGCAAATCCTAACGTCGAACCGGCGCCGTCCGACTTCGGTCCCCGTTAACGAAGGATCGCTTGACACTTTCTCTGGTTCCGAAGATCAACCGATTACCACCTGATGTCCCTGGTCAAAACCTAAACCCGTACGTATTGATGATGAAGCCCTTCGAGGATTGGTATCGCTGCGATGCGGCCAATCTTTTGCGTCCGCCGAAAATCTGGCGCATCTTTATCCAATGAGAGATGCGTCCGGATCTGGTTGTAATAGGAAGCGTAATTCCTCAGAACGCGACGCAACTGCGCTTCGTCGAACACGACCAAGTAATCGAGGCTTTCGCGCCGAATCGATCCGATGAGGCGCTCGACGTGGCCGTTCTCCCACGGTGAGCCCTGCCCGGTACGAATCGCAGACAGTAGCCGATGCGTCGCTCTCGGGCGGTGGAATCGCGGCGCTTCCCGTTCCCGCACGTCCCTCCAATGCCTGCCACAAGAACGACATCGTGAATGTGATGCTTCATGCGAGCGGCACCGGCCCCGGCGGCCGGCTCCGGGTTCGTCAAGCTTTAATCCGACGCTTCAGTGCTCCAGGCACCCGAGCCATCGGCCACGAAACTTGCCGAGGTGCAAAAGGACCTGTGGCCACTAAAAACTCCGAAGGTGCCGAAAAGCCTGGCGATTTGAGATTCACCGACGCAATATCACCGGCACGCTACGCTCGTGCGATCGATCGTCTCTCGGCTTGTATGCCGATTCTGTAGTCGGGTGGTTCTGGAACTGGAGAACCTCGCGCTGCGTCATCAGATGCACGTTCTTCGTCGCCAGCGCCCAGGCGCCGATCTGGAAGCGAAACGCCCGATAGGTTCGCGCGTTCGGGTCGTCAGTTTGTGGGCTCGCGTACCTCGGCCTTCGTAGATATTGTTAACTTAACCAGTGCGGTCGGGTTCGCGAGCATGGACCAACTTTCAGACAATTGGAAAGCTCACGCGGAGAACCAGCAGGGAATAGTCACGCGTGTTCGCGGGTCGGTCGTCGACGTCGAGTTCGCCTCCGGACGCCTGCCAGCAATCAATGACGCAATGACGATCGAGCTGGACGGACGGGTCCTGCTGGTCGCCGAAATCCAGGAGCATCTCGATCTTCATACCGTCCGCGCTGTCTCAATGGAGAATACTGCGGGTCTGCGCCGCGGTGCGATCGCCCACCGTGGCGGGCCCATCTGCGTGCCGGTGGGAGAAAAGGTGCTTGGCCGCCTTATCAACGCGATCGGCGATCCGATCGATCGCCTCGGGCCAATCGAGTCCGCAACCCGCTGGCCGATTCATCGCAGCTCGCCCGCGATCAATCATCAGGATCACAAGCGCGAGGTCTTCCGTACCGGCATCAAGGTGGCCGACCTTCTGGCACCACTCGCGCGCGGCGGCAAAGCCGGAATGTTCGGCGGCGCCGGCGTCGGCAAGACTGTGTTGATCATGGAGTTGATTCGGAGCACGGTCGAAAATTACTCGGGCATCTGCGTGTTCGCGGGCGTCGGCGAGCGATCGCGCGAAGGCCACGAGCTGCTCGTCGAACTGCGCGAATCGGGCGTGCTGAGCCGCACCGCGCTGGTCTTCGGGCAGATGAGCGAGCCGCCGGGCGCGCGCTGGCGGGTCGGCATGACCGCGCTGACCGTCGCCGAATATTTTCGCGACATGAAGGGACTCGACGTTCTGCTCCTGATGGACAACGTGTTCCGATTCGTGCAGGCGGGCTCGGAGGTTTCGGGGATGCTGGGGCGGTTACCATCGCGTGTCGGCTACCAGCCCACCCTTGCCACCGAGATCGCCGAACTCGAAGAGCGAATCACGTCGGTGGCCGGCGCATCGGTGACCGCAATCCAGGCAGTGTACGTGCCTGCCGACGATTTTAGCGACCCGGCGGTGGTCGAAACGTTTCGCCATCTGGACTCATCGATCGTCCTGTCGCGAGATATGGCGGCGGAGGGATTGTATCCCGCGATCGATCCACTGGCGTCGACTTCAGCCCTGCTCGATCCGCTCGTCGTCGGCGAAGAGCATTATGCGGTCGCCGAGGAAGTGCGCCGAACGATCGTGCGCTACAAGGAACTCCAGGAAATCATCTCGTTGCTAGGCGTAGAGGAGCTGAGCACGGAAGACCGGCGTGTCGTGGCGCGCGCGCGGCGCCTCGAGCGGTTTCTCACGCAGCCGTTTCTCGTGACTGAGCAATTCACGGGAATTGCGGGGAAATCCGTCACTATCGAGGAAACCATCAAGGGTTGCCGCGCGATACTTGCGGGCGAAGGCGACGAATGGGCCGAAGGCTCATTCTACATGGTCGGAACTTTCGAGGATGCTCGCGAAAAGGAGGTCGTTGCGCGCAAGGCGCAGCAATGATCCGATTTCGATGAGGCTGATCGTCACTACGCCAACTGCGATTGCGCTTGATGAAAGCTCCGTTCGCCACGTTCGCGCCGAAGATGCCACCGGCGGCTTTGGCATCGAACCCGGCCATGCGGATTTTCTCACCACGCTTTCGATCTGCGTCGTCAGATGGCGCAATGGCGGCGGCGTCGAGCACTACCTCGCCGTGCGTGGCGGCGTGTTGCGCGTCCGCGAGGGCAAGCTCGTGGAGATAGCAACCCGTGAGGCGGTCGTGGACGATGATCTGGGACATTTGCGCGGCGAAGTTCTCGCCACGATGACGCAGGGCATCGAGGACGAACGCTCGGCCCGATCGGGAGTGCTCAGCCTGGAACAAGCCGCAATTCGGCAAATCTATCGATACCTGCGGCCCACCGATCAACCGCTCAAAGCCAGGCCGCCGAAATAACCGCGGGGCACTGGTCGTGGCAACCGAGCAAGAGCATGACAATCACGAGTTGAGGGCCGACGAACGCGAATTGGAAGAAGCCGTTACACGGGCGCATAGTCGGCGCGAGCACGGGCTGAGGGCCGGGGAATGGCCGGTGAGCCGCGGGCTCGCGATGATCGGGCGGTATGGATGGACGATCGTCGCGCCCATTCTCATAGGCGCGTTCGTTGGACGCTGGCTTGATCGCACCTTGCATAGTGGTGTGTTCTGGAGCGCAGCCCTCGTCTTTGTTGGTGCCGCACTTGGTTTCTGGGCGGTTTGGAAGAGGA
Organism: Deltaproteobacteria bacterium; assembly: GCA_003135135.1. Classification (GTDB taxonomy): domain Bacteria; phylum Desulfobacterota; class Binatia; order Binatales; family Binataceae; genus Binatus. Next base: position 24,635 of record PLDK01000009.1, read on the forward strand.
TGAGCAGCGAATGATCGGAGTAGTCGTTGTGCGGACGGCAGCTTACGGCGCACTCGGAGCGTTGATTGGCATGGCGTATTTCGCGGCGCTCGCATGGAATGTCCGGCTTTACATCGGCCATGGAGCCGGACGGAACGCTCTGTTGCTCCATCTCTTGCGCCTTGCCATCGCTGTCGCGGCTTTCACGGTCTGTGCCAGGCAAGGCGCCGCACCCATACTCGCAAGCTTCGCGGGGTTCATGGCGATACGGGCGATCTCGGTCAATCACTACCGGCTCGCGCTCCAAAGGAATCCATGAACCCCTCGCCCCTCCAGACCGCCATCCTGTTTCACATCGGCATCGTTCCGATCAGCCGTACCGTCGTAACCACGTGGGGGTTGATGGCGGTGCTGAGCGTCGCGAGCTGGATTGTGACGCGAAGCTTTCGCGTCGATGCGGGCGGATGGCAGGCGATGGTCGAAACCGTTGTGGCGGGAATCGAAGAGCAGATAGCCGCGCTGCTGAACCGCGATGCGGCCCCATTCCTGCCGTTGCTCGGAACACTGTTCATCTTTCTGGTGGTCGCGAATCTTTGCGGGATTGTTCCCGGAGTCACGGCGCCGACCGCATCGATCGAAACGCCGGCCGCGCTGGCCGCGATAGTTTTTCTATCGGTGCATTTCTACGGCGTGCGCATTCAAGGCGTCGGCGCGTACTTGAAAGGCTATCTCAGGCCGAATCCGGTCATGTTGCCGTTCAATATTCTGTCCGAACTGACGCGAACGTTCTCACTGGCGATGCGCCTGTTCGGAAATATCATGAGTGAGGAGATGGCGGTTGCGATCATTGTGGCGATGGCCGGTTTGCTAGTGCCAATTCCGTTCATGGCATTCGGAATTCTGGTTGGCCTGGTGCAGGCCTACATATTCAGCGTCCTGGCCACGGTTTTTATCGGCGGTGGCATCGGCGCGATCAAGAAATGAGGGAGGTCGGAAGAAGATGACGGTCCAAATGCTCAGCATAATCGGCGCGGTGGTCGCGGTCGCCGTCGGCTCGATCTCGCCGGCGCTCGCCGAAGGCCGCGCGGTCGCGGCGACGATGGAGGGCATCGCGCGGCAGCCCGAGGCCGCGGACTCGCTGTCGCGCACCCTGTTCGTTGGCCTGGCGATGATAGAGACGATGGCAATTTACTGCCTGCTGGTCGCCTTGATACTGCTATTCGCCAATCCTTTCGCGCGATGAATTTCAGTTGGTGGAGCTTCGCGCTGCAGGCGGCCAACTTTCTCATCCTGGTCTGGCTGCTCAGGCGCTTTCTGTTCAAGCCGGTCAGTGCGATCGTCGCTCGTCGTAAGGAGGAGATTGCGCGCGGCGTGGCGGAAGCGTCAGCTGAAAAGCAAAAAGCCCTGAATCTGCAGCGCGAGCTTCAGGCACAACGGGCGGCAATCGAAGCCGAGCGCCAAAAGGCGATTGAAGAGCAGGGCACGCAACTAGCCGCCGAACGCATGAAGATGCTCGATGAAGCCCGCGCGGACGCCGAGAAAATCCGCAATCAGGCGACCACGCAGCTTAGCGAAGAGCGTGCCACCGCCGCCCAAGAGCTGTTTTCCCGGACAATCGAGCTCGCCGTGAACCTCGCCGAACGGCTGCTTCGCGGGCTGGCCTTTCCTTCGATCGAGCGTGCCTTCCTGACCCGCGTCCTGGACTATTTGGACCATCTGTCGGCAGAGGAGCGGGCCGCGCTCGTTGCGCATCTGGGCGAGACCGCGCTTGTGGTCACGACGGCTCACCCGCTCGACGCGCAGGAAGAGGCGCAATGGAGCGAACAACTCGGAAAACGGATTGGCGCGGGAGGGGGCATAAAGTTCAACAGCGATTCGGCGCTTATCGCCGGCGCCGAAATCACCTTGCCGAGCGCAGTTCTCCGCTTCAGCTGGCGCGACGCGCTGACCACCGCCGCCAGGGAGATCAATCGCAATGAGCACGCTGGCTGAATCCGTAAAGGATCGTCTGAGCAGGGCGGCCCGGCTTCTGAGTCAGCTCAAGGCCGAGCCCCGACTCGACCTGATCGGCCGCGTAGAACGAGTGGGAGACAATGTCGCCAGCGTAGGCGGCTTACCGGAAGCGCGACTCGGTGAACTGCTGCTCTTCGACCGACTGGACGGCGGGGAGCCGGTCGCCGGAATCGTGCTGACGCTCGATCCAGACCTAATCGGATGCGCGATGCTCGACGACGCCAGCTGCATCGAGGCAGGCAACCTGGTGCGCGGAACCGGTTCAGTCGCAAGCGTGCCGGTAGGTGACAAGCTGCTGGGCCGAATCGTGAATGCACTCGGCGTTGCGGTGGACGGAGGTCCGGAGATCGAAGCGACGGAAGTCGAGCCGGTCGAGCGGCCGGCGCCCGCGATCGTCGATCGCGATTTCGTCGACACCGCGCTCAATACCGGCCTTCTCGTCATCGATGCGATGCTGCCGATCGGACGTGGCCAGCGCGAATTGATTATCGGCGATCGCGAAACCGGGAAAACCGCGATCGCGATCGACACGATAATCAATCAACGCGATACCGGCGTGGTTTGTATCTACTGTGCGGTGGGCCAGAAGACCTCATCCGTGAGCCAGGTGATCGATGCGGTCAAGCGCTACGGCGCGCCGGAGCGATGCATCTTCGTATTCGCACCGGCGGACGACCCGCCTGGAATCCAATGGCTGGCGCCGTATGCGGCCTGCACGATGGCCGAGTATTTCTCAGAACGCGGTGGCGATGCGCTCTTGATCATCGACGATCTGAGCAAGCACGCCATAATCTATCGGCAGCTGTCACTGCTGTTGCGAAATCCGCCGGGACGCGAAGCCTACCCCGGCGACATCTTCTATATCCATTCGCGGCTGCTCGAACGCGCGGCCAAGCTCAACCGCGAACGCGGCGGCGGGTCGCTGACCGCGCTGCCAATCGCTGCGACGGAGGAAGGCAATCTGTCCGGTTACATACCAACCAATCTGATTTCGATCTCCGACGGGCAGGTCGTTCTCGAGCCGCGGTTGTTTCACGAAGGACAGAAGCCTGCCGTCAACGTCGGCAAGAGCGTGTCGCGCGTCGGCGGCAAGACGCAGTCGCATGCGATGCGCAAGCTGGCCGAAACTCTCCGCCTCGAATACGCGCAATTCCTCGAACTGGAAATCTTCACACGCTTCGGCGGGATGGTGGATCAGCGCACGCGCGAGATAATCGAGCACGGGCGGAGAATCCGCGCGGTCCTGACGCAGCCTCAATTCGCGCCGCTGTCAGTCGCGCATCAGGTGGCGTTGCTGCTGGCAATCGACCAACGGCTGCTCGAGCAGTTGCCGCTGGACAAAGTGAGCGAGTTCCGGTGGAAACTCGGCCCTTGGCTGAACGAGCACGCCGCGGAACCCATTCGGCGAATCAACACAGCCGGAGAGTTGGAGCCGCGCACGCGCCTGGCGCTCGTCACGGCCGTCGGAGAGCTGGTGGAAAGCTTGAATCACGCGGGCACCGCGCCGGCGAAGCGATAACTCGATGGCGCAAGAACGTGAAACCGCCATCCGAATCACCTCGCTCAACGAGCTGCTCGAGATAGTTGCGGCGATTCGGGCGATCGCCGCCTCGCAGATGCAGCAGGCGCTCAGATCGCTGGAAGCGATTCGCGGCTACGCCGAGCAGATTCGCGAGGCGTTGTCGCAAGCCGCAACTCTGCTGCCGCCCGCGGGCGTGATCGAAGCTGCGGAGCGACCAAACAAATCCGGACTGGTCGTGTTCTGCGCCGAGCACGGCCTGTGCGGCGGTTTCAACGAGCATCCATTGCGCGCGGCCGAGCGGGCGACCGGCGGCGGGCTTGCGCTGATCGTAGTCGGAACCCGCGGCGCCCAGATTTGCCGCGAACGCGGATTGAGTCCGGACCTGGTGCTGCCGATGGCGACGCATTGCGCGGGAGTCACCGGCGCCGCACGCCGCGTCGCGGCAGAACTCTATAGGATGTTCAGCGAGCGCCGCATCGCGGGCGTCGAGGTCGTCTACGCACAATATGCCGGGGGTCAGCCGGCACACATCGAGCAGCATCGCCTGCTGCCGCTCGAGATGCCGGTCGTGCAAAAGACTTCCACCAAATTGCCCCCGATCGTCAACCTTCGGCCGCAGCGGCTCTTTGATGACATAGTTGGCGAGTATTTTTTCGCAGCGCTGGAGAACGCCGCGATGCAATCGTTCTTCAGCGAGAACTCGACCCGCTTCCGCACGATGGAAGCGGCGCATCAGAACATCCAGAACAAGTCACATGAGCTTACAAAACTGATGCAGCGCCTTCGCCAGGAATCAGTAACCACCGAAATTCTCGAGCTGATAAGCGGCTCCGCCGCACTAGCCTCAAGTTTAGATCCCAGCCGCGCTGGAATTCCTCACGCCGAATACGATCTATTTCGGCTGACACAGCGGACTCTGCGAACGGCGGCGGCCAAGCGAGCGTAAGCGTCGATGCGCCTGAACGTCCCATGTGGCGGTCCTCACGCCTCGATCGCGCTGAGCGGATCGCAGACTAACTCTTTCAGCGTTCGGAGTGGGCTGTTGCTGGCCTGTAGCAATCTGCGCAGCCGCGGATTGCATGAGATCGGCCCAATAGGACTGACCCTGTAGGCCGGCGTCTGCCCTCGACTGCTCCTCGGCATACTCGCGGTGACCGAACGTCATGGCTTGATTGCGAAGAAAGGTCCGCCGCGACTGCGTTGGCCGTCGGCTCGGTGCAGGCAGGTAGCGCGATACGTTGGCTTGCGAGACCCTGAAACCGAGCATGAGAAGCTCGCCGTGGATCCGTGGCGCACCCCAGGGAAAATTCTCACGGGCCATCCGTGCGATCAGACCGCTTCATCGCTTCAATTCGATAACTATTCTCGCAGCTGCTCAAATACCGGCTTAGTTGGAATCTTCAGTAGAGGTGGTCCCTCCCGGCGCCGCAGGAAAGGCCGTGGAGCAAAACCTGGCTGCAACCTTGCCGAGGGAGGCCGTTTGGTCTATAAGGATAGTTGGAGTCGAAGAGTCAAAACGGAAATCCCGGCTTATACACCAGCCTTGTTTCTGGCCTGATGTGCCGCGACCTTGATCGCGTAACCCCGCTCAGAACGCAACCCGAGAGGTAGGCTCTATGCGGCGCGACGACGGCCTGGACTTACTGCTTCTGCTACGACGCCCGTTCAGCCTCCTGTTCACCTTGGGTCGAGGCGCACTAATTTTAATCACAATTCCGCCACTAGCCTTGGCGGTCAGCATGCTTCACGTTATTAATAGAAGGCGAGCCGCACAGCTTCTCCGCGTCTACCTGGAACGCATGGGCGGTGGTTTTGTAAAGCTCGGACAGTTCCTGGCCACGCGTTTTGATTTGGTTAGTTCAGAGTACTGTAGTGAGTTGATGAACCTTCTCGATCAGGTTCGCCCGCTGCCGTCTGGCACGATCCTGCGAATCGTACGCGTCAGCCTCGGACCGGAGCTGTTCAGTCAATTCGCGAAGATCGAAGCGACGCCACTCGGGTCAGCTTCTATCGCTCAGGTTCATGCAGCCACTCTGCGAGACGGCACCGCGGTAGTAATAAAAGTAAGAAGACCCGGTATTGTCCGCCTCTTTCAAGCGGACTTATTCTTCTTGAGGCTTTTGTCGGCAATTCCCCTAATACCGGGGCTGGATCTGGCCTCCATAGTTCAAGGTCTGGCCGAAGTTACGCAAGAAGAACTGGATTTTCGACGCGAAGCACGCAGCACCCATCAGATGCATCAGCTTCTCGCATCGGATGAAATCGATCATCGCGCCCCGGCCGTGTTCGGACACTTATCAAATGAAAATATAATCACCCTTGAGCGTTTCGAGGGTGTATGGGTCAAAGAACTCATCGCTGCTGTCGCGTCGAGCGACACGAAAAGACTCACTGAGTGGCGAGCGATTGGGATCTCCCCGGAGCGAACCGCGAGACTCGTGCTTCGCTCGTTTCTGGAGCAGACCATCGGGCAGCGCATTTATAATGCTGATCCGCATCCGGCCAACCTTATCGTGTTAAAGGGTGGAACCCTGGGATGGGTGGACTTCGGCATAGTCGGTGTGCTCGATGAACGAGCCTGGCGCCAACAATTCAGCTTGCGTCTAGCTGTCGCGCAAGACGACGTCGATCGCGCGTATGGGGCTCTCGTGGAAATGCTGGAACCGCTTCCAGCCAGGGATCTGACTAGCTTTGAGCTATCCATGAAATCCGCTATTGCGGGATGGATCTCAAGCTCGAAGGATCCCTGGGCTTCTGCCGCAGAAAAAAGCATTGGCGTTTTTCTCATGGATGTTTTTAAGGCGGCCCGGCGATGGGGGATCACCTTACCAACCGGTCTTACCCGCCTTTACCGGGCGATGATCGTTGGCGATAGTGCAATGCTTAGCCTTGATCCTCAAGTCGATTGGACGGTGGTTCTGAAGGAGTTCGCTGCCGAGGAGAGCGTCGAGCAGTTGAGAAAAGCGTTCTCGGTTTATGGTCCTTCAGCATTTGCACTTACGGCTGAAGTGATTTCGGACCTGCCTGCGGCTGCTCGCCAATTGATCGAATGGGCTTGGCGAGTAAGTGAAGCAGGACGAACCTATCAAGGTAACCTTAGCGCGATTGAACGTTCTTTTCTTTTGGCAGTTCGATCGTTGAAGCGCCTACTGTTCCTGGCAAGCGTGCTCGTCATTTCGACGTTGATTTGGCCGCAGACTTCCTTGTCTCATTACCTGAGGGATTTCGCTGCCAATAGGACGATACTGATCGTGGCAGTCACGCTGATTCTTTTAAGACTGCTATCACGGCTAGAGTTGGGTCTGGAAGGCGACTGACAGAAAACCGAGGCAAAACAATGCAGGAAGAAACAAAAAAAGAACCCACGGCTCAATTTGATCTAAAGAAACCTTCAGCAGAGCGAGCCTCCAAGCTTGAAGGTGTTATGTCTGATCCTGCTCGAAACGCTACCACCGTGATGTCTGAGATCCTCGGTGGTATTGCCGCTGCTTCAGCGGCTGCGTTTCAAGCATTGTCCGCCAAACTTAATGAGAATGCTGGTAATGCCGGACTGCCGATCAACCTTGCGGAGGGTTTGCTCGACGGTAACGCTTGTTTCTTCGACGAACTCGCCGTCGCGGCGCGCCATACCGCTGATCTCATCAGGTCCAGTTCGCAGAGTTCGGCAACCTCTGAAATCGACTACGAGCGGCTCGCCGATCTGGTCGCGGAGCGTCTGCGGAATACGCCACGTCGGAAACAAGACTGACAAGATCAATGTCGCGACTGTCCATGTCGCCGGAAATTACGTGTTGAACGACCTTGAAGTGGAGAGATTGCGATATGACCAGTGGGAGCGACGACATATCAGTTCCGAGCGCGAACTCAGCGCTGCCGCGACCGCAGCCGCCTAGAGAGCGATGGTTCAGCCGCGTGGGTTGGCTCTTCCCGCGAGACGTAGCGCCTGACGTGGTCACGACCTCGGTTCGCTTTCACGCGAGTCCCGAAACGCTTTGGCAGCGAATACTGACATACGAGGATGTTCCCGCGTCTCCGCCACTGCTCCTGCGTGTCTTGCTGCCACACCCGGTGCGGACTGAAGGCGACAAGAGCTGCGTTGGAGCGAGCATCCAGTGCACCTACAAGGGAGGGGATATGGTGAAGCGCATCACGGTCGTTGAGCCGCCACATCTCATGCAATTCGAAGTGACCCAGCAACGTCTCGGGATCGAAGGCTGCATCATGACGTTTGGTGGTTCGTACGAGATCCGATCCTGCGGCGACCAAACTGAGGTCGTGCTCACCACGAATTACCGGGGGTATCTGCGGCCGCGCTACTTGTGGCGCCCACTTGAACGACTTCTGGCTCATCAGCTTCATCGACATATCCTCGACGGTATACGCGCCTCACTACCTCGCCCAGGTTTGTCGACGACCTCCGCAACCGCGCAACGCTGAATGCCCGACGGCATCCCTCTGCAGGAAGTTACATGCACGACATCGCAATCGCGTTTCCACCGTTAATTGTCATGCGCGGCGCCGTCGCGGCCGTCTGGCTGTACGAGGGGCTATGGTGCAAGGTTCTCGGCCGCGCACAACTGGAGGCAGAAGTTGTCGCGAAGGTGCCCAGGTTCGGCCCACGATTCGGTCAATCGTTTCTCAAGGCGCTCGGCGTTATTGAAGTCGTGCTGGCCGCGTGGGTGATATCCGCAGTCCATCCCGGCGCCTGCGCGACTGCGGAGGTGACATTACTCGTTGTCCTCAACGTCAACGGGTTGCTTTGGTCGCGCGACATCATCCCCGATCCTGCCGGCATGATCGTGAAGAACATAGCCTTCCTCGTGCTGGCCTGGGCATGCGGCGCAATTCCGGGAAGGTGATCGTGAGTCTGGAAACACAGTGGCATGCGGGACGCCTGGGCGCGGCCGGTGGCGTGCACCGCTTGCTGTTCGGGCACATGTACGAAGACGCGGAAATCGAGCGAGAGGCGTTTCGCAGCGGGAGCCGCGTGTTTTGCATCGCGTCCGCCGGCTGCACAGCGATGCGACTCTGTGATCGCCACGAAGTCGTCGCTTGTGACATCAATCCAGTGCAACTTGCTTACGCAGAGCGCCGCATCCGAGGCGCCGCCGCACAGGTTGGCGACGCCGAGCGCGCGATGGCCTTCGCGCGCGCTTTAATGCCACTTGTGGGTTGGCGCACCGGGATCATAGGTTCCTTCCTGGCTCTCTCCAATGTGACAGAACAGGTTGCGTTCTGGCGCGCCCATCTCGACACGCGGCGGTTCCGTGCAGGCTTCGACGCGCTGATGTCGCCCGCCATCTTGCGCATCACATACGCGCCGCGGTTCCTTTCGTTCTTACCCGCGAGGTTTGGCGCGGTGCTTCGAAGGCGGTTGGAAAGGGGCTTCGCTCGCCACGCGAACGCGACGAACCCGTACGCACGGGCACTACTCTTGGGTGAAGTTGACGACGAGCCGCGGCCTGAAAAGCCCCGCGTTCAGTTCGTACTGGGAGACGCGGCTTCATACCTGGAGTCGTGCGACGGCGGGTCCTTTGACGGGTTCTCGCTGTCGAACATCCTTGACGGCGCGGAGCCTTCTTACCGCAGCCGGCTCTCGCGGGCCGTCCGCCGAGCGGCGACGAAGGACGCTGCCGTCGTGCTGCGAAGCTTTGGAGAGCCGCCGCCTGAACTTGCCACGAACTTCGCCGAATGTGATCGCGCGATGCTGTGGGGAGTTGTGGATGTGCGCAGCGTGCACTCATTCTGAGAGTTTGTGAATTTCTTGGCGTAGGGAATCGCAATAAAGCGGGGAAAGTGGATGATGGAGCGGGGTGGAGGTGAGCGGCGATGGGCGTGACGGTGCGGCTGCCTGCAGAGACGGTTCGCGCTGATGCGGTGGCCCGGACGCGGAGCTGTTCTTCGAGCGGCGCCCTTCGGAGCATTCTGAATTTTCACACGCGAGGGCGGCTCGCTTCGAGCCACTCCAGCCATCGATCCATTCCCTCGCCGGTGAGCGCCGAGACCGGAAAGGTCCGCGGCTCCGGCATCACCCGCGCAAGCGCTTCGTTGAACATCTGGAGACTCACACCGCCGAGATGAGGCAGCAGATCGATCTTGGTCAGCAGCACTGCTTGCGCGTTGCGGAACATCACGGGGTACTTGAGCGGCTTGTCTTCGCCCTCGGTGACGGAGAGTGCGACGACGTTGAGCGTCTGGCCGAGATCGTAGATCGCCGGGCAGACGAGATTACCCACGTTCTCGATGACGAAGATGTCGAGGCTGTCGAGCGCGAAGTCGTGCAGCGCATGATGCACCATCTCGGCGTCGAGATGGCACGCGGAGCCGGTGGTGATCGTCGCGGCCGGGATTCCCGCGGCGCGCAACCGCTGGGCGTCGCGGTCGGTGGCGAGGTCGCCGCTCACGGCGCCCAACCGTTGACGCGAGGCGAGCGCTCGCGCCGTCGCCTCCAGAATCGCGGTCTTACCAGAACCGGGCGAGCCCATCAGGTTGATTGCCAGCACGTCATGCGCGGCGAAATGCTCGCGGTTATGACGCGCAACCCGGTCGTTGCCGGACAGCAGCCGTTCGTGAACTTCAACCGGCACGATCTCCCGGTCACCGCATCCGCAGTCCTGGCACATTACGGCACCTCCATTTCGATTCGTTCGAGGATGATTTCGTCACCTGACATCAGGCGCGCCGGCATTCCACATCCTTCACAGCTCAGGACTGCACCGCGTTCGAGGATTCGGCCGCACACCGGACAAACCCATCGCTCCGCGACGGGCTCGATGCAGAGTTCGGCGCGGGCGCAGATCGTGCCAGCGCGAAAATGTTCGTAAGCCTTCGACAACAGGTCGCGCTCGACGCCAGCGGCGTCGCCGATCCGCAGTGTGAGGCGATATACCGCGGTTGCGTTGTGCGCCCGCGCCTCGGCACTAACGCGTTCGAGCAGCGCACTTACTATCGAATATTCGTGCATCGCGGCGGACTGCCTACTTGCCGTTGAAGCGCGGGGGCTGTTTGGAAAAGAACGCGTCGATTCCCGCAGCGAAGTCGCCGGTGTCCGCGATTCGCGCAAGGCTCTCGAGTTCGCGGTCAAGATGGTAGTCGAGCCGGTCGACGCCCGCCGCCTCGTTGATGAGACGCTTGGCGACCGCGTATGCGGCTGTCGGTCCGTCGGCAAGCCGGCGCATAACCGCCATCGTCTCGGCCTCGAACAGGGCCGCGGGATAGACCTCGTTGATGAGTCCCATCCTCAGCGCGCGTTGGGGATCGATGCGCGGATTCATCAGCACCATTTCCATCGCGCGGCGCAGCCCGATGAGCTTGGGCAGAAAGAACGTCGAGCTCTCGGCGCCGGTCAGGCCGGTCTTGCTGTAGGCCCATTCGAAGCTCGCGCGGTCGGAGGCGAGGACGAGATCGCACGCCATCGCGATTCCGAAGCCGCCGGCCGCGGCGACGCCGTCCACCGCGGCGACAAACGGCTTCGGCGCGCGTTTGATCTCGGAGATGGTGCTGTGGATGTACTCGAGGATTTGCTTGAACAGTTCACCATAGCGATCATCACTGCCGGCGCTTGCTTTGGGTGCGAGATAACTCAGGTCGGCGGCGTCCCCGCCGGCGCGGATATACTTCAGATCGGCGCCGCTGCAGAAGATTCCGCCGGCGCCACGAATTACAACGGCGCGCACGCCGTCGTCGCGCGCGAGCTGAAGGCCCGCCTTGCGCAGGTCCTGCGCCGTTGCGACATCGAGCGAGTTGAACCGCTCGGCGCGGTCGATCGTGATGATGCCAACTCCGTCGTCGCGCTCCACTTTGATATGCTTCATCGCTGCATCACCAGATTCGCTCAGCAGATTCGCGGCAAAAGCTCTCCCTCCGGCTCGACGAGCAGGCGCAGCCCAAACCCAGTGTCGAGGATAACAAAGCCCGGCCGTTGCGCGACGCAGCTCCCGACGATCTCGGCCTGCCTGCCGAGCGGATGTGATCGCAGCGCCGCAAGCACGCTCGCAGCCGCGTCGGGGCGCACTCCGAGCACCGCCTTGCCCTCGTTCGCCGCGTGCATGGGATCGATCCCCAGCAGCTCACCGGTGGCCTGAACGCTCGGGCTGACCGGAATCCGGGACGCCTTGAGCACGATACCGACGCGGCTCTTCCCGGCCATCTCGTGCAGCGTGCTTGCGAGTCCGCCGCGCGTCGGATCCTTCATCGCGACCACGCCCTCGCCACCGGCCTCGAGCGCGCGCCTGATCAAGCCGTTGAGGGGGGCAACGTCGGAGCACAGCTCGCCTTCGAGCTCCAGCGAATGCCGCAGCGCCATCACGGCGAGCCCGTGATCTCCGATCGTGCCGGTCACGATAATCTGGTCGCCGAGCGCAAGCCCGCAGTCGGGCACGACGCGGCGCGTGAAGGCAACGCCGGCTGTATTGAGCACGATTCCGTCGATCTCGCCGCGGCCCATCACCTTGGTGTCGCCGGTAACGATCGCAGTTCCGGCCTCAGCGCAGGCGGCGCTGATCGACGCCTTGATCCGTTCCAGGTCGGCGCGGGGGAAGCCTTCCTCGATAATCACGGCGCAGGTCAGCGCCGCGATCTCGGTCGCGCCCATCATCGACAGATCGTTCACCGTGCCCGACACCGCGAGGCGGCCGATATCGCCGCCGGGGAAAAACGGTGGCTTGACCACATATGAATCAGTCGTCATCACCAGCCACTCATCGCCCACGCGCAACGCCGCGCCGTCGTCCATCGCGGCAAGTCCGATGCCTCCGTCGGCTGGTGCTTTCGCATCGCCGACGAACACCTGCTGGATCAGCTCGCGCATCGCGCGCCCGCCGGCGCCATGCTTGAGCATCACCTTCGCGTCAGGCGCAATTCTGGATGCGCTCATGATTGCCTCAGGTCGAGTTGCCCGCCGTACTGATGCCAGATCCGGCAGGTGCCTTCGCTGCTGACCATGCACGCGCCAACGGGATTGTCGGGCACGCATTCCTTGCCGAACAGCGTACAGGCCGACGGCGACGCGATGCCCGCCATGATGTTGCCGCAGATGCAGCTTTGCGCGAGGCTGGGCGGCGCAAACTCCCAGAGCCTGCTCACGTCGATTTTGAATCGCCGGCGCGCGTCGAAGTGCGACCATTCATCGCGCAGGCGCAGGTTGCCGTTGGGAACGTGGGCGATTCCGCGCCATCGCCCGCCCACAGGCCGAAACACCTTCCACAGCACTTCCTGCGCGCGGAGGTTGCCTTCGCGCCTGACGCATCGCGGATACATGTTTGCAACTTCGGCCCGGCGGTCGCGGATTAGTTCGAGCAGCTTCGCGAGCCCGGCCAGGATATCGAGCGGTTCGAAGCCGGCCACGACCACCGGAATCCCGTGGCGCTCGACGAAGCGTTCGAAAATCGCGCAGCCGGTGATCGTCGCCGCGTGCCCCGCAGCGAGGAAACCCTCGACGCGCGTTTGCGGCATCTCGGCCACGATTTCCATCACCGGCGGGATGTACTTGTGTGCGGAGAGTATCGAAAAGTTTGCCGGCGGTCCGCTCAGCAGCAACGCGGCCGTCGCGACCGCGGTGGTCTCGAAGCCGCTGGCGAAAAAGACCAGCTCTTCGTCGAGGTTCGCCGCGAGCTGCGCCGCCTGCGTCACGCTGTACACGACATCGATCCTGGCACCCGCGGCCTGTGCGTCGGCAAGCGATCGCGCAGTGCCGGGCACACGGAGCATGTCGCCGTACGTGGCGATTCGCACGCCATCTTCCGCCAGCGCGACCGCCTCGTCCACTTCAGGCATGTCGGTCACGCAGACCGGGCATCCCGGGCCCATGATGACTTCAAGCTGGCGCGGGAAGATCGCGCGCAATCCGAAGCGCGCGATCGCCTGCTCGTGGCTGCCACACACATGCATCACCGACACCGGATCGCGGCCGATCTCCCGCACCAGGCGCTCGAGCATTTCCGCCATCGCGGCCGCCCGCCCGGGATCGCGGAACTGGAGCCGGTTGCCGCCGATGTCACTCATTTTTCTTTTCGCCGGCCGGACCGATCTCGCCCCGGATGTCGGCGGCCAGCAGATCTTCTTTCGACATTGCTGCGAGCAGATGCTCGTACAGCGCCAATGTTTCCTCTACTTCAGCGGGCGGGATGCGGCAAATGGCAAAGCCGACGTGATTCATCACGTAATCGCCCGGTTCGACAGGCTCATCGACGATATCGAGTCGCACGTTGCGGCGGATGCCGAAGAAATCGACCGTGGCCAGCAATCCATCGATCGACACCACCTTGCCGGGAACGCCTAGGCACATACCGAACCCCCTTCGCGCGTGCGCGCGTCGGCGACCATCGCCTGTCCAAGTGCGATACCGCCGTCGCCGGGCGGAACCGAACGATGCGTGTAAACGTCGAAATTCCGCGCGAGCGCGGAGGCGATTCCCTCCGCAAGGCGCGCATTCTGGAAGCATCCGCCGGTCAGCACGATCGGCACTCGCCCGACGCCCGCCGACGCCGCGCGCACGACCTCGGCGGCTGCGCACACAAGAGTATTGTGAAAGCGAGCCGCGATCACGCCCGCGCAAACGCCGCGCAGCAGATCGCGCACCGCGTCGCGCACCGCCTGGCGCAGATCAACTTCCCATGGCGCCGCGTTGCGATCGACGTCGAAGCGGTAGTGCGCGCGCTCGGCCGAATCGGCTGCCCATTCGAGGCGCATCGCTACCTGGCCCTCGTAGTTCGCCTCCGTAACTCCCAGCACCAGCGCGCCGAAGGCGTCGAAGTAGCGGCCGACGCCGTGCGCCAGCGGTGCATTGAATCGGTTCGCGATCATCCGGCGCACGACGGCCAAGTCGCGCGGCGCGATCTCCGCGAAAAGCGCCAGGTCGTCGAGCGGCGCCGCCGCGGCGAAAGCGTCATCGAGCATCGCAAGCGCGATCCGCCACACCTTTCGAATGGCAGTATCGCCGCCGGCGAGCGCGAGCGGACGAAAGGTTGCAAGCCGCGTGAAGCCGGCGAAATCTGCGAGCAGAAATTCACCGCCCCACGCGTGGCCGTCGCTTCCGTAGCCGGTTCCGTCAAACGCCAGCCCAAGCACCGGGCCGGTAAGTCCGTGCTCCGCCATCGCGCTGGCAACGTGCGCATGATGATGCTGAACTTGCACCGCGACCAAGCCGCTGCGCGAGCGCGCATACAAGGTCGAAAGGTAGTCGGGATGCAGGTCATGGGCGATGACCTCGGGATTCACCTCGAGAAAGCGCTCCATCCGCGCGATCGATTGCTCAAACGACTGGAAGGTGTCGAGATTTTCAAGGTCGCCGATATGCGGCCCGAGATACGCCTGGGCGCCGACACCGATGCAGAACGTATTCTTGAGCTGCGCTCCGCACGCCAGCACGGGACGGCTGAACGCTCGCGGGAGCGCGATCGCGCGCGGCACATAACCGCGCGAGCGGCGGATCACGGTGGGGCCCCCGGCAAGCACGCGCACGACGGAGTCGTCGCAGCGGGTCACGATCTCGCGGTCGTGCAAAACGAACAGGTCGGCGACCGCGCCGAGCCGCGCGATTGCCTCGTCGTTGCGATAGGCAATGGGTTCCTCGGACAGATTGCCCGAGGTCATCACGAGCGGGCGGCCGACTTCAGCCACTATCAAGTAATGCAGCGGTGAGTACGGAAGCATTAACCCGAGCATCGGATTATCGGGCGCAATTTCGCTGGCGAGTTCGGCGCCGTCGCGCCGTCGGACGAGAACAATCGGCCGCTCGCTGGAGACCAGGACGGCAGTTTCGGCCTGGGTAAGATCCGCCAAGCGTTGGGCCTCAGCGAGATCGCGCACCATCACGGCGAGCGGCTTTTGCTCGCGGCGTTTGCGGCTGCGAAGGCGCTGCACCGCGGCGGAACTGGTCGCATCGCAGGCGAGGTGAAACCCACCAATCCCCCTGATTGCGACAATCCGGCCCGCGGCGATCGCGCTGGCGGCGGCGCGAATCGCGTCGGGCTCGGCCGCAACTTGATCAGCGTTCGGATCGAAGATGCTAAGGGCAGGACCGCACTGGGGACACGCGTTCGGCTCGGCATGGAAGCGGCGATCGGCGACGGCGTCATACTCGCAACGGCATTCGGGGCACATCGCGAAAGGCGCCATCGTGGTAGCGGGCCGATCGTAGGGAATGTCGCGCGTGATGGTGAAGCGCGGCCCGCAATTGGTGCAGTTGGTGAACGGGTACCGATAGCGGCGGTCGGCTGGATCGAAAATTTCGGCCAAGCAATCGCTGCAAATCGCGATATCGGGCGGAATCGCAAGCCGACGCTCCGCACCGCGGCGGCTGGGGACTATGTCGAAACGTTCGAGATGCTCGGGCGGAATCGTTTCGCAAACAATGCCCTCGATTCGCGCGGCTGGTGGCGCTGAGGCAGAAAGCAGGCGGACGAATCTATCGAGCATCTGCGCTGTGCCGAACGCCTCAATCGTGGCTCCCGTCGAGCTGTTCCACACCCGGCCGCGGACGCGTTCGCGGCCGGCGAGCCGATGCACCCAAGGACGAAATCCGACCCCCTGAACGGTGCCCCCGATTCTAATCCGTCTGCCTTCGGTGCGATCCCCGGCGGGAGCAAGATTACAGCTTGGGTGCGGTGCGTCCATCACTTCAACCGGGACTCGTCGACCGAAATCGGAACAACAAAAACATATTTTTCGACGTGATAGCAGGACGCTGAGGTCGGCACACTGGCGTCGGCCTCAGCCGGACAAAGCCAGTCATCTAGTTGTGGACAGGGGCGGACAATTCCGATTGCCGTTTCCGCGACGGGTAGTATTATGCCAAAAGCGAAACCGGTTTCACTCCATCCGCTGACGTTCCATGAAGCACTCAAGCATCTCATTCGCGTCGATCCTGATAGCGTCGGCATTACTTCTAAGCGGCGTAAGAAGCGCAAGCGCCGACTCCCCAAAGCCAACGCCATGGGCAACCCCAAATAGCCATAGAGAAACTGCATCCGAACAGAAACCAACTCCCGATCATTCCGAGCCAGAACGCACAGATACCGAGCGCGCTAGCGCCCTCTCCTCTGCGACGCCAGACCGAAGTGCAGAGAGCGAGGGCACCGCTAGCGGCGCTCGCCGCGCCGCTGAGGAAGAGCGCCACGACCGAAGAGAAGAATTGCTTGAACAGAGATTGGTTTGTCTGACCGCGATTCTCGCCATTATCGAGGTCGTTACCCTCTTCATTTTCTACTTCACGATGAAAGCGAATGAAGTCGCCGCGAATGCCGCCAAGACTGGCGCTGACGCCGCGACGAAAGGTGCCGATACGAGCCAGCGGACGCTTGCGCTGGCCGAGCGCCCGCATTTGATCATTCACACTTTCAAAATGGAAGGCTTCAAAGAACGAACTTCCAACTCTCTGCGAGTTACCTTCACCATAAAAAATTACGGAAGAACCCCGGCCTTTCTTACGCTCTGGGCACTGCGCTTTAGATTGGTTCAGCTGCCGATGCAGAGAGATTACGGCCCACATAGGAAGCCAGTTCTTGGCTGGATACTGCCGCCGAACGAAGGACAACCCGGGAAGATACCCTTCGAAGGCGGTCCTTTGACTGAACAGGATCGGCAGATGGTCCTTGAAGGGAAGAAGCACCTCGTCGTTTACGGACTTGTGGAGTACGACGACATTCTCAACAAGCATCATTGCTTCGCCTTCGGCTGTCGCTATAGAGCCGAGCAAGGCGACTCTCCGGAGCGGTTCGAGCCTATCGGCCAAAACGAATTTTGGAGATACGCCTAACTCCTTAAAACGCCGGCCTGTCACCCAAACGGTGCCCCCGATTCTAATCCGTCTGCCTTCGGTGCGATCCCCGGCCGGCGCAAGATTACAGCTTGGGTGCGGTGCGTCCATCACTTCAACCGGGGCTCGTCGGCCGAGAGTATACAGGCGACCAGTTCCCAGGTTTCTTCATCGCTCAACGTAATGCGACAAACTTAGACTGCTCATCACCAGACAGCCACCAGAAATTCGGCGGGACCGGAGCATGCCGGCGCCGGCAATCGACGCCGCGCTCCACCAGCAAGCGAGCGATGTTATCGACAGCAACCGAGGAGGTGCTCATCACCGAAGGGCTAAAACCCTTGCCGAGGTCGCATGACTCGGGAACGACGCCGACGATGATAACTTCGGATGGGGCGTGACCGGTCAGCCTCAATCGCGCGAGACATTCCCGAACTCCCGGATCGTGCGCCGTCAGGCGAAGCGGGGCCAGGCGAGCCAGGAGGTCGTCTTCGCAGTAGATGCACAACGTGCCGGGCTTCTCCTGGGCATGAACAGCATCTGCGATTACGACCAGGTCCGCGGCGTACAAATACGGCGCGAGATCGAACCCAGGCGTGCCGAGGTCGAGAATTTCAACGTTCGAGCTGCACTCATACCTGCAACGGAACATTTCCACGGCCAATGGGCCAAAGCCGTCATCGCCAAGAAGAACGTTACCTATGCCGACGACGCAGGTTCGCAGGGGTCCGCCGCCGGCGCTAGTGCTCATAGCACTTTCACTTGAGCGATTTCGCGGCCGCTTGCATCGAACGTGTGACAGGCGCACGCCATGCACGGATCGAAGGAGTGGATGGTGCGGAGTACTTCCAGCGGCCTGGACGGATCGGCCACCGGGTTTGCAAGGAGCGCACTTTCGTATGGCCCGGGAACGCCCTGCTGGTCGCGGGGGCTGGCGTTCCATGTGCTCGGCACTACAGCCTGATAGTTGGAGAAGGTCCCCTTGTCGATGACAACCCAGTGCGAAAGCGTGCCACGAGGGGCTTCATGCAGTCCCACGCCCGTAATCTGAGATTGCGGGAATACGGGAGGATTGTAGGTGGTGTCGTCGCCTTTAAGAATGTTGGCGGTGAGTAACTGGCAGTGCTGGAGCGCCAGGTCGGAGAGCATCGCCGAGCGGATCGCGCGGGCAAGGTACCGCCCCATTGTCGATTGCAAATTAGCCGGCGTCAGATTCGGACCACGGAGCGACGAAATTGTCTTGAAAGCGTCGTCGGTCCATTTGCGCGTGAGCGGATGGCCGGAGGCGTAGCCTACGAGAACATTCGCAAGCGGACCGACCTCCATCGGATGACCGTCGTAGCGCGGCGCTTTTACCCACGAATACTTGGCGTCCTCATGGAAGTCGGTGTAGTCGGGATCGGTCTTGCCTTGAAAGGGGGGCTGCGGGCCTTCTCCCTGGTACCACGCGTGCGTGACATCCTCGGCAACGGCAGAGCGGAGGGCCTGGTCATTCCAATTTTGAATTGGCCGCACGGAACCGAGATTCCCATCCATGATGACACCGCCGGGAAGATCGAATTGCGTGGCCTTCGCATCCACCGGAAGGTCAGGAACGGCAAGATAATTCGCCGCGCCGCGTCCGTAGCGGAACCACTCGGGGTAGGAGGCGGCGAGCAGGCAGGCATCTACGAGATAAGCCTGTTGCACGAACGGAATCAAATCCTGGAGCAGAGATTGGATCATCCCGAGGCGGTCCATATTCATCGTCGCGAGGCTGTTGAGGTTGATCGCGTTCATCACGCCGCCGACAGCCAGGTTCTGAATGTGCGGCGTTTTCCCCCCGAGAATCCCGACCACCTGGTTGGCTTTGCGCTGAAATTCGAGGGCCTGCAAATAGTGAGCAAACAGAATCAAGTTCATTTCCGGGCTCAAGTGCATCGCCGGATGGCCCCAGTAGCCGTGAGAGAAAATCCCGAGCTGGCCGCTCGCAATCAAGCCATTGACCTTGTTCTGAACATCCTCGAGCGTGCGACTGGAGTTTCCCTCCCAGGCGCCGACGCCGTCTGCGATAACGGCTGCGCGGGTGGGACTCGCCTTGGGAATGGTCGTGATGTCCACCCAGTCGAGTGCGGACAATTGATAGAAATGAACGATGTGGTCGTGCAGGGCGTGCGCGATGAGAATCAGGTTGCGAATGTACTGCGCGTTGGGCGGAATCTCGAGCTGGAGCGCATCTTCTACGGCGCGCACCGAGGCGATGGCGTGGACCGTGGTGCAAACTCCGCAGAAGCGCTGTGTGAAAACCCAGCCTTCGCGGGGATCGCGCCCGAGCAGAATCGTCTCGATTCCGCGCCACATGGTGCAGCTCGCCCATGCTTTCTGCACGGTGCCCCCATCGACCTCGACATCGATGCGCAGGTGCCCTTCGATGCGAGTTATCGGGTCTATCGAGATGCGAGCCATAATGTTTCTCCTTCTGGTCAAGCCGCCGCGGCTTGCGGCTCCCCGGCCATGATCGGGAAGAGTTTGATGAGCACGATGTAACCAGCGAGCTCGCCGGCCACGAGCCCGCTGGTAATAAGGATCTCGGTGACGCTCGGAAAGTACGACCAGTTCGGCCCGGGCTGAAAGGCTACGAGGAAGACGTCGAAGCGATAGAGCGCGCCGGCCAGCACCAGCAACATTGCGGCGCGGAACAGGTTGCCCGCGTTGTGCCGGCGGCGGTCCGTCGCCAGCAGCACCCCCGCGGCAACGAACAGCGCCAACTCGATGACCGACATCACGCTGTAGTGGTCGAACGCAAACAGCGCGCCTAGCTGTCCGCGGATGCCAAGGTCAATCAGCCGAAGGCCGAGGTACACTCCAATCAGCGGCAACATCGCGAAGCCGAGCCCGGCGAGCATGTCGGTCTCGAATTTGCGGCCGAGAAACTTCGAGGACAGACCGCCCTCCATCACGACCGCCCCGAACCCCATCGCAATGCACGAAATGAGGAAGAGCAGCGGGAGCAGCGTCGTGTTCCACAGCGGATGCAGGCGCGGCCCACTCAGCAGCAACAGCGACCCGAGCGACGACTGGTGCATCGTCGGCAGCAGCATGCCGAGCGCGATAAGCCACAGCAGGCTCTTGTTCGCCACTGGGAGGCCGGTATCGCCGACCCGGCGGAACAGGGAGTAGGTGCTGGTGCGCGCCCACTCGAGGAACGCCGGCGACAGCTCGAGCCACAGCACGACCGTGTACGTCATGATGCACAAGGACACCTCGAGCAGCACCGAGTTCAAGTTCCAATGCCAGAAGAACGGCAGCTTGTAGGCGATCCACGGTCGGCCGATATCGACCACCACCGAGAGGCCGGCGATGGTGTAGCCGAAGGCGCTGGTGACCAATGCGGGCCGGATGAGCGGGTGATACTTTCCGCGGTTGAGGATGTACACGAGTAACGCCACCGAGTAGCCGCCACAGCTCAGCGCCGTGCCGGTGACTACGTCGAACGCGATCCACAGACCCCATGGGTAGCCGTCGTTGAGCGCGGTGCTCGCACCCAGGCCAACAATGAACCGCCAGACGATGAGCAGGCCGGCGATCCCCGCGAAGACCGCGAGCACCAGCACCGGTCGCGTGAAGACGGCACCGCCGAGCGGTTGCGGACGACTTTCCGCGTTCATGGTTGCCCCTCCTTGGTCTTCGCGCTGTCGGGCTTCTCGCGGTTGCGCAGCATCACCGCCGCGAACAAGCCGTACAGTGCCACCGGTGCCACGAAGCCTTTGTAAATGGTCTCCTGAAGCCTCCGCACGCGCCTGGGCACCGACTCGTCGCCGTACGCCGGCAGGTCGAGCTTCTCGAAGTCGACGTGCGCCAGATACAGCACCTGCGTGCCGCCCGCTTCGTGTTCGCCGTACACCTTCGGCACGTAGCTGCCGGGATTGCGTGCGAGCCGTTGATGCGCATCAGCAAGGAGATCGGTGCGCTTCCCGTAGATGACTGCGCCCACCGGGCACACCTCGCAGCACGCGGGTTCCTGGCCTTTGGCAATGCGCTGTCGGCACAGTTCGCACTTGACCAGCTTCGGCATGGCCTTGGACCATTCGAACTTGGGGACGTTGAACGGGCAGCCCATCTCGCAGTACCGGCAGCCGACGCAGAGATCCGGATTGTAGGACACGATGCCCTTCTCGCCTTTCTGCAGAGCGCCCAGCATGCAGGCGCCGACGCACGCCGGATCGAGGCAATGCATGCACTGCCGTTTGACGAATGATTGTGCGCCCGTGCCCGGGTCCCGGTAGAGCTTGATGATGTTCTTGGCGTGCTCGTTGAGGTCGACCGGCATGTCCCACAGACCGCCGGACGCACTGGTGTCGGGAGTCACGTCGTTGGCTTCGTTGCACGCCACCATGCATGCCTTGCAGCCGATGCAGCGCGTGGCGTCATACAACATCCCGACCGCGTCGGGTCGGGCCACGACCGCTGCGGCCTGCGTCTCATGCGCGCTGAGTGTAGTACCCACCATGGTCGCGGCGGCGGCGGCCATAACCTTCAGAGCTGAGCGTCTGGATATGCCCATGGGCCTACTCTTTTTTTGGTTTCGATTCCGACTCGGTATCGTCGGCCGAGCCCAGTTTTCTCGACGCCATGAGACCTGCACCGATCAGAGCGCCGCCGATCAGACCGGCCACTCCGGTAGCCACCGGACTGATGCTGCCCTGCGGCGCGTAGATCGGTGCGTAGGTGTCGGGCGGCGTCACCTCGTGGATCTTCACGGTCTGGAACATCGGGACGCGGAACGCGATGCTTTTCTCCGTACATCCAACGCAGGGCGCGCCGATACCGATTGGCCACACGTCGGGAATCTCGTTGAAATGTCGCGTCGAGCATCCTGCGTGGGTGTCAGGACCCTTGCAGCCCATCTTATACAGACACCAGCCTTCGCGGTGGCCCTGGTCGCCGTATTGTTTTACGAAGCGGCCGGCATCAAAGTGCG
This sequence comes from Deltaproteobacteria bacterium, assembly GCA_003135135.1. Lineage (GTDB taxonomy): Bacteria > Desulfobacterota > Binatia > Binatales > Binataceae > Binatus. The sequence continues at coordinate 46,865 of PLDK01000009.1, forward strand.
CTCGTCGCGGGCATTGATCATGAATGTTGCGATCAAACGCGAACTTCGGACGCCGCTCCGCATCGAGTTCAGGCAGCGTGCCGGATTCGGCAAATTGCAGGACTACCCCGAGCAGCGTGTAGGGATTGGGTGGACATCCCGGGATGTTTACGATCGTTTTTTGTGGCAGGAGATCGGCGACACCGACCGCACCGGTTGGATTCGGATCGGCCGATGGAATCCCTCCCCAGGAAGCGCAGGAGCCGATGGCGATTACGGCCGCAGCCTTTCCCGCCACGTCGGCGAGGACTTCCGTGGCGGGCCGCCCGGCCAACTTCATATAGACGCCCTTGTCCCGAGTGGGGATTGAGCCCTCGACCACGCAGACGTACTTGCCGGCGTAATCGTGCATGGCCTGCGCGAGCGCTGCTTCGGCCTGCGTGCCCGCACCCGCCATTAACGTCTCGTGGTATTCGAGCGAGATGATGTTCAGAATCAAATCGTCCACGCCCGGGTGGGAAGTCCGCAGCAGCGTCTCGGTGCAGCCTGTGCAGTCCTGAAACTCAAGCCAGATCACGGGCGGCCGAATGACTTTCCCGAGTACTTGGGCGACGGCCTCGGGCGTTTTCATATTGGTGATCGCAAGGCCGAATGGTGCGGCGATCATCAGGGAGGAGCAGAACCTCAGGAAGGTGCGGCGGCTGATGCCACACCGCTTCAGGCGCTCATCGATGGTTTCGAGAACTCTTGAGGAACCGGCGAGGGGATCACGCATGATGTCACCGCCTATGCGTTTTCGTATACTCTTTCGGGAGAACAGAAGCCAGCCTTATATTACATCGATAACTGTATCAGTTCGATACATTAGCGGCAGCATGGTCCGTTTCGATGCAGATTTCCGTTTCGCCCTTCCAACAGCTTTTCGCTTCCAGCACCCATTCGTGTCTCGGGAGGGATAGACCCCCGAAGTGCGCGGAGGTCTTTTTCACTCTGAGGTAAATGGCTAACGGCAGGAATTGCGTCGCGTACACAGAAAATCGCTATTTGGCCTCAGGCCATTGCCGTGGTGGCGGAGGAGCCAGGGAATCCGGTGACGGGTCCCCCCAATCCCACGATCCCCTTGAGGGCCTGACGGCGGGTGGTCGCGGCGCTCATGTGTGGTCCTTTTGGGCTGTAACCTGCCCGTGACTTCCGGCCCGCTCCCCTAGATCCGGCGTGCGAAGCGTGGCGGTCGGCTCAGGACCAACGCCGGACCACATAAAGCGGAAAAGTTCGCCCGGCGTTGCCCCGGTGGTGCCCAGATAAGTGTGAACGATCATAAAAAGAAAAATAGAATAGCCAGTGTACGTATGGACGAGAGCCCACGGGGCTATACCGGGCAGGCCAAAGATTTCATTGGGCAACAGATAGGGGAAGAGCAGGGCCCATCCCGTCACTATCAGTGTTGGAAAGAGCAAGAACATCACCGTCAGATAGGACATTTTCTGCATAGGGTTGAACTTGCGCTCCTCACTATGCGGGTTGTGCGGATAAGGATGAGGCGAACCCAGGAAAATGCCCCACAAATAGTAGCGGATCTGCCGGACCATTCCCGGCGTGATATCGTCGGCTGTGATCAAGTAGTAACGAGCGTTCCCGAATCGCAAATTTCCGAACAAGAAAAAACAGTAGAACAGAGTCAGAAGTATCCCCGCCGTATTGTGAATTACTACAACGGTTCGGAACGTAACCGGCGGCGGGCCAACCCTGGAAAAATGCATACTGAATCCGGTAATAAGCAACATCACGAAGAGCAACACATTGCTCCAATGCCAGCAACGTAGCCAAAGAGGATATGGACCGAAGTCGCGTCTCATGGCCTCCTCCTCCTGGAACGGGCGAATACCCACCGGCCTAGCCCATGAGCCGCAACTCCAAGAAGGAGTAGCCCAGCCAGTCCAAAAGCTCCCCAGTCTAACCACCTATTCCGGTTAGCCCCAACCAGGTAGGCGTTATTGATCAGAATTGCATTCACAAAACCCTGTTGGGTTCGTTCTTTCAGGGCGAGATGCGCATATAGCTTGGTAGCCAACATCGAGTTCTGTGCGTGGCATGTAGCGCAATCCTTGACTGCCTCCGACTTCGGGAGAATGAGATGCATGGTCTGTTCTCCGGGGGCAGTGTGACATGCGACACACTCATTGCGCTGGAGGTGCAACTCCGCATGGAAAAGGTACGCATGCTTTCTAGCGAGATCGAGATCCTTGTCGGCTAGAGTATCTCCTTTAGCATGGCATCCCAGGCAACTTTGGTTGGCCACGAGAATGGCTTCAGAGACATCCTTCATGCGGCTTGCCGGGATGAAGTAGTGTGGCGAGTGGCAATTCGTGCAGCGAAATGCCCGGGCCGCCATTTTGGCGTGGACACTTGCCTTCACTGCCTGCGCGATCCTGGCAAGCTTTCTCTCCTTATGACAGTCCATGCAGTCGCGCATCTCGGCACGGGTGCCTGTATGAGGAAACTTGCTGAAGCCGGTCGTGTGGCAGAAGGTGCAATCAAAGGCGCCGTGCTCTGACTGCGCGAACCGCGCCGGATCGATGGTAGTATCGCTCGGCTTATGGCATTGCATGCAGGAGGGCTCTTGCCCGCCTGTTTGAGCCATACCAGTCGAGACCAAACATATTCCGCTGGCGAGCAAGAACACGATCGCAGCAACGGCCCTCAAAGGTTATCCCTCCGGTCCGTCTGCGAACTGTCCGTTGTGTTTTTCCCACCGCCAGGCGGGCCGGAGCCGGGCACGTTCCGGCCGCCTGGCAGCTTCGAAAAGTTACGGGAGGCGACGAAGCCAGCCCCCAGGAGCGCCCCGGCCGCGGGCGTTTTCATATCGGTGATCGCAAGGCCGAATGGTGCGGCGATCATCAGGGAGGAGCGGAACTTCAGGAAGGCGCGGCGGCTGATGCCACACCGCTTCAGGCGTTCATCAATGGTTTCGAGAACTCTTGAGGAACCGGCGAGGGGAGCACGCACGATGTCACCGCCTATGCTCTTTCGTATACGCTTTTGGGAGAGCGAAAGCCAGCCTTATATTACATCGGTCACTGTATCAGTTCGATACATTAGCGGCAGCTTGGTCCGTTTCGATGTAGTGCCAGTCCAGACGGCCGGTGGCCCAGCGCAAGACTGCGCAGCTGGCTAGTTCCCGCGTCGTTGTCGCTGACAATCACCCTTGGAGCGCAGCGCTCGAACCCCAGGTGCTTGAGTTTGCGCACCACGCGTATTCCTCCAAGCGAGGTATCCGCCACCGTATTGGGCAATTTGTATCGAAAGCACCCACGTGAGCCTTTTCGCTCCATCGGGTCTGGACTCGCCGATTGTATTGCCGGATAAAGCATCTAACGCGTTTGCGCGAAGTCTGGTGCGGGCACGCATGGCACGTTCGATGCTCAGCTATCGAAAGTCAAAACCGATCAATTAAGCGCCAGCGACTCTCTCGAGCCGCATAGCGAGGAGAAGACAGGCCGATGGATACTTACCGTGAACTCTCTATCGGGATCCCGAAAGAGTACGAGTCGATCCGCGCGACCGCTCATCGCTTCGCGAAAGAAGTGATGCGTCCGGCCGCGATCGAACTCGACCGGATGGCCGATCCCAAGGACGTCATCGCGCCGAATTCCCCGCTAAGACAGGTTATGAAGAAGGCGTACGGCCTTGGCTATCATGTGGCGGGAATCCCGGTCGCGCTGGGCGGGCTGGGACTCGATCCGCTCGGCAGTCACATCCTGCATGAGGAACTGGCGTGGGGATCGGTTGATTTGTCGATAGCAATCGGTGTCGCGGGTTTTCCGGCCATGATCGCCGGCCTCAGCGGCAATGCCGATCTGTACGAAACCATCATGAAGCCGTTCATCGAGGACCGCGAAGCCGCGTTCATAGGATGCTGGGCGATCACCGAGCCCAACCATGGATCCGATCAGTTGATGGTAGGCACGCCCGAGTTTCACGATCCTAAGGTGAAGGGCGAAGTCGTCGCGCGTACCGAAGGCGACTCCTACGTCATCAGCGGCCAGAAGGCAGCGTGGGTTTCCA
>PLDK01000051.1 GCA_003135135.1 Deltaproteobacteria bacterium
GATTCTTCCTTCATGCCGCGCCCGCCAACGGCGGGCGGCCTTAACACTGGGTGCAGGGGGTGGCCCCTGCTAAAATGTGCACCCGGAGAGTCGCCCATGAGCGACGAAGAACAAAAGGCGCTCTACATTGTTCACCGTCTCGTCGATTCCGGCTTTCGCGCCGTTTTCGCCGGCGGATGTGTGCGCGATCGAATTCTTGGCGTCGAGCCCAGGGATTACGACATTGCCACCGACGCGCGTCCCAATGTTGTGCAGAAAATGTTCGACCGCACGGTGGCGGTGGGGGCGAAGTTCGGCGTGATCGGCGTAGTGCTCGACGACCTCAAGCCGATCGAAGTCGCGACGTTTCGCGCCGATGCCGAATATACGGACGGACGCCGGCCCTCCTCGGTGCGCTTCGGCGCGATCGAGGAAGACGCAATCCGCCGCGACTTCACCATTGGCGGGATGTTTTACGATCCGATCGCCGATCGCCTGATCGATTTGGTCGGCGGGATGCGCGATTTGCGCGCCGGAATCATCCGCGCGATCGGAAATCCTTACGACCGCTTCGACGAGGATCATTTGCGCATCCTGCGCGCCGCCCGCTTCGCCGCGCGCCTGAACTTCACCATCGATCCCGCGACCTGGGCCGCGATGAAACGCGCTGCGCCGACGATTATTGGAATTGCGGCCGAACGAATCGGCGAAGAAATCGTCATGATGATGACCGAGGGCGCCGCCGCGCGCGCGATGGACCTGATGATGGACAGCGGCCTGATGCAATTGATCCTGCCCGAAGTCGTCCTGATGCGCGGATGCGCGCAGCCCGAAAATTTCCATCCCGAGGGCGACGTGTACACCCACACGCGGATTGGCGTCGCGATGCTTGCCTCCGGATGCAGCGAGACCGTCGCGTTCGGAATCCTGCTGCACGACATCGCCAAGCCGCAATCCCGTGCGATCGCCGGCGACAAGGTCACGTTCTACGGCCACACCGAGGATGGCGCCGTCGTGGCGGCGAATATCATGGCGCGGCTCAAGCGCTCGCGCGCGGTCCAGGAGCGGGTCGCGTACCTGGTGAAGAATCATCTGAAGCTCTGCATGGCGCCGCGGATGCGCCCGGCGACGCTCAAGAGGATGCTCGCGGAAGACGGGTTTGACGAATTGATGGAAGTCGCGTTTATGGACGCGATGGCGTCGAGCTCCTACCTGGGCTACTGGCATTTTTGCCGCCACGCCATGACGACGATGACCCCGGCCGAGATTCGTCCGCCGCGTTTAATCGGCGGCGAGGACCTCAAGCAGTTGGGATTCACGCCGGGGCCGCGCTTCAAGGAAATTTTGAAGGACGTCGAGGACCATCAACTCGACGGCGCGCTCGAAACCCGCGAAGCCGCGCTCGAATATGTGCGCGTCCATTACCGCGCAACCGCCGCCTAGGTGCTCCGCCCTTTGTTCCCCCTTTCCGACCCGGAAAGGGCCTTGGGAGTAATTTCCGGTTCCCCCTTTCCGACCCGGAAAGGGGGCTAGGGGGATAGGACAGCGCGATTCCATAACTTTTCTGTTCCCCTTCCCCATTTTCTTCTGGGGAAGGGGCTAGGGGTTAGGGTTCTGCCTACGCAACGCCGCTCGGATCGCGGCAACCTGCTGGGCTCAACCGGCTCGAACTAAGCGGGCATTTCCGGTTCCCCCTTTCCGTCCCGGAAAGGCTCAGCTTATTTTCGGTTCCCCCCTTTCCGTCCCGGAAAGGGGGCCAGGGGGATAGGACAGCGCGATTCCATAACTTTTCTGTTCCCCTTCCCCATTTTTTTCTGGGGAAGGGGCTAGGGGTTAGGGTTCTGCGGCTTTGCCCAACATACCTGTCCTGCCCAAATAATCGTAGGGTTGCCCATAAAATGCGGGATAAAGCGGAATCACATAGGACGCCAGGTCCGGTGCCGCGGTTGCGGCCCGCGCCCCCAGTGGCGACGCAAGGAAAAACGCGGCTGCTAGCAAAACGGCGGCTCCCGAGCGCAAGCGCATATCCTCAAGGTGGTCCCATGTACACCTTGAGATGGCCCAGCTTCTCCACGGGATCCTCGGCAGATCCTCGCGAGTTAAGCGCGTTAAGATTGCCCTCCGCCGCCCTTGCCACCTGAGGATCGGAGTCGCTGGTCATTGCCTTGAGGTAATCGAGCGCCCGCGGCGTGCCGATACTCGTAAACAAGCCCATCGCCATGATCCGGTCGATCGGCTTGCTGCTCTGCGACCAGCGGATGGCGTCCTCGATGCCCGCATCGGGCGAGATGCCCAGAAACCGCTCGATCGCGTCCGCCTCGATCTTTTCGCAGCGCACTGGACCGCGCGCGTAGTCCGCGCTCGCCGGCGACGATGCGATCTCATGCTGCAGGCCGCGCAGGACTTGGCGGTAATAGCCGGGGAACTGCCTGCTCATATCCACGTAGCTGGATCCGTTCCAGCCCCAAATGACCGGGACGTAAACGACGCGCGCCTGCGCGCCGTAATAGGGGGTGATATCTGTATAGGTCACTACAACGGGCTTGCCGCTGATCTCAATTACGGATTTACCGATGTTGTCAGAGCCACCGCAGCTTATCCAGGTGCCCTCAAATTTCCCCCCCACTTTATCGACGATTAGGAGCTGGCCGCACCCAGCGGGTCCAGTAGGTTCCATCGACACGACTAATGACACGGTGCCGGACTGGCGCAGGTCGGCAAACGCGAATGAATTCACTAAAGGCTCGACACCAATGTCGGGCTGGGAGTACCGCTTTGTTACGAAGGACCGGACTACCTCCTCGGGCGGCGGCTTCGCCGCCAGATTGGGCTTCGCGCTTACCGACCAGTCATAGGACGCCAGGTCCGGCGTCGCGGTTGCGGCCTGCGCTCCCAATGAGGAGACGAATAAAAATAGGGCCGCGAACAAAGCGATGAGCTTACTCGGCAGCAGAATTAATATCTCCCCACACCCGCGGGGGTTACGTTTCTTTAAGCCTTTCCGAGTTTTCGATTCCAAATGAGAGAACTGAACCCCAGGACAGACGAGGAGATTGCGGGTTTATTCGGATCGCCTGCGGCCAGCCGATCAGCTAGCCGCTGAATCGCCTGCCTAGCAGCGTTTGATAGAGTTACAGGATCTTTCGCATCGGACTGACGAAGCCAATCTTCAAACGATTGCTTGTGAATGGCTCGCGTGTCGTCTAGCAGCAGCAGGTATGCGATGTAATAAGTGAGATGGAGTGACTCGTTGATCGCGCGCCAATAGAGCGCCGCGAACCAAATTGCCGCATTTGTTGCCAATGCCAACGGAAACAACGAAATTCGGAAGTACAAAAGCCCTAGCGCGGCGAGTATACCGATCCAGAGGGCAACGCTTAACAGCGTCTCTCCCCAGCGTCCGCCATCTCTAAGCGCAAAGTGCTTTAGCTTTCCCATTTTCATTTTATCTCCGCGCCCAATGCGTTCAGGGTTTTCTTCGTTGCCTCAGAGAAATCCTGTTGGGTAAATCGTCTGACTGAGGAATTCGCAGAGATCATCTTCTCAGCTTCACGCCAAGCTTCGTATGCGGCTGTTGAGAAGTGTGTCTTGATCTTCCAGTCCAAAGCGATCGTCGACCTCATGAATTCATCTATTTCTCATACAACTATTGCGGCTGGCCTCATCACGCCACCTTGAGCAATCATCAAAGAGTATCCCGCCGTAAGATGGCAAGCTTCGTCGAATATCTGCGTCCGCCGCTCCACTCGAATGCGCATGAACTCTGATCGCCGACTTAGCCAAGAGCCGAGACAGATTCCCAGAAGCGCAAATATCCCAGATGCGAACTCGCGGATGAAGCCTTCGAATCCACGGCCCGCTTCACGAATTAAAGTGAGTGCTTCCATACGACGAGCGACAGCTCCCTGAGGGTTTCGACACGCCCACAAGCGCGAGCGCGGATGCGTGGCGGAACTTCATGGACAGTGAGTTAGCAGGCCGTCGCGCGACCGGCAAACGGCCTTATTCTGTGCTAATGTGCGCGAGGCTACCATGACCATTTCAGCCAATCTTTCAGCACAACCACCTGTGCAGAGCTTCCCTAGGTGCTCAGCGCCAACGCCATAACCAGGCGCTTCGGCCGTACCCTCGCGCTCGACGCCGTCGATTTCGAAGCGCTCCCCGGCGAGATTCACGCGCTGGTCGGCGAAAACGGCGCCGGCAAGACCACCTTGATGAATGTGCTGGCCGGCTCGCTCGCCGCCGACCATGGCGAAGCCGTCCTCGATGGACGATCGCTGCCTGCCGGCTCGCCGCGCGCGGCGCTGGCGGCCGGAATTGCGGCGGTGCATCAGAGCCCGATGCTGTTCGAGCGGATGACGTGGGAGGAAAATCTCGCGTTGGGCGGCTTCGACACCGGCGCCGGCGCGCTCGACCTCGACGCAGTCGCGACCCGTGCGCGCGCGCTCGCCGCGAAACTCGGATTCGAAATGCCGCCGGCGGGCGCCACCGTCGAGCATCGTTCAGTTGCCGAGCGCGTTCGGCTCGAAGTGCTGCGCGCGCTCAGCTTCAATCCGCGGGTCCTGATTCTCGATGAACCGACCAGCGTGCTCGCACCTTCGGAACTGGCCGCATTCCTGGACTTGCTGCGCAGTCTGCGCGCCGACGGCCGAATCGTCGTGATGATTACGCACAAGCTTGCCGAAGCAATTGCCGTCGCCGATCGAATCACCGTGCTGCGCCGCGGCCGCGTGGTCGCCCGCACCACTCCGGCCCAGACCAGCGAGGAAAAACTGGCCGGCCTGATGATTGGCGAGATCGTGACTCAGCCCGCTGCGTCCGCGCCGCCGTCGCATCCGGGCGATCCCGTGCTCCAAATCGAAAATCTGACCCTCGACGATCACACCGGACGGCGGATTCTCGACCGGCTTTCGTTTCGCGTCGCCGCCGGCGAGATCGTGGGAATTGCCGGCGTTGACGGCAACGGCCAGACCGAACTCGTCGAGGTGCTCGCGGGCGTGCGCCGTCCGACCAGTGGGAAAGTCACGCTGCATGATGGCTCGTCAGGCGCGATGGCGGTGATACCGCAAAATCGCGACCTCGACGGACTCATCCTCGACATGCGGCTGTGGGAAAACCTGATCCTCGCGCGTCCGCTCCGGGAGCAGGTGACATCGCATGGATGGTTGAACGCTTCGCGTGCAATCGATCTTTGCCGCCAGCTTATCGATCGTTTTCGGATTCGCGCGCCCGGTCCCGAAACGCTCGCCGGCGCGCTTTCGGGCGGCAACCGCCAGCGCCTGGAAGTGGCGCGCGCGATCGCGTCGCGGCCGCGGGTAATCGTCGCGCACAATATCTGCCGCGGCCTCGACCTCGCCGCCACCGCCGAAGTCCATCGCGCGATTCTCGACTTCGCCTTCGCCGCCGGCGGGGGCGCGGTGATTCTGATTTCGAGCGACCTCGACGAGTTGCTCGCGATATGCGGGCGGCTGTTGATTATCAGCCGCGGAAAAATCCGCGAGACCAGTCCGGGCGAGCGCGATCCCGAGCGGCTGGGCCTGCTGATGGCCGGGGCGCGCGACTGATGCTGTCCTCAATTGCGAAACCATTTGCAGCGCTGGCGCTCGCCGCCGCGCTCATCTCGATCGTCCTCGCCGCGCTCGGCGCGTCTCCGATCGGCGTATTCGCGGCGCTTGGCGAAGGCGCGTTCGGCAGCTGGTACGCGTGCGCGGATACCATTGTGAAATCCACGCCGCTGGTCTTCACGGGGCTTGCGGTCTCGCTCGCTTTCTCGGGCGCGCTATGGAATATCGGCGCCGACGGACAGCTTACGATCGGCGCGATCGCCGCCGGCGCGATCGGTCCGCATCTCGGCAATTTTCCGCATGCGATCGCAATTGCGATCATTCTCGCCGCCGGCGCGCTGGGCGGCGCGGTTTGGGGCGGCGTGGCGGGATGGCTGCGCGCGCGGCGCGACGTAAACGAAGTTATCAGCACGATCATGCTCAACTTCGTCGCCGTGCAGGCGCTCAGTTGGGTCGTGCATGGTCCGCTGATGGAACCGTCGCGCGCGTATCCGACCAGCTCGCCCATCGCTCGCGCCGCGCAGCTCGAGTTCTACTTTGCGCCGAGCCGCATCAACCTGGGCATGATCCTCGCACTCGCGCTCGCCGCGGCATGCTACCTGCTTCTGTTCCGTACCGGAGCCGGATTCGAGCTGCGCGCGATGGGCCGCAACCGGCGCGCCGCGACATTCTTCGGCATCCGAATTCCGGCGCTCACGTTGTGGGTGATGGCGCTGTCAGGCGCTCTGGCCGGGCTGGGCGGCGCGGTGCAGATCTCCGCGATTTCGCATCGATTGTACGAGAAGCTCTCGCCCGGATGGGGTTTCGAGGCGATCGCGGTCGCATTGGTGGCGCGCCTGAATCCACTCGGCATCATTCCCGCCGCGATCCTGTTCGGCGCGCTCGACAACGGCTCGCAGGCGATGCAGCGGACCCAGGGTGTCTCGCCGGAGCTGGTGCAGGTTATCCAGGGCCTCGTCATCTTGATCATCCTCGCCTTCGACACCCCGGCCTGGGGCGGACTGCGCGAGAATATTTTCGGCGCGCCTCATGATGCGGCCGCGGTGCCGCCGCTTGCTGAGATGCCGGATGCTTGAAGCGTTTCTCACCTCGGCGATCACCATGGCGACGCCCATTCTGCTGGCTGCGCTGGGCGAGCTGCTCGTGGAGGAAAGTGGCGTAATCAATATCGGCATCGAAGGCGCGATGCTGGCGGGCGCGTTCGTTGCACTCGCGATCGCATACTTCAGCGGCAGTACCGCGCTGGGCCTGGCGGGCGCGATCGCGGCGGGCGTCGCGATCAATGCGATCTTTGCGACGCTGGTGGTGAATCTCGCCGTCAACCAGGTCGTGACTGGAACCGCGGTCAGCATCCTCGCGTTGGGATTGACCGGCGTCTTCTATCGCAAGCTGTTCGGCGTGACCGGCAAGGCGTTCATGGTGGCGCCGATTGCGAAAATCCCGCTCGGTCCGCTGGCGCGAATCCCGCTCCTCGGTCCGGTGCTCTTCGATCACAACGGACTGGTCTACTTCACGTTCATTCTCGTGCCGACGCTCTGGTACGTGATCGCGCATACGCGCTATGGGCTGCGACTTCGCGCTTGCGGTGAGCGTCCCGAAGCGGCGGACGCGCTCGGACTCGGCGTAATCGCCATCCGGTGGCAGGCGCTGATCGTGTCTGGCGCGCTGACCGGCCTGGCTGGCGCGTTTCTGACGCTCGCATACGCCAACACGTTCGTCGAAAATATCTCGGCCGGCCGCGGCTTCGTCGCGCTGTCCGTGGTCATCGTCGGGCGATGGAATTCGTGGGGCCTGGCGGCTGCGTCGGTGCTGTTCGGCGCCGCGATGGCGTTGCAATTCGGATTGCAGGCGCTCGGCACCGTCGTTCCGTACCAACTGTTTCTCGCGCTCCCCTATGCGCTGACGCTGGTGGTACTGGCGGGCTTTGGCGGACAGGCGGCCGCGCCGAGCGCGCTGGGAGAGCCGTACCGCCGGCAGTGAGCAGGGGTGACCCCTGCTCCCAGTATTAAGGCCGCTCGCCGTTGGCGGGCGCGACCCCTGCCAATGGCTTAATACTGCGCTGCCGTCGCCACGGCCAGGGGTGAGCGGTGAACTCGCAGATTTCTCAACGGCGCGCGATGATGTTAGGTTAGTTCTCGATGCCCACGCCTTTACTCGCACTTAGAGATGCGTCATTCCCGATGGCGGATTGCGCGGTTTGCGGCAAGCCGGTGCTGACCTTCGTCGCGCTCGATGACGATGGCGCCGAACGCCGCGTCTGTGTGCATTGCGACAGCGCCGTCGCCGACCATCTCAAGTGGGTCTCGCCCGGCGAACTCGAGCAGGCGGGTTATTATTTCGGCGCGCCGCCCGCCGACGGCGGCGAGAAGGGCGGTTGCAGCACGGGCTGCGGCAGTTGCGCCGTCAAGAAGCATTGAGCGCGCCGCTCTGGCGCAGCGCTTCATAAACCACGATCGACACCGCGTTGGAGAGATTGAGGCTCCGGACGCCCGCCTCGAAGATTGGAATCCGATACGCACGGTCAATTCTTTCAAGCACGAAATCGCGGCCCAGGCCCGCCGTCTCGCAGCCGAAGAAAAGAAAATCGCCGCGCGCATAGTGCGCATCGAGATAGGTCGCGCCGGCGTGAGTCGAGAAAAATTTCGTCTTCGTTGCCGGCAAATCGCTATGCATCGCGGCAAACTGCTCCCATCCTTCATACGTGCGCAAATCCACCAGCGGCCAGTAATCGAGGCCCGCGCGCTTGAGATAGCGATCCTCGAGCGAGAATCCGAGCGGACCCACCAGGTGCAGCCGGGCCTTGGTCGCGGCGGCCAGACGCGCGATCGATCCCGTGTTCTGCGGGATCTCGGGGCGAACCAAAACGATGTGTAAATTCGGCTCGGCCAGGTGCATCAGTCGCCCGGCGCTGGCGCGCTATAGAGGGGATACCGATAGCCCCTGAGATTGACGTAGAAACGTCCGGCGTCGTCGGATTCAAAGCGGTCACTGAGATGGTAGTAGGCGGAGCGAAGGAAGCGTGCGCGCGCATCGCCGCCCTTGACGCGCGCGTAGAGGACGTGGCCGGCGCCGATCTCCAGCGCGGTGGGATCGAGCGGCTCGCAGGTGTCGTCGTTCAGCACCATCACGAATCCGCCCAGCTCGTCGTCTTCGAGCGCCTTGACTACGTAGGGCGTGTCCTCGACCGTGATCGGCGCGCGTTCTTCAGCGACTTGCAGATAGTAACTGCCGTCGGGATTGCGCTTGATGCTCCGGCTGAAGAGCAGCGAGATTCGCGGGTTGTCGATCCGCTCATCGTCGCTGTACCAGTTGCCGTCGCGCCGAAACGAGATCTTCCCCGATTCGGCCGTATAGAATCCCGCCCGCGGCATCGTGATCTACTTCTTCAGTCCTTCAATCTTCACTTTTCACGACTGTCGAGGATGATCGTCACCGGGCCGTCATTGATGATTTCCACTTCCATCGTCGCGCCGAACTCACCGCTCTCAACCTTAACACCGCGCATCCGCGCGAGCGAGAGAAAGTGCTCGTAGAGGCGGCGCGCTTCGTCGGGCGCGGCTGCTCCAGTGAACGACGGCCGCCGGCCTGAATTCGTGTCGGCGAGCAACGTGAATTGCGACACGACCAGCAGCGCGCCACCGACTTGGCCCAACGAGCGGTTCATCTTGCCGGCGTCGTCGGCGAATACGCGCATGCCGGCGATTCTATCTACAAGATGCGCCGCGTCGGCCTCGCTGTCGCCGCCGGCGACTCCCAGCAGCACGACAAATCCGCGCGCAATTTTGCCGAGGATGCGCCCGTTGGCGCGCACCTCCGCACGGCTGACGCGTTGAACAACTGCCCGCATACTGGCGTCATATAATAGTGATCGCTGCAAGGCGAAAGCCTTTGTGGTCTGGGCGGGGTGTCGCGTACTATAATTCGAGCCACAATGATTCCTGTCTTGTTCCACTTGGGCCCGCTGACCGTTTACAGCTACGGGCTGATGATGGCGCTGGGATTCCTGGCGGCCGACTACGTTATCCGCCTCGAATGCGTCCGGCGCGGCTTCGATCCCGAATATTCGTCGTCGATCGTGATCGTGGCCGCGGTGACGGGCCTGGTCGGTTCGCGTATCTATGCGATCCTCGACGATCTGCCCACCTACCTTGCCGATCCCAAGTCGATGATCTTCTCCGGCTCGGGATTCGTATTCTACGGCGGCATGATCGGTGGAATCCTCGGCGCATACTTCGTTTCGCGCTGGTATCGAATCGGATTCGCCGTGACGATGGACATGTGCGGGCCCGCGCTTGCCCTCGGGCAGGCAATCGGCCGAATCGGATGCCAGCTCTCCGGCGACGGCGACTGGGGGCTGCCGTCCACCTTGCCGTGGGCGATGGCATATCCTCGCGCGATCGTCGGCTGGAACTCCGAGACTGTGCTGAAACTGGACGAGCATTACCGCCTCATCTCCGGCTACTTCCCCGGGGTCCGGGTGCATCCCGCGCCGGTTTACGAAACGATTCTGTACCTCGGCGTGTTCGCGATATTGTGGTCGATGCGCAAGACGGCTCATCCGGCAGGCCGGCTGATCTATTGGTACCTGGTGCTGGCGGGCGCCGCGCGCTTCCTCGTCGAGTTCGTGCGAGTCAATCCGCGGGTCTTCCATGGGCTCAGTGAGGCGCAACTGATTGCGGTCGCGATGATGGCCATCGGCGGCGTCGCGTTGATTATCACCAGGGAAAAAGACCAGGCAGAAAGCGGTCAGCCGCCCGGCGAAAAAAACCAGCGTCCGGCGATGGACGCGGCGCGGGCCTGAGAGCGATGGAGATCAAGGACAAAGTCCTCTACGTCGTCGCCGCTATAGTCGTGATGACCGGGGTTGCGCTCGTTGCGCTCAGCGGGCATCGCGGCGCACGCATCGATTCGATTCCACCCGAAACGGCCGAGCAGTCCAAGCCGACGGTGGCGGCCGGCAGTCGAGCGGCCGATTTCAAGCTCGAGACCCTCGACGGAACAACTGTCTCGCTCGAATCGCTGCGCGGCAAAGTCGTATTTCTCAACGTATGGGCTACCTGGTGCGGACCGTGCCGGGAAGAAATGCCCTCGATGCAGACGCTGTACGATGATTTCAAGGGCAACAAGGACTTCGTGATGCTCGCGGCCAGCCAGGACACCAGCGGCCGCGAGGTGGTGGCGTCCTATGTCAAGAAGAACGGGTTCCATTTCACAATACTGCTCGACCCCGAAAACAAGATCAGCGAGACTTACGAGGTGAGCGGGGTGCCCGAGACTTTCATAATCGATCGCAAGGGCCAGATTGTCGCGCACCATATGGGCGGATTCGACTGGTCGCGGCCGGATGTCAAGGACGCCTTGCAGCAACTGCTCGACTCAAAGCAGGGCTAACAAGGGGTGACCCCTGGCAGGGCTGAGCCCTGCACCCAATGTTAAGGCGGCGCTCCGTTGTCGCGCGCGGATACTGCCGCGGGATGCAGGCTTTGCCCCGTTAGAACAGGTTGAGGGGGAAACAGGTCGCTCTTTTTTGGTGTCATTCTAGAGCGAAAGTTTCTGTAGCGAAGAATCCCGGTTCCTTCCTAGCCTCTCTGTATCGAGATAGGGAGCGCCAGAGGCGCGGCTGAGGGACAACTGCGGCGCGAATCGGTGACGATGGCGCGACGCACGACGCCGTGTCTAGCTCGAAAGGCCCCTGGTAGTATCCGGCCCTCCGATCATTCGGATCCAGTCCCTTATTGTCAGTCGAAGTCTGACGATTTCGTCCTCCGATATAGGGCAGCAATGCGCAATTGGCCCGCGAAGGACGTTGAGGCTACTCATTACCTTTTCCACAGCACGGCGGCTCGAAAAGATCGCGCCAAAAAGGTCCCAATTCGAGGTGATGATTACCGAAAGCTCCCCAAAGGTCGTATAGTCTATCTGCGCTTCCGAACGTCTCGTTATCCCCGTGTCGACTTCCCTGCGGACACGACCGTCGACTTCCTCGACGATATTTTTGGGAACCTTCCCGCTTCCCCACCATCCGGCGCCATCGCTTTCCTCAAGGGTTCCGGAAATTAATTTTCGAATTGAATTCTCAAGGCAGTAGAACAGCTCGTAATGTCGTGACATTTCGGCCGCCTCTGCGCGGACAATTTGCTCAAATTGGGGGTAGTAATCTTCTGAACTCTCCGCAACGGAACGGGATCCGTGACCGAGTTCCAGATTGAAGCGGCCTTCGAGCGCCCTGAGTTCGTCAGTGATCAAAAATCCGGACATTCCGAACGAACGAATATGGTCGTAGATATTATCCATTTGAGCCCTTCAATAGATTTTCCTTCAGACTCTTGAAGATCGCGTTGAATACTGCGACGTCAGAGGTCGCTGGCAAGTTCAGATTAATAGTGTAGGAGAGATTCAAGCCGACCCTTTCAGATTTGGCGGCTGGAGGGGCTCCTAGTTCAACATGTGTCGCAGGCAGGCTTCGAGGTTCTTCTCTGTCGGGCTTGTCTTGATCGCTTTTCTCAGACCAGTCAGCGAACTTTTTGATGGCTTTGATGCAACTGAGCACTAGGGTGACGACAGATGATTCGTTTTCTTGACCTGTCTCTTCAATGATCAGACCGCGGAGTTCATCGTCGGAAAGCTGGTGCATGAACTCATTTCGTCGATAGAGCGGTGCGTATCCGGTCCTCAATGCTTCGGCAGCCGCTTTTCCTGTAGTCGATGAATTTCTAAACTTTTTGTATATGTCTGATGGCGTTCCATCGATATTGACTAGACCTATTTTTTTGAGAAACGATGCGATTTGATCACCTGAACCGCCAGGCACTTTGAGTATTGTCTTTACAAAATCTTGACTAACGCGTTCCGGCGTAGCGGCTGCTTTAATGCCTAGAAGCGCCTTTTCCACGTTACCAGGAGCAGTCACATACGGTAGCGAAGCCATGTTGCCCTCTTTGAATCGACGTATTGGCTCCGCATTCTTTCATGTTTATCCGCCCAATCCAAACTTAGTCGGCCGAAATCCGAGTCGGCCGAAATCCGACCCCGACAAGGTCATGTTCTTGCAGGGTCGCGCCCCTGCTATACGCGCGCGATGTGCGGCGCATCGGACATTTGCGCCGCACAAATGTCCCTCACCCCACTTAAACCCTCTCCCCACACAGGGAGAGGGAATTAAGAGAGAGGATTCGGAAGAGATCCGGGGGTCAGTCGGCGGCGGTCGGGATGACGGAAAAAAAGAGTGCGCAGGGAAGGGCAGCTTGGAATTCGGACCCGCACCCGACGCTCGACGACTCGCGTCGGCCTCGCCCTGTCCGGGCGGTGCCACGGGCACACGGCAAAGAAAGATCCGGGATTCTTCGCTTCGCTCTAGAATGACACAAAAAAGCGCAGGCGGCGGCGACAGCACCCTCACCTACCGGCCGCCAGGCGGCCGGCCGCCTCTCCCGTGAAATAACGGGCGAGGTAAGATCCGGGTTCCTTCGCTGCGCTCAGGATGACACAAAAAAAGTTCTACCAGGGCGAAGCCCGGCCGTGGCGACGGCAGCGCAGTATTAAGCCGTTGGCAGTGGCCGCGCGCGACAACGGAGCGCGGCGTTAACATTGGGTGCAGGGGTCACCCCTGCTTTCGCATCTGATCGTCAATCGGGGCGGGGCGCAAAGACCGGGGGCGGGCGGGCGCGGGGCGGTAAATCTGCTAGTATTTACGGTAACGAGGGGGGTGCCGCGGGCGTATGCATTAGAGCGCGGCATCTGCTTAAATTAAATGTACAAACTCACAATCACGAGTCCCGAGCGACACTAATTAAATGTCAATGATCAAAAGACATCGATGGTCCATCACGCTGGCGGTCTCCCTGGTTGCCTGTTTCCTGGTCCTCCAGGAGGTGGCAGTGCGCCGCGCGCAGGCGCTCTCGAACGACACCTACCAGGAGCTCGACACGTTCGCGAGCGTGCTCGCAATCGTGCAGAAAAACTACGTCGAACCGGTATCGACCAAAAAACTGATCGACGGCGCAATCAGCGGGATGCTGGCGTCGCTCGACCCGCATAGCGCCTACCTGACGCCCGACCTGTACCGCGATCTCGAAGTCGAGACGCGCGGCAGCTTCGGCGGACTCGGAATCGAAATAACCATCAAGAACGGCGCGCTCACTGTGGTTGCGCCGATCGAGGACACGCCGGCGTATCGCGCCGGACTGAAGGCTGGCGACCAGATCATCAAGATCGACGACGACTTCACCAAGGACATGTCGCTGACCGAGGCGGTCAAGCGGATGCGCGGGCCCAAGGGCAGCAAGATCAAGCTGACGCTGCATCGCAGCGGCGTGCCCGAGCTGTTCACGGTGACGCTCGCGCGCGACGTGATCAAGATTCAGTCGGTCAAGTCGAAGACGCTCGACGGCGGCTACGGCTACATCCGCGTCACCACCTTCCAGGAGAACACGGGCGAGGGGGTGGAGAAGGCGATTGACGAGCTCGAAGCGAAGGAGCACGGCAAGCTCAAGGGAATCGTGTTCGACCTGCGCGACAATCCGGGCGGATTGCTGAACCAGGCGGTAAAGGTTTCGGACGATTTTCTAGACGGCGGCCTGATCACTTACACGCAGGGGCGCGAGGAAAATCAGCAGCAGAAATACTTCTCGCACAAGAAGAAGGATTTCGTTGACTATCCGATGGTGGTGCTGGTCAACGGCGGCAGCGCCAGCGCGAGCGAGATCGTTGCGGGCGCATTGCAGGATCAGAAGCGCGCGGTGATTCTGGGCACCCAGACTTTCGGCAAAGGCTCGGTGCAAACGATTCTGCCGCTCGACGACCATTCCGCGCTGCGGCTGACCACGGCGCGCTACTACACTCCCACCGGCCGCTCGATTCAGGCAGTGGGAATAACGCCCGACGTCGATGTCGAGCCGCCCAAGGAAACGATCGCCTCGCTAACGCAGCAGGGCGCCGAGTTCGACGAAAACCCGGAAATCCACGAGTCTGATTTGCCCCATCATTTCCAGAACGGGCAGAAGAAGAATGACAAGAATCCGGCGAATGGCGAGAGCGCGGCTCCCGCCCCCGGCAGCGAAAAGGGCGACAAGGGGCCAGGCGCGAAGGGCGCCAAGGCCAAAGAGCAAAAGGACGTGCAGCTCGATCGCGCGATCGACATCCTCAAGCATTGGAACACGTTCAAGCTCCAGCTTGCCAAGGGCGAGTCGCAGCCTGCGGTATCCACGGCAGCGGGCGACAGTGCCAAGTCCAAGGGCGACTAGCGGACGGCAAGAAAAATACAATTGATCGCGACGCGCCGGGCATCATGATGTCCGGCGCGTTTTTTTCACGCGGGCGCCGTATTGTTGTTGCGGCCGCCCGCCGCGCATCGCGAGCCCCTGGCGCGGGCAATCGTAGAAAAGCTTATTTAATGCGCCGTGTAGGTGCCTGGCAATTCATTCTGATAAGCTAAACGGCAATGAACGGGCAGCTCGATCTTTCGATCCGCAGCCGCCGCTCGGGCCTGATCAGCGTATCGGATCTGGTGCGGATGGTACGCGACGCGCTCGACGCCAATCTCGGTGAGCACTGGGTGGTCGGCGAGATCTCGAACGCGCGACTGGCGCCGTCGAATCATTTTTACTTCACGCTCAAGGACTCCCGCAGCGCGATCAACGTCGTGATGTTCAAGTCGGCGTTCAACCGGATGCGGTTCAAAGCCGTCGACGGGATGGAAGTGATGGTTCGCGGACGGGTGCAAATCTTCGAACAGCGCGGCGCGTTGCAGCTTTACGCCGAGGAAATGGAGCCGCGCGGCGTCGGCGCGTTACAGGTCGCCTTCGAGCAGTTGAAGCGGCGGCTCGAGGCCGAAGGACTGTTCGATCGGGCGCGCAAACGCGCGATGCCGTACCTGCCGCGCAGGATCGGAATCGTGACGGCGCGCGGCGGCGCGGGACTGCGCGACATGTTGCGCATCTTGTTCGATCGATTCCCGAACCTGCACGTGATTTTCAGGCCCGCGAAGGTGCAGGGTGACGGCGCCGCTCAGGAGATCGCCGATGCGATCGCCGATCTCAATCGCGACGGCCGCGCCGAGGTGCTGATCGTTGGACGCGGCGGCGGCTCGCTCGAAGATTTGTGGGCGTTCAACGAAGAGATCGTCGCGCGGGCGATTTTCCAGTCGGCGATCCCGGTAATTTCCGCCGTCGGCCACGAAGTGGACTATACGATCGCCGACTTCGTCGCCGACCTGCGCGCGCCCACTCCCACAGCGGCCGCGCAGATGGTGGTGCCCAGCCAAGCAGAGTTGACCGAGCGGGTCGCATCGCTGGGTGCGTCGCTCGCCGGCGTGATGCAACGCGAACTGTCGGGCCGGCGCGAATCGATCGACGATCTGGCGGCGCGGATACGTCATCCCGGCGTCGCTATCGCCGAGGCGCGCGAACGCGTTGCCGGGATCGAGGGCGAACTGGCCGATGCGGTGTCTTCGCGAATCGCGGAGCGCCGGCGCACCGTCCGCGAATTGCGGCTGCGGCTTCGCAGTCCCGATGCGATGGTGCGCGAGATGCGCCTTGCGGCTTCCCGGCTCGGCAACAGTCTGGTTCATGGCACTGTGTCGGCGCTCGAGGGCAGGCGGCGCCAGCTCGGCGCGCTGGCGGGCAGGCTCGACGCTTTGTCGCCGCTGAAAGTTCTCGACCGCGGATACGCCGTGGTGATCAATAAGACCAATTCGCGCGCGGTGCTCGACGCGGCCACGGTAAAGCTGGACGATGAGCTCGATATCAGGCTGGCCAGGGGACGGCTGAGCGCGCGCGCGACCGGCCGGACAATTTAGAATTTGGTTGCTAGACGATGGTCGCAAAAACGAAAAAATTCGAGGACGAGCTCAAGGATCTTGAAACGATCGTCAACCAGATCGATTCGGGTGAGCTTATGCTCGAAGAATCTATCGGAGCCTTCGAACGCGGCGTCATGCTGGTGAAGGCGCTCAATGGGAAACTCGACGAAGTCGAGCGCAAGGTCGAACTGCTAACGCGGAGCGCCGGCGGCGAACTGCGCACGGCGCCCTTTGAAGCATCGTCTGATGACGAGCACCACGCCGGCGCAAAGGACGACGACGAAACACCCTTCTAGCAATGGTCCCGGCACCAAGCCCAAGCCGCGGCGCGCTGCGGCGCCGCTGGTCCGCTTCAGACTCGACGCCGAAATGGCCCGCCGCGGTCTGGCCGACAGCCGCGAACTCGCCCAGCGCCTGATAATGGCCGGGCGCGTGCGCGTCAACTCGCGGCCGGCCTACAAAGCCGACCTCAAGGTCGATTCTGAAACTCCCATCGCGCTCATGGCGGGTGCGCCGCAGTTCGCCTCGCGCGGAGCGTACAAGCTGATCGCCGCGCTCGAGCATTTCGGCATCTCGGTTGATGGCAAGCTCGCGATGGACGTGGGCGCATCGACCGGCGGCTTCACCGACGTGCTGCTGCGCCGCGGCGCCAAGGCCGTGATCGCGATGGATGTCGGCTACGGGCAGCTGGCGCTGAAGCTGCGCGAGGATCCACGCGTCACCGTGCTCGATCGCATGAACATCCGGCTCGCTTCGCCCGACGACTTGCCCCACGCGCCCGAGCTGGTGACGATCGACACCAGTTTTATCTCATTGCGGCTGGTGATTCCGGCGGTACTGGTGCTGGTCGCGCCGCGCGCCGAGATAGTCGCGCTGATCAAGCCGCAGTTCGAAGTCGGCAAGGGCAAGGTCGGCAAGGGCGGCATCGTCAGGGACGAAAAACTCCGGCGCGAAGCGGTCGCGGGAATCGTCGCGTTCGCGGAGAGTATCGGCCTCGACGTGGCCGGCACAATCGAATCGCCGGTTGAAGGCGCGGCCGGAAATCGCGAATATCTCGCGCTGATGAAATTCCCCGGCGAATCCGGAAAATGACGCGCGCATGGGCGGTCGGGTTGGATATGGGTGGCACCAATATCCGGTGCGCAGCCGTGTCTGCCAGCGGCGGCGATGTGATCCTGATGGAGCACGGGTCTTCGCACGCATCGCGCCAGGCCGCAGCCGTCGCTGAAAATATCGCCGCGCAGCTCACTCATCTATTGGACACCGCGCGCCGGCGCGGACTTGGATCGCCGCGAGCGATCGGAGTCGCGGTGCCGGGACCACTGAACGTGTACTCGGGAACCGTGATGCAGGCGCCGCACGTCGGCGCATGGCGCGCATACCCGCTGCGTCGCAAGCTCGAAGCGCTGATCGGCCGCAACGTCGTCGTCGAGAACGACGCCAACGCGTGGGCGCTCGGCGAATGCTGGCGCGGCGCGGCGCGCGGGCGGCGCGACGTCGTGCTGCTGACGCTCGGCACCGGAGTCGGCGGCGGACTGATCGTCGGCGGCAAACTGGTTCACGGGCGAAGCGGGATGGCGGGCGAATTGGGGCATGTCACGGTCAATCCGGACGGTCCGCGATGCGACTGCGGAGCCAACGGATGCCTTGAGTCATACGCATCGGCGTCGGGGCTGCGCGGCCTGGTCGAACAGCGCCTGGGACTGTCGCCGGGTGCGCCGTTGCCCGCGCAAATCGTCGATTCGGAAGGGAATTTCTCGGTGCGCGGACTGTCGGCCCAGGCTCGCCGCGGCGACAGAGTCGCGCTCGAGGCGTTCGCCACGGCCGGCCATTACCTCGGAATTGCGATTGCGTCTTTTCTTGACATATTCAATCCCGAGCTGGTTGTGATCGGGGGTGGCGTCGCCGGCGCGATCCCATACATGCGCAAAACCATGATGGCGCAGGTGCGCGAGCGGGCCTTCACGGCGATCGTATCGCAGGCGAAGATCGTGCGTGCGGCACTGGGTCCGCGAGGCGGTGTGGTGGGGGCTGCCTACGCGGCGCTGCATCCAGCGACGCGCGCGTAGCCTGTTTGCCGCATCCTAGATCCTTGGCGGGATCTGATGGATACTGGAATGGGTTGGCAGGCAAAGGATCCATCATGAGCGCGCGACGGTTCAGTTCAACTTTATCCAGACTGGCCCTCGCGGCGACGTTTGTTGTTGTCGGCGGTGGACTTGCGTTCGCTCAATCCGATTTCAACGAGAGCACGATTCCGCCCTCTGCGCCGCCGTCGCGAGTCGTGAGTCCGCCGAGCGAGGCCGAACCATCTGAGGCTCGCGACACGGAACAGCCCGCGGACCAGTCGGCGCCAAGCCCCGTCGTCAAGCCGAATCATCCCGCGAACATCATCCCTTACACGGTTCGCCCCGGCGATTCGATCGGCACAATTGCGCAGATGTTCGGGATCACCGCCGATGAGCTTGCCCACGCCAACCGGATTCATCCTGACGAGGAACTGCAGGTGGACGAGGTGTTGAAGGTTCCCCATCCTTTCACCACCGAGGTCAATACGCTCAAGTCACAGGTCGAGACGCTGAGCGCGCAGCAGCAAACGGCGGAGCAGAAGGCCGATTCGGCGCAGGAGCAGGTCAAATCGCTCCAGGCGCAAGTCCAGGAACTGACCGGCGACAATCAGGACTTGCAGCTTGGCGCCAAGTTGCTGCCGTGGTGGCGTGCAACCGCCATCAGCCTGGGATTCTTTGCGCTGTTCGTGTTCGGCGCGATGCTGCTGACACTGTTCGAATGGTGGCGGATGCGGCGCAGGTTCGTGACGCTGGCCGCGATGACCGACGCGCTCAGCCGGCTCGACTACAAGTACAAAGCGATGTTCGCGAAGGCGGAGTTGCGCTTGCAGCAGCTTTACGGCCGGCGCCGCGGCGCAATTACCGAAGGGCAGCCACGGCCCAAGATGCCCGAGGAAATCGAAATCGAGCGGCTCAACGACGAACTCAAGCAAATTCTCGAGCTGCACCTGCAGCGTCTGGGTGCGCGATTGCCCGGAGCGCGGCGCCGCAAGGGATGGCGCGAGATGTTCGGCGGGGGCGACGTCGGCGCGACGGTTGAAGCACGCTCGTATCGCCGCTAGACTTGTGTTTCGCCGATTGTGAAGCCCGGCTCGGCGGCGGTTAGAATATCGAGGAGGATTTCAGCATGAAGAAGCTCGCGCTCATGGCTTTGCTCGCAACCGTGATGGTTGCGCCATTTGGAATTTCCTCCGCGAGCGGCAAGCGTGCGTCGGATACGCCCGAATGTTGCCAAAAGAAGGAGTCATGCTGCCCGAGCGCGTCGTGTTGCTCCGGCGGCAGCCACGGCATGGGAGCGCGTTGCGCGCTTCACACCGCCGCGCGTTGATCACTTGATCGTATTCGGGTTTTTTCAGGGGTGAACCATGAATAATCGTCTGGCGAATTTCGGTTTCGGTCTCGGACTCGTTTTCGTTGTCGGGATTGGACTGGCTGGCGTGGCGCTCGCGGCCGACGGCAGCGCGATATCGGTCACCGGCAATCTCGAAGACGCGTACTGCTACAGCACGATGGGTGCGAAGGGCGCTGGCCACAAGGAGTGCGCGATGAAATGCGCATCCAGTGGGACGCCGGTAGTACTTATCGAAAAAGGAACCGAGAAATCCTACATCGTGTTGCCAAACAAGAATGCGTCGCCGCTTCCCGAGAGCGTTATCAAGCACATGGAAGACGAGGTGACGGTGACCGGCAAGGAATACAATAAGAACGGCACGGAATACATCGTCGTCGAGTCAGTGAAGTAGCCGCGGGCAAACATCGCCGTGTTAGAGCGCATTCTGCCGGGCGCATCGGACCTGCAGAATATCCATCCCCTCCTGGTGCATTTTCCGATCGCGTTTCTCTATGGCGCGGCGCTGCTTTATTTCTTCGCGTCGATTAGCGGGAGCGAAGGGCTTAAATGGACCGCGCTCTGGATGCTGGTGCTGGGCGCACTGGGCGCGGCGGCGACGGTTGCCAGCGGTCTCTATGCCGCGCCGGGCCTGATGGTTTCGGTATCGGTCCGCCACGAACTGCTGCGGCATCATAAGCATCTGATGGTCTCGGCGTCGGCGGTGACGGGCGTGCTGACGGTGTGGGCGCTCGCGACGCGGCCGATGCCGGCGCGGGGACGGTACGTGTTTCTCGCCGGTCTGATCGCAGTCATGGGTTTGCTAGCGGCGGGCGCGGACATCGGCGGCGAGATGGTTTACGGTTACAACGCCGGCGGTTCGGCCTGCCCGCAGCCGATCGATTTCAGGAAGTAGAAAGCCTTTCCGGCGCTCGTCCATGGGCGCGCGATAAGCGCCGAATCGAGAATCGCCCGCACATGGAGCAAATCACATGGCGGCGCCGATTCTTATCCGCATTCAGGTGCAGGGACCGGGGCCCCTGCACCGTGGCGCTCAGGAGCCGCCGGTACCCGAGAGGCCGACGTTATGCGGGCTGGTCGGGTCGCCGCTGAGGTTCACCGCCATGCTGGCGCTCTCGGCCGATCCGCCGCCCGTGGGTCTAAACCTCACCGCGATCGTGCACGATGAGCCTGCCGTTTGCGTCGCGCCGCACGTACCGCCGGTCACTTTGAAGTCGCCATTTGCGCCGGTGATAGTTGCGCTTAAGGCTAGCGGAGATCGCGGCAGGTCGCCGATCGTCACCGTCTTGGTCTTCGACGGTGTCTTCTTTCTCAGCGTGCCATACGCAAGCGTGACCGGCGTGACCCTCGCCGGGATCGTCGGTCCGGTGCTGAGCGTGACGGTGTAGGGACTGAGCGGATCGGGACTGTCAGCGACCGTCAGCATCGCCGATTCCGTTCCCAGGGCGCCCGGGGTGAACGTCATGATTATCGTGCAACCCGTCCTGGCGGCCAGAGTCGTGGCGCAGGTGCCGCCGGTAATCGAGAAGTCGGCGGCGTTCGTCCCGCCGAAGGTTTTGCTCAGCGTCACCGGCTGAGTCTGATGATTCGTCACGCTGAAGGACTTCGCGCTCTTAACGCCGAACTTCAGCTCACCGAAGACCAGGCTGCTCTTCGAGGTGGTCAGGCCCACAATGCCGGTGCCGCTGAGCGCCACATGCTGCGCGCTGCTGGCGGCGTTGTCGAAGACCTGCAGCGTTGCGCTGTGCTTGCCGGCCGCGTTGGGCATGAATGCGACTCCGAGCGTGCACGACGACTTGGGCAAAACCGTGACGGGAATCGCACCGCACGTTCCAGTACCGCTTAGGGCATATTCAGAGTCGGACGATGTCGCGGCTGAGATGACCAGCGAATTGGTCTTGCCGGTGTTATCGACCGTCAGATGCTTGGCGGCCGTCTGGCCTATGGCAACTTTGCCGAATGCGAGCGAAGCAGTCACGGCCATGGAGGTAGTCGGGGTCGCGGTCGGCGTAGCCGTCACTGTTGGCGTTGCGGTGGGCGTCGCTGTGGCGGTCACTGTCGAAGTTGCAGTTGCGGTTTGCGTTGCAGTGGCTGTTGCTGTCGCGGTGCGCGTTGAGGTCGGCGTGACAGTAGGCGTCGCTGTGACGGTCGGCGTTGCGGTTGCGTTGGCCGTCACTGTTGGCGTTGCAGTTGCGGTTTGCGTTGCAGTGGCTGTGGCCGTCGCGGTGCGCGTGGCTGTCGNNCTGTTGCTGTCGCGGTGCGCGTCGAGGTCGCAGTGACAGTAGGCGTCGGAGTGACGGTCGAGGTTGCAGTTGCGGTATGCGTCGCGGTCGTCGTGGCGGTCGGGGTGCGCGTCGAGGTCGCAGTGAGGGTCGGCGTTGCGGTATGCGTAGGCGTCGCGGTCGCGGTTGCGGTCGGGGTTGGAGTAGCTGCCGGCGATCCAAATGCCATCACCAGGTTATACGCATTGACGGTGCCGATCCCGGTCGCAAAGTCCCAGCCGACCCCGGCTGCGTACGCAGCGTCGAGCGCGGAACTGGATGTTGACAGGCCTCCGTATTTGCCCGACGGCGTGTAGCAGCTATGAGTGCCCGTGCATTCGACATCCATGTCGCCGAGCGTGACGTCATAAAAAATGCACGATGGATTGGCGGCGCTCCCCGAAGTCGAATTGCAGGCCGAATTGCCGCTCGCTCCGTACTCTGCCGCAGCGAGTGAATAGTAAGTTGGATTCGGCGTTCCCTGGCGGCTCCCGGTACGCTGATTGATAAGCGCCTGGACCCCCGCCATTATCGGCGAGGAAACTGACGTTCCACCGTATCCGGCCCAGGTGTCAGGCTCTCCCGAGCACGAGTCGCCTCCATTTCTCGTGTCCGAATAACAGACTACGTAGTAGTGTCCCCAATAGCCGTTGGCGGCGAACATCGCGACGTCGGGAATGTCTCTGACTCCATCGGCGGGATTGCCAAAAACCGATTGCCACGGGGGCTTGCTATAACCGGCGCAGGTTCCGCTCACGACATCGTTGGTGGATGGCGCTCCCGTAGCGCAGCCGCTGGGTCCTCCGCTTCCCGACACGGTGGTTATAAATGACTTTCCCGCCGAGCTGTTGCAGAATCCACTGGTTCCCAACGGCGATGAATAGCCTTCAAAGGTGGAAAGCAATTCACTGGCGCACGAGTCGTTCCAGGGAATTTCCGGAACATAGGAGAGCGCCGATCCGAAGGTCGAACTGTTCGTCGATGCCCAATAGCTACTTGTCGTGCCCGCGTAAGTATCGCCGAAATCGGTGCCGCCCACCGAGACGTTATACGGCGTCGAGGTGAATCCGCTCACTCCTATGCCGTGCGTCGCCAC
Source organism: Deltaproteobacteria bacterium (assembly GCA_003135135.1). Classification (GTDB taxonomy): domain Bacteria; phylum Desulfobacterota; class Binatia; order Binatales; family Binataceae; genus Binatus. Next base: position 23,116 of record PLDK01000051.1, read on the forward strand.
CGATAGGTTCGCGTCGGCGCTTGCCGCGCCCTCGTCGCCCGACGACACGAATACGGACACGCCCTCAGACACCGCCTGCTTATAGAGTGCGTTGATGAACTTGTTCGCGGTCACGCCCAGCTCCGCCTCGGCCTCTCCGTAGCTGATGCTCACAATCGCCGGCGGGGTGCTGGATTCGCTGAGCAGATTAGCCAGCGCGATGAATCCGCCGAAGGTGCTCGTATTCGCGCACGATGCCAGCTCAATGGCCGCGTTGGGCGCCGCCGCGCTGGACCACTCCACGTCGATTGCCGCTTCGGCTTCGGCGCCGTTGACTCCGGGATCAGTGCAGGTGCCTCCGGTGCCGGTCGGATGGACCTGCGTGAAAGAGCCGCCGGTGTAGGAACTGAGGCCAAGCGTCGAACGGAAGGTATTCCAGTCCGTGTTGCCGGTGCAGGTCGTGGAGTTACAGCCACTCGGTGTGTTGTTGTACGTATCGCTGTCTTCGACCACCACGATCGTCTGGCCCTGGCCCGAATAACCCCCCGCAAACAGCGGATTGAAGTCGTAGATGGTGGCCAGGTCCGCAGGCACGACCAAATCACAGGGGCTGTTCAGGGGTCCGCAAACATAGCCACTAGGAGTGTAGTTGCTGCGCGGCTTGTTCATCGGATGCGGCATGAAGTTGTTCAGCGACACGACTCCGACAACGGCTGGCGCCAGCGCGGCCGGGATGCCGGGATCGCTCATATTGGCAAAATGGCTTTGACCGTTTACCGACAGCGAATGAATCTCGGTGTGGAAAGCGTCGAGTACCGATCCCGCAGTCCCCGAAAAATCGATCAGCATTGCGCTCGGATAAACGTAATTCACCCGGAACCCGTGCGCTCGGAGCCATCCGGAAATCGTATCGATGTCCCGCGTGGTTGCGCCGAAACGCTGTCCGAACTCATCCGCGGTCAGCCAATGGTGGTAGTTTGGCGATTTTGGATCTTCGAGCTCGCCGAGCAATTGATCCAGTGCGCGCTCCCGTTGTGGCGAGCGGCGCAGCAGAAGGATCAGATGGTCAAGCGGAAAATTGTCGGGCACGCGCCCGCGATCATTGGCAGCCGTAGCCTCGGGGCGGATATTACCCGGGATCGAGATAAGGTCGTTGTCGTTAATCGGGTCGGTAATTTGAGCCGGCGCGGACGTCGCGTCGGAAAGCGCCCGCGCTGAGATCGGGATGATGCCAACAGCTATCCCACCGATCGCCAGAACGATTGCTACGACCCAAATCCGCTTGCCCATAAATCAGATCCGCCGGTGCCTCAACAATACCAGGACAAGAGCAAGGACTGCGCCATTTTGCAGCACGCAGCATATATTCACGCGAGCTGTACGAACGGATCGTTTTATGTAGCAAAACGACACGCTAGTGTCGATTCGCTCGATGGGCCGGCACGACGTTGGGGCGCGTTCGTGATAGTCGGTAATGCGAGGCATCGAAGGTGGACCCTGCTCCCGACGACCGCTCGCAACCATTTCAATGGCTCACGCGCTGGCTCACGCCCAACCGATCCGCCGCGCTTCGCCAATATCGCTCGCGCGCCCGCATCTATGATCTAGAGCTGGCATTGTTCGAGCCGGTGCGGCAACGCGCTATCGAGCTGCTGCATCTGAAACACGGCGACCGGGTTTTGGATGTAGGCTGCGGCACCGGGCTTAGTTTCTCGGCGCTGGAAAGTCTGATCGGCCCCAAAGGCTCGATCGTCGGAATCGAGCAAAGCCCTGAGATGCACGAGCGGGCGCGCGCGCGGGCGGCTGAGAACGGCTGGAAGAACGTCACGCTCATCTCGGCCTCGGTCGAGGAAGCCGCTATAGCGCGGGTGGCCGACGCGGCGTTGTTTCATTTCACGCACGACATAATGCGCACGCCCAACGCGCTTGCCAACGTATGCAGCCATCTCAAGCCGGGCGCACGGATCGTGGCGGCCGGAATCAAGTGGGCGCCTATCCTGGCGATGCCGCTGAATATCCTGGTGTGGAACGCCGCGATGCGATCGACGAGCACGCTCGAGGGCCTCGCGCGTCCGTGGAGCCATCTCGAGCCGCTGGTGTCGGAGCTTAAGTTGGAGCAGATGCTGGGCGGCACCGTCTATATCGTCAGCGGCGTCGTAAAGCAGGGCGGAATTTTCTGATACCATGGCTAAATGGCGTCGCGAGGGATCGAATCAGTGAATCCCGAGCACCCGGCTCGCGACGCCGCGATGTCATGAGACATACACTTGCACTCGCGGCGTTTGCTTTTGCTGCGACCGCCGCGTTGGGATGCGGCGCTCAGCAACCGAATCAATCGCAACCGCAATCGGCGAGCGCGTCTCAACCGGATTCGCAACTTGTAATCGCGCCCAAGGTCACCGACGAGCCGGCGCATCCGTTGCCATTCAAGGGCCGGTTGGTCGCCGGCAACCCGAATGAACTTCCGCCCGCGGTTGCGATGTCCCTGTCGAGCAATTCACCCGTGACGTTCACCTATCGCGAGGAATTAACGCATGACGACTATCACGTCCCGCTGATCATTTCCGCGCTCGACCCGGCCAACCTGGTCGGTGCTCCGCTGGGCGATATCGGGACGACCGCGTTTGCGTCTTTGTCGATCAGCGACGGCGACCGGATTCTCGGCGACTACACCGCCAAGGAGCACGTCTCGAAATCGTACAACATGTACTCGCATCCCACCCACAAGGAGGTGGACGACGCTGCTCGCGCCGCGGTCCGCAGCAGGATCGATCAAAAGCTCTACAGCGATGAGGCCAGGCTGGCGGACGGCGTCGCCAGAGCGGGCAAATCTCCAACTGCTCCCGTTGGCCAATGAATCGCCGACTTGCGGTACTTTTGGCCGGCGTCGCCGGCGTTTTCGCAATCGGATGCGCGGTCCAGGGCCAACCGTTTGAAAAAATCCCGTCACCTCCAGGCAGCGCGGTGATTTACGTGTACCGGCCTTACAGCTACGGGTCGTCGGCGCTTCGCCCAGCGGTTACATGCGGTGAGGATACGGCGCGGATCGGTCCGGGCGGCTATCATGCTTTCATCGTTCCCGCCGGGGACAAGGTCGTTTGCAGCATCCAGACCGACACCGCCGACGAAGTCGAATTCCAAACCGAGCGGCGGTCCTACTACGTCAGAGAGGAACTGGGATGGGGCCTCCTGACCGCCGCGCCGCATCTCAATCCGGTCGACACTGATGTGGCGCAGACCGAGATCCAGAGTTGCGTGCTGGAGCCTCAGATCGGGAGCGCGAAATAATGCCGATCGAGGATGACGTCACCGCGGTCCGCGCGAATCATCGTTTCGATGAAGCCCGTCTCGAACACTATCTGAGCGGGCGGATGCCAAATTTTCGCGGTCCGCTGGAAGTTCGACAGTTCGTCGGCGGGCAATCCAATCCCACTTACCTGCTCGAGACCCCGGACGCGCGCTTCGTCATGCGTAAGAAACCGCCGGGGACGCTGCTCCAGTCGGCGCATCAGGTCGAGCGCGAATTTCGAATCATCAAGGCGCTGGCGGCAACGGATGTGCCGGTGCCGGGCGTGCACATCCTGTGCGAGGACGCCGGCGTCATCGGCACCGCATTCTTCGTGATGGACTTTGTCGAGGGGCGCATCATGCGCGATCCGCTGATGCCCGACTCGAGCGCGCATGAGCGGGCGGCGTGCTACGACTCGATGAACGAGGTGCTCGCGCGGTTGCACAAGGTTGACTTTCGCGCGGTGGGACTGGGCGACTACGGGCGGCCGGATGCGTACGTCGCGCGCCAGGTTGCGCGCTGGTCCAAGCAGTACGAAGCCTCGAAGATCGACGAGATCCCTGAGATGGATCGCCTGATCGAATGGCTTGGGCGGCATATTCCCGCGGCTGACGAGACGACGATCGCGCACGGCGACTATCGCATGGAGAACATCGTCTTCCATCCCGCCGAGCCACGCGTGGCCGCGGTGCTGGACTGGGAGCTCTCGACGCTCGGGCATCCGCTGGGCGACCTGGCGTGGGCCTGCCGTCCGTACCATTGCCCGCCCGGCATCGAGGGCGTGTTGAGTTTTCAAGGCATGGATCTGAAGGCGGCTGGAATTCCGAGCGAGGAGGAATTTGTCGCCGCATACTGCCGGCGCGCCGGTCGGACCAGCGTCCCCAATCTGATGTTCTTTGTGGCGTTCTCGTTTTTTCGCGCCGCCGCGATCGCACAGGGAATCGCGATGCGCGCGAAACTTGGCAACGCAAGCGGCGCCAATGCGGCCGAGCGCGGCGCCAGGGCGAGACTGATGGCCGAGATTGGATGGGACGTAGCGCAGAATTGCGAAATCAAAACGATATAACGCCGCCGCCATTACCAAGTAGCTAATGAAGTAGCGATTGGATCTGAATAGTCAGCCGGCTACGTGTCGGCGGCCGGCGCCATTGCCGGGCGGCCGATGGCCCGCCTCCACAGTTTCGACCATCCAGCGCTGAGCCGATCCATGTACAGATAGATCACCGGCGTCGTGTAGAGCGTCAGGACCTGGCTCACGAGCAGTCCGCCGACGATTGCGATACCAAGCGGGCGGCGCATCTCGGAGCCGGTGCCGGTGCCCAGCGCCAGCGGCAACCCGCCGAGCAGCGCAGCCATCGTGGTCATCATGATCGGGCGAAAGCGCAGAACGCACGCTTCGTAGATCGCGTCGTGCGGCGACTTGCCTTCGCCGCGTTGAGCCTCGAGCGCGAAGTCGATCATCATGATTGCGTTTTTCTTGACGATGCCGATCAGCAAGATGATTCCGATCAGCGCAATCACGCTCAGGTCGATGTGGAACAGGAGCAGCGCAAGCAGCGCGCCGACGCCGGCCGAGGGCAGCGTCGAGAGAATCGTGATCGGATGGATGTAACTTTCGTAGAGAATGCCGAGCACGATGTACACGGCGAAGAGCGCGAAGAAGATGAGGAAGCCTTCGTTCTTGAGCGAGTCCTGGAACGCCTGCGCAGTGCCCTGGAATGTTCCGCGAATGCCGGCGGGCAGTTTAATCTCCGCCTCGGCCTGCATGATCGCATCAACCGCATCGCCAAGGGCGACGCCCGGCGCGAGATTGAACGAGATCGTAACGGAAGGGAATTGACCCTGGTGATTAACGGCGAGTGCGGTCGTGTCGGACGCGAAATGCGTGAAGGCGTTGAGCTTGACGAGCTGCCCGGTGCTGGACATCGCGTGGATCTGGTCGAGCGACTCGGGGTTCTGCCAGAACTGCGGCGCGACCTCCATCACGACATGGTACTGATTCAGCGGCGTGTACATCGTGGAGACTTGCCGCTGGCCGAACGCGTCGTAGAGCGTATCGTCGATCGCCTGCTGCGAGAGTCCCAGCCGCGAAGCGGTGTCACGGTCGACGACGACGTTGGATTCAAGCCCGCTATTCTGCTGATCGCTGCTGACGTCGGTGAGAATGTGAACGGTGCGCAATTTCTTGAGCACTTTCGGCGCCCATTGGTTGAGCTCGTCCAGGTCGTCGCTCTGCAGCGTGAACTGATATTGCGCGTTGCTCATTCTGCCGCCGATTCGCAAATCCTGAACCGCCTGCATATAGAGATTGACGCCGGGGACGTGGGCGACCTCCTTGCGGATGCGCGCGATAACCATATCGGCGTCAATCTTTCGCTCGCTCATCGGCTTGAGGCCGATGTACATGCTCGCGGTATTGGTTGCGCCGTTGCCGCCAGTGAATGCGATCACGTTGTCCACGGCCGGGTCGCTACGAATGGCGGCTATCAGTTCGGTAAGCCGATCCTTCATCGCCTGGAATGAAGTGTCCTGGTCGGCCTGCACCGCGCCCATCAGGCGTCCGGTATCCTGCTGCGGGAAGAATCCCTTAGGCACGATCCTGAACAGAAAAATGCTGAGCCCAAGCGTCGCGAGCGCGACCATCAGAGTAAACGGCTGATGGTCCAGAACCCACAACAGGCTGCTCTCGTAATAGTCAAGCATCCCCTTGAAAAATCGCTCGCTCGCCACGTACCAGCGGTTATGTTTCTCCTGGCCGTGCGGCTTGAGCAGCATCGCGCTCATCATCGGCGTCGTGGTGAGCGAAATAACCAATGAAACGAGGACGGCAGCCGACAGAGTGACCGCGAACTCGCGGAACAGCCGGCCGACGATTCCGGCCATCAGCAAAATCGGGATAAAGACCGCGACCAGCGAGATGCTGATCGATATCACCGTGAAGCCGATGCCGGCAGCGCCCTTGATCGCAGCCTCCAGCGGCGGCATTCCCTGTTCGCGATAGCGGGAAATGTTTTCGATGACGACAATCGCGTCGTCAACCACAAAGCCGGTGCAAATCGTAAGCGCCATCAGCGAGAGGTTGTCGAGGCTGTACCCGAGCAGGTACATGATGCCGAATGTTCCGACCAATGAGAGCGGAACGACGACTCCCGGAATCAGCGTGGCGCGCAGGTTACGCAGGAACAGGAACACCACCAGGATCACAAGTGCGATCGAGATGCACATCGTGATCCCGACGTCGTGCACCGAGGCGCGGATGGTGGTCGTACGGTCCAGGACTACGGAGAGGTTGATCGCGGCCGGGATCGAGGCGCGCAACTGGGGCAACGCCGCGTAAACTCGATCGACCGTATCGATAATGTTCGCGCCGGGCTGCCGGAAGATGACGACCAGGACGGCGGCCTTGCCGTCGACCATCCCGGCGGCGCGGACGTTCTCGACCGAGTCCCTTACCGTTGCGATATCGGAAAGCTGAACCGCGGAGCCATTGCGGTAGCGCACGATCAGCGGCTGGTAGTCCTCGGCCTTGAGCAGTTGATCGGTGGTGCTCAGCCCCCAGGTCTGGTTATCGTTGGCCAATTCGCCCTTGGGCCGGTTCGCATTGGCGGCGGCCAGAGCAGTTCGCACATCCTCGAGACCGACGCCGAGGTTGCTCATCTGCGTTGGATTCAGTTCGACGCGGACACCGGGCAGCGCGCTTCCGCCGACCATCACCTGGCCGACGCCATCTATCTGCGAGAGCTTCTGCTCGAGGATTGAATCAGCCGCGTCGTACATCATTCCCGGGCGCACGGCGTCCGAGGTCAGGCCGATAATCATGATCGGCGCATCGGCGGGATTGACCTTTCGATAGGTCGGCTTGCTCGGCAGAGTCGTCGGCAGTTGTCCGGCCGCGGCGTTGATGGCGGCCTGCGTGTCGCGCGCGGCGGCGTCGATATTGCGGTTCAAGTCGAACTGCAAAACTATGCTGGTGGCGCCCAGGTAGCTGGTCGAAGTCAGTTCCGTCAGACCCGCGATACGGCCGAATTGGCGCTCGAGCGGAGTCGCCACCGACGAGGCCATCGTTTCCGGACTCGCACCGGGCAACGTCGCCTGGACCTGAATGGTTGGAAACTCGACCTGCGGCAACGGCGCAACCGGCAGCAGCCGGAATGCGATCCCGCCCGCGAGCGCGAGCGCGATAGTCAGCAGCGTGGTGGCGACCGGCCTGCGTATGAAGGGTTCGGAAATGCTCATGACGCTTGAGCCGGAACGGTTTGCGCAACGACATTCCCCGCCCGCCAGCTGGCAAATCGCGCCGCCATGCGGTCGAAGGTCAGGAAAATCACCGGCGTCGTGTAAAGGGTGAGCACCTGGCTCACGAGCAAGCCGCCGACGATCGCGATACCCAGCGGGCGGCGCAACTCGGAGCCGACTCCGGTTCCCAACGCGAGCGGCAATGCGCCGAGCAACGCCGCCATCGTGGTCATCATGATCGGCCGGAAGCGCAGCAGGCAGGCCTGGTAAATTGCCTCGCGCGGCGGCTTGCCTTCCTTGCGCTGAGCTTCGAGGGCGAAATCGATCATCATGATCGCGTTCTTCTTCACGATACCTATCAGCAGGATGATACCGATGAGCGCGATCACGTTGAGATCTTGACCGCAGATCATCAGAGCCAGGATCGCGCCGACGCCCGCCGAGGGCAGGGTCGAGATAATCGTGATCGGGTGTATGTAACTTTCATAAAGAATTCCGAGCACGATATACACGGTGACCAGCGCCGCAAGGATTAGCAGCGGCTCGTTCTTCAACGACGCCCGGAACGCCGCGGCGGTACCCTGGAACGAAGCCTCGATGCTTACGGGCATCCCGATTTCCTCGCGCGCCTGCTCGATGGCGGAGACCGCGTCACCCAGCGAGTAGCCCGATTCGAGATCGAACGAGATTGTAACCGCGGGAAACTGGCCCTCATGGTTGACGGCGAGCGGCGCCGAACCCGGTTCGAAGTGGGTGAAGGCGCTCAGCGGCACCTCACCGCCCCCGCTCGAGCGAATATAGATCTCGTCAAGCGCGTGCGGGCTGCGCTGCAGATCCGGCGCGACTTCGAGCACCACGTGGTACTGGTTCAGCTGTGTGAAAATCGTCGACACCTGCCGCTGTCCGAAGGCGTCGTACAAGGTTTGGTCGATTAGATTTGGCGTGATACCCAGGCGCGAAGCCGTCTGCCGATCGATGACGACATGCTCCTCCCAGCCCTCGTTCTGCTGGTCGGTCGCAACGTCGCGCAGCGCGGGCAGCGTCTTGAGCTTGGCGACGAGTTTCCCGGTCCACAGATTCAATTCGTCGGCGCTCGGATCTTCGAGGCTGTACTGATACTGGGTCCGGCTCACGCGGTCTTCGACGGTCAGGTCCTGCACCGGCTGCAAGTACAGCGTTATCCCGTTGACGGCCGCCAACTTCGGCGCCAGGCGCCTGATCACCGTGGTGATGTCGACCTTGCGCACATCGAGCGGCTTCAGATTGATCAGTATTCGTCCGCTGTTGACGGTGATGTTGGTCCCATCGATCCCGACGAACGACGACAGGCTCGCCACCGCCGGGTCCTGCAAAATGACCCGCGCCAAAGCCTGCTGGCCGCGCACCATCGCGGCGAATGACACATTCTGCGGCGCTTCGGAAACGCCCTGGATAACCCCGGTGTCCTGCACCGGAAAGAAGCCCTTGGCCACGACGATGTAGAGCACGATCGTCAGGACCAGCGTGGAGATCGCGACGATGAGCGTTCCGAATTCGTGTTCAAGAACCCATTCGAGCGTGCGGCCGTAAAATGCGATGGTGTCTTCGAACACCTTTTCCGACTTGCGATAGAACCAGGTCTGCTGATCCTTGGGCGTATGCTTGAGCAGCTTCGCGCTCATCATTGGCGTCAGCGTCAGCGAGACGACCGCGGACATCAGGATCGTCACCGCCAGCGTGACCGCGAACTCGCGGAACAACCGGCCGACGATGTCGCCCATGAACAGCAGCGGAATCAGCACCGCGATCAGCGAGATGGTCAGCGATAGAATCGTGAAGCCGATCTGCGAGGCGCCTTTGAGCGCGGCCTCCAGCGGCTTGTCGCCTTCCTCAATGAAGCGCGAGATGTTTTCGATCATCACGATCGCGTCGTCGACGACGAAGCCGGTCGAAATCGTAAGCGCCATCAGCGACAGGTTGTCGAGGCTGTAGCCCAGCAGGTACATCACGCCGAGCGTTCCGATCAGCGAGAGCGGAACTGCGATGCTGGGAATGATCGTCGCCGACAGGCTGCGCAGGAACAGAAAGATGACCATCACGACCAGCGCCACCGTCAGCATCAACTCGAACTGCACGTCCTGTACGGACGCGCGAATCGAGGTGGTGCGATCGGTAAGGATCTCGATCTTCACCGACGAGGGCAGCGAGGCCTGCAAGCGCGGCATCAGGGCCTTGATGCGGTCCACGACGGCGATGATGTTGGCGCCGGGCTGACGCTGAACGTTGAGGATCACCGCCGGCGTGAGGTTCATCCACGCCGCCGCCTTGACGTTCTCGGCGTCGTCTATCGCAACTGCAACATCGGAAAGCTTAACCGGCGCGCCGTTGTGATATGAGACGATCAGCGGCATGTAGTCCTTGGCTTTCAGCAACTGGTCGTTGGCGCCGATCGTGTACGCCTGGTGCTTGCCGTCGAAGTTGCCCTTGGCCTCGTCGACGTTGGCGTTCGCGATCGCCGTGCGCAGGTCCTCGAGCGTCAATCCATACGACGCAAGCGCGGTCGGATTGGCCTGCACGCGAACCGAAGGTTTCTGGCCGCCGCCGATGCTCACCAGGCCCACCCCTGGCAGCTGTGAGATCTTCTCGCCCAGACGCGTGTCGGCCAGATCCTCGACCTGGTCCAGCGGCAGTTCCTTCGAGGTCAGCGCCAGCGTGAGAATGGGCGTGTCGGCCGGATTGGTCTTGCTGTAAACGGGCGGGTTCGGGAGATCCGTCGGCAGGTAAGTCGCGGCCGCGTTGATCGCCGCCTGCACCTCCTGCTCGGCAACGTCGATGTTCAAGTTGAGGTCGAACTGCAGCGTGATGACCGAGCTGCCGAACGAGCTGTTCGAGGTCATCTGGGTAAGCCCCGGCACCTCTCCGAATTGCCGCTCGAGCGGCGCCGTTACCGAAGACGCCATCACGTCCGGACTTCCGCCCGGGTAGAAAGTCATGACCTGGATGGTCGGATAGTCCACCTGCGGCAGCGCCGACACGGGCAGCTGCTCATAGGCGACGAGGCCGGCCAGCATCAGTCCGACCATCAACAGAGAAGTCGCGACCGGCCTGAGTATGAACGGGCGCGAAAGATTCACGGAGTGGCGCTCCCGGGCGGGATAGCCGCCGTCTGCACACTCACGTGCGACCCTTGCTGCAGCTTGTCCACGCCGTCGGTGACGACCAGGTCGCCGGCCGCAAGTCCCTTGTCTATGGCGATCACGTCGCCCTGGGTTGCGCCCACGGTCACACTGCGCATCTCGACGGTCTGGTCAGGCTTGACGACATATACAAACGAACCCTGCTGGCTGCGCTGGAGACCGGCCGCCGGGATCAGAATCGCGTTGTGGATGGTACTGACGAGCAGCTTCGCATTGACGAATTGATTTGGAAACAACACGTTGTCCTCATTGGGAAAGGACGCCTTGAGCTTGATCGTGCCGGTGGTCTGATCGATCTGGTTGTCGGTAGTGAGCAGCTTTCCAGCCGCGAGTTGGTGCTTGAAGTCACGATCGTAAGCCCCGACCGGCAACTGGGGGTCAGCCTTCATCGCGGTCTCGAGGCTCGGCAAATCGTCCTCGGGAATACTGAAATCAACCGCGATCGGCTGCAGCTGCGTGATCACCGCCAGACCGGTCGTGTCGGTCGCATGAATGATATTGCCCACGTCCACCAACCGCAGCCCGACCCGGCCCGTGATCGGCGACGTGATGCGGCTGTAGGTCAGCTGAAGCTTGGCGTTATCCACGGCGCCCTTATCGCTCTCGATCGAACCTGCGTACTGTCCGACCGCCGTTTCCTGGTTGTCGAGATCCTGACGCGCGAGGGCATTTTGCTTGAACAGTTCCTGGTCGCGCGCGAATGTAACCTTGGCGTTTTGGAGCGACGCCACATCCTTCGCGAGCGTGCCCTCGGCCTGCTCGAGCTGCACCTGGTACGGACGCGGATCGATCTCAGCCAGCAGATCGCCGGCCTTTACTATTTGCCCCTCGGTAAAGTTTACCTTGTCGAGCGCGCCATCCACCCGGCTTTTGATGGTGACCGTGTTGTATGCCGTCACTGTTCCGATCGCGGATATGTACTGGTTCAAATCGCCGACCTTCGCTGGCACCGCCGCCACCGGAACGATCGTGTGCGATACGCCTGGAGGCGCCTGTGTGGAAGAATCAGGGCCGCTGCGGCCAATAAAAAGGTAAAGGCCAATTACCGCGACGGCCAAAACGACCAGCCACAGCCGCCATCGTTGCATAGCTTTGTCGAGCCAAGTGCGCACTTCAGCATCCTGTATGAATCGAGAGGCGTTAGGTTTTCCGGTCGCGGGGGCGTCTGAATCCATCATGTTCTCCGTGGCACTCGTTTCCAAGCAGCCAAATACCAATCCGGCGTCTATTGTTGCAATTTTGGACCCGCCAGTCCATATTTCATTTGAGGGTACTCAGCGCATCTACGAACGTACGAATTCTATGATTGCAGGTTTCCAATCGTGAGCGCCAAGCGCCAACCGGTTTCGCCGCCGATTCGCCGCAAAGAAGGCCGTGGCAGGCCGTCCACGCCGTTCATCCGCGAGAGAATCCTCCTGAGTGCCGCGGAACTCTTTGCCGAAAGTGAATTCGACGTGGTCCTGATCGACGAGGTCGCTGCTCACGCCGGAGTTGGCAAGGGCAGCGTTTACCGTCAATTCAAATCGAAAGAGGAGCTCTACGCGGCCGCGGTAATCAACGGGTTCACCGAACTGCGGCGCGAAATTCGCTCGGCGCTGGCCGGATGCACGTCGATGCGCGAGCAAATCGCGACGATCGTGGGTCATTCTCTGAGATTCTTCTGGAGCCGCCGCCAGTTCTTCGCCCTGCTGCGCGATCCCAAGGCGTTGCGCCCCTCGCAGGAGCGCCAGTATCAAGCTCAGCGCAGTGACTTGTCGCGATTGATCAGCGCAGTCCTCGACGACGGCGTCAAGCGCGGTGCGATAAGGCCGGGTATCGACACTCGAATCGCGGCCGAATCGCTGCTGGGCATGATGCGCGGGATCAACCGCTACGGTCGCGAGTACACGACGCCCGAGCGCGCGGTCGAGATCGTCACGTCGATCTTCCTCGACGGATGCGCCGCGCGATAAGCTTGCACCAATTCGAAATTCGAAGCCGGCCCCGCTGGCGACGAATCGACATCGAAAGTCTGGCCATCGATCACGCCCGCGTCGTATTTTGCCATTCGCCACTCATCTCGCGTAGGCTTTCGTCATGGAAAAGGCATCGATCCGAACTCACGTCGAGCGGCTTTGGGATGAATCCATCATCGCCGAACTGACCGAGTACATTCGTATCCCCAACAAGTCGGTCGCGTTCGATCGCGACTGGAAAGCGCACGGGCACATGGACCGCGTCGTCGCGCGCTTCGAGGATTGGGCCCGCCGCCAGCCGATCCGCGCCATGAAGTTGGAGGTCGTGCGGCTCGAGGGGCGCACCCCGCTGCTGTTCATCGAAATCCCCGGCGACTCGAAGGATTGCGTGCTGCTCTATGGGCACATGGACAAGCAGCCCGAGATGTCGGGATGGCGCGAAGGGCTGGGCCCGTGGCAGCCGGTGCTCGACGGCGAGCGTTTGTACGGCCGCGGCAGCGCCGATGACGGGTACGCGATGTTTGCGTGCCTGGGCGCGATCGGCGCGCTGCAGGCGAACTCGATTCGACACGCGCGATGCGTGGTGATCATCGAGGCTTGCGAAGAAAGCGGCAGCTTCGATCTCCCGCATTACATCGAGCATCTGGCGCCCCGCATCGGCCAGCCGAGCCTGTGCATCGCGTTGGACTCGGGATGCGGCAACTACGATCAACTTTGGCTGACTACCTCGCTGCGCGGCCTGGTCGGCGGGAAACTCCAGGTCGACGTGCTCACCGAGGGCGTGCATTCGGGCGACGCTGGCGGAGTCGTGCCCGACAGCTTCCGCATCGTGCGCCAGTTGTTAAGCCGCGTCGAGGATGAAGCGACGGGCAAGGTGCTCGGCGCGGAATTTTACGCGTCGATCCCCGAGGCGCGCCTCAAGCAGGCGGCCGCCACGGCCGTGGTGCTCGGCGACGACATCCGCGCGAAGTTTCCGTTCGTCGAGCGCGCGCGTCCGGTAAGCAACGATACGACGGAGCTAATCCTCAACCGCGCGTGGCGGCCCGCTCTCTCGATCATCGGCGCGGACGGGATGCCGCCGACCGGCAACGCCGGCAACGTGCTGCGCGCGGGCACGGCGGTGAGTTTGTCGCTCAGACTGCCGCCGACGGTGGATGCAACGATCGCGTCGCAGAAGCTGAAAACCATTTTGGAGAAAGATCCGCCGTACGGATGCAAAGTGAGTTTCCAAGCGAACTGGGGCGCCAGCGGATGGAATGCGCCCGCGCTATCATCGTGGCTCGAGCGCAGCCTCGAGGCGGCTTCGAATGACTACTTCGGCAATCCGGTTGCCTACATGGGCGAAGGCGGCACCATTCCATTCATGGGGATGTTGGGCGAGCGATTTCCACAGGCGCAATTTATGATCACCGGGGTGCTGGGACCTCACGCCAATGCCCACGGGCCCAACGAGTTTCTCCACATCCCGACCGCGAAGAAGCTGACTTGCTGCGTGGCGAAAGTGATCGCCGATCACTTCGCCCGGATTGCGGCCTGAGACGGAGGAAGAAGCGGGCTGCTCGCGCGAGCCAGCCCGCGACACCGACGATCCACCGTCGCGGCGGTTGCACGCCGGGCCGAAAGGCGAGCATGTTTGGAGCCATCAGACCGGATGGAGACCGCCATGACGACAATGTCCCTGCCGAACTCGCCGCTTTCGCTTTGGCTCGATACTTACGGGCCGTACACGCCCGAGCCGCCGCTCAAGGGTGAAATCAATGCCGATGTAGCGATCATCGGCGGTGGTTTCACCGGCCTCGCCACCGCGCGCGAAATCAGGCGCGCTGACCCGGCGCTGAAGGTCGCGGTGCTCGAAGCCAAGACCGTTGGCTACGGCGCGAGCGGCCGCAACGGCTCGTTTGCGATGACGGTGGTCGGGCTTGGACTGGGCGTGACCGCGATGGTGCGCGGCAAGCAATTCCTCAAGGAAGCGCATGCCTACATGGAGCAGGCGGTTGATAACCTGGACCGGCTAATCCTCGATGAAAAGCTCGAATGCAGCCGTATTCGCCCCGGCTTTCTGCGCGTCGCTACGGCGCCGGGCTACATTCGCCGTCTCCAGCACGACGTCGAGCTCATGAAGTCGCTGGGCTTCAGCGGGATTGATTGGATCGGGCGTGACGAAGTGCGCCGCCGGGTCAATTCGGAACGCTATCTGGGCGCGATGTGGGAACCGCGCCTGGTGCTGGTGAATCCGGCGCAACTGGTGCGCGAGGACAAGCGGATCGCGCTTAAAGCGGGCGCGTCGGTTTACGAAGAGACCCCGGTGCTCGAGATCACCTCGCGGCCCAATTTCAGGCTCAGAACTCCGGGCGGAGCAGTTAACGCCGCCAAGCTGGTGTTCGCGACCAACGCCTACTCGCACCTCTTTCCCGAACTCAAGCGCAAGCAAGTGCCCGCCTTCACCTACATGATCGCAACTGAGCCGCTGAGCGCCAAGCAGCTCGAGCCGATCGGATGGAGCGGGTTCGAGGGAATCGAGGACGCGCGCAATCTCATCCACTATTATCGGCTGACGCCCGACCGCCGCCTGGTGATGGGCGGTGGTCCGGTTGGACTGACCTGGGCGAACAGCCTCGAAGCCGATCGCTCCGAGTCCGCGTGGCGCCATCTCGAGGAGCACATCGCCTTCCTCTTCCCGTCGCTGCGCGGCGTTCGGATCACCCATCGATGGGGCGGACCGTTTTCGGTCACGCTCAATCTTACCCCCGCAGTCGGCTACCTGGGCGACCATCGCGCAGTTTACGCACTCGGCTGTATCGGCCACGGGGTCTCGATGAGTCACCTGAACGCGCAGGTGCTGCGCGACCTGGTGCTCGAGCGCAAGAGCGACCTGCAGTGCCCGTTCGTCAATCGAAAAGTGATTCCGTGGCCGCCCGAACCGATCCGGATGGCGATCGCCGGCGCCCTCGTGACCTACCTGAGAACCGAGGACTGGGCTTACGAGCGGCGCATGGGCAGCGCCTGACAGACACCCGATCCCGGCATCGACGCCAGCCGAAGCGGCCCAGCTCCACTGAGCCGGCTTAGGATGGACATCGCGTTCACTGTGAATGCCTATGGGGTCTCAATGACTACGCATAGCTTCGTGGCGGCCGGCTGTATCTGGAGGGGCACGAGATGAGAAAAGTGATCATCGTCGCGGCGATCGTGATCGGCGTATGTGTGACTTACGTCCTCGCACATCTGGCCCTAATCGAAGTTGGCCGAGAGGTCGTTGTCGTTTACGAGCCAACTCCGACAGGAGTGGTGCACAAGGCGCGGCTCTGGATCGTCGACGACGGACGGTATTCGTGGATTCACCCCGGCAACGCCAACGCCCAGTGGTGGATCCGAAATATGGACGCGCACCCGATCGTCGAGATCGAGCGCGGCGGCGAAATACGGCGATACCGCGCGTCAGCTGATCCCGAGGCGCACGCGAAGGTCCATCGGCTGCTGCGGGAGAAATACGGCGTCGCCGACAGGTGGGTGCGTTTCCTGGAAGGCAGCGATACTCAGCGCGGCCTTCTCAACCGCGAAAAGTGCAAAACGGTCCCCATTCGGCTCGAACCCGTAGCGGCTGCGCCGTAGGAGCGATCCTGCCTCGAAGCCGTGGCGGATCAGCTTGCGAGCGCGTCCTTGTACAGCGGCGACGACGCTTTCATGAAGCGCAGCAGCATCCTCATCTCGGCGATACGCTTGCCGGCCGCTTCATTCAGCGCGGTCTCGAACCACATGAATTCGGTCTTGGGGCTCTGACCCAGCGCCACAATGCTCCCGCTAAGGCGGTATGGACGTTCGACCAGGACCGGGCCGTTGATGTTGCGCAGTTCGATCGCGCCGAACAGGCCCACTGCCTGGCCGAGTTTGCCGTGCAGAGTCGCGATCGATTGCGTGTAGAGAAGATGCACCATCGCCGCCGGAGTAGCGATTGCACCGCCCCATGGCGAGGGCTTGGTGTACCATTCCAGCGGGTCGGTGATGACGTTCATCCGTTCGGTCATCACATCTTTGGTCAGAAATGCGTCGCATTCCTCAAAACGATCGCCGGTTTTAAGCGAGCCCAGTATCCGCAACTGACCCGCGTCGAATCGATCGAGCGGACGGCGCAGCAACGCGGTCGGCTCTTCGGGACGTCCGACCGACGCGGTGCCTTCCGCTACGCGCATGCCGTCATCGCGCTCGATCCAGGTATCGACCTGCGCGTCGGCCGCATCGTGGGGCGGTTCTTTGAGGAACGCGCGGACCGCTTCGCGGTCGGTAGTCGCGTTCAGGAAGTACATCGAGATAGTGCCGCGTTCAAACCATCGCTGGCCGAAGGCTTTCAGCAGGAGCGGCGGAAACAGTTCCAGGTGGATCGATCCGGCGACGGTGCCACCGCGAAAACCGAGCTTGGTCGCCATCGCGTCATCATGGATGCTCCCCGAAACATTGCGGGCGTTATTCACGGATCGGCGCAGCGGGCCGACGAACACATGGTCGCGCAGCTCGATTTCTGCATTCATAGGATAGTCCTCGAGGTAAACTCAAGCAGGTCGCACGGCGACGGGCAAACTACTCGAACCTGGAGTGTGAGGGCGTCTCCCGTTCCATTTGTTCCAGTACTAGCTTCGGCGCGTGCGCTTGCCGGCCGCACCTTCACGAATCCGCGATTCAGCCCGAGCGCGATTGTGCGCGCTTGATCAGGCGCGACAGGGCACGCACGCTCTCGAAATTCTCGGGGATCACTTCCTCGTCGCGAATCTCGATGCCGAAGGTCTCCTCGCAAAATGCCACCGTCCTGATGACGCCCATCGAGTCGAGCAGGCCGCGCTGGAACAGCGAGTCGCCGGTTTTCAGCTCGCGGATTTTCCTCGCAGTGGGAAGCTGGAGCAGAAACTCGCGGATGGCGCCTTCGATGCTCTTCATCGGAGTCAGCTCTCGCGCAGGCTGCGGCGATCGACTTTGCCGTTACTCATCAGGGGCAGGCTCGCGCGAAATTCGATTGTCTCGGGCACCATGTAGGGCGGCAGTTCCGTGGCGCAATGATTGCGCAGCGTTTGTTCGCCGCCGTCCGAACCGTCCTTCAGCACCACCACCGCTTTGAGCCGATTGCCGGTCTCCGGATCGGGGACCGCAAGCACCACGGCCGCATGGACGGCAGGATGACGACAGAGTGCGGATTCGATCTCCGCGGTTTCAACCCGGTAGCCGCGTACTTTGATCTGCTCATCGGCGCGGCCGATCAGCTCCAGCCGTCCGCTGGCGTGCCGACGCACCAAATCTCCCGTGCGGCACGCGGGCACGCTCTCGCTCGGGCCGAGCCGGATGGTTCGTATGACCTCCGCGGTCATTTCCGGAAGTCCATAGTAGCCGAGCATCAGGCATGAACCGGTGACCCAGAGCTCCCCAATCGCGCCATCCGCGACCGGCTTCTCATCCTCGCCGAGCACCAGCAGACCGTTATCCGCGGCAGTCTTGCCGATTGTGCGCGTGTCAATATCTTCGGGCGGAAATTTTACCTCGTGCAAGGTGCGAAGCTTCGCTTCGGTGCGGGCATACGCGATGATGAAACGAACCCGGGGCAAAAGCCGCATCATCTCGCCGAGCCGCTGCGCCGGCAAGTGTTCGCCTCCTGCCACGATGATTCGAAGCGCGGAGAAGTCGAGCGCGCCGAGATTTCCGCGGTTTAGCAGCATCTGGAGCACGCTCGGCACCACATAGAGGACTGTTATCCGCTGATCGCTCCAGCTTTTCGCGACCGCGGCCGGGAACGGCGCCAGCCGCGGCGGGACTGGATACACGGTCGCGCCCGCGAGCACACCGGCGAAGATCTCGAAGGTCGACATGGCGCCGCTGAGAGGCGTGTAGCCCGGGATGCGGTCCTCGCTCGAAAGCCCGAGCGAGGTTACAGTCCACTCCGCCTGCCCGGCGAAAGTGCGATGCGAAATCGCCACGCCCTTGGGCGTCCCGCCGGAACCCGAAGTGTATTGCACGGCAGCGAGACCGGCATCGTCGCTGTGAAGCGGCGGCTGCTGCGCGCTCTCGGCCTCGACTTCGTTCCATCTCTGGGATGACCAACTCGCGGCGGGAGGTGGGTTAGGCCCGTCGCCGGCATAGAGAACCGTGCGCATCGGCGCGCTGGTGCCGAATGCCTGCCGCAGATCGTCGGCGCGGTCCAACGCCGAGACCAGGGCTCGGATTTCGCAATCACGCGCGATGGTCGCCAGGCGCGCCACGGGCGCGGCCGGATCAACTGGCACGAAAGCGGCACCAGCCTTGAGAACGCCCCAGATGGAAATGATCGCCTCGAGCGACTTCGGCATCCACAGAGCCACGCGATCTCCGCCGCGGACGCCGTGGCGAATCAACGAGTTAGCAACCCGGTTGGCGCTTGCGTCGAGTTCGGCATAAGTGAGAACCCGATCGTCCATTATCAGCGCTGGCCGCGCGCCGTGACGGGAGGCCGTCGCGGTGAGGAAGGATGGCACCGTCGGCATCGAGCTAGGACTCCTGAGCGATCGGCTGGCGCGGCTCGCGCCAAGCGCCGCTCTGGCTTCGCGCGGGATGAAATTCGCGCAGCCACGATATTGCGCGCTCGATGGCCGCGAACTGGCCCTCGATGGTGTGAATGCGGCCGGGCCAGATCTCGATCTCGAGCCGTTCGCGCGCTTCGCTGTCGAGCTTTGAGAACAGAACCTCCTCGGCGACGCGGAACTCCGCGCGCAGCCGGTCCTGCTCTGCGTAGAGAAAGAGCGCGCGCGCATGCGAGCGCGCCAGCGCTCTGAAGGAAATCTCGAAACTGTCCAGTATTTTCGGGGCACGCGCGCGCCTGACCATCGAGCGCAGGCGCGATGCGGCGCTGCGCGCGAGGCCGTCCGCGGGCGGCCCGTCAGGCTTCTCCTCGAGCACCGCTGCGGTGGCGAAAAAAATGCCGGAGATCGCATCGGCTTCATCCCTGAATGCATCGAGCGCGGTCACCGCGTCGAAGCAGTAGCCGGCCAGCAGAAACTGCTTCTGCCCGTGCGCTTCACGCAGGTAACGAATGGCGGCAACCACGTCTTCACCGCGCGGCTCTTGGCGGCTCGGCATCTCAACCTCGCCGGCGCTCTCGCCGCGGCCTCGCAGGTCGAATCTCAGGGCCGCGAATCCCTCGGCGGCAAGGATTCGTGCGGCGAGTACCGGAAGGCGGCGAAGCCCCGAACGCGGACGCCCCGGGAACACGACGCACGCGCTCGCCAGCGACGCATCGGGCGCCGGTGGCGTGAAGATCCCGTGCAGAGCGCCCTTCGGACCCTTGAATACAAGCGGCTGCTCGGCGCGTGCGCGGCTCAGCGTGGCGGGAGTTTCACGCCAATTCATCGAGCCAGTCTCCCGTCTGTTTTGCGATACCCTCCGGGGTCCACCAGGAGTCGGCGCCGGCCGGCCCGCGATGTAGAACCGCGCGCACGCCTAGACCGCGCCGGACCAGAGCCTCACGCAACTGGTTGTGCTCGCGCGAGAGCCGGGAGTGCTTCTGAAACTGCGCGATCAGGGTCGGGCCGCGCCACGGTTGGAGCGCGTCCAGCAGGTCCGCATCCTGGGCGCTCTCCACGAAGTTGCGGTGGAGGTCGAATCCGAGCACGGAGATTTTGCCCTCGCGCTTAAGCCGCTCACTCATCTGATCGACCGTCAGCGACGGCCGTTCGCCTTTCGACATTTCGTAATACATAACGTGGCGCATCGACTTGCGGAAGTAGTCGCGCGCGCTCAGCACGGGCTCCCAGAGCGCAAGCCCGGTAGTGTCGGTAATTCTGGGGATTGCATGCGCGGCAACCAGCGCTCCGAACCGAACGCCCACCCACACGATCTGCGACGCGCCGCATCGTCTGCGCGCGTAGCTCGCGGCGTTCACCGCGTCTTCGACCAGACCCTCGAACGTTACGTCCTCCGGGTCGCCTGCCGAATCGCCATGCGCCCGCGGATGATACAGGAAGGCGGAGTAACCGCTTGCCGCGATGATCCGCGCCGCGATCGCCTCGGCTCTCCCCTCGCAATGATTCTCGGAGAAGCTGTTGCAGAAGAGCACAATCGGCGCGCCCGGCCGCTCGGCGCGATACATCGCTCCGTACAGCGGGCGACCGTCCGATTCGAAATATCGGCGCTCCTCGGTCCACTTCTGCTTCTCGGGCGGATGGCGCGACAACATCGTCCGCGAAGACTAACATTCAAGCGGGCGATTGATCCATTCAGCTGCTATCCGGGCTTGCCTATCCGTCCAGGTGCTGCGATCGGATAGTCAGCAGGAGACCCAGCTTATGCCGGTCGGCGTAGTCAAAACTCCGGAAGACGAGATCGCGTGGGAACGCGCGAAGGCCCGCGCTCGTGAGGAATATCCCAACGCGCGCGGCAAGCAGTTCTACAGTATAGTGATGGCCATCTACAAGAAGATGACCCACTACGCGCCTGCTTCGCGACGCCGTACAGAAATCCCCAGGTAATGGGGCGGGAGAACGGACAGTAGATGTACGAAACGGAATACAAATCCAAATTGATGACGCCGGCGGCGGCGGTGGAGTTGATTCCATCGCGAGGCACGCTCTCGATGGGCATGGCGGCCAGCGAACCGCCCGCCTTGTTAGGAGCGCTCGAGAATCGAGTGAAGAGCCGCAAGATCGAGGAGCTTCGCGTTTACTATTCGCACTCAGTCGCAGCCGCCGCCCTCACGATTCTCAAGTACGAACACATGGACGTCATCAAGCCACATCCCTTCTTCCCCACAGGTGTCGAACGAGGGCTCTTCGAGCGGGGCCAACAGGACAATCGGTGCGTGGTCTTCTACATGCCGGGCAATTTCAGTGCGATGCCGCGCGTGTTGCGCGAAATAGGAATCGACACCTTCATCATGATGGTCGCGCCGATGGACAAAGGCGGATTTTTCAGTTGCGGCACCAACGCCGACTACACGATCCCGACCGCGCGAATCGCCAGGAATCTGATCGTCGAAGTCAATCCGAGGATGCCGCGCGTGTTCGGCGATTCGTCGGTGCACATATCGGAAGTCGCGGCGATTGTCGAAAATGAAAGTGCGCTGTTCACGCTGGCGGTCCGGCCGCCGACGCCATTGGACAACGCGATCAGCAAGTACATCGTGGAGATGATCCCGGACCGCGCAACACTCCAGGTAGGAATCGGTGGAGTGCCCGGCGCCGTATGCGCCGCGCTGCACGGCCGCAAGGATTTGGGCATACACAGTGAGGTCATGATGCCGCCACTGGCGGCGCTGATTCAGTCCGGCACCGTCACCAACCGGTACAAGAACCTTAATCGATACAAGAACGTGTACACCCTGGCGATCGGCGACCAGCCTTTCTACGATTTTCTCAACGACAATTCGAGCATGGAGGCCCGCCCGGTTGACTATGTGAACGACCCCAACATCATCGGACAGAACGATTGCGTAATCTCGATCAACGCGTTTCTCGAGGTCAGCCTTGACGGCGCGGTCAATTCCGAAGCGATCATGGGCAAGCAGTACAGCGCTCCCGGCGGCCAGTTGGATTTCATCCGCGGCGCTCAGCTATCCAAGGGCGGCAAATCGATTCTCGCCGCCTACTCGACCGCGGGTGACGGCGCCATTTCGCGCATCGTCCCGAAGATCGAAGGACCCACTACCGATCCAAGAACCGATACTCAGTATATCGCTACCGAGTATGGAGTGGCTTGCCTCACCGGCAAATCGACATCGGAAAGAGCCGAGGCGCTGATCGCAATTGCTCATCCAAAATTTCGCGAGCAACTTCGTCTCGGCGCGCGGCAATTGGGCTACCTGTGAAGCGCTCCGGGCTTCTTTTGATGCAGCTGGAGATTCCGCGCCAATAAACAGACCGCCAGGACTCGTTTCGAGTATCAGGCCAAGTGCCCCAGGGCAGTTGAGGCGCTTACTGCCAAACGGGGAACGCTTGGCCGGGCTCTTTGACTTTCCCGCCGAGCACCGGATGCACCTGCGCACCGCCGACGTGTGTGCAACGGGCATCAAAGGAGAGCGCGTTTGGTCATCGGAAGAACAAATAATGCAAATCGACGGGCTAAGCCTGACATCTAGTCTGCTAAAATCCAGTCGCGGAGCATTCGGGACCGGTGCGGCCAGCTATTCGCCGACTCTTAGACTCATAACCAAGGTCAGTCGTCGCCGTATGTAAACAGTTTGGCAGGAGTTAAGAGATGGCTACCGAAAAGAGTTCCGCAGATGATGCGAAGAGCTCAGACGCTTCATCTGACTCCGCGCCAAACGGGTCCAAGGCTGTCGCTAAGTCCAAAGGATCGGAGCCCGGCGTGGACGAGATTCGCACGCGCGCCTACGAGATATTCCAAGCGCGCCACGGCGGACCGGGAAGTGCGCTCGGCGACTGGCAAAAGGCAGAGGCGTCAGCTTCCGCAGATGCGTTCAAGGCTGACACCTCCAAGGCAGATGCGGCCAAAGGTGCGCAGACACCAGTTGATACCGGGACGATCCAGGAAGCGCTCGCCAAGTTCCATTCGAGTCTCGAACATGGACTAAGCCAGGAAGAAGCGGCGAGCCGGCTCAAGAAGGACGGTCCGAATGCTATCGAAGAAAAGCGCATCAGCCCCCTCAAGCGGTTCCTGACATTTCTTTGGGGGCCTATCCCATGGATGATCGAAATTGCCGCGGTACTGTCCGCAGTGGTTCGGCATTGGGAAGACTTCGTCATCATCTTTTTCATGCTGGCGCTGAACGCGGTCGTCGGCTTCTGGGAGGAATTTAAGGCCGACAACGAGATCGAGGCACTCAAAAAGAATCTCGCACTACATTCCCGAGTGCTGCGCGACGGCAAGTGGAGCGACGTCGAGGCGAAGACGCTGGTGAGCGGGGATATTGTCATGGTCAAGCTCGGCAATGTCATCCCCGCCGACCTGAAGCTGGTCGATGGCGACTACCTCAGCATCGATCAGTCAGCGCTGACAGGCGAGTCACTGCCGGTCGACAAGAAGAAAAGTGACGTCGCGTATTCAGGATCGGTCGTGCGAATGGGCCAGATGAACGGGCTGGTCGTCGCCACCGGAATGAATACGCTATTCGGCCGCACGGCACGACTGGTCGAGAGCGTTAAGACCGTCTCCCACTTTCAGAAGGCGGTGATCAAGATCGGCAATTTCCTGATTCTGATCACGCTCGGCCTGGTCGCATTGATCCTGACGGTCGCGCTATATCGCGGCGACCCGTTGGTCGAAACCCTGCTGTTCGCGCTGATTCTTACGGTAGCTGCAATCCCGGTCGCCTTGCCCGCCGTCCTGTCCGTCACGATGGCCGTCGGCGCATCCGTGCTTGCCAGAATGAAGGCTATCGTCTCCCGCCTCGTCGCGATCGAAGAGATGGCCGGCATGGACATTCTCTGCGCGGACAAGACCGGCACGCTCACCAAGAACGAGCTCAAGCTGGAAAAACCCGTTGTCTTCAAGGCGGGCAACGATCAGGACTTGATATTGGGCGCGGCTTTGGCATCGCGAAGGGAGGGCGGCGATGGCATCGACGAGGCGGTCCTCAAAGGTCTCCGCGATCAGTCGGTGTTAAAGACCTATCAAATCACTCATTTCACGCCTTTCGATCCTGTTAGTAAGCGAACCGAGGCCGAGGCCAAACACGACAACGCCGCTTTCAAAGTCTCGAAGGGCGCCCCGCAGGTGATTCTGGATCTGGTCCATCCCGATTCGGCGACCCGTGCTAAGGCTGAAGGCCAGGTGAACGAGCTTGCGGCCAAGGGCTATCGCACTCTTGGCGTCGCCCGCACCGATACTCAGGGGAAGTGGGAATTTCTTGGACTACTGTCCTTGTCCGATCCGCCCCGCGACGATTCGGCCTCTACCATCGCGACCGCGCGAAACATGGGACTGCAGGTTCGCATGGTAACCGGCGACAACCTTGCAATTGCCCGCGAGGTATCGCTCGAACTCAAGCTGGGACCGAGCATCGCGGTTGCCGGCGATCTCTTTCCTGACGGTAAGGCCGACGACAGTGACAAGATAGACGCGGCCGACGGCTATGCGCAGGTTTTTCCTGAGCATAAGTTCAAAATCGTCAAAGCCCTTCAGGCTGGTGGGCATATCGTCGGAATGACCGGTGACGGCGTCAACGACGCCCCCGCGCTCAAACGGGCCGATTGCGGAATCGCGGTAAGCGGCGCGACCGACGCGGCTCGTGCGGCCTCGGATCTGGTGCTCACGGCGACCGGACTCTCGGTAATCACCGCCGCCATTTCAGAAGCGCGCAAGATATTCGAACGCATGAACAGTTACGCAATCTACCGGATTTCCGAAACCATCCGCGTACTGCTTTTCATGACGCTCGCGATTGTGGTGTTTAACTTCTACCCGGTAACCGCAGTCATGATCGTGCTCATCGCGGTCCTCAATGACTTCCCGATCATGATGATCGCCTACGACAACACCATCGTAGCTCCACGCCCGGTGCGATGGGACATGGAACGCGTACTCACCGTCAGCTCGGTGCTCGGCGTGATGGGAGTTATCTCTGCGTTCGTCCTTTTCTGGATCGGAGAGAGATACTTTCAGCTGCCCCGGCCCGTCATTCAGAGCCTCATATTCCTCAAGCTGCTGGTCGCCGGGCATCTCACCATCTACATCACCCGAAGCGTGGGAACGTTTTGGCAGCGCCCGTGGCCCAATTGGCGCCTGGTCGTTGCCTGCGAAACAACCCAGGTCATCGGAACCCTGGCCGCAGCCTACGGATGGGGCATGACGCCGCTGGGATGGAAGTACGCGCTGTTAGTGTGGGCCTATGCGCTTGTATGGTTCTTCATCAACGACATGGTGAAGGTCGAGGTTTACCGCCTGATGCATCTGGGGACCTCAAGCCATCAGCGCCACCTCGCAAGAGTCAACGCCAGCCTTCATCCGGCCCCAGCGGTGAAGTAGGCGACTGCAACCGTTAAAGAGCAGCCCCCTGAGGTTTCGGAAAATCCGTTTCTGGGGCAGACTAGCAGGCTGTTGAAAAAGTAATTTTCAACGCCTGCTCCCTCTCTCTTGTCTCCCCCAAAAGGGGGTTTTTCACCGGTCTCCCACCTTTGGGGGAGATGTTGTAGGTAAGAAGACAGCTCTTACCCAGGATGTTGAAGAGCTTGAAGTCGAAAACGACAATTGACCGAATTTTTCAACATCCTGCTAGTGCAAGCGCAAAGGAGCACTTATCGCGATGAAATGGCCGGCAGGATTCGAACCTGACAACTCATCGGTGTACGCGCGCAATGATATTGCGATTGCCGTGCCGCCTGAGCGTGTATGGCGATGGCTCATTCGCGCCGCCCAGTGGCCCCAATGGTACAGCAACAGCGCCAACGTGAATTTCATTCGCGGCAATCCGCCCGACCTCGCGCCCGACACCGAATTTCGATGGAAGACGTTTGGCGCCACCGTCGCCAGCCGCGTGATCGTCTTCGAACCGCCGCATGAACTCGGATGGGACGCGCATGGAGTGCTGACCGCGTATCACGGCTGGCTTATCGAACCCGATGGCGGTGGCGGATGCCGCGTCATCACCGAGGAATGCCAGAACGGTCTCGTGCCGAAGCTCGCGTGGTGGTATCTGCGCCCGATGCTCGAGCGCGGGCATCAGAACTGGGTCGAGAGCCTCAAGCGCGTTGCCGAAGGCGGAGTTCCGTCGTAGAGATCGCCAAGCGTCGCCCTAGTCGTCCGCGAGGATAACTTCGAAGGCGACGCTGTTGTCGCTGATGATTCCGATCGACGCGAGAAATCGTCCAAGCCGAAGCAATCGTCCCAGCCGAAGCATCGGAATCACGAACCAGTACTTGCGCTCGACCAGGCCGTTCACTTTCTCGCGTTCCTGCTTATCCGTAATCGCGCGCACGTTGCCGTTGAAGACTTCGTCGCCGACCCGAAGTGAAATGGCGGGTCGCGCCTTCACATTGCGCACCCAGTTGCGCGCGGCATTTGCCGAGACTAGGTATAGCCGGTCGTCATCGACCAGGTACCAGATAGTCACTTCGTAGGGGCGGCCGGTTTTGCGTCCATAATGAGTCAAACGCAGCGTCTGCCTGTCCCCGACCCGGCGCAGCCGTTCGAAGGATTTCGATGCCATAGTCATGTTCCTCAAGTTCGACGCGCAGCCTGGCCAGTTCGCCCCGCACCTGGCTCCGTGGCGCGGTTATTATTCGCGCAGTCGGCTACTGAGTAACGGTTTCCATCACACGTCCGCTTGCGCCGTCCACGAAATCGACTTCGACCGGCGATGAAATGTTGTGGTCTTTCTTGGCCTTGTGGATTTTCAACTTCAGCTCGGCCAGGAACGATTCTTTCGCATTCGGAGGCATTTCGTCCATCGGAAAGCTGTTCATCAGGACCCTGGCCTTGAGCTGGTCGGGCCATTCGACGGAGCCGACCTTCGGTCCCGCGATTGGCAGGCCTCTCACCATCGCCTCGACAGCGCCGTGAAAATCCATTTTTCCGGCCGTTGGCGCAACCGCGGGTGATCCGGGTGCTTGCTCCGCCGCCGCTCCCGCCGGGGACGACGCCGCCGCAGATGCGGCTTGCATCGGCGCGCTTGCGGCGGGCGCACCGGTGATTCTTGCGATCAGCTCCTTCGCCTGGGTGCGTGAGGCGTCGTCGGGCGCGAGCGCCAGCGCCTGCTTGAACGCGGCGGCCGCGTCATCAGGTTTATTCTCCTGCGTGTACGCGACTCCCAGGTTGAGGTACGCCTGGAAAAATCCGGGATGGGCGGCGATCACTTTCTTGTACTGCACAACCGCCTGATCGGCGTTGCCGGTGGAGAAATACATCGTGCCGAGGTCGGTGCGAACTTCCGGATCGTCCGGCTTCTTCTTCAGGTAATGCTCGTATGCGGCAATCGCTTCGTCGAAGCGCTGCTTGTCGTAGTCGATATCACCGATACCGCGGAGCGCGATGAGGTTGTCGGGCTCCAACTTCAGCACGTGGCCGAACGCTTCCTCGGCCTTGCCATAGAAGGTTTGATCGTACATCGCCGCTTGCATCGCGACTGCGCCGAATTTGCTCCATGCCGCGACGTCGCCGGGTTTCGCGCGCGCCTCTTTTTCGGTCTTGTCAACAAAGCTGCGAGCCTCTGCCGGCAATTCGAGCTTTGGATGTCCCGGCGGCAAAGTGCCGTTCTGACTTCCACCCGCCGCTGGATTCGCCGCGGCATTCTGATCCGGCGCAGCCGCGCCCGGGGCGTTGGCGACTTGTTTGCTCACCGCTTCGTGCGTGCGCATCATTATCCACGCGGCCGCCCCCAGACCCACCACGGTGATCGCAACGAACACAATCACAAACGCCGTGGTAATCGGTATATTGCGCCCGCGAGCCGCGCTGCCCTTGAGCTTGCGCGATTCGACCGCGCCCGATGCTGTACCCGCGAGCGCGCTGCCGCACTCCACACAGAACTTCGCGCCAGCCGTCAGCGACGCGCCACATTGCGGACAAAATCTCATCAGCAAATTCCTACACGACCGCTTCCTCCCAGCGCAACCCGCCACGGATTTGGGTTCCCGCTTTCCAGGCGCCTGCTGTATAGTCCCGGCGGAGTCCATTTTTGCGAGGCAGCCAGCCAAGGAACGCGCCGAGGGCCGCCAGCGACACGCGCCGAGCGCGCATATGCCCGGAAATTTCGAACAAGTAACCGCGCAGCTGACGGCCCTGGTGCGCGCGAGAACCGGTGACTCCGGCGCGCTAGTGCATTCGCGCGAATCGCTGCCGGGTCACGCCGGCTTCAGCTACAGCTTCATCCTCGAGCGCAGTGCGCCCGACGCGGCGCCGGCCGGGAAATTCGTCGTGCGCATCGCGCCTCCCGGCGTCAAAATCGCAGGCCCCGCCGACATCGTGCGGCAGGCGCGCGTGATGGCGTCGCTGGCCGACACGCCGGTCGCGGTGCCGCCGATCATCTGGTACGGCGCCGAGCCCGAGTTTTTCGATCGGCCGTACTTCGTCGCCGGCTTCGTCGATGGATTCAAACTCGGCGAATCCGCGCTGCCGCCCGCGCACTTGAAACGCCTGGCGCGCAAGGGTATCGCGACCATGGCCGCGCTGCACAACGTCCCGTGGGAGCCGCGCCGTGGCGCATGGGGCGAGCCGTTCGCGCTCAGCGAAGAGCTCAAACGCCTGGACTACCTGCTCGACCGCCCGACTCTCGATCCCGCCGTCGTCGCGCGCGCACCCGAGCTTCGCGAGCGTCTGCGCTCGAGCCTGCCGGTAAACGCGCGCATCGGATGCGTCCACGGCGACTTCCAATGGTCGAACGTGCTGTTCAACGAAGAACGCGTCGTCGCGCTGATCGATTGGGAAATCTCGCTCGTCGGCGCAACGCTGCTCGACCTCGGATGGATTTGCTTCTTTTCCGATCCCGCAAGCTGGGTCGGCGCGGACGCGGGCCGCGGCTCGCTTCTCGACGCGGGCGAAATCGTCGATGCGTACGCCGAAGCCGCGGGCTTTCCGGTCTCCGCGGCGGAGGTGCGATGGTTCCGCGCATTCGCGGGTTACCGGTTCGGCGTGATTACCTGTTTCAACCTGATGCTGCATCGGCGCGGCAAACGCGACGATCCATTATGGGAAGAGACCGCGCTGTCGGCGCCAAGAATGTTCGAACACGGCCTCGAATTGCTCGGCTGACCCGCGCGTACCCGCCGGCACATCTTCGGTTTGGCTTACGGATGACTTTGTGGTGGAATCGCGTCCTGCCCTTTCGTGATCGGGATTCTTCGTGACCAAAGGTTGGAGATGGCGAAATGGACATTGCGGCCATGCGGCGGCCTGAAATTCAGATCCCCGAGGAAGACCATCCTGCGCTCAACGCGATCCTCGGCGCCAATCCGTTCGTCGGCCTCGACGCCACCCAGGTTGCCGGAACTTTGACGGCTCTGCTGGCGCATCTCGCGTCGCGGCCCGCCGCCGTCGCGTCGCGCGCGCTCCAATTGTGGCTCGAGCTGGCGCAGGTCGCGGCGGGCGTTTCTGCCCTGACGCCCGAGGCTGGCGACAAGCGCTTCGCCGATCCCGCCTGGTCGCAGCATCCGCTCTACAATCGCGTGATGCAGTCTTACCTCGCGTGGCGAGCCGCGATGCACGATCTCGTCGACCAGGATGACGGCGTCGAGTGGAAGCAAGTCGGGCAGCAGAAGTTCGCGGTCACGCTGATGACCGAGGCGCTCGCGCCCACCAACGCGCTGTGGCTCAATCCCGCCGCGCTCAAGCGCGCCTTCGACACCGCGGGGATGAGCCTGGTGTGTGGATTAAGCAACTTCATCGGCGACCTGTGGAGCAACGGCGGGATGCCGTCGACGGTGGACAAGCGGCCGTTTGAAGTCGGCAAAAACCTCGCCGTCTCGTCCGGCGCCGTCGTGTTCCGAAACCCGCTCTGCGAGGTGATCCAGTACGCGCCCGCGACCGACAAGGTTTACGAGCGCCCGCTGCTTTTCATCCCGCCGCAGATCAACAAGTTCTACGTCATGGATCTCGCGCCGGGACGCAGCTTCATCGAGTACGCGGTCAAGCACGGACTTCCGATGTTCACGATCAGCTGGCGCAACCCGACGCCGCGCGATCGCAGCTGGGGGCTCGATGAATACGTGGCCGCGTGCAAGGACGCCATCGCAGCCGCCTGCGAGATCACGGGCAGTCCCGATTGCAACGTGCTCGGCGTATGCGCCGGCGGCATCACGACTTCGCTCATGCTCGGGCATCTCGCGGCTTGCGGTGACAAGCGCGTCAACGCGGCGACGCTGCTGGTGACGACGCTCGATACCAGCCTGCCCTCGATGACCGGGATGTTCGCGACCGAGGATGCGATCAAGGCGGCGCGCGATCGTTCGGCTAGAAAGGGCGTGCTCGACGGCGGCGACATGGCGCGCGTCTTCGCCTGGCTGCGGCCCAACGACCTGGTCTGGAACTATTGGGTCAACAACTATCTGCTCGGCAACGATCCCGCGCCGTTCGACATCCTCTATTGGAACGCCGACCCGACCAATCTTCCGGCCAAACTGCACGCGGGCTTTCTCGATCTGTTTCTCAGAAATCCACTCACGCGCGGCGGCGGAGTCACGATTCTCGGCACACCGATCGATTTGGGCGCCGTGAAGAATGACCTCTACCTGGTTGCCGGGATGACCGACCATATCTGCACGTGGCGCGGGTGCTATCGCACGACGCGGATGTTCGGCGGACGAATCGAATTCGTGCTCGGCTCCAGCGGCCATATCCAGAGCCTGGTTAATCCGCCCGGCAACTTCAAAGCCCGCTACTACGTCGGCGCGCGGCTTCCCGAGAATCCCGACGAATGGCTCAAAGGAGCGGCCGAGAACAAGGGCACCTGGTGGGATCACTGGATCAAGTGGATAGGCGCGCGCTCCGGCGGCGAACGTCCCGCGCCGAAATCACTCGGCAGCGACCTATACAAAGCCGGCGAGCCCGCCCCGGGCCTATACGTCCACGAACGCCATTAGCTCTAATTCCCGGCTGAGATTCCCCCGTCTCTTTCCCCCTTAACCTTCTAACAGGCCGTCAGGCCGCATCTTTTCTCTTCTCACTGCGGTGCAGGGGTCACCCCTGGCCGTGGCGACGGCAGCGCAGTATTAAGCCGTTGGCAGGGGCCGCGCGCGACAACGGAGCGCGGCCTTAACGGTGGGTGCAGGGCTCAGCCCTGCTCACCCCTGCCGCGCCGCGAGCACTTCGGCCAGATGACGCACTTCGATCTTGTCGCCCGCGCGGCTCAAGCCGCCGCCGATCTGCATGAGGCATCCGCAATCGTTGGCGACCACCACCTCGGCGCCGCTCTCCCTGATGCGCGCCAGCTTGTCCTCGAGCATCGACGCCGAGATATGCGGGAACTTCACCGAGAACATCCCGCCGAAGCCGCAGCACTCCTCGCGATCGCGCAGCTCGCGGATTCTGATTCCCGCCACCGCGCTCAGCAGCGTCATCGGTTCATCGCGCACGCCCAGCTCGCGCATCAGATGACACGACGGATGATACGCGACCGCCCGCTCGTAGCGCGCGCCGATGTACTTCACCTTCAGCACGTTGACGATGAACTGCGACAGCTCGAATACCCACGGCCGAATCGCCATCGCCTTGGCTGACAGGGCGGGATCGTCCGCGAGCAAGTCGCCGTAAAAGATCTTCAGCATGCTCGTGCATGAGCCCGACGGCACGACAATCGGAATGCCCGGCTCGACCGAGTTTAGAAAGCGGCGCGAGAGATCGAGCGCCTCATCGCGGAAGCCCTCATTGAAAGCGACCTGGCCGCAGCAAAACGCGCCGCGAACCGGCGTGACCTTGAGCCGCAGCCGTTCGAGCACCGTCGCCGCCGCGTCGTTGACTTCGGGAAAAAATTCCTCGGCGAGGCAGGTCGAGAATAGTTGGACTTCAGTCATCGCGGGGCCACACCACGATCACATGGATCGATTTGGGGCCGTGCACGCCGAGCACGATTCGTTTCTCGATATCCGCGGTGCGGCTGGGGCCCGTGATCAACGTCAATCGGTTCGCCGCGACGCCCTCCGGGCCCAACTCGGCGAGCACCGCCGCCAGGTTTGCCATCACGCGATCGATCTGAACGATCACCAGGCTCGCCGGCGGCAGCAGCGTCAGAGAACTCGGCCGATCCCCGTTTGAAACTACTGCCACTGTGCCGGTCGAGGCGATCGCGAAGTCCGCGTCCGCGATCCCGATGTCGGCATTGGCCACCCGCTCGCGCATCGCGGCGCGCTCGGTGTCCGCCACCGGGATGGTGCGAACGATCCTGAAATCCGCACGCTCGAGCGCCTCGCCGATTGCGTCCATGTCGCTCACGGCGCCTTGTCCAAGCGCGACCGTCTTCGCGCCGATCTCGCCGGCGAGAGTGACTATTCGATTAGTCACTTCATCCGGAGTGAGTATTCCGAGGAACTTGCCGCCGACCGCTTCGAGCTCGCGCGCGAACGTCGATGCGAGCGCGGCGCGATGCGCCGACTGTGCCACGGGCACTGGCGCGCTCGCCGCCGCGTCGTGCGAGTTGCTGCGCGCGCCGACGCCGAGCGCGTCCTTTACGCTCGCGATTATTTTGTGAAGCTCGGCCACGTTCAGCCTGGCGGGCGCTCCGGCCCGGGCGCGGGGCGCTGATGAGGCCGCGGACGCGGGAAGTCGCGATACTTCGTCCAGTTGCCGAATGGTCCCGGAATCCGGCGCAGATAACCATTATGCGCGAATGGTTTCAGCACCATCGCGGCGAGTTTTCCAAGCGCTCGAACCGTCCGCGGATGCCGCGCCATCTTCGCAAACCGCCGCGCGCCGCGGCGCGCCCGCTCTATCGCGCGCGGCCATTTGAGCCGATGCTCTCCGGCGCTCTCTTTCCAGCGCAGATGGAGCAGGATTCGCGGGATGTCGATCTTGACGGGACAGATATCCTTGCACGCGCCGCACAGCGTCGACGCGAACGGCAGGTATCCCGCGGCGCTGCCGAAAAGATTGGGGCTGATGATCGATCCGATCGGTCCCGGATACACCGAGCGATACGCGTGGCCGCCGATGCGCCTGTAGATCGGGCATACGTTCAGGCACGCGCCGCATCGGATGCAATTCAACGCCTCGCGGATAACCGGGTCCGCAATCATCGCGCTGCGTCCGTTGTCCAGGATCACCACGTGCATCTCGCGTGGTCCGTCGAGATCGCCCTCGCGCCTCGGCCCGGTGATGAAACTGGTGTAGGTCGTGAGCTTCTGCCCGGTCGCCGTGCGCGCGAGGATTTCCAGGAAGTGACTCAGGTCCTCGAGCCGCGGAATGACCTTCTCGATTCCCATCACGGCGACGAACGTTTCCGGCATCGTGCTCGACAGTCGCCCGTTGCCTTCGTTCTCGACGATGACGAGCGTGCCGGTCTCCGCGATCGCAAAATTGACGCCGGTGACTCCGAAATCCGCGTTCAGAAAAATCGTGCGCAATCGCGAGCGCGCTTCGGCCGTGAGTTTTTCAGGCTCCGCCGTGTACTCGATGCCGAACTTGTCGGTGAAGAGTTGCCCGATGTCTTCCTTGGACAGATGAATCGCGGGCGTGATGATGTGCGACGGGCGCTCGCCGCGAAGCTGCACGATGTACTCGCCAAGATCCGTCTCGACCGCGTCGATCCCCGCGCGCTCGAGCGCGCCATTGAGCTCGATCTCCTCCGTCGTCATCGACTTGCCCTTGACGACGTTCTTCGCGCCGCGCCCTTTTGCAAGTTCGACTATATAGCCGCGCGCCTCGGCCGCATCCTCGGCGAAAAACACCTTGCATCCGCGCGCTTCGAGCTTCGACTTGAGTTCGATGAGCAATTCGTCGAGATGCGCAATCGCGCCGGTCTTGATTCGATGCGCCGCGTCGCGCTCGTCGTCGTACGCTGGGAACTCCGCCTTCACTTCGGCGAAGTGATCGAGATGCCGCGCGCTGGCGCTCTCGAGCTTGCGCCGCAGCTCATGGTCGCTGACGGCGGCGCGGCTCGACTCGAAGAAATCGCGGGCTTTGGGAATTTCAGCCATCTGGGATGTCGCGCGCCGGTTGTCAGTCGAGCCGGGCGGCGTCAGTTTATCAGCGCGACTTGGCGAATCAGCCGCAGCACCGCTTCGCGCGCCGACTCGGCCGCGGGATGCTCGGGAGCCTGCGAAAGAAAACTCTGGAAGTCTTCGAGCGCCGGCTTGAAGCATTCCAGCCGCTCGAACAGACCGCCGCGTTCCACCAGCTCTTCGAGCGCGCGCGGTTCCAGCATGATAATCCTGTCCAGCGCCGCCAGCGCGCGCGTCCAGTCCGACGCCTCCATATAAATGATCTTCAGGTTGCGAAGTATCCGCGCCAGAATATGGCGTGCGCCGCGCTGCTTCAGCATCGCGGGATTCAATTCCACCGGCTGTCCGTAAATTTGCGTCTGGCGCGCGCGAATCTCGTCGAGCGCGAGAATCTTTCCGCCGACGAATGGATCGATGATCAGCTCGCCGCGCTCGTCAACCGCCTTGACCAGGAAATGCGTCGGGAACGAGACCCCGTAGAGGTTCATGCCGAGCCGGCGGCCCACTTCCAGATACACCACCGAAAGCGTGATCGGGATTCCCAGCCGCCGATCGATCACGTCGTTCAGAAATGAATTGCGCGGATCGTTGTAGTTCTCGGCGTTGCCCTCGAATCCCTTCAGCTCGAACAGAAAATGCGAGAGCAACTGGACGCGTTCCACCGTGTCCTCGCCCGCGCGGACGATTGGTTCGGCTTCACGCGCCAGCGTCGCAATCTTGTCCAGGTACTCTTCGATGTCGAGGCCGGGATACTCTTCTTTCGCGATCAGCAGCGCGCCGCGCGCCAGTGGCACCGGCTCTTTCGCCGCAAGCATCGCAAATTCTCGCCGTGCATCGTTCATCGGGCGGCCACCGTTCGTAACAGTCTCGCCTTGCGCCAATGCTTTGACAAGCGCCCGCCATCAATTTGTTCAATTTGATCAGTTTGTTTCGAGCGCCGCCGCGGCCTCATCGCAAACCGCCGCGTCGCAGTCGCCAAGCGCATGCTCGAGTGCGCGGCGCGCGGCGCGTCCTCCGATCTGTCCGAGCGCCCATGCGGCGTGCGAGCGGATCAATGGCTCCGGCTCGCCCTCCAGCGCGCGCGCCAGCGGCGCCCCCGCGTCGGGATTTCGCGTGTTGCCAAGCGCGACCGCCACGTTGCGCAGCAGCCCACGCCGCTTGGCGCGCTTCACCGCGCTCTTCGTAAAGCGCCGCCCGAACTCCTCGTCGTTGAGCGCCAACAACTCGGGCAAACGCGGGACGAGATCGTTCGAGCCATCGTCAGCCGCCAAATCGTTCCATGGACAAACGTCGTTGCAAATGTCGCAGCCGAAGATCCAGTTGCCGAGCTTCGATCGCAACTCGCGAGCAATCGCGCCGCGATTTTCTATCGTCTGATACGAGATGCACAGCTCCGAGCGCATCACGTAGCCATCGGCGAGCGCCCCGGTCGGACACAGATCGAGGCATCGCCGGCACGTCCCGCAATGTTCGCGGTAAGGCTCCGTCGTCGCCTCGAATTCCGCGTCGGTGAAAATCTCGGCGAGAAAAAAATACGAACCGTGGTCGCGATTCAGGATCATCGTGTTCTTGCCGAACCATCCCAGCCGCGCATCCGCCGCCCATTCCCGCTCGAAGACCGGACCGGTGTCCACGTACGCGCGCGCGATCGAGCCGGGACGAATTTGCGAAATCACTTTGGCTACCGCGCGCGCTTGCCGGCCCACAACGTCGTGATAGTCGCGGCCAAGCGCGTACGCCGCGATTCTGCCGCGCAGCTCGCCGCGCCAGTCAACGTTGGGAATCGCGGGCGCCGCATACGGATAGCCGAGGCTCACGACGGACTTGTAGCGCGCATCGAGACGGCGAGGATCGAACCTGCGCTCGGGCTCTCGCGCCAGGTAAGCCATCGTCGCGTGACCGCCGTCGTCGAGCCATCGGCGATAAAAGTTCTCGCGCTCCTTGAGTTCACGGAGCTGCGCAAATCCAACCAGAACGAATCCCAGTTCGTTGGCGGCGCGCGTCAGTGTTTCACGTGAAACAACCATGGCGATGCTAAAACGCTAGCATTTGGCTGGACTTTTCGCGCTGATAATGGTGGACGCATTTACTCCACTATTGCCCTGCGCTATGATTATTTTATTGGTAGCCCGCATCATGAGCGGGTAAGCTCTCCTTGCCGGAGGTTCGTAGCAAAATGGCCGAAGGACTTCATATCGAGCATCACGGGCACGCTGAACAGGCGCCGGTCGAGCAAATCGACGCCGCGTCGCTGCCCGACGTGAAGCTCACGCCTACCGCAATCGAGATGGTTCGCAAGATGTACGCGAAGGAAGGTCTTGGCGCCGGCTATGGAATGCGAATCGGCGTGGTCGGTGGCGGATGCTCCGGGTTTCAGTATTCACTGAAGTTCGACACGTTGAAAGAAGGCGACCGGGTGACGGATTTCGGCGGTGTGCTGGTGTACGTGGACGAAATTTCGCTGCCGTATATCGCGGGCACGACGCTCGACTACGTCGAAGGGCTGCATGGCGCGGGATTCCGCTTCGACAATCCGCGCGCGAGCCGCACCTGTGGATGCGGGTCGTCCTTCAGCGCGTAAGATTAACGACGGTTTGATTTGCCGGGCCGCTCCGATTGGGGCGGCCTTTTTTATTCAAGCCCGCGCTGTGTTAAACCCAACCCGCGATGCTCGCGGGATTGATCTACTGGCTGTCTCCGGCGCGCCGGCGCTTCATGCGGCGGCTGGCGAAGCCGGGACTCGACGCGATGCGCGCGCGGTTGGCCCAGGCTGGATCGCCGCGCGCGATTCGGTTCATCGCGACGATTCTCGGCGCCAACGCCGACTTCCTCGCCTACGCGCTTTCGCCGCAGGGGCCGCTTAAGATGTATTGCGATCGCGCAACGCCCGAGCGGGTGTCGGCGTGTATCAGCACGATGCTGATCTACTCGGTAAATCTGTTTGCGCGCGACGAGATGACGAACAACAAGAGCGAGATGATCGCGCTGCTCGCGCATCTTGCGGGCGTCAAGCCGACGCAAGTGATGCTCCGGCGCGACGCGCTGCGCAAGGCGCCGCGCTCCGAGGAGTGGATGGTGCTGACGTGGCTCGCGAAGGATCTTGGCGCCGAAGCGCCGAAGTACGACGCCGAGCTTGAGCGCCTCTTCGGATACAATTATCTGTCGTACATCGCCCAGTACCGGCCGGCGCTGGAGCGCGCAATGGCCGCGGCGGACACGGCCTGAGCTTCGTTCGGATGGGGAGAAAGCTGTGCAAGATCTCAAGATTCAAGATCTCAAGATGAAAGATCTCGACGGGCGCGGAATCATTGTCACCGGCGCGACGCGCGGAATCGGCCGGGCGATCGCGCTGGAAGCCGCACGGCGCGGCGCCAACGTGTCGTTCAACTACCTCAAGAGCGATCAGAATGCGGCCGAGCTCAAGGCCGAAATCGAGAAACTCGGCGTGAAGGCGCTCGCCTGCAAGGTCGATGTCGGCGATCTGAAGAACGTGCGCGAGATGGTCAACGCGACCAAAAAGGAATTCGGGCGAATCGACGGGCTGGTCAACAACGCGGGCATGACGCGCGACAAAGTATTCGTGATGATGTCGGAAGAGGATTGGAGCGAGGTCATCCGGGTCAATTTGACGGGTGCGTTTAATTTCGCGCGCGCGTCGGCGTTCATGATGATGAAGGCGAAGCGCGGATCGATCCTCAATATCACCTCGGTCAGCGGGCTTATCGGAATCCCGGGCCAGGCGAACTATTCGGCGGCGAAGGCCGGACTGATTGGACTTACAAAATCAATCGCGAAAGAAGTAGGGCGGCTCGGCGTTCGCGTCAACGCGCTCGCGCTGGGATTTATCGAGACCGACATGACGGCTGCCATGCCCGAGGAGAATCGCGCGCAGGCG
Source organism: Deltaproteobacteria bacterium (assembly GCA_003135135.1). Lineage (GTDB taxonomy): Bacteria > Desulfobacterota > Binatia > Binatales > Binataceae > Binatus. The sequence goes on from PLDK01000051.1 coordinate 61,197, forward strand.
CTCGCGATGATTCCGCTTGGCCGCTTCGGCAAAGTAGAGGACGTGGTGCCGATGGCAGTGTTTCTGCTGTCGGATGCGGCGTCATATATCACCGGCGCGGTGATCCAGGTGGACGGCGGCCTCGCAATGTAATCGCGCCGCGTACGAGTGCGCGTTACGCGCCCATCTTGATGCCCGGCGGGAGCTTCCATTCGGTGGAATCGAGTTCGCGATCGCGCTCGGAAAATTCCCAGTAATGGCCCTCGATATCCTTGGCCTCGTAAATGCGCCCGCCCCAGAATTTGTTGTCGGGCTCGGAGATGATAGTGGCGCCGGCCGCCTTGGCCCGCGCGAAATGGCGATCGATGCCGTCAACGTACACCTTCACCGACTGAGTTATCGTGCCTGCTATCCGCGGGCTCTGGCGTCCGTGTCCGCCTGAGGTGCCAAGCGAGATAAGGCCGTCGCCCACTTCCATCCAGGCCAGCACGAACCCATCGCCGGTTAGACGCGCGCCGGCGCGCTCGCGAAAGCCGAATGCGCGAGTAAGGAATTCGACGGCCGCGGGTACATCTTGGTACGCAAGGGCGGGAACGATGGTCGGTGTGCGCCAGAGTTTCGATGCCATCAGCGTGCTAGCTCCTCTGGATGAGAGTGCTAACAGTTTAAACCGTGGCGCGCACGAAAGGCTACCGGACCCCGGACCCTGCACCGCAGGGCTGAGCCCTGCACCNNTGCCAACGGCTTAATACTGCGCAGCCGTCGCCACGGCCAGGAGGTAGGTTCAGACGGGAAGTGCGAAAGCTGTGGTAGCCGCGAAAATGCGCGATCTTTTCGCCAGCCTATTTTACCGCATTCTTTGCCTTGTCGACCANNAAAGCACCAACTGCTTCTTTCACACGGCCTTTGATCTTGTCGGTCGTTCCGCTCATGACACTATACCTCCACTTGGTCAAAGCCATTGCTGGCCCGCGCAGCGCCTGCCACCACGGCTATGACACTGTATCTAATCCATATCCACCAGTTAGATCACCAGGACAATTAGCACGATTGTCATCGGGCTCATTTCACCTGCGCCATAGCAGGCTTGCGATATCCGACGGGCGCCGCTGCGAGCGAATGTGGACTATAGAGTTGGCCTTGCTTCGAAAAATGCGGTTGTGCGCCAGCCTTTACATACGAGTAATTCACATCAGGCGCTGGGACGCTGGTTGAATCATCGATCTTGTCCAGGCACACGATCATTTGCCGGCCTTGACGAATAAGCAGATGCTCACGCACCAGCTCAGCTAACTGTTCGGTGACTCTGGGTCGAGATGCACCCACCAGACCGGCCAGGTCCTTTTGGCTGATGGTGACTCGCAAAAGGGTACCACGTGACTCTCTGACTCCGAAGGTCGAACATAATTGAAGAAGCGCAACCAGGAGACGCTCGTGAAGGTCGAAGCCCTCTGAGAAGAACCGATACCATGGCATAAGATTGTTTTCGTAAAAGTTTCTTAGAGCAGGTTGGGGCACCCCCCTCGTAATGACGTCGAATTGGTCCCAGCTCAGACTGCCGACTCTGCATTCGCTTTGAGCCTCGCAGCGAAAATCCCGCCGTTTGACTGGGAGAGAAACAAACTGGGAGATTGTACCGGGTGCAAGTAGGGCTATGGTTACACGCTGGCCAGAGTGGCTCAGGCAGGTGATCTTCGCCACGCCCCTTAGCAGAATATGGACACCCGCCGCGAGCGCCTCTTCAGAAAGGATGACCTCGCGCCTTCTGAAGTTTGCCGAATTGAGGCAGCTCGCAAGTTCGAGCAATGCGTCGGGTGAAAGAAACGACAAGGGTTGCAGCCGGTTCAACAAATCGAGGTCGCGAGTCGCGTTTTTCTGCACGTCCATTTTCCCCTTCCTCCAGCAACTGACCGGGACGTTCATCGAGAGCAGATTTAGATGGGCTTATATCCATTTAGATGACCATTTAGCTTGTCTTATACACCAAATGCGCTGCTTGTGCCAAGTCCTCCCGTCCGGTTTCCCACTGCGGAGCAGAGGCCAGCCCGCTGCGTCCTTGCGAGGAAGAACAGGAGCAGGGATCCCTGGCTCCGGAATCTCCGGAGCATTTCCCACGAGCGTTTCCGCTCTCGCGCTTCGCAGCCCGCACGAGTAGTTTCTTTTCATCCGAGCGGCCGGCGCCACGGCAACCATTCGGGGAGGTGCGATGTAGATGTATATGTACGGAAATCACGGACTCGAGATAGTGACACTGCTGGCATTGCTCGAATACTCGATACTCGGCGTGATGGTTGGACAAGCGCGATCCAAATATGGCGTCGAGGCGCCCGCCACCACCGGCAATCCCGACTTCGAGCGCTACTTCCGCGTGCATGCAAATACGCTCGAGAGTCTGATCGTCTTCATCCCGGCACTGTGGATATTCTCGCTGTCGGTGAACTATCACTTCGGCGTCGCACTCGGGTTGTTGTTCGTGATCGCGCGGATCATCTACGCGTCGGGCTACTTGAGCGCCCCGGCCAGGCGCGCGCCGGGCGCAATCGCCACCGGCTTGATCAACGCAATCCTCGTGCTGGGCAGCTTGATCTCGATCGCAATCAAAGCCCTCTAACAAACTTCGATTTTTCCGGCGCCCCGGATGGGGGGGGTAGAGGTTTCTTCGTATTCAGGGCAGGGGGCAGGGACCGGGGCCTCTGTTCCCTGCTTTACCCCGGCGAGCGCCGCGGCTAAAGTCTCTTAGTTCACGATTCCATTTTCGATTCATCATCAAGGAGAATTCGCTTATGGCGGAAGAACGCAAAGGCGCCGTTACGATGCGGGGAAACCCGATGACCCTCGTCGGCCCCGAAATCAAGGTCGGACAAAAGGCACCCAACTTCAACGTCGTCGGCAAGGGGATGCAGCCTGCGACGCTCGACCAGTTCAAGGGCAAGGTCAAAATCATCACGACCATCCCCTCGCTCGACACTCCGGTCTGCGACGCCGAGACCCGCCGCTTCAACGTGGAAGCGAGCAAGCTGCCCGGCGACGTACAGATTCTCACCATCTCGATGGATCTGCCGTTTGCGCAGGCGCGATGGTGCGGCGCGGCCGGCGTGGACAAGATCACCACGCTCAGCGACTGGCGCACCGCGAGTTTCGGCACCGGCTACGGCACGTTGATCAAGGAACTGCATCTGCTCGCGCGATGCGTTTTCGTCGTGGATAAGAACGACACCGTCACTTACGTCGAATACGTCAAGGAAGTCGCCGAGCAGCCCAACTTCGAAGCTGCGCTGGAAGCAGCCAGGAAAGCCGCCGCTGCCTGATTGCGTTTCATCCCGCGGGCGGATGTGTCGCAGACGCGTCCGCCCGTGATAGATCTCTTCCCTCATGCCGACCGATGCGCCCAATCGCCACGCCTTCACCGACCTGCTCAAGCGCGGCCTCTACGAGGCGGTCTTCCGCCGCCGCGACATCCGGGAGTTCATTTCCGATCCAATTCCCGACGATGTGCTGGCGCGCGTGCTGACCGCGGCGCATCATGCCGCCAGTGTCGGCTTCACGCAGCCGTGGGACTTCATCGTCGTGCGCAGTCTCGATCGGCGCCGGCGCGTGAAGGAAGTCTTCGAAGCCGAGCGCCAAAAAAATGCGGCTCAGTTCAGCGGCGAGCGCCGCGAAAAATATCTCTCGCTCAAACTCGAAGGCATCCTCGAAGCTCCGCTCAACCTCATCGTCACCTGCAAGCCCGATCGCTTCGGTCCCGCGGTGCTCGGCAAGACCAGCATCCGCGATGTCGAGATTTACTCGGCGTGCCTGGCGGTCGAAAATCTTTGGCTCACGGCGCGCGCCGAGGGCCTGGGGATGGGATGGGTCAGCATCATGCGCAACGACGCGCTCGCCGGAATTTTCGGCATCCCCGATGACGTCATTCCCATCGCCTATCTATGCCTCGGCTACGTCCGCGAGTTTCCCGACCGCCCCGTACTCGCCAGCGCACAATGGGCTGATCGATTGCCGCCGCGCTCGCTGATTCACTTCGATTCGTGGAGCGACGCGAGCGAGCGAAGCTCGGCCGCCGCCGATTCCCTGCTCAAGAAGATCGACGACCACTCCATCTGGCTCGCGATCTTCCCCGAAGATTCCCCCGACAAGCCGCCCTCGCGCGCCTGAACCGCCACGCCAGCGCCGCTCTGCTTTTCGCGCCGTCATTTCGCCTTGACTGCGAACCGTGCCGCGCGTAAGTTCTGCGTCGCACCCGGTGCTCGGGAAGCCGGTTCAAATCCGGCGCTGCCCCGCAACTGTGTGGGGGGACGAAGGCCTATCATGCCACCGCTTAGGCGGGAAGGCGGGCCCGAGGACGAACCCCAAGCCAGGAGACCGGCCGGGTCACTAACTGTCTGCCTTCCGCGGGGAGGGTGGCCTCAGGCACGATTTTCCTGAAGCCCGACCCCTCGATTCGCGAGGGGTCGGGTTTTTTCTCGCCTGATCGCTCCTCCGCGCGCGCCGGCAGCCTTTGAGCTCGGAGGGAGTTCATGCAGTTCTCTAGTTGGATTCTGTCAACAATAGTTGCGATATCTCTGTTAGCGCCGATAGCGCGGGCCCAGGAGCCTGCGTCGGCGCCATCGCCGGCGCAAACTCAGACCAAATCCACGCCGGCAAATCAGACCAAATCCTCCACGCCCGCAAAGAAGCAAGCCAGTCAGCCGACGACGCCGCCCAAGGATCAGGAGGCGCAGAAGTTGAATCCGGTGGTCGTCACCGCAACCAGGATCGAGCAGCCGATCGCCGACATCGGCACGACGATCACGGTCGTCGAAGACTCGCAAATCCAGGCGCAGAAGATCGACCGGGTCGGCGACGCGCTCAGCGAGGTGCCCGGCGTGCAGGTCACGCAAAGCGGCTCGCCGGGCTCGATCACCAGCGTATCGATTCGCGGCGCGACCTCGGCGCAGACGCTGATCCTTGTCGATGGGGTCGAAGTGAACTCGGGCGCGACCGGCGGCTTCGACATCGGCAACCTGACGACCGACAACCTCGATCGCATCGAGGTTTTGCGCGGCGCGGGCGGTTCCCTGTACGGCTCGCAGGCGATCGGCGGGGTAGTCAATGTGCTCTCGCAGGAGGGGCAGGGACCGCCGACAGCGAGCCTGGTCTCAGCGGGCGGCAATCGCGCGACCAGCGAGCAGGTCGCCACCGTCAGCGGCGCCGAGGGAAATCTCGGATACTCGGGCGCGATGTCGTACTTCTCGACTGAGGGGTTTCGTCCGGTCAACGACAACTCCGACAACCTCTCGGGCTCGACTCGGCTCGACTACCATCTCGACGACGACACCGTGATCCGCGGCTTTGCGCGCTATATCGGGGCGAACGTAAGCCTGCCCAATTTTCTGGTATTTGATGGCGTGCCGCTCGATCCTACGGCGCACGACCGCGTCGAGTTCATGCTGTTCAAGGGCGAGATCGAGCATCACTTCGGCGAAAAGCTCTTGGTGCGCGCGAGCGCGTTTTTCGTGCGCCAGGATCTGCGCCTGAACGCGCCGCCGTTTCCGGGAGGCACGGTTTTCGGTACACCCTATTTCGAGACGGATTCGATTCCGGACGAGACCCGCGGCGGCAACGCCGAGGCGATCTACACCTGGGCTCCCGGCTGGCAAACGCTTGCGGGCTTCGATTTCAAGGATCGATGGGTTCGCTCGAGCAGCTCCTGCACCTTTTGCCAGCCCGTGTCTCCGTTCGGGCCCGGGACGACCACATTCAACGCGCGCCGCCAGGAGTACGCCGGCTACGTCGAGCAGGAGGGCAGTCTGATCAACGGCCACGTTCTTGTCACCGGCGGATTTCGCGTCGATGGCAACAGCCAGTTCGGCAAGGAAGTCAGCCCCGCGTGGTCGGTCGCGATTCCGATTACAAAAATCTCGACCACCTTGCGCGGCAGCTACAGCGAAGGCTTCCGCGCGCCCGCATTCAACGAGCTGTACTACCCGAACTACGGCAATCCCAATCTGCAACCCGAGATTTCCAGCGAGTACGACGGCGGATTCACCACCAACTTCGGCGAGCGCGCCTCTCTGACCGCGACCTACTTCTCGCGCCGCGTGCACAACCTGATTGTCACCGTGCCATGCAAGTCCGGCCCGTCGTGTCTTTCCGGCTCGGAAGCGGGCAACGCGGCGCGCGTGGACGTGCAGGGCGTCGAGTTCGTCCCGAGCCTCACCATCGTCAAGGGACTGACGCTGAGCGGCAACGTGACCGTGCTCGACGAGACGCACAAAGATGCGCCGCTCAACTTCGCCAAGGCGTTTTTGACCCCGCCGCGTCCGCTGCGGGTGGCGAAGCACACGGCGTCGGCGCTGCTGCAATATGTGCGGAGCGCGAATTTTCTCCCTCACGATCGAATCACGGCCAGCGTCAATTACATCTTCGTCGGCGATCGCGACGACCTCACGGTGAGCGGAGTTCCACCCATCGCGAATCACGCCGCGTACAATCTGGTCAACGCGGTCGTGTCATACGCGATAGGAATCCCGCTCAAGCATGTGAGCAACGAGGAGGTTTTCGCGCGCGTGTCGAACCTGATGGACCGCCGCTATTCGGAGGCGTTTGGATTTCCCGCGCCGACGATAAATGTGCTGGCGGGCGTGAAGCTGGATTTCGAATAGCGCCGCGCCCGCGTCATTCTGAGCGCGGCAAGGAATTCCGGACCCGAGGCTTCTTTAAGCCGCCTGGCGGTTGTGGAAAAGGGCCGGGGCGATCACTCGCTCCGGCCAACCACTCATTCGCGACTTTCAGTTACGTACCCGGTTCCAGGGACCGAGGGCCAACCGGAAACTCCGGGGGAACCGGAGTGGGCATTGGAGTCGGTGGCGTCGCAGCCGAAGAGGTAGAAGGCGAAAGTGCCGGCCCTGCTTGCCCGGCAGAGGGAGAGAGAATTCCACAGCGAAGCCACTCATCTCGGCTAAACGAGAGCCCGGGCGAAGCCTCAAGTTGCTTGTAGGTCATACCCTGTCGGCGCGCCAGCTCGACGGCGATGTCGGCGCACCGTTGTCGGAAGGCCATCCAGCTAGCTTGAGTCCCGCCATCGGCGGCCCACCATTGCGGAGGCTTAGGCTTTCCTGGAATGGAGCCTACCGGAGCATTGACGGTGGGCGCTGCGGACAGTGACTGCGCGCTCGCGCCGCTTGAAGCCGGCAAGGGGTACGCGCCCGGCGGAGGCGTTGGCTGAGGACCCAACGAGCCGCATATCGGCGCTACATGCCAATCGTCGGGCGCAAGGGGATGGTGAGCGGCAGCCTTATCAGCGATCTCCTGACAGTGGGCCCGGAGATCGGTCCATTGCTTCGGCACCCAGCCCGGCGGCGGCGTCACGGGGATGGCTAACTGCACGTGTGGCAGCGGGGTCGGCGGCGTCGCTCCTGATGGCGCTGGCGCGGGGCCACTGCCGACGGCCGCTCGGGCCGCCCTACTGAACGAACCTGAGAGGTTGCGACAGCTTTCGTACTCCGAATAAGGAACAGGCGGCAGCGCCTTAATCTGCTCCGGGCTCATTGTTTGGCTCGCCGCGACCTCATTGAACAGGGCGCGGCAATGTTCGCGCAGCGCCGTCCATCCTGCCTGATCCCACCCATTGGCCCTAAGATTCGGTGGGATCCTTTCTGGAATAGAGCCTACCGGAGCATTGGCGGTTGGCGCTGCGGACGGCGTCTGCGCGCTTACACTTGCTACCATCAGCGCTGCGACCAGAGTGACGACCATGGCGATTGCTGTTGGTTTTACGGCGTTCATATTTCTCGGGTTGCTCAGGGACCAAATGCTAATCACGACGCGTACAATCTGGTCAACGCGGTCGTGTCGTACGCGATGGGAATCCCGCTCAAGGATGTGCACAACGAGGAGGTTTTCGCGCGCGTGTCGAACCTGATGGACCGCCACTATTCGCAGGCGTTTGGATTTCCCGCGCCGACGATAAATGTGCTGGCGGCCGTGAAGCTGGATTTCGAATAGCCCGGCGCGCATCAGGAGCCGGCGGCCTGCTCGGCCGCGAAGTATCGCTCGAAGATTGCGCGGATCCGGTCGCGCCGCTCGGCCAGCTCGGCGAGCATCCGCGCCGCGCCGCTTCGCCCTTCGAATCCCATTCGGCGCGCCAGCGGGCGCAGAGCAACCACCGAGGTCGGGACGGCCCAGGCCGGCCGGTCGCTCTCGATTCGGAGCCGATTTTCAAGACGCGACAAGAATCGGTAGTCGTCTTCGAGAACCGCCGCGTCGGCGGGCGCCAGCAGATGAAGGCCGTCGAGCGCCTCGAGCAGTCCCATCGTGTCGCGCACGCGCAGTTCCGGACTGCGATGGCCGTGCGCGAGCGCCATCATTTGCACAAGGAACTCGACGTCCACCAAACCGCCGCGACCCTGCTTGATGTTCAGCCGGGTCTTGTCCTCGGCGCCAATCTCTTTTTCCATCCGCCGGCGCATCGCCGCTATTTCGCCGACCTCGGACGGCGTCAGTCCGCGGCCGTACACGAATTCCTGGCGCGCCGCTTCGACCTCGCGGCCCAGTTCCCGGTCGCCGGTTATCACGCGCGCGCGCACCAGCGCCTGGCGCTCCCAGACCGCCGAGCTTTGCCGATGATAGTCGCGAAAACCGGCCAGCGAGGTGACCAGCGGGCCCGCGTTACCCGACGGGCGCAGGCGCAGGTCGAGCTTGTAGGCGTAGCCCTCGCGGGTGCGCGATTCGAGGATTGCGATCAGCTTCTGCGTGATTCGCGACGCGATTTCCCGGCTGCCGGCGGCGACTTCCGCGCGATCGTCGTAGACAAAGATCAGGTCGAGGTCGGAGTTGTACGACATTTCACTGGCGCCCAGCCGGCCCATCGCAATCGCGCACAGTTGCATCGTTGCGGGAATCGGGAAGCGCGCCTCGGTCTGAATTCGCGCGAGCGACATCGCCTCGTCCAGCACGGTTTCGGCCAGACTCGTGAGCTCGCATTCGACGTCGAACAGTTCGAGATCTCCGGCCAGGTCGGCGATCGCGATGCGCAGGAATTCCTGATGCCGAAATGCGCGCAGCGCGTCGAGCTTGCTCTCAAAATCCGGACTCGCCGCGATCAATCCCGCCAACTCATCGCGCAGTTCAGCCGGACTGCGCCGCGTCGCCGCGAGATCGGAGCGCACGAGAGTATCGAGCATGTCGGGATGGCGGATGAAGATGGTGGAGAGGTAGGCGCTCGAGGCGAACAGCCGCAGCAGGATGCGCCGGGTCGCGGGATGCTGTTCGAGCAACGCCAGGAACGAGGTGCGCGCGCCGATCGCCCCGATGAGCTCGGCCAGATTCATCAGCGCCAGATCCGGATCGGGCAGCCTGCTGATCTCGTCGATCAGCATCGGGCCGAGCCGCTCGAGCAACTCGCGACGGCGCGGGCTGGTCGGGGCATGCGAGGGTCCGCGCGCGAGCAGCTCGAGATGGCGCGCGCTTTCGTCCGCGCGCGCAAAGCCAAGCTCGCGCAGGCAGCGGGTCGATGAATCCGGATCGAGCGCCGAGCTCCACGCCAATTCCGCCGCGTCGGAGACCGAGCGCGTTGACTCTTCCTCGCCGCCGGCCAGCGTCTCGCGGAATTGTATCGCAACCAGCGCCCGATGAGATTTCAGTTGCTCGCTGAATTTCTCGAGCGCTCCCGGCCCCTTGCCGAAACCCATTCGCGCCGCAAGCGCGCGCATCCCGTCGTCGGCGGCGGGCATCACGTGGGTTTGCAGGCCGGCGACGATTTGCAGCTTGTGCTCGACGTCGCGCAGAAACAGGTATGCGTCGGAGAGTTCGCGCGCGCGTTTCGACGGCAGATAGCCGAGCGAATCGAGCTTCTCGAGCGCGCCGACGGTCTGCTCGGTACGAAGCCGGGGATCGCGTCCACCGTAAATCAGCGTGAGCGCCTGCACGATGAATTCGAGCTCGCGGATTCCGCCGCGGCCGAGCTTGATGTTGCGCTCGATCATCGCGGGCGTTTTCAGTTCCGCCTCGATCTGCCGCTTCATCGCGCGCAACTGGCGCAGCGTGTCGAAATCCAGGTAGCTGCGAAACACAAAGTGATTCAGCTCCGCGAGCAGTTGATGCCCGATTTCGAGCGCCCCGGCGACCGGCCGCGCGCGCAGCAAGGCGGCCCGTTCCCACGTCTGTCCGAGGCTCTGGTAATAATTGATCGCACCTTCAATCGGCGTCACCAGCGGCGCGCCACGGCCGCCGGGCCGAAGCCGCAGATCGATTCGAAAGCATCCCGCCGATAAAATTTCGGTAAACGATTCACCCAGGCGCGCCGCCGCTTCGGAACTATCCGGCGAACCCGAGGAGGCGTGAAGATAGACCAAATCGACGTCCGAGCTGAGGTTCAGTTCGCGCGCGCCCAGCTTGCCCATCGCCAGGATGCAGAATCGCCCAATCTCGCCCGCGCGTTCGCCCAGAAAGCCGGTCGCGAGTTCGAGCGCCGTGCGAATGCATTCGTCGGCCAGCTCCGACATCGCCAGCGCCGTTTCGCCGGCGCTTAGCCGGTCGAGCAGATCGGCAATCGCCACCTGGACCATCGTCCGGCGCATGAATCGCCCGAGCACGGCGGCTGCGCCATGCCTGTCCGGCGCGTCGATCCTGGCGCGCTCCTGGTGCATCGCGGCCACCAGCCCGTCGATGGTCTGGGCGCGCGCGTCGAGAAAAATTTTCGCCCACCCGGGTCCGGCCAAAGACAGCTCGGTCGCGACCAGCTCCGATGAGCCGAGGCAAAAGACCAGGTCGCCGCCCGCGGCCCGATCGCGCAGCACGCCCTTGAGCGCGGCGGCGGAATCCTCGGTGAGCTTGAGTAGAAACGCCAGCGCCAACTGGTCGTCCGGCGCACGCTCCTCGACGGCGGCAAGCGCCTGCTGCGCCAGGCGATCGTTACCCAGCCTGTCCTTAAGCCTTTTGGCGAGGACGGCGAGCTGCGGGGATTGCGCGGCCTTGCGTGGCATCACGTAAACGATAACAGATGCGGCCATGCGCGCGCCTGCCAAAATTTGCGATGGCCGCGCTGCGGCTGTCGATGCTAAAATCCTTCGCAGCCGAATGACCGCCGAAGGAGCCGCCCTGTGATCGTTCTCTACACCACCGAACGCGATTATCCGTGGGGCACGCTGCGCTCGACGCACGCGTCCAAGACCAAGGTCGTCCTCGAAGAAAAAAACCTCCCGTATCGGATCGAAAATCTTTCGCCGGGAAATCTCTGGAAGAAGCCGCCCGAGATGCTCGCGAAGCATCCGCTCGGCAAGGTGCCTTACATAGAGGACGGCGAGCTGGTGATTTTCGACTCGACGGTCATCGACGAGTACCTCGAGGAGCGTTACGGGCCGCCGCGCCTGATGCCGTCGGATCCGAAGCTCCGGATGCGCGTGCGCGAGATCGAGAACTTCGCCGACGAGGCGATGCTGATTGGCAGCCTCCCGCCTATCTGGATGCCCTACTGGAGCGAGCCGGCCAAGCGCAATGCGGCCGGGATGGAGCAGGGACGCGAGATGTTGCGAACGCGCGACCTGCCGTTTATCGAGCGCGTGCTCGGCCAAGCCGGCGCCGGCGGTTACGCGTGCGGAGAATTTTCGCTCGCCGACGTACCGCTGATGGCGCTGGCGATGGTGCTCGACGTCGACGCGATGAAGCTCGACGCGTTCCCGGGAGTCGATGCGTATCTGAAGCGGCTGCGCGAGCGCCCGAGCTACCGCGCGATCAGCCCGCACACGAAGGTGGCCGAGGCGAGTTCACACGCCTGATCCGCGCGGCGATCAGGTGTTCTGCGCGACAGTCTTTTTCGAATGACGGGTCTTCGAAGACGCCTGGTGAGCATGTGACGCGTGCGACTTCTTCGAGCGCTTCGGCGGCGCGAAGTCGGCCTTGATTGGCGCAGGCCGAATCGCCGGCTCGCCCGCGATACCCGGGAAATACTTGTCCTCGTCGCGATGCACCTGCAACGCGGCAAGGAACTCCGCGTAGTAGTTCTTCACTGCGAAGCCGAAATGCGGTCCCTGGTAGTGCTGGACCATTTGCGAGTAGTCGCCGCCGTAAATTTCCGCCGCGCGCGCCACTCCGCCCGTGCCATAGTTGTACGCCGTAATCGCCAGTGGCCAATCGCCAAGCGTCTCGTAGTTTGATCGCAACAGCGCGGCCGCCGCGAGCGTCTCGCGCTCCGGATTCAGGCGATCGTCGTGATAGCGCGTGATTTTCATGTAATGCTTGCCGGTGTCACGCGTGAACTGCCAGATTCCAACCGCGCCGGCGCTCGATCGCGAAGCGCAGTGGAAGCCCGACTCGACATGCGCCAGCGTCACCAGCTCGGGCGGGAGCCCCGCGGTCCGGAAAATCCGCTCCATCGTGGGCAGGTAGTATCTGCTCCGCAGCAGCCCCTCGTGGAATCGTTCGCGCAGTCCTTCCTGCACGCGCAAGTTCTGCGCGGCGGCGGCGTAGGCGCTCGGCGGCTCGCCCTTGAACATCGCGGCGACTTGCCGCTCTTCATAGTCCGAAGGTTCGTGCCCGGTCGCGAGGCGACTGAGAATGTCGCCATATTTTATTTTGAGGTAGTTGTTCGCCCAGTCGATATCGCTGCGGGTCGGCTGACCGTCACCGGGAAGATGAAACACCCGGTAGATGCGCCCCACGTTGTCCCGATCGACGATCACGAAGTCGCGCTCCGAGTACCCGGTAAAAACATTGACCCAGAAATCGACGTTGGGCTCGATCGAAGCCGGACGCGGGAATGGGAGTTTGGTCTCCGACGACGCGTTGGGCGGGGCCGCAAAGCCAAATGCGATCGCGAGCGCAAACGCTGCGATTACTTTGACTATTCGGTTTGCCGGCAGCTTCGCTTCGAACAACGGCTTCTTCCTCGCGCGCGAGTCCCCGTTCGCGCCCTCCCGGATGGGCGCCGATTGTTGACCGGCTGCCCGCTGGGAACAGGCTCTATGAATTAGCTCCCATTGCTCCAGTAGTCAACAAATTCCATGCCTGGGCTTGAGCTGAATCCAGTAATCACCATTTAGATGCTAAACAAACCTGCCGGATTTATTCGCCGCGCGAGGCGAATTGGCGCGAAGCAACCTGGTTGATCGTGCGGATAAGTTCCCGGGTGATGCCTGCGTTGGATGCGTCGTGCCCTGCGTCGTCAACGATCGCCAGCCTGGCGCGTGGCCACGCGCGCTTGAGATCCCACGCCCATCCGATCGGCGCCTGAAGGTCAAAGCGTCCATTCACCATGATCCCGGAAATGCCGGCAATCGCGCCGGCGTCGCGGACTCCCACGTACACCACGCCAGGGCGGCTTGTTGCCGAATCGCGGGATCGGGATCGTGCAGCAGTCGAGAGTATGCCTCGACGATATCGCCATCTCGATCCGCGGCTGGCAATTCCGCGCGCAGACGGTCCCAATTCTCCGGGAACAGGACAGTCACACCGCCGCGGAATAACCAGTCGAACTCCATCCGGCGCCCGGTCGTGACGCCAAACAAAATGATCTCCGTGACACGATTCGGCCGCCTTTCCGCGTACGCGAGCGCCAGCGTGCTGCCCCAGGATCCGCCGAACACCAGCCATCGCTCGACGTGTAGGCGCTCGCGCAATCGTTCGATGTCCGCGATGAGGTTCGCAGTGTTGTTGCTCGTGAGATCCGTGTCAGGTGCGCTCGCGTGCGGCGTGCTCCGCCCGCAATTGCGCTGATCGAACAGCACGACTCGATAGGCGGTCGGATCGAACAGCCTGCGATGCCATGGCGAACATCCCGATCCGGGACCACCGTGCAACACGATGGCCGGCTTGCCGCGCGGATTACCGCATGTCTCCCAGTACACGAGGTTACCGTCGCCGACATCGAGCATACCGTGCTCGTAAGGCGTGATTTCTGGATAGGGACCCGGTCATGACGGATTGCCTGCCTCTCTTCACGAGGAGCAAACTGCCGTGGCTGAGACTTCCAGAGGGTGCGACAGTGTTCGAAACGGCCTACAAGATCGACGACGTCCGGCCCGCTGCCAGCAAGGAGCGCTTGCGTCGCAAGTCCGCTTCGGATAGCTAGCCCATCCGCGGCTTTGTCAGAAATTATTAATCGCGTTGTTGCTGGTATCCAGCCCCGTACTGTTGTTCAACGAGGAGGTAGTCGGAAAGCGATCCGACGACGACGACAGCTTGCCACGATCGGGGAATCTGTTGGATGAACCGCCGAATCTGTTCGACGTATCGGCGCTATGACCGGTTTCTGGCCAGCGTGAATCGCCGGTCCATCGGTTCGCCGACGAGCCCCCCCGCGATTCGAAATCCGCGCCCATGCCGGAAGCCGATACAGCCCCGGTCCTCTGATCAAAACTGGCGCCCAATCCGCTGGCTCCCCAAGTGCTCGAGCCTCCGCCGACGTCGTTCGATCCGAATGACGGGGGCGCAACGCTGGTGCCCATCGAGCCGCTCGCAGTCCCGACTCCCGCCGTCGCGGCCCCATACTCACCCGTCGTCTGCGCGTCGGCGTGCGGCGCGAATAGCGCGAGCATCGCAATCAGCACGGCCGGCACAATCAGCTTGATGAGTCTCATGGCGTTCGACCTCCCCTGAGCCTACTGCCAGTAACGCTCGATACTCTAGTCGTAGCGTCACTTATGAGGCAATAACCAGGTAACGCGGATCTGGGTGGACACCCCTGCTTGTGACCAGTCAACGCGCGCGGTTAATCTGACATAGACACTCAAGAAAACCGTGGACGAAATCGAAATCACCCCTCTGACCGGACCGCTCGATGCCCGCGTTGTGCTGCCCGGCTCCAAGAGCATCACGAATCGAGCGATGGTGCTGGCCGCGCTGGCGCAGGGACGCTCGGTCATCGAGTCAGTTCTGCTCAGCGACGACACGCGCTACATGAGCGACGCGCTGAGGGTGATGGGCTTCACCGTGGAGATTGACGAGTCGGCGCGCCGAATTACAGTCAGCGGGCGCGGCGGCACGATCCCGGCGCACGGCGGCGAAATCTTCGTCGGGGGCGCCGGCACCGTGATGAGATTTATCGTCGCGATGGTCACGCTCGGTGAGGGACGCTTTCGGATCGACGGAAATCAGCGGATGCGTCAGCGTCCGATCGGTCCGCAGCTCGACGCGATGCAGCGCCTGGGTGCGAGCGTTTACAGCGAGCGCAACAACCACTGTCCGCCGGTGATAGTCGATGCGTCGCACGCACGCTTCGAAGGCGGCGAAACTTCGATCGACGCGCGCGTGTCGTCGCAATTTGTCTCTGCGATGCTGATGCCGGCGCCGATTTGGAAGGCCGGCCTCAAGCTGCGGGTGATCGGCGATGCCGCGCGGCCTTTCATCGACATGACGCTGCGCCTGATGGAGGCATGGGGAGCGCATAGCGCCGTCGAAGGCGAAATGATCGTTGTGCCCGGCGGTCAGTGGTATCGCGCGCAGCGCTTCGTCGTCGAGCCGGACGCGTCGAGCGCGAGCTACTTTGCGGCGGCCGCGGCTCTGGTTGGCGGGAAGGTGCGAATCGAGGGCCTCACCTCGAAGTCGGTGCAAGGCGACGTCGGTTTTCTTGGTGTGCTCGAGCAGATGGGCGCCAGCGTCACGTGGCATCCCGACCACGTCGAGGTCGCAGGAACCGGGCGTCTCACCGGCGTCGACGTCGCGATGAATTCCATGCCGGACATGGTGCCGACGCTCGCCGCGATTGCCCCGTTTGCTTCGTCGCCGACCAAAATCCGCAACGTCGCGTTCATCAGGCATCACGAAAGCGATCGCATCCGCGCACTCGCGACCGAACTGAGGCGACTGGGTGCGGCAGTCATCGAGAGCGATGACGGACTCGAGATTGCGCCGTCCGCGATGCATCCGGCGGTCATCGAGACCTACGACGACCATCGAATCGCGATGAGCTTTTCGGTGACGGGTCTGAAGCTCGGCGGCCTGAAGATCAAAGATCCCGGATGCGTCGCGAAGACCTTCCCGGATTTTTTCGATCGCCTTGCCGCACTGAAAAACTGACGATCGGATCGCAGGCCTGGGGATACCGCGCTGAATTCGAAGTGCCGGTGTTTCGGATAGGCGTCCCGTGAACGGTTCTGAATGGTCAATTTGTCCAGGGAAGGGCAATTTATACTACCTGTTGTGGTTCACTGAGCGGCATACCACCAACACTAGCTTTGTTCCGCCAAAAATATTTTTTCGGACGCGGACTTTCCCCGATGTCGAGTCATGCGTGACAAGATGAAGGTGCGTCCGGTGATTTCGGACAAATGTGCGTGAGGAGTTGACCTGAGTGTTATCCATAGCCGATCGCATAGCACGCAGGGGGCGGCGCGGGCAGGCTGAATAGTTCATCCCTGGCAGGGGTGAGCAGGGCTGAGCCCTGCACCCAGTATTAAGGCCGCGCTCCGTTGTCGCGCGCGGCCCCTGCCAACGGCTTAATGCTGCGCTCCGTTGGCGGGCGCGGCATGAAGGAAGAATCACCTGCGCGGTGGGCGGCAGGGGGTGACCCCTGCACCCAGTGAGAAGACGCGAAAATCTGCGCAGCGCATCTTTTCGCGACTACACTGTAGAAGAGCTGCGCGGCAGGGCCGAGGCGCGGCCTCTCCCGGTACAGAGAGAGGCTAGAAAGGATCCGGGATTCTTCGCTACAGCAACTTTCGCTCTAGAATGACACGAGCGCCGCTTGCTGTTCTTGTGTCATCCTGAGCGCAGCGAAGGATCTCGCGCGCCAGCGCGTGTCGCTTCAGCACCAACATCCGGTTACGCAAAGGAGATTATTCACTTAACACAGGGCACGGAGATGGCTTATGATTCGACCATCTCCAAAGCCGTCGCGTCGGTGGATTCCAAGACTACCGGCAGAGTCGATTCCGCGACGGAGGCTGCCGGCGGAGTTGGGGCACTGGCAAGATATGACGCTATGCATCGGGGCAATCTCTCGGCGTGACCTCGCAATCGTGACGATCAGCGATCTCATGCTTTCAGCGCCAGACGAAACGATGTCTGCCGAAACTGGCGGAATGAAATTAACGCCGATAGGAACGGAAGGATTGTGGCTCAGCCTCTATGCAGGCGATTCATCAATACCGGCGCGAATTCATGCGAGGGTCGAGAAGGCTTTGATAAATCAGCCGCAGGACTTGGTAAGAATCGAGGCGGCTTTCCGCGACGCCTTCAAAGCGGAATTAAAGCGAAAAATAGAGGATGAGATGCTTGGCCCGTCGGGACTTACTCGCGGCGAGTTTATGCGGAAAGGTAGAGAATACTTCGGCGACGAGGAATTTGTCCGCCTCTACTACCATATGAATAAGATCGAACTCGACACCGAGTTTTTGGTCGGCGGCTTCGACATTCAGCCGACTGGAACGATTCCCCGGCTATTCTCTCTATCCGATCCTGGAGTCACCGCTTATCGCGATGCTCAAAGTTACTGCGCGATCGGAATTGGAAGCACACTCGCCAACGCCACTTTGACGACTTTACCGTTTGATCCGTTCGATAGTCTGCAAAATATCATTTATCGGCTTTGCGAAGCTAAATTTCGGGGCGAGTCTGCGCTGGGGGTCGGGAAAATGACGTTCGTGGTTGTGCTCTATCCTGACGGTAAAACTGCGGCGATCTTCCCCGAGAGAACCGAACAGATCAGATCGCTCTGGGGGGCGAAAGGTAAACCACCAGTTCCGCCAGAAGCGGCCCAACTAATACCCACGCTGTTCATGCCGATTGGATGGGGAAAGGATTTCGCTGATCAGGCCAAGGAAGCGCAGGCATCGGCCTCAATACAAGCGCTTGCAGATAAGTTGAAAGAGGCCGATTGACAGGATAAAAAGGTTCGGCCTACAGGAGGAAAAAATCGAAATGCGGCTCAGATTAGCAGTGGTCGCGACTCTGGCTCTAAGTGCGTGCGCCGTGAGCGCGGATAAGACCGGCGGCCAATTTAACAATGTCGCAAAAGGCATGAGCCGTGACCAGGTTGTCGAGAGCTTGGGGCAGCCAGCTAGGGCGAGCCAAGCCAACGGACTCCCTGCGTCGGACATTTTTGCCTGTGATCAGCAAGGACAAATCGTCGCCGTTAAAGTATCGACTGCGGGCTTGGTTACCGAGAGCTTGTTGACGCTGGGATTTGCGGGCTTGGTGGACGTGACCAAGGCAGGAAACATGGCTAAAAACCTTCGTAGATGCGAGGTTGACTACGATTCCAGCGGCAAAGTAACCGGGACCAAACTCTACTAGCCCTGATCATGTCCTGCCCTTGCTCATGTAAATGCGCAACTTTGAAACGTCGCGTGGCTCTGTCCCTTATGCGGCTTTTTTGGCGGTCGATTTCTCGAACGGAAGCGGCTCGGTGCTTACCTAAAGAAACGTACCTTGTGTCAAGTGAATAATGGCCTACGCAAAGCTCTCCCTTACAGGGAGAGGAGACGGAATGTTAGCGGGGGGCGGGTTTCAGGGCGGCGGCTTCGACGCGGGCGCGCGCCAGCATCAGGGCTTCCTGGGCGGGCGCGTATTCGGGATCGTAGAAACTCAGATTTGAGAATATTTCGTCGGCTTGCTGCACTTGCGCGGCTGCGGTGTTGGCGTCGATGCTGTCGGGCGATTCGGCGCTGCTCGCCAGCACGGTCATCACGCCGTCCTTCACTTCGGCCAGCCCGCCCGACACAACCCAGTGCATCGCCACGCCGTCGGGCAGGCGCGCTTCGAGCACGCCGGGCACCAGCGACGTGATGAAGTTGATGTGATCGGGCAGCACTCCGAATTCGCCGAGCGGACCAATCGCCGAGACTTCCTCGGCTTGAC
This sequence comes from Deltaproteobacteria bacterium, assembly GCA_003135135.1. Classification (GTDB taxonomy): domain Bacteria; phylum Desulfobacterota; class Binatia; order Binatales; family Binataceae; genus Binatus. The sequence goes on from PLDK01000051.1 coordinate 79,947, forward strand.
CTTCGGCGACCACGCCGGTGGGCGTGACGAGTGTGAATGAGAACGTCCCAGCCATCGCGGACTCCCGTTGCCTAGCGCGCTTCGCCGCGGGCGAGGCGTTCGGCCTTCTCGCGCGCGTCCTCGATGGTGCCGACCAGGTAGAAAGCCTGCTCGGGCAGGTCGTCGCATTTGCCGTCGAGGATTTCGGCGAAGCCGCGCACGGTATCCTTGCGGGTGACGTACTTGCCGGGCTGATTGGTGAACGGCTCCGCGACGAACATCGCCTGCGACAGGAAGCGCTCGACGCGGCGCGCGCGCGCGACGACGGTCTTGTCATCGGCCGACAATTCTTCCATCCCGAGGATCGCGATGATGTCCTGCAAGTCCTTGTAGCGCTGGAGAATGGCCTGCACGCGGCGCGCGACGTCGTAGTGCTCCTCGCCGACCACTTGCGGATCGAGAATTCGGGAGGTCGAACCGAGCGGATCGACGGCGGGGAAAATCGCCTTTTCGAAAATCTTGCGATCGAGCGCGGTGACGGCGTCCAGATGGGTGAAGGTGGTGGCGGGCGCGGGGTCGGTGTAGTCGTCGGCGGGAACGTAGATGGCCTGCACCGAGGTGATCGAGGCCTTCTTGGTGGTGGTGATGCGCTCCTCGAGCTCGCCCATGTCGGTGCCGAGGGTGGGCTGGTAGCCGACGGCGCTGGGCATGCGGCCGAGCAACGCGGAGACTTCGGAGTTGGCCTGCACGAAGCGGAAAATATTATCGATGAAGAAGATGACGTCCTTGCCTTCTTCGTCGCGGAAATATTCGGCGACCGTGACTCCGGTCAGCGCGACGCGGGCGCGCGCGCCGGGCGATTCGTTCATCTGGCCGTACACCAGCGCGGTTTTTGCGATGACGCCCGACTCCGTCAGCTCGCGATAGAGGTCGTTGCCCTCGCGCGAGCGCTCGCCGACGCCGGCAAACACCGACACGCCGCCGTGCTGCTTGGCGACGTTGTTGATGAGTTCGAGAATGGTGACGGTCTTGCCGACGCCGGCTCCGCCGAACAGACCAATCTTGCCGCCGCGTGCGAACGGGCAAATCAGATCGATGACCTTGATGCCGGTCTCGAGGATTTCGGCCTCGACGGCCTGGTCGGCGAACGACGGCGCCTCGCGATGAATCGGCATCAGCGACTTGCCCTGAATCGGCCCACGCTCATCGATCGGATTTCCGGTCACGTTCATGATGCGGCCGAGCGTGCCGGGCCCGACCGGCACCAAGATTGGCGCGCCGGTGTTGACGGCTTCCATGCCGCGGACCAGCCCGTCGGTGGAGTCCATCGCGATGCATCGCACGGTGTTTTCGCCGAGATGCTGCTGCACTTCGAGCACGAGGTTGCCGGCCACGTCGCTGATCGACGGATTGCTGACGCGCAGCGCCGAGAAAATCGGCGGCAGCGTGCCGGGTCCGAACTCGACGTCAACGACGTTGCCGAGCACCTGGTTGATTCGTCCTGGAGCGGTAGCGGTCTGACTCATAAACGGTGATATCCCCGTGTGATTTCGATTTCTGGCTTGCGCACTTTAACGCAACGCCTCTGCGCCGCCGACGATGTCCATCAGCTCGCGGGTTATCTGGGCCTGGCGGGCGCGATTCATCTCGAGCGTGAGCGACGAGATCATGTCGCCGGCATTGTTGGTCGCACTGTCCATCGCGGTCATCCGCGCACCCTGCTCGCTGGCCTCGGCCTCGAGCAGCGCGTGATAAACGGCGGCTTCGAGATATCCGCGCAGCACGACCGGCACCAGTTCGGCGCGCGACGGCTCGACGAGATAGTCGATTTGGGGCGCCTCGATTTGGGGCGCCTGGGATTTCGAGGTCGCGGCGGCAACGCTCGCGCCATCGGGGGCACCGGCATCGCCCGGCGGCTTGACCGGCAGCAGGCGCTGGTAAAGCGGCTTCTGCGTGAGGGCGGATTGGAAATGAGTATAGACGATGCCGGCCTCGTCGACGGCGCCGGAGCTGTAGTCGGCGAGCATCCTGGCGGCGATATCGCGCGCGAGAGCGATGGTGGCCAGGCGCGGCAAATTATCGACTCGCGACAGCGCGACCGGCACGCCGGAGCGCTTGAAATGATCGACGGCCTTCTTGCCGACCGCGAACAGCTCGACCTCGAGTCCGGCGGCGCGGATTTCACGCCGCGTCGCTTCCGCCGCACGGAGCAGATACGAGTTGTAGCCGCCGGCCAGCCCGCGATCGGACGCGACCACCACCAGCATCGATCTCTTTTGCGCATTCTCGACCGGGCCGACCGAGATTCCTTCCGAGGTGAGCAGGGAGTCCGCCACTCGCGCCAGCGCATCGCTGTATGGCAGCGAGTTGGTGAGTGCTTCCTGCGCGCGCCTTAGCCGCGCGGCCGAGACCAGTTTCAGCGCGCGGGTGATCTGCTGGGTCGATTTGGCCGACGAGATCCGGCGCCGGATTGCCTTGAGTGATGCCATCGTGGAGCGCTATCGCGGCTACGCCACCGGGGCGGCCGCTTGGTGTTCGGCCAGGAACGATTGTTCGTAAGCGTCGAGTCCGGCCTTGAGCTTTTTCTTGAGCTCGTCGGAGATCTCGCGCTTGTCGCGGATCTCGGCGAGCACATCGGCGTGGCGCGAGTCGAAGGTCGTGTACAATCCCGCCTCGAAGGGCCGAATCTGCTCGACCGAGAGCTTGTCGAAGTAGCCCTCGTTGGCGGCGAAAATGATCAACACTTCTTTTTCCATCGGCAGCGGGCTGTACTGATTCTGCTTGAGCATCTCGGTCAGCCGCGCGCCGCGGGCGAGCAGGCGCTGCGACGACGCGTCGAGATCGGAACCGAACTGCGCGAACGCCGCCATCTCGCGGTACTGCGCGAGGTCGAGCTTGAGGGTGCCGCCGACCTGGCGCATCGCGCGGACCGCGGCCGAGAATCCGACGCGCGACACCGACAGCCCCACGTTGACGGCGGGGCGCACGTTGGAGTTGAAGAGGTCCTTGTCGAGAATTATCTGGCCGTCGGTGATCGAGATGACGTTGGTCGGAATGTACGCCGACACGTCGCCTTCCTGGGTCTCGATAACGGGCAGCGCGGTGAGCGAGCCGCCGCCCATCTCGTCGCTCATCTTGGCGGCGCGCTCGAGCAGGCGGGAATGCAGATAGAAGACGTCGCCGGGGTAAGCCTCGCGGCCTGGGGGGCGGCGCAGCAGCAGCGACAACTGGCGATAGGCCTGCGCGTGCTTGCTCAAATCGTCGTAGACCAGCAGCGCATGCTTGCCGGAGTCGCGAAAATATTCGCCCATCGTGCAGCCGCTGTAAGGCGCGATGAACTGCAACGGGGCGGCCTCCGACGCGGTCGCGGCGACGACCGTGGTGAACTCCATTGCGCCGGTGCGGGTGAGCCGCTCGACGACTTGCGCAACGGTGGAGCGCTTCTGGCCGATGGCGACGTAGAAGCAATGCACGTTCTGGCCGCGCTGATTGATGATGGTGTCGATCGCGATTGCGGTTTTGCCGGTCTGGCGATCGCCGATGATCAGTTCGCGCTGGCCGCGGCCGATTTGCAGCATCGAGTCGATCGCCTTGATGCCGGTCTGCAGCGGCTCCTTGACGGGCTGACGGCGGATGATACCGGGCGCCTTGATTTCGATTCGCCGCGTCTGGGTCGACTTGATCGGTCCCTTGTCGTCGATGGGCTGACCGAGCGCATTGACGACGCGGCCGAGCAGGCCCTCGCCGACGGGGACTTCGGCGATTCTGCCGGTGCGCTTGACCTCGTCGCCTTCCTGGATGTCCTGGGGATCGCCGAACAGCACGGCGCCGACGTTGTCTTCCTCGAGGTTCAGCACCATCCCGTACATCTGGTGGGGAAATTCGAGGAGTTCGCCGAGCGCGGCGTTTTGCAGTCCGTAGATTCGGGCGATACCGTCGCCGCAGGAGAGGACGCGGCCGGTTTCGCGCACCGAGATGCTGCCCTCAAAACCCTTGATCTCGTTTTTGAGGATTTCGCTGATTTCCGATGGTCTGATTTCCGCCATATAGATGTCGTTGGTTCCCGGCTAGCCTGCAAGCCGGCGCTTTGCCTCCGCGAGGCGAGTTGCAAGGCTGCCGTCGTAGATTTTTCCGCCCAATTCCGCGGTCACGCCGCCGAGCAGTGCGGGGTCGATTTTGACAGTTGGAATAATTTTCAGCGCCGCGATCTTTTCCAGTCCGCCTACCACCCGCGCAACGTCGGCGTCCGACGGTTGAATCGCAAAGGTCAGCGTCGCGCGCTCACGGCCGAGCGCCCGATCGAGCAACTCGCGATACGACTCTGCGATCGCGCCGAGCTCGCGAATCCGCCCGTGGCGCGCGACCACCACCGCAAACGAGCGCAGCGGAACGCTGAGGTTGAGGCGCTCGGCAATCTTCGCCATCGCCTCCTGCCGGGATTGCTCGGCAAGCTCGGGCGACGCGAGGCGCTCGAGGAGCTCGGGCGAATCGACCATCGCGGCCAGCCGCTCGAGCTCGACGCCCCACTTTTCCTGGTTGGCCTTGTCCGCCAGATCGAGCAGGGCGCGCGCGTAGCGCTTGGCGACTCGCGAACCTTTCATTGCCGGTCCCCCGGGGCAAGCTTGTCCATGAAGCCGTCGATAAGCCGGCCCTGGTCGGTGGGCTGAAAATTGCGCCCGATCAGATCGCGCGCAAGCGTCGCGGCGGATTCGGCAAGCTGCGCGCGCACGCGGCGGCGCGCCGCCTCTGACAGCGCGGAACTGCTCATCGCGGTGTCGCGGTGAATTCGATCGGCCGTCGATTTCGCCAGCTCGGCGACCTTGCCGAGCTGGAAAGCAGTTTCCCGTTCCAGTTCGTCGGCGAGCTTCTTCAGTTCCGCCGCAAGCGCGGCCATCCGCGCCGCCGCCTTGTTGGCCAACTCCTGGGCTTCGGCGCACGCGCTTGCCGCGCGGGACAGGCCGGTGCGAATCGTGACGGCGCGATCGGCAAAGAACTTCCGCGCCGGAGGACCGGCGAAATAGACCAGCACCGCCACAAACAGGGTGAAGTTGATCGCGAAGAAGGCCAGCAACAGCCATGAGCCGTGCTCCGCGCCCGCCTCCTCGGCGGCAAAGGCGGCATTCGGAAAAAAAGCGGCAGCGAAAATCGCCGCCGATGTGATCGACTTCTTCATCGGGTGTTTTCAGTCGCGCTTAATTGCTCTTGCCCGTCGCCTCGCCACCGCCAAGCGGGCGGCCCAGCACGCGTTCGGCTAGCTCGGAGGCCACGCTATGTCCCATCTGCTCGAGTTCTTGCTCGGCCGCCTTGAGCTCTGCTTCTATTTTGACCCGCGCCTGCTCGAGCACGTCGCGCGCCTCCGCCTTGGCCGCTTCCATCATTTGCGCGGCCTCGGATTCGGCCTTGCGGCGCTCGGCCTCGCGCCGCGCGATTGCGCCGTGGCGGACCGCGGCGAGCCGCGCATCGCATTCCTCATGGGCTGCGCGAGCCTCCTTGATCAATCGCTCAGTGTTATCGTTCAACTCCTTGAATTTGCGCTCACGTTCGGAGAGCACATTCAAGAAAGGGCGAAAAAATAATCGGCTGAATATAAACCAGAAAACGAGGAACGAAACAATCAGGGCAAAAAACGTCCCCCAATTCGGCGGGATATGCATATTACGGCGTCTCCCCTGCGGGGATTTTCGAGATTCTCTCCATCATCGGAACCTGGGGAACGCGGACTATACTGAACCGGCCGGGGCAATTCAGGCCTGCTTCAGCCCTCCGGCGGCCTGCGCCACGCGTTCCTCCTTGGGGAATACGGTAACTTTGCGATCTTCGCGGATACCCTCGGGCTGCATCGAGCAATGGCCTTCGAACTGCGCGCCCTCCTGAACTGAAAGCACGGGAGCCGTAATGTTTCCACTCACCTTCGCCGAAGGACGGATTTCGATTCGCTGCGTCGCGACGATATCGCCGCTGACCTTGCCCGCGACCGAGACCGAGGCGGCGCGTATCTGGGCGGTCACCACGGCCGACTCGCCAATCATGAGGCTGTCCTTCGCATGGATCTCGCCATCGACTTCGCCGTCGATTCGCGCGGGGCCCTCGAACGAGATTTTGCCGGTGATTTTCGAGCCGCGATCGAGATAGGCGCGTCCCTCGGCCGGAGCAGGCCCGCTGCCTCGTGGAGCCATCGTGGACGTCGATGCGACAGGTGCAGGCGGCGTCGACGAAGCATACGGCGCCGTGGCGGGTTGAATTTTCGGGTTCTTTTCCGGCTCTTTGGTGAACAGCGCCATCGCAAAATACTCCTTGGGCGCAATCGGGCAATCCCCCGCGCCGCATTCCAAGGTTTGAGCTTAAGCTTGGCTATTAACGTATGCAAATGTAGGTGTCAAACTTCGCCGTCTGGTGGCTGATCGGCGTCCGGCCCGTCTCATCGCGACGGTTGCCTCAGGCGAGCGATCGTCTAATCTGGATCGAGGCCCGTCATTCAAGGAGTACCACCGATGCCATCGAAGACGATCCCCGAGAATTTTCTTGACCTCCTGACCACCAAGAAGGCGCTTGCGAGTATCGCAACCCTGATGCCCGACGGGTCGCCGCAAGTGACCCCCGTATGGTTCGACTACACCAACGGAAAAATCCGCATCAACACGGCGCGCGGCCGGGTAAAGGCGCGCAATATGAAGGTCGGCGCGAAGGTCGCCCTGGCCATCATCGATCCGGAAAATCCTTTTCGCTACATCGGAATACGCGGACCGGTCGTCACCGAAAGCGAGAAGGGCGCCGACGCGCATATCGACAGCCTCGCCAAAAAGTACCTGGGACAGGACAAGTATCCGTTCCGGCAGCCGGGTGAGGTGCGCGTGACATACGTGATCGAGCCCGCATCCGTGCACACGATGGGCTAACGTCGCGGCCGTGGCGACGGCAGCGGGCGCGCGGTCTCTTAATAGCGGCCAGCCGCGCCCGCCAACTCTGCCATCGTGTAGACGCGAAAAGATGCGCTGCGCAGNNCAGGTGATTCTTCCTTCATGCCTCCCGTGCCAACGGGTGGCACGGCGCGTTGGCGTGGCCTAAGATTTCCTCTCGTCCTATGAACGATCGCGATGCAACTCCTGCCCGTCCGCGGGTTTATCTGGAAACCTACGGATGCCAGATGAATGTCGCCGATTCGCAAACGGTCAGCGCCGTCTTGCGTCGCGCCGGTTACGTCAGCGCCGAGCGCGCCGAAGATGCCGACGTCGTCCTGCTCAACACCTGCGCCATTCGCGAGCATGCCGAAGAGAAGGTGCTGCACAGGCTCCGGGAGCTTGCGCGGCTGAAGCAATCGCGGCCGGAGGTGAAGCTCGGGCTGCTCGGATGCATGGCGCAGCACAACCGCGTCGCGATCATGGAAAAGGCCGCGTTCCTCGACGTGGTCGCGGGACCTGACAGCTACCGCCGCCTGCCCGAGATGCTTGGCCGCGCCGGCGACGACGCTTCGATCGACGTCCGCCTCGATCGCGCCGAGACTTACGCCGATATCACCCCCGACTACGGCGGCGGGGTTCGCGCCTACGTGACTGCGATGCGCGGATGCGACAAGTTCTGCGCGTTCTGCGTGGTGCCGTACGTGCGCGGCCGCGAGCGCTCGATTCCTCCGTCCGATCTGATGCGCGAGGTTGGCGAACTCGCCGGGCGCGGTGTGAAAGAGGTCGTCCTGCTCGGACAAACCGTCAACGCTTACCGCTTCGGAGACACCGACTTCAGCGCGCTGCTCAAGATGATCGCGTCAATCGGCGGGATCGAGCGGATTCGCTTCATGTCGCCGCATCCGGGCGACGTGAGTGACTCGCTCATCGAGGCGATAGCGACCGAGCCGAAAGTCCAGCCCCATCTGCATCTGCCGATCCAGTCGGGATCGGACCGGATTCTGGCCGCGATGGAACGCGGCTACATGGTTGCGGAATATCTCGACCTGGTTGCGCGCGTGCGCGCGGCAATTCTCGGAGTCGCGCTTTCTACGGACATCATCGTCGGCTTTCACGGCGAGGAAGACTCGGACTTCGAGGCGACCATGGATATCATGCGCGCGGTCGGCTACGACTCCGCCTTCATGTTCAAATATTCGGTGCGCGAGCATACCCGCGCGTTCCACCTCGGCGATTCTGTCAGCGAGGAAGAAAAGGGCCGCCGGCTCTCAGCCCTGATCGCACTACAGGAAGAGATGTCGCTGATGCGCAATCGCGCGATGATCGGGCGCGAGTTTCCCGTGCTGGTCGAAGGACCGGCGCGCCGCGGCGGCGGCATGATGGCGGGCAAGACCCCGCAGTTCAAGACCGCAATCTTCGCTGGCGACACCGCCGCGGGCGTCGAACGAGTGCGCGCGGGCGATACCGTCAACGTGCGCGTCGATTCCGCCACCGGCCATTCGCTGATGTGCTCGCTCGCCTAACCGCCGCAGGGGCTGACGCCGGCCGTCGGAGCGTCCGATGGAAGAGCTTTATTGAATGCGGAACCCGCCGTGGGTTCCGCATTTCATCAGCGCACGTACACTGGATTCGACAGGATCCACAGCTTGCCGCCGCGATAGGCCTCGATTCGGTACGCGCCCGGCGACTTCGGCGCGTATTCGAGCGTCGATGCGTTCTCGACCGACGCGACTTCAGCGCCGCTGCGATACATCGCGATTCGATCGGCCGGCGCGGGCAGCTCGGTCTTGAGCAGGAGTCCGGGCGCCAGGCGCACTTCATCGCCCATCATTGCAATTGTTTCACCGGCGTGTGCGAAGAAGGCGAACTCGCCGACGTAGCCGAGGTAGTCGAAGCTCGCATACGAATGTCCGAGCCGGAGCGCCTCGAGGATCGGCGCCGAATCGCGCGCGCGCGCAATCAGATGGGTGGTGCAGAACAGAAAAAGTTGCGGAATCGTGCCGACCTTCGCGCCGAGCACGTTCATGTTGCCGGGCGCGCCCATCCCCGCGAGCATCGGGACCCGCGCGCCGGCCGTCATCCGATCGTAGAGCGCGAGGTTCGCATCGGGGCGCAGGTCGAGCGCGGACAGGAAATGATCGGTGCCGAGAAAAATCGCGCGAAAGTAGAGCGCGGTGGGATTTTGCGCCGTCCAGGCCGAGCGCTGGCTGTAAACTTCAATCGCGTCGGCCAACCCGTAGTCGGCAGACGACGCAAACTTCGCCGGGTCGGCCGCAATCGCAAGTCCGCCCTGATCGTGAATCGCCGAAATCAAATCGTTGGGCATGAGGTTGGGTTTGATCGGGTCGTGGATGTTCACGCCGATTATCTCGCTGCCGCCGATTTCGAACGCTCCGCCCGAAATGAAAAGAATGTCGTTGGTGAATCCCGCGATTCCAAAGTCGGAGCCGCTTTCGCCGTCACCGGGTTGGACGCGATCGGCAAGAAAAATGAAATCGATTTGCGCAGCCTTGGCCAGGTCCGCGATTCCCGCTTGATCCATTCCCGACGTTTTGATCGGCAGATCGATGATTCCGCGGTAGTCGTAAAAGCCGGGAAACTCCGGCGCCGGCTGGATGTATCGTGCGGGCGGAAGTTCGGTGCTCGGCAGCGGCGCACTGCATCCCGCAACGATAAGCGCCGCGACAATCGGCAAGCAGCATCGAAAAAAGAATTGCAGCCGCATCATCAGAGGATCGATCGTCCCTGCGCGCCGTCCACCGGGATACTGGCGCCCATGATCCAGCTCGCGCGCGGCGACGCGAGCATCACCACGGCGTACGCGACTTCCTCGGGACGGCCCAGGCGCCCGGCCGGCATCTCATGGCTGATGAAATCCTTCTCGAAGGCCGGGTTGTCGCGAAAGCGCCGCTCCCAGTTTCCGCCGGCGGTGAGTATCGAGCCGGGAGCGATCGTGTTGACGCGGATATTTTTCGGCGCGTACTCGCGCGCGAGCATCTTGGTGAACGAATGCAGCGCCGCCTTCGACGCGTTGTAGGTGAGCGGCCCGCCCGACTCGCGCCCGTAGATTGAACCGATATTGATGATCGAACCGCCGCCGCGCTTTTCCATGTGCGGGGCGCACAGCCGAGCCATCCGCACCGGCGCGAACAGGTTCAGATCGAATTGCTCCTGCCACGCCGACTCCGGGAGTTCCGCGAGCGCGCCGGGCCGCGCCGCGCCGGCATTGTTGACCAGCACGTCGATTCCGCCGAATTTTTTCAGGGTCTCCTCGACCCACCTTTGCGCATTCTCGGGCTTGGTAACGTCGCCGGCGAACCCCATCGCCGCCCGCGGCGCCGACCCGGTCTGCGCCAGCGCGGCGACTGCTTCGGTCAGCGTCCGCTCGGTTCGCGCGCATATGCTGACGCACATCCCCTCGTCGGCGAGCGCGTGAGCCATCGCGCGTCCCAGCCCGCGGCTGGCGCCCGTCACCATCGCGACTTTTCCCGTCAAACCCAAATCCATCTCGATCCTCCTTATGTACCCATCGCGCTTCGCAGCCCCGCGAGCAACCTGCCACTCCTCTGCTTCCTGACCTTATCGAACAGACGCGAAGCGCGCTGCCTCTTGATACCGGGTGCAGGGGTCACCCCTGGCCGTTGGCACGGCTGGCCAGTATTAAAACCCGTTGGCACGGGAGGCCGGTATTAAGAAAGGAAAACACGGCGCGCCCTTGGTAGTGACCGCGCGCGACAACGGAGCGCGGCCTTAATACCGGGTGCAGGGCTCAGCCCTGCCGCCGGTTGACTCTGATCAAGGGCCGACCTAAGCTCGATCGGCTAATCACAGGACGGACGGAGGACTATGGAAATTCGGGTCGAAGGCTCTCTTGATCAGGCGATGCGAGTGCTCAAACGCAAGCTGGCCAAGGAGGGTGTATTCAAGGAGATGAAGAAGCGGGCTTTTTACGAGAAGCCCAGCGTCCGCCGCAAGCGCAAGCGTTCCGAGGCCCAGCGCCGCCGCCGTAAGGAACAGCGCCGCCGTCGCGCGTCCGCGATGTAAATCCGCAAAACTGAAATTTTGATTCCCATTCGGGCGCCGGAGAAATCCGGCGCTTTTTTTCAGTGAATCCGGTTTTGTGCTGATAGTCAGGCGAAAATTTCCCTTCCTGCACGCGATGTAGCTACTCTGGTAATGGACGCCAAGTGAAGATCACCTGGCGGCCCGCCACGTAGCAGTCCAAATCATAATGAGGCAGGCCGCCTTCGGTCCGGTGGAGGCGGAAATTCTCGACCGCGCGATGCAGCGCGTCTGGCGTCAGCGCCCCATCCACGCATTTGCCCTCGAGTTGCTGCGCGCGCACCTCGGCGCCCAGGTGGACCGGGAGGCATCGGCTCCCGCAATGCTGATCGAGAGGACCTGCGCCCACGCACGAGCATCGCAGGCACAACACCACCGGTCCGCGGTCGTCGCTGGGCGCGGCGAAGAACTCGCGCTCGAGGCGATCCAGTCCCATCGCGCATTCGCACCATGCTTCGCGCGCGCGCTCGGTGGAAAAGCGCCGAATCGCCCGCGCCAGCTCGCGCATCAAGGCTTCATTTGAGCGCGGCTCGAGCGCGACGATCGAGTCGTCCTCGACACGCATCGAGGACCCCAGTTGCTCGGCCAGGAAATGACGCAGGTTGATCGGCAGGCGGCTGCCGAGCTGCAAACGCTGCATCTTCCACGCCGACGCCTCGACTTGCACGCTGCGCGCCAGGCGTGGGACCGCCCGCGGGCTGCCGAATGCTGACAATGATTGAAGACGCTCCAACGGCGACTGCGCGCCGAAAGCAAATCGCGATGCGTGCGCGCGTCGATGAACCAGGCGTCCGTTTCGCACAACTCAACCTCCCGGGGCTTCGAGTTCCGGTCGGCGTGCCGCGGTCGAGGACGTGCGAACGCACGCGCATCGGCGCGAGGCCTTACCGCCGGACACCATCAGGGACCGTCGGACAGATATTTCAAATTTCGAATTGGAACTGCGAGTGATGGGTGAGAAATCGATTCGGGAAATGCGGGAAATGCGTCGTATCTCCGTCGCGCCGCGCCAACGACGCCAGCCCCGGCGCCCGGCGGCGCCGACTTCAGGGCTCCGAGATCGAAAAGCGCCAAAACAAACTTGCGCCATGCGCACCGGCTCTTTTCATCGGACCATCAGCCCGCTCAGCATCCGCAACGCCCGCCCGCCTGCCCACGCCACTTCTCAATCCAAGCGGCGGCTCGATGGATATGCGCGCGTCTAACTCGGTGGTCAAATCCCCCGACTTGGCCGTTGCGATCCGCGCGACGTTTTCAGGCCATCAAGAGTAACGATCAATACAACCGGCATCTTAACTAGCGCGCGTACCGAGGACGGGCAATATTGAACGATCGATTAATATCCGCTTCGAAACTTGACAACCGATTGCCCCCGTGACCTGTTTACGCGCGATCCGCACCCGCCCGCATCCGCAAAATGGGGCGCACTGATGAGCCGCATCATGAAACCGAAACCGCAGGGGCCAGCCCCTACACCCAAGCAAGGATTTCTCCTCTCTCCTCACTCACACTTCTAACAGGACGAAGCCCGCATCTTTCTCTTCACTAAGGTGCAGGGGTGACCCCTGCCCAAGGAAGCGTGAAACCCACGGCGGGTTTCACTAAAATTAAGTTTCACCTTCCCCCACCCAACCGCTCTACCTAATCCTCAGCGCTCGTTGACTCATTCGGAGACCCTTACGTATGTTAGGTTAATGGTTGCGCGCCTCCTGAACGCTCGCGGCAGCGCATCAATGCGGGAATCCAGGTGACCTTGATGGCTCATCAATCGCAACTGAACTTCTCGACCGAAGAACTTCTCGCCAACGTCCCGACTCGCGAGCCGCTGATCGTCAAGGGCGTGAAATGCCACGGCGGCTTCGACGCCGACGGCCACTACCGCTCCCCGCGGACTGCGTTCCGCGTGCCCGCGATCAAGGCGTGGCAGGAGCGCCACGTCGCGATCTGGGGAACGCCCCTTTTCGAGATTCCCGCCGACACCATCTCGCCGCAGGCGCCCAATGTCGCGCAGGTGAAATTTCTCCTGCGCTCGGGCGTGCGCGAGCCGATGGTGCGATGGCTGTCCGAAATCGCAATCGTCGAGGGCTTCGGCGCGATGATTCGCGACCTGCCCGTGCCTCCCCTCGCCACCTTCATCCGCGAGGACACCGCAGGCACCGCGCTGGCGCACCTGGCGGGCGGCCTGTTCGAAGCGCACGCGCGCGACGAAGCGGGATGGACCGAAGAGGGCGGCCATCGTCAGATGTGGGACGCGGCCCGCGACGCGGCGCTGTCCAATCCCGCGATCTCACCTGAAATTTACACGAGCCTCATCGGACAGCGCGGAACCGGCCGGCCTGCCGCCCTTTTCCCGGAGCTTGGCGAGCCTGTGGAGCGACTGATTCGCTTCATGGCCAACGTGCTCGCGATCGAGGTCTTTGCCACCTCGACGTTCGCGTGGGCCGAGGAAATCCTGTCCGACCCCGAAGTTTCCGACGCGCCGATTGACGCCGCCAACCTCGTGCGCTTCATCCGCGCCGACGAATCGCCGCACGTCGAGTACCTGCGCACCGCGCTCTCTGAAATTCAGGCGCGCACGCTTCTCACGCTGGACGGCAAGCCCGTATCCGGCCGCAAGGTCGTCAACGACCTGGCGGAGCGCGCGATTCGCGCGATGCTTCGTCACCGGCTCAACGAGCGGCCCATGATGGTCCGTGATTTGATCCGGAAAACCGCCAACGTCAAAGACCTCGACGCGCTGATGCGTGAGTTCGACGCGCTCGACACGCCATGGACGCCTCCCGCGCGCTACGCAGATCTCGCGCCCGAGCGCGGCGCCGCCCCCGTCGCCTAGCCGGGGCTGGCCCTTGCATCCGAGTCAGGATTTCTTCGCTCCTCAGTGGTAGGGTTCTTCTTGACTCGGCGCCGGCGTGCGCAGGCCGGGTCCGGATTAATCGCGATGCGTCCCCACGCTGGTAAAACTTCGATTCCATCAGCCGGCATGCGCCTTCGAATTGCAGGCGCGTTCGCGATTGCACTTTCGATCGCGATTGCGGGAATTCCCGGCGCGACTAGCGCGCCCGCATTCGCCCAGAGTCCGGGGCCCGCGACCGGCTTGCAAGCCGCATCGGCGCCGCCGACCGTCCTGGCAACCGCCGCGCCCCAGCCCGCGGCCGCATCGAGTCCCGCATCACTCAACACCTCGACGGCCGCGACGCCTCCCGACGCGCAGACCGTGATTTCGTATCTGAGCGACGTGATCAAGTGGTACGAGCATCTGGGCGTCGAAGCGCAGCTGGTGCGCGATCCTGACGAAACACTTTTTTTCACCGATGACCGCCAGGTAGCCGGCGAAGTCATGCGGCTGGCCTTCGACTACGCGCACAAGCAAGCGAAGTTCATTGCCAGGATCAACCCAAACGCCGGCGCCGCCGCCGGGTCTGCCGGTTCATCGGCGGACGCTGCCGGGCTGGGCAGCATCATGCAAACTTACAAGGCGCTCGACGCCGCCGCGGACGCGCTCCGCGCGCGCATCCAGGATTTGCAGGCGCGGCTGGCGAAAGCGCCCGCGCGCCAGCGCGCGGCGATCGCATCCGAGATTCAAGAATCGCAGAGCGAACTCGATCTCAAACAGGAGCGCGTCAATACGCTCAAGGCGCTCGCGCAGTTCAAAAGCGGCAGCTCGTCGTCCGATCAGAGCGGCGGACTGGCCGCTCAAATTGACGAGCTCGAGCATTCGATTTCCGATAGCAACGCCAAACGGCCGCCGGTCCTCCCGGCCGAGAGCACCTTCGTGGCGAGCGCCGAGCCCACCGGGCTCTTCGGCGTCATCACCGAACTGATCGCGCTCAGCAACAAACTCGACGCCCTCGATCAGAACAGCGCGCTCGCACAAGCGCTGGCCGCCCGCGCCACCGGTGTCCGCCAGTCGATCATCAACTTGATCGCAGGCATCAACGCGCGCGCAAACACACTCTCGCAGGGCACCGGCGCCGCCGACATCGGAACACTCAAAGACCGCACGAAATCATTCGAGAGCTTGCTCGAAGAGTACCAACTCGCAAGAGACGCCGCGCTGCCGCTCAACAGCCAGATCGCGCTGCTGGGGATTTACACCAACAATGTCGGCAGGTGGCACGCCGCGATCGAACAGCGCTGGAACAAGGAATTCAGAAGCCTCGTCATCCGCATGATCGGGCTGGGCGTCGCTTTCGCGCTGATCTTTCTCGGTGCGATGGCGTGGCGATGGATCACCAATCGCTACGTGACCGACGTTCGCCGCCGCGGGCAGGTGATGGCGGCGCGCCGTCTCGTGCTCGGGCTGATCGTCCTGATCGTCGTGCTGATCAATTTCGCCAGCGAGATCGGATCGGCCGCCACCATAGTGGGATTTGCCGCCGCCGGTATCGCCATCGCGCTGCAGAATGTGATTTTGTCGATCGCCGGCTACTTCTTTCTAATCGGGCGATTCGGAATCAAGGCCGGCGACCGCGTCCAAATCGGCGGCGTAACCGGCGACGTGATCGATATCGGGCTGGTGAAACTTTCGCTGATGGAGCTCACCGGCACCGGGACGCATCGCGAGCCCACCGGCCGCGTGGCGGTGTTCTCCAACGCGATCGTGTTTCAACCGTCGGGCAACTTCTTCAAACAGGCGCCCGGCACCAGCTTCGTATGGAGCGAGGTGCGGCTCACGCTCGCCCCCGACGTCGACTACCGGCTGGCCGAGAAACGCCTGCTCGAGGTTGTCGATGAAGTGTTCGCACGCTATCGCGACCGCGTGATGCGCGACTATCGGCATCTGGAGCGCGACCTCAACATCGTGCTCGAGACGCCCAAGCCCCAGAGCCGCCTGCATCTGAGCAAGGCGGGCCTGGAAATAGTCATTCGCTATCCCGCCGAAACTTACTCCGCGCCGCAAATCACCGACGAAATTTCGCGCCGCGTGCTCGACGCGATTAAGCGCGAGCCGAGCTTGCGCATGGCGCCGCAGGGAACCGCGAACATCGAGTCGCAGCTTCCAGCGCCTGCGACGGCCGACAACGAAAACGGGACCGATCAGCCGGCCGGCGATACGCCCGACGACGCCGCGGCCGGTGAAAAGGCCGCCGGCGCCACGCCCCCGGATAAGTAGATTTCGGAAATTGGCCGCGCCGTGAGCGCGATGCTATGCGTTCGGAATTCCCGCGATGCTATCGACGATGTCGGCCAGCTCGGGAATCCGGTAGCGCTCGCCGTTGTAGGCCTTGTACATGAGGAAAACCCAGAACACCGCGAGTGCGATGTCGATTAGCGTCAGAAGAAAATTAAGCAGCGCCCCCAATCCATGGGGCAGCACCGCGATAAATACGCCGAACACGACGCCGATGGCCAACCATGCAACCGAGAAGCCAATCGACTGACGCGCGTGAAAGCGGACGAACTCGTCCTGATTGTACGGTTCAAGATAAAGAAAAATCAGGCCGGTGACGAAGCCCAGCAGGTAAGTCAGCGCCGCAATAACGTTAGCTTGCGGCTTTCGGCTCTCACCGTTCATCGCGAATTCCTCCTTGCCATCTCGAACGATGATCTTGGCAGCGATCCTTGCCCACTAATTTGTAGTCGAACGCGTAAGGGGATCGCAATGCGCTCGCGTGCAGCCCGCGCACTGCGGCAGGACGGGATGGTCGAATCGCGGGCCCGGCCCTCGATCGATCTCGCCAGCCAGCCTAATGATGCAACCGATTCCTCACCGCCTCGAGGCGATCCATTGCCGCGGTCGCGTTGCGCGCCGTCTGGACCACCTGGAGCTGTGCACGGACGCGGCTGGCGAGCTGGCGCCGGAATACCGGCTTGGCCAGAAAGTCGCTGACCCCCAGGCGCATTCCCTCGGCCCGCGCGTCCAAATCGTCGCGCGCGGTAATCATGATGATTGGGATTTCGGCGGTCTCGGGATTGTCCCGAAGCGCCTTCACGACTTCGAAGCCGTCCATTTCAGGCATCATCAGGTCGAGCAGAATTACGTCAACTTCGTTTTCATGAACCAGTTTGAGACACTGTGCTCCGGAGTTGGCCTGTATCGGGACAAAGCCTTCGCGCCGCAAATGGTGGGCAAGGATTGTGACGGTGTCTTCATCGTCGTCCACCACCATTATCTGAGGCACTCTGTTTGCGTCATCCATACGACTCCTTGCTCGTCCAGCCTTCCTCACGGTCGTCCAAAGACGCCGGAACGATTACACCGCAGCGCCTCAGCTTCGCGGAAAATGTAGTCCGCTTGAGTCCCAGCAGCCGCGCCGCCGCCTGTTTGTTCCCTCCGGTTTGCTTGAGCGCATCGTTTATCAACCTACCTTCCAATTCCCGTACCAAGTCGTTCAGGTTCACTCTGCCGTCACTGAGCTTGACCGCGATCGGAGCCGTCGCGGGCCGCGCGCCTGCCACCAGGTTCTCCGGCAGAATCGACGGGTCGATAATCGAGCCCTCGCACAGGATCGCCAGCCGCTCGACCATATTCTCGATCTCGCGCACATTGCCCGGCCAATCGTACGACCATAGCGCCACCATCGCTTCCCGGCTGATTGCGATTTCGCGCCCGGGAGGGCGATCGCGGATGCGCTCGAGAAAGTGTTCCGTGAGCAGCGGGATATCCGAACGCCGATCGCGCACCGGCACAATCACGATCGGCAGCACCTGCAGACGATAGAAAAGATCCTCGCGAAACGCGCCCTTCGCCACCGCCTCGGCCAGATCGATGTTGCTCGCCGCGATCACGCGCACATTGACCCGCGTCGCCCGGTCCGAGCCAACCGGCCGCACCACGCCGTCTTCGAGCACGCGCAGAAGTTTCGCCTGCAACCCGTAGGGCATCGCGCCGATTTCATCGAGGAAGATCGTGCCGCGATCCGCCGTCGTCAGCAGCCCCAGACGCGATCCTGCGGCGCCCGTGAATGCGCCCCGCTCATGGCCGAACATCTCGGACTCGAGCAGGTCGTGCGGAATCGCTGCGCAGTTCACCGGCACGAACGGCTGATGGCTGCGCGGCGACAGCGTATGAATCGCATGCGCAACCACTTCCTTGCCGGTGCCGCTCTCGCCCGTGATCAGCACAGTCGCCTCGGTCGGCGCGACGCGCTCGATCAACGCGCGCAATTTCACGATCACCGGATGCGCTCCGATCAATACCCGCTCGACCGCAAAAGGCGTCGCCGGCTCCGCGAATTTCGCTTGAAATGCCACCCCTGTCCTGCTCCGTAACCGGCGACGAAAAATTGCCGCTTGCTTTCAAAATGGTCTCACGCCGCGCGCGCGGTTGACAGGACGATGACTGCCAGTGAACAGGTTAGACGCGGTAAATCGCGGAAATTGTTACGGGGAGAACGCGATTAGATGCCGCCCGTCGAGTTGCGATAGTGCGCCGATTGACCCGGTCCCTCGGCCACCGAGATTTCCATCGTCGTCACCAGTTTCAGCGCACCGCGCGCGCCCAGCAGCTTCGCCAACTCCTCCCAAATGTAGCGCGCGAGTTCCTCCGCCGAGCTATGCACGATAGGCACGATACACACGTCGGCCGCCGGCAGCACGAACTCGTCGTTCTCGTAGCGGATTCGCACCACCCCGTCCCTGGGTCCTTCAACCGTCAGGCAATCGCTGTGGGCCGGAACGATCGTGCGCTCGTCGAGCCGATCGACGATCTCCTTGGTGAGCTTTTTGATCAGCCCGAAATCGATCACGTAGCCGGTCTTCGCCAGCCGCCCCTCGACGTACACGCCGACCTGGTAGTTATGGCCATGCAGCGGTTCGCGAAACCCCGGGTAGGCGATAAAATGCGCGGCCGAAAATTTCAGATTCTCTTTGGCTACATGAATTGAAAAAGTCGCTTTCGATGCCATCGGCGCGTCTCCGTCACTACACAATGCCGGCCAGCTCCAGGATTGCCGTCAAGCTCGGCGTGCGCCGCGATAAGGACGAAAACCGCTCGCCGTACCGCGCCGCGTCGATCGAGGTCGCCTCGATAAACCGGTCGCGCTCGCCGGCGGCGATCGGCCCGAGATGCGCTGCGAGCTCGCGCACCAATTGCGCATCCGGATCGAATCGCGGCGCCAGGTCGGCTACGTCCAGCCCATGCAATCCGCCGAGCATACACTCCGCGCAGTATCCTATCTGTCCCGCGCGATCGAAACCGGGAATTTTGACTCGCACCGACTCCTCGAGCGACAGCAGCCGGTCCATCCCGAATTCCTGGCGTCGCGAGACAATCCTCGGGTCTCCGCTGCCTTCGAATCCCGAACCGATCGCAATTATCGCGACCCGGCCGTCGTCGATTTCGATCGGATGGAAAATATATCCCCGCGACGTGTAGTCGAGCATCGAGCGCAGCGCCATCCGGTATGTGAGCGGGTCGAAATTCGTCCCGCTCGCGATCTTCATCAGGTACTCGCCGAGCGGTTTGCCCACCCGCTCCGCAAATCCGATCAACCGCTCGAACGCATATGCATCGTAGTCCTCGCGCCGCGCGATCGTCGGCGCGGATTCGCGATCGAACGTCAGCAGCAGCCCGCCGATCCCGCCGCCGGGGAGGTCCGCCGCGGTCGATGCGCCAAGTGGCAGGTGGCGATCGACGGGCTCGATATCCATCGCCAGGTAGCTGCCATGGCTCGAAGGCTTGGCCAATCCACGCCGCGCATTTCTGATCGAAACCGGAGCCGCGTCACGCGCCACCAGCCGGCTCGCGCCGCCGCGCCGCTCGGCCAGCAACCCATAGCCGCTAAGCAACGACCCGTATCCGACCACCAGTATTTCGCGATTGTGCAAAATCGTCCGATCCGCCTTGTGTCATCCCGAGCGGAGTCTGCGCAGCCGAGGGACCCCGGATCCGGGTTCCTTCGCTGCGCTCAGGATGACACAAAAAGCAGCCGCATTTCTTCCCCCTTACCCCCTTCTAACCGGGACGAAGTCCCGCATCCTGCGGCAGTGGCCGCGCCCGCCAACGGCGGGCGGCCTTAATACTGGGTGCAGGGCTCAGCCCTGCCCAAGGAAGTGTGAAACCCAGGCGGGTTTCACATTCAGATCCACAAGATCGCGCCGCTGGCAGGCCGCCCCGTGCTCTCCCTGACCGCCCGCACGTAGAACCTGATCTGCGCGCGATATTCGTCGAGCCGCGTCGCTACATCTACATCCGTCTTGAAATCGACCACCGTCCAGACGGCGCCGATGCTGCCATTCTCGGCGAACGCGAGATCCGCGACCCCTTCGACTGCGGTGCCGTCTTCGAGCCGGATCATCAGCGGACATTCACGCATTACCGTGTCTGCGGCTTTCGCGCGACGCATCAGCGGAGACTTGAGCGCGGCCTTTACGCAATTCACCGCGGCGGCGACCTCATCGTGCGGCGCGCCGATCATCTTGGCCGCGCCCGCCGCGATCTTGCCGATCTCGGGCGCGTCCGCGTCGAGCGGCGCACGCAGCATCGTAAGATGCACGAGGGTGCCGAATCGCTTGCCATGCGGCCGGCCGGGATCGCGACTCGTCTCTTCGATCGCGATCGCTTCCGGATGCTTCGGTCCGGCGGCCGGCGATGCGAGCGCCAGCTCGGTCGCTGTTGCGACGTTCATCCTCGGCGCCATTCCCGCCGCGAGCATCGCCGCCCGGTTCGCGCTCCATTGTTCGCGCAGCTTGATCCCGCGATCTGATACGAGTTTATTTTCGTCGGCCTGCAGCAGCTTGTCCTGCCGAAGCCCCATCTTTTCTTCGACGTTCAGGATCAGCAGCCGCGGATCCCACCAAACTATCCGATGCGCTCCGTGCTGCGCGCGATGTAATCCCGGCGCCACCGATTTCATTTTGCCCGGCGCTTTGGCGGGGCGGGTCAGGATACTGTCGTCGCCGAATTCGGGGCATCCCGGCGGATTCGACGACGCCGGCGCGCGCCGATCTGCCTGGGCCGGATAGACGACGGGATTGAGTCGCGAGAGCCAGCCGTCGGACTCTTCGTCGCCGACCGCCGGCACCACGATTAGATCGCGCGCGCGAGTGGCAGCCACGTAGAGCAGGCGGATTGCTTCCTCTTCGTCGCGCTCATGCTCTTTCGCCGCATGCTCCTGCAGTTCGCGCGGTGCGCATCCCGCAAGCTCCATCGCGGCCAGCTTTGCCGCGGGCTCGATATATCGCGACGCGTCGGCGCGAGTTTCGTTGCAGGTGATATCGGCCAGGATGACGATCGGAAATTCGAGGCCCTTTGCGCGATGCACCGTCATTATCCGGACGCCCTCGGTGCCTTCCTCGACGATCGGCGTCTCGCTCGCCTCGTCGCGTTCGGCGCGCGCTTCGAGCGCATCGACGAAAGCCCGAAACGAGGTCATCCCGCCGCGCGCTTCGTAACGCCGCGCCTGGTCCATGATTCGCATGATATTCGCCAGCGCCTGCTCACCGGTCGGCCAAATCGCGATTCCCGCATGCGCGCGAGTCATCGCCAGCAGCGTTGAGATCGTCTCCGCAATCGGCCTTCGATTACGCCCACGATGCAATCCCTTGAGCACGTCGAGCGCGCCCTTCACTTCCTTGAGACTGTCGGGGATATCGTCGGGCAGCTTGGCAAACGGATGCAGCCTGCCCTGCGTCATGCGGAATTCGAGCAGCGCCGCATCCGTCAGCGCGAACACCGGGCCGCGCAGGGCCGCGAACACCGTCAACTCGTCGTCGGGCCGCTCGATTGCGCCGAGGAGATTGCGGATCGCGATCACTTCTTCGCGCTCGTTGAAGGACCCGCCCTTGACCAGGACGTGCGGGAGATGGCGCGCTTCGAGCGCGCGCAAGTATGGCCTGGTTACATCGCGCCCGAACGAATTCATGCGGCGAAACAGGATGCATATATGCCGCGGACGAATCGGCACGCGCACTTCGGGCGCCTCGCGCTCGGTCACCGTCCATCCGCTTTCGTAAACCAGCCATCGCGCGTACGCGGCAATCGCCTCGGGAATCGACTCCTCGATTTTCCAATCGACCACCCGGCCGTAGTCGCCGTACGGTTCCGGCACCGGCAACACGACGATCGAGGGCTGGGTCCCCGGCTCGGTGCGATACGGCATCAACGGCGCATACACCGGCTGCGTGCCTGATTCCTTGCTCATCAGCGGCGCGAACGCGGCATTGACCATGGTTTGAATCGATGGAGTCCCGCGAAAGCTCACGGTCAGATATTCGAGCTCCGCGCCATGCATCAGGATCAATTGTTTGACGCCCTGGTAGAGCGAAACGTCGGCGCGGCGGAAACGGTAAATCGATTGTTTTGGATCGCCGACGATAAATAGTTTCCCGGCGATTGGCTTGACCTTCAGCCAGTTGGTCTCGGCAGGATCGGCCGACGACAGCAGCAGCAGGATTTCTGCCTGCAGCGGATCGGTATCCTGGAATTCATCGATGAAAATATGGGTGAAGCGATTTTGCAGCTCGGCGCGCACCGCCGGGTCGTCGCGGACCAGGTTGCGTGCGACCAGCAGCAGGTCCAGGAAGTCCAGCCGCCCCGCGCGGCGCTTCAGGTCTTCGTAAATAGCGACGATAGGCCACAGCTCGTCGCGCAGGATAGGCGCGAGATTCGCACCCGCATCGTCGCGAAACTTCTTGAGGCGCTCGCGCAGCTCCGCCCGCCGCCGAAAAACTTCCTCGCGCTTCGCCTCGCCAAAGTCGCCGCCGTATCCCTTCCAGTCCCAGCGCCGCCCGCTGGATAGCGCGATCAACACCGACTCGAGCGCGTCGTAGTCGCGTCCGCGCACCGCCTCCAGCCGCGTCGCCTCGGCAACCGGCCGCGCGATCGCGTCGAGGCCCCTGGCCAGCCAGTCGTCGGGCTCGCCGAGTTCGGAAAGTTTGCCCAGCGCTTCGAGCTGCGCGATGATCGCGTCGATCTCGGCGTCACGCGCGAGCGCCGAATGCTGCCATGGGGAATCGAAGTCGCGCCAGTTCAGCAGCTCGAGCGCCCCGCGGCGCGCGATCGCGCGCGGCCCCGTGCGCTCCGACAGATCGCGCCGCCGCAGCAGGCGGCGCATCCCCTCGCCCGGATTGTCCAGCACCCGCTCGAACCATCGTTCGAACGCGGCGTCGAACATCTCGCCCGCAACGTCCTCGGGCGCGACTTCGAACATCGGATCGACCCGCGCTTCCACCGGCCGCTCCCGCAGCAGGTCGGCGCAAAACGAATGAATCGTTCCGATGCGTGCTTCTTCCAGTTGCTTGAGCGCCTCGTCGAAGCGCGACCGCGCATCGCTCAAAAGTTCGGTATTATGGCGCGCGCGTTCGATTTCGCCGCGCAGCCGCAGCTTCAGCTCGCCGGCGGCCTTCTCGGTGAACGTCACCGCGACGATCCGCGCCAGCTCGCCGCGCCCCGACCCGATCACCGACACGATTCGATTCACCAGCGCCGTGGTCTTGCCGGTGCCGGCGGCGGCCTCGATTAGGAGCGTGACGCCGAGGTCGTCGCGAATCCGATCGCGCACCGCCTGGTCGGCTATGATGGTATCGGCCATGGGGTTAGCGCATCTCGCGCAGCCGGTGAAGCGGTTTAAGCCGCGCTTTCGGTTTGAGTCGGGAGCGCCGCTCCTCGTACGGGCCGCACACGCGCTTGTAGTCGCACCATTCGCATTCGCGATCGTCCGGTGCGGCCGGCAAAAACCCCTCCTCCAGCGATTTTTTGATGATCGAGACGAATTCGCGCGCCGAGCGCCGCGCCTCGTCGTTGATTTCAACCACTCGCTCCTCGTAGCCGCCGGTCGCGGTGCAGTAGTAAAGCCGCCCGGCGTAAATCGGCGCGCCCAGCACGCGTTCGGCCGCGAGCGCATATAAAACCGGCTGCAGCGTCTTGCCGCCGCCGATTACGAAGTCCTTGGCGGCGCGCACTTTCCCGGTCTTGTGATCGGTCACGCGAATTCGCCCGTCCGGGTGGCGCTCGAGCAGGTCGATCGACCCGCGCAGGCTCAGCCCGCCCTCGATTGCGACCGGATCCGCCGAGCTATGCGGGTCCGCCTGCGCGCGATCGCTCAACCCGAAGCCGAGTTCGAACCATTCGGGCCGCCAGTGTTCCGGATCCTCGGCCGCGCGCCGCATCCATTCGCGCAAGTCGGCGCGGACACCGTCGATTCCGTCGCGCCACACGCGCTCGATCGCCGGCGCAAGCTCGTCATGCCATCGCGCGGCGACCTCGTCGAGCCGCTCGTCGAGCAGCGCGGACGCGTCCTCGAGGTCTTCCGGCGTGACCGGCAGCACGTCGAGCTCTCTGAGCGCCGTCAGGATTTCGTATTGGACCTCCGCAAACAGACTGCCGCGGGTGAGCGGATCGAGCGTCTCGATCGCCTCGGGTTCCTCCCGCGGCTCCAGCCGATGGACCGCCTGGAGAAAAAAACGATACGGGCATGCCGCGAAATTCTGCAGCGCGGTCGGCGAGTATGAACGCGCGGACAACTGATGCTTGCCGAGCGCCGCCAGCGCCGCCGCGTCCGGATCGACCAGCCCGTCCGCCGGCGTCCATCGCTTGAGCCAGCGCCGCGCCCGCGCGCGCAGCGCCCGCCCGAGATGCGCGTTGGCGCCGAGCAGGTAGTTCGCAGCGCCGATCGTCGTATCCGGATCGGCGTCCACCAGTTTGTCCAGCACCGCCAGATCGAATTCCGCGTCATCGATCGCGTCGGCGGGATTTGCCGGCGCCGGCCATGAAAGCCGCGTCGGCACCGACGCCGTGCGATTCGCCAGCTCATCGAAGCCGGGCAGGCGGCCCTCCGCAGCGCGCAGAATTTCAAGCGCGTAGAACGACGGCACCCGCGGACGGCCCTGGTCAAGATCGACCCGCGGATAGGAAAACATCGCGCGCTCGCGCGCCGCGCCCGCCGCAATTCTCAATGCGAGCCGCTCCGCGTCGCGCCGCTGCTCATTGCGCGCGAGATGCGGACTCAGCCGCGCACGCGCTGAATCGGAAAGGATCGGATCTTCGGTCAGCTTGCGCGGAAACATGCGCTCGGCAAGACCCGGGACGATGACGACGTCGAACTCCATGCCGCGCGCGCGATTGGGCGGCGCGACAAACACCGCGCCATAGCGGCGAACGCGCCGCGGAGCTTCCAGCCGCCCGAGCCGATCGTTCAGCACCAAACGCACCTCGTCGAGTCCGACCGGACCGACCGGCGCCATCGGTTCAAGCTCCGCCAGCGCGGCGAGAACCGGTTCGCGATCGCGAATCGCCAGGTCAACCAGCTCGCGAAGAAATTTGAGCCAGTCGCCCCAAGTCGCATCGCGCGGCGCCGCGTCGAGCATCGAAAGAATCGGCATCGCGACCTCGCCCAGATGCGCGAGGTCGAGAATTCGCCGCTCCAGACCCACCGCGCGCGCGTCGTCGTCGGCAATCTCCGCGCGCCGCGCCCTAAGCTCGTTACCCAACCCCGCCAGCCGCTTCTTCCATCTCTGCGCGCTGCCGATCACCGCCGCGTCGACCAGCAGCCGTTCCCATCGCCACGGCGCCCGCGCCGTTCCATCGATGACCGGAACGGGATCGGAGGCGTCGATGTTGTCAACTAAAGTAGCGGCACCTTCGACTTCAAGATCCGACTCCAGCGAGGCGGGTGCGAGTTCCGCGTCCGCGCCGATCGTCGGCTCATCCTCACGCGAGCTGCCGGGGTCGGGCACCTGGGCCAGCGAGAGATATTCCGCGAAACGGCGCGCCGAAAGATTTTCCGCGGCGCACGCGAGCAGCGCGAGCAGGGCGCGTCCTCCCGGCTCAGGCCGCCGCGTACCTCGCGCGAAGTAAGCCGGGATGCCCGCGCGGGCGAGCGCTTCCTGCAAGTACGGCGCGTAGCGGACCGGGTCATGCAGCAGTACGGCGACTTGATCGAACGGCACGCCGTGGCGCGCCTCGGCGGCGATTCGCCGCGCGATCTCGACACACTCGTGCATCTCGCCCGGGGCCGAAACCACCGTCACGGTTTCGTCCACGTCGCGCTCGGGCGGTGCGGTGTCAGCGAACAAATGCGCCTGCAGACGCTCGAGCGAGGGCGCGATGCTTTCATTCGCGGGCGGCGACAATGCAGTTGCGCGCACGCCGAGCGCATCTTCAAGGAGCATTTGAACGGGCGAGTCACCGGCGGGAATCGTCGCGAGAATTGACGGCGAACGTGCGGCAAGGGCCGCAATAAAGTCGCGGTCGAGCGCGCTGTCCACAGCTGGATCGAGCAGCAGAACCGGCAGTCCAACGAAGCGCGGCGGCTGACTGGCGAGCACGGCGCGAGTCGCGACTTTCAGCATCCCGGCGCGATCGATCAGTTTGGCATCGGCCAACTCCGCGTCGAATTGCGCCAACGTCGCGGCGATCGCCTCACCCGCGCCGCCGAGCGCACGCAACTCGTCAACGGCGATGTCGTTCCATCGAAGCTCGATCAGCGTCCGCGCGAGCGCGCGTGAAAAACCGGGACGATTCAACACCGGTTCGAAATGCGCCAGCGCTCCCGACGGCAACAGGCGGAAGACCGCGCGCGCTGCCACCGCCTCGGCCGCGAGTCCGTCCGCGGGCGCGAGATCGGCATGCGCCAGCTCCTCGGCGGCAAGCAACCCGACCAGCCGGTTGAGCGTCAAGCGATGCACCCCGAGCATCGCACCGCGCGAAACCGCGAACGCGCGCACCAGGTCGTCGGCGGCTTCCTTGACCGACGCGATCACGAGAACTTCGCGGGCAGATGGCTGCGACTCCAGCCACGCGCGGGCGGCGGCGATGCGGCCGGCGGCGCGCTCCGAGATTATGATTTCACGAAAAGCTGGCATCGACGCGGCGGGACTCGATGCCGCGCCACAAGACTATCGTCTTCCCCGCGGATCGGATCCCGCAAGAGGCCACGCGGGATTGTTTCCACAACGCGACAACGGGTGTCAGAGGAATTATTGATCCAGGTACACCGGATCGCCGACGCGAACCCGGCCCGGCGCGCCGATCGACGCGAATACGCCGACGTTGGCCTGATGATGGAACGCGGCGGTGCGCAGGATCGTATAGTCGCGCGGGAGGTCTTGCTGCGGATGCGTCGTCATCACGCAGCGCAGCGCGGGCCGCATCGCGACAATCTTCACGCTGTCGCCGACTTCGAGCGTACCGCCTAGCCACTCGTCCTCGATGAAAGTGTCGTCGCGCTCGCCGGTGTCGACGAAAATATTCGGACGGAAGCGGCGTGGATCGAAAACCGAGCCGGGCGCAGCGAGTTTCGCCATATGCCGCAGCGTGCCACTGGCGATCACGTGCATTACCGCGGAGTCGAAAAAACTTTCCTTCTCGAGTGCGAAATAGTCGGGTAGCATCGCGGCGGTAAGCCCGGGAAAAACTTTATCGACCGGCACGTCGGCGAAAAGGGTCGCCGGGTCGACTCCGGCGAGTTCGCCGCGCGCGGTGGTGGCGCGCTCGAGGCTGACTATCCGGCCGAGCGCCGCGGAAATCAGTTCGGATGCGTCTGCGTCCTCGTCGTGAATCATCCGCCCGCCGGGCAACTCGATTGTCACGGGCGGGACGCCTCCCGACGCGGGCGCGCGGTCGCAGGACGCCCGAAATTCGAAAAGCCGCGGGAACTTCTTGGCGCTGGCGATGTGCCGCGTCACCAGTTCTCTGAGCGCGTACGCGCGATCGCCGACCGCGCCGCGCTCGGTGAAATGAAGCTCGTCGAGTTGCTCACCGAGCATCGACTTAACCGGGTAGCGCGCGAGCGCACTGACCTTGCCAATCATTCGCCGCGTCATCTCGAACCTTCTGCTTGCTCCGATTTTATCACATCTTTACGCCGTCGCTCGGCGCGGCCGAGGGCTGAGCGGTCGGGCTCAGGGCCGGCGTGTTGGCCGGCTGTGGCGAATCCATCGGTTTGGATGCTGACGCGGTGGGAATCGCCGGCGGCGCGGTCGAGGTCGGCAGCGGCGCGGTCGAGGTCGGCAGCGGCGCGGTCGGTGTCGGCAGCGGGGTCGGCACGGACACCATCGGAATCGCTCCCGAGGAAGTGGGCGACGGCCAAGGACTCGCGGCTTGCGACGGAACTGGAGCGGCCGCCATCAGAGCCGTGCCTGCGCCGTAATCGTACACGAGCACACCGCCGAGATGCGCCTGATAACCCAATACAACAATCGCCACGAAGGCGACGATAAGATAGATCGCGCGCGATCCCGCCATGAAGCCGAATCCCTGAATCAGGATTCGCCACACCGCGAGGATGCCGAAGGTAATCGCGAGATACTCGCCCAGCTCCCCGTGCCTATTCAAGATATCCTTGGCCGGCTGGCCCAGCGCGTTCCAGATGCGCTCGGCCTCCATGCCGCCGGTGAAGTACGAAGCGCCGGCCGCGAGCGCGCCCAGGACGATCAGCAACAGGGCAGTGTACTGAAGCCAGATGCGAGTGGGAGCGGCGCTGGCGACAAGATCGATCAGCACGGCGACTATCAGCAGCGCGACCGTGAAATGATCGACGACAGGATGCAGTTGCCAGGGTTGGAGGAATTTCACCACAGAGTCCATCAGTGCTCCTTGAATTGGACGGGATCCGAGTACGCGCGAGCAACTAACACGGGAAGTTGCGTGGCGCGATACGCGGTCTGTGCAGTTTATCGCAAAGCTTCGGGCCGCGCGCAAATCTGGAGCGCCCGCGCGCGGAAATCGACGGGGCGAAGAATTCGCGAAGTCAGCGCAACGGCGTGCGGTCGGGCCGTGGTATCGCGATCTCGAGGTCGCGTATCTCGACGTCGCTCCACGCGCGTTGCGTGAGCAAATAACGGATCGCGCCGGCGATCGTCAGTGTGCCGAAATCCGGCGTCCACCACTCCTCGAATCCAAAATCCGGTGCGTCAGGGTTGCCGGCGAGCACGCCGCTTTGCGTCTTGCCGATTGTCACGACAATGCTCGCATCCGCGGGCGAATCCGACAGCGCAAAATCGCGTAGATACCATCGCAACTGCGGCGTTTGGTTGTCGTCGGGGATCATCGCGCTCGCGCCGGCCGGTGAAACCGCGTTGCTCGCCCGCCGACATTCCCTGACCGTCTGAATCGATGTCGTCGGTTCGGACCAGAACAACAGCGCGTGCCGACGCCACGGTGCCTCACTGGTGTCGGGGGCAGGATAAACAAAATTGGCGGTGAGCTGAACGTAGAGCGTGAGCGCGACGCCCGCCGCAATCGCATAACGAATCGAGTACCATCGCTCCGACTGATGCATCCAATCCAATCCGCAGGCAGCGAGGATGGTCAACGGCAGAAGAATCGCGAGCACCGCATCCGATCGATTTGCGCCCACCGTCGCAAGCATCACCAGGCTGACGATCGCCCACACCACCGACCACGCCGCAAAGCGGCCGGCGATACGCCGCGAGACGATCGCGAACGCTCCAACAACCGCGAGAATCGTGAGAAGGAATTCGTAAGCCACCAGGATCGGGAGCAATTTGCGAACTGCGCGGCCGAAGGCAATCGACGGCGGGACAAATGCGGCGCGCAGATCGTATTCAACCACTGTCGCGAGAGACCGGGTGAAGAAAGCGGTCGCGAGCAACAACCACAGGCCGGCGGCGACGATCGCGCCGACGATCACGAGCACGCGACGCCGCTCCCACCATACGCGTAAGCGCAAGCGCCGATGATCGAGTCGCACGGCGTAGCCCGCGCCGACGAGAATCAGCGATACGATCATCGCCGCTGCGGTCAGGTAGCCAATCGGATCCGCGGAGAGCCACAGCGCGATCGCGACGCCCAATCCGGCCGCGCGGATCACGCCCGGCCGTCGGCGCATACTCTGGGCGATTGCGATCGCGAACATCATGAACGCAATCGACGCGATCGGCGTCGAACCGCCGCGCGAAAAATAAGTCACGCTCGGCGAAATGGCGATCAAAGCGGCGAAGGCAAGCGCTCCCGCGCGCCCGACGAACGGGCGCATCGCAAATCCGCTGGCGACGATCAGCAGACCGGATAGCATCACGACAATTCGCGAGGTGGCGTCCGTGGCGCCGGCCGCGAAGATCCAACCCTGGAGTATGGCGACCCACGAGGCGTGAAGACCGGCGCCCAGAGCGATCGCGCGCGTGACGAGCGCATAGACGGCGATCAGGTACCATCCCAGATGCTCGGCCGTGACGACGTAAACCGCTCGCGTCAGCCGTTCGTGGCTCAGGTTGACGGCGGCCTCGGTCGTCAGCGGCACAAGGCGAGGCTCACGCTCGGCGCGCTCGATGGATTCATCGCCGAGGCGCCACTGGTCGTCTGGAATTCTATCCGTACCCGCCATTATAATTTTGCGCTCTTGCGATTTCGGTATTGCCTGGATAGCGCGCTGTCAACGCCGGCGCGGCGAAAATTAATGCGTCCGAAATGCAGTTTGCGCTTGAGCGCAACGGCGGCGCGGCTATGCTGGGAGTTTCGGGTCACGCGAAAATGTTTGGGATTAAAATAAATACGCGCCGTTTGATCAACGGATCGCTGTCGTTCCTCGCGCTTGCCGCGATTATCGCACTGTTCTTCGCGTATCGCAGCCACGCCCAACATCTGATTGCGCACAACGTCCCCGTCACGATCGAACATCTGCCATATTACGCGTTCTGCTCGTTTTACCGGATGCTCGCCGCGTACATCATCGCGCTGATTTTTTCGATCATCTACGGCATGGCGGCGGCGCGCGGCGGGCTCTACGAGCGCATCCTGATACCCGCCATCGACATCGCGCAGTCGGTGCCGGTGGTCGGTTTCTTCCCCGCCGCGGTCTATTTCTTTGTCGCGCTCGCGCACGGCAGCCGGCTTGGCGTCGAGATGGCCGCCATCTTTCTCATCTTCACCAGCCAGGCGTGGAACATGGCGCTGGGCGTTTACGAAGCGGTCAAAACGATTCCCGACGACTCGCGGGACGCGCTCGAGTCGTTCGGCGCGCGCGGATGGCTCAAGTTCAAGCGTCTGCTGATGCCGGCGAGCGTGCCGAAGCTGGTGTACAACTCGATCCTGTCGTGGGTCGCGGGATGGTACTTCCTGATCGCGTGCGAAATCATCACGGCCGGTCCCGCCACCTACCGGCTGCCCGGGTTGGGCAGTTTTCTGTGGGAGGCCTCCGAGAAAGGACGCAACTTCGATCTCGCCGCGGGACTTCTCACTTTGCTCGCGATCATCGTGTTGATGGACATGATCGTCTGGCAGCCGCTCTCGACGTGGGCGGAGAAGTTTCGCTACGAATTTGCGGCGTCGTCGGGCACCGCGCAATCACTGGGGATGTTCGACGCGCTCGCGGGCGTCGGCCCGGCCGTGACGCGCGCGCTGCGCTCGATCCTGGTGCCTCCGATGAGACTGATCGCGACCGCGTTGAACGCGATCCCGCGCGGGCCGCAGCTATCGCCGGAACAAAGCAAGCGCGCCGGCCAGATCGTGCGAACGCTGGTGATCGGCGCGATCGCGATCTTCACCGCATGGGCGTTGGCCCGCGGCTTTGTCGCGCTGATC
Source organism: Deltaproteobacteria bacterium (assembly GCA_003135135.1). Taxonomy (GTDB): domain Bacteria; phylum Desulfobacterota; class Binatia; order Binatales; family Binataceae; genus Binatus. The sequence continues at coordinate 111,309 of PLDK01000051.1, forward strand.
AGAACGCTCTCGCATCCGTGGCCGTCGGACGCGAAGCAGATTCCGGCCGCAATCGTCGCCTCCACGATTCGCATGACGATCGCCTACGCGATCTCGCTGGCATGGACGGTGCCGTGCGCGCTGGCCGCCAGCGAGAGTCCGCGCTTCAACCGAATCCTCTCGCCGATCGCGGAAATTGTCGGCTCGATGCCCGCGACGGCGCTGTTCCCGATCATCGTTGCCGCCTTCATCGAGTTTACCGGCGGGATGAATGTCGCGTCGATCGTGCTCATCCTGACCGGGATGCAATGGTACCTGCTCTTCAATCTGCTCGCGGGCGTAAACCAGGTGCCCGAGGACTTGAAAGAAGCAGCGAGAGCGTTCGGGCTCTCCCGCGTCGCGCGATGGCGCAAGCTGATTCTCCCGGCAGTGACGCCGTCGCTGATCACCGGCAGCATCACCGCGTGGGGTGGAGGATGGAACGCGCTAATCCTGTCCGAATACTTCGTGTACAATAATCAGACCCATCAAGTACTGGGAATCGGCGCGCTGCTGGACGCAGCCACCTATAAGACCGGCAACGGGGTGATGATCCTGCTGAGCCTCCTATCGATGATACTGGTAGTGCTATTGTTGAACCGGCTGATGTGGCGGCCGTTGTACAACCTGGCTACGGAGCGATACAGGCTGGACTACTAACACGTCCATAACTATGTGCGATTCGGACTCAGCTAACCCATGGCCCTGCTTGAGCTCAAACACATCTCGAAAAATTTCGCGCATGCCAAGGGCATGCTGCAGGTGCTCGACGACATCAGCTTCGACGTGGATGAGGGCGAGTTCGTGGCCATCGTTGGGCCGTCGGGATGCGGCAAGTCAACGCTGCTGCGGATCATCAACGGGATCGTGCCGATGACATCGGGCCAGGTGCTGTACCGGGGCCGGCAGGTCGATGGGATTAATCTGGAATGCGCGCTGGTGTTCCAATCGTTTGCGCTGCTGCCGTGGCTGTCGGTCAAAGCCAACGTCGAGCTCGGCCTGGAAGCGCAGGGATTGCCGGTGGCCGAGCGCGAAAAGCGCGCGGGAATCTATATCGATAAGGTGGGACTCGACGGCTTCGAGGAGGCCTACCCGCGCGAGCTGTCGGGCGGAATGAAGCAGCGCGTGGGATTCGCCCGCGCGCTGGCGGTCGAGCCCAAGGTGCTGCTGATGGACGAGCCGTTTTCCGCGCTGGATGCGCTGACTGCGATCACGCTGCGCGAGGAAATGCTCGAAATCTGGCAGGCGCCCGACATGCCGGTAAAAAATATAGTGCTCGTCACGCACATCATCGAGGAGGCAATCGAGCTGGCCGATCGCATAATCGTGATGGCGTCGAGCCCGGGACGTATCGTCAAGGATCTCAAAGTCGAATTGCCAAGACCGCGCGACCGGCGCGCTGAAGCATTCAACGCGCTGACCGACAAGGTCTTCTCGCTGATCGAGGAGCGCGGCTGATGGTTGCGGGGTCCATACATCCGCTTCCCGATTGCGCGCTGAGCCTAGTCTTCGGCTTGCTCGAACTGCTGGAGGATCGCGGCGGGCGCGAGGACGGTTACAAAATAGCGCGCGATCTGAATTTCAAATTCGGCGATCTGCTCAAGGTAATGAAGGCCGCGGAAATCCTCGGCTTCGTTTCAACTCCGGCCGGCGACGTGGTGCTCGAGCCGCTGGGAAAACAAATTATCGACGCGAAGGTCAACGAACGCAAGCTGCTCGTGCGCGGGCAGTTGAAGCAACACAGCCTCTTCAGCTACTTCATCCGCCTCCTCCATGGCCAGGAGGACAAGTCGGTTACCAAGGAAATCGTGCTCGGCCACCTCGCGATGCTGCTGCCGAGCGAAAAGCCCGAGCGCCAGTTTTCCACGATGGTGAACTGGGGGCGATTCGCCGAGCTGTTCGGCTATAACAAGGACGAGGACCGTTTTTATCTCGACAACGAATAGGCGGTCGCGCCAGGAGAGAAATCGCTATGGCTACGGATGCTGAAAAAGTCGTGACCGAATTCTGCAACGCGTGGCCGCGCAAGAACATCGACGAGCTGCTCGGCTTCTTCACCGACGACGCCGTCTATCACAACATCCCGTTCGAACCGGCCCGCGGCAAAGACGCCATCCGCGCCGCCATCAACACCTTTCTGCCGATGGCCAAGTCGCTTCATTTCAAAGTGCTGAACAGCGCCAGCGCCGGCAACGTCGTCTTCAACGAGCGCGTCGACGTCTTCGACTTGGGCGGCGGCAAGACGATTTCGCTGCCGGTGGCAGGCGTGTTCGAGGTCAGCGGCGCCAAGATCAGCGCATGGCGCGACTACTTCGACATGGCGATGTACACCAAGCAGCTGTAGCGCACGCTCGGCTGACATCGCCGCCGCGATGCGCGACAATAGCCGCGATGTCCAAACCGAAGGACAACCATCCCTCGCGGGGCGACCTCATTCGCCTGACTGCCCGGTGCAAGATTGCGGGTTGGGCCGGTAAGCTCGGTCCGGCGGACCTCTCCGCAGTCCTCGCGCGGCTCGATTTGCCGAGCCACCCTGATTTGCTCCTGGGAATCTTCACGGGCGACGACGCCGGAGTGCTGCGTCTTTCCGACGATCTCGCGATCGTGAATACGATCGATTTTTTCACACCGATGGTGGACGATCCTTTCACCTACGGACAGATCTCCGCCACCAGCGCGCTCTCGGGCGTCTATGCGATGGGCGGATTACCGCGCACCGCGCTGAGCATCGTATGCTGGCCGCAAACCGGATTGCCCGGCGCCCTGCTCGCCGAAATTATCCGCGGCGCCGCCGAGAAGGCGCGCGAGGCTGGCGTCGTAATCGTTGGCGGTCACACCGTGGCCGACGAAGAAGTGAAATTCGGGATGGCTATCACGGGAGTGATCGATCCGCACCGAATCGTGCGCAATGTCGGCGCACAAGCCGGCGACGCGCTCGTGCTCACCAAGGCGCTCGGCACAGGAATCCTGATGACCGCATTCAAGCGCGACAAGCTGGCCGAGGAACCATACCAAGCCGCGGTCCGCTCGATGACGCAACTCAACGCCGCGGCCGCCTCCGCGATGCTTAAGTACGACGTTCACGCCGCCACCGGCATCGCGGGATTCGGTCTCGCCGGTCATGCGCTGAAGATGGCCGAGGGCAGCGCCGTTACGATCGTGTTCGAGGAATCCGACTTGCCGCTGCTGCCCGGAGTGCTCGAGCAATGCCGCGACGGAATGATTACCGGCGGCGGCGAACGCAATCGCGAGTACTACGCGCCAAGCGTCCGCATCTCCGACGAAGTTTCCGACGAGATCGCGGCGGTTGCCTTCGATCCGCAGACCTCCGGCGGATTGCTGATCGCGATCCCCGACAAGCAGTCCCTTGCCCTGCTCGCGGAGCTTCAAAATTGCGGGCATCGCGACGCCGCGATCATCGGCCGCGTCACGCCTCGCCGCGAACACCCGATCGAATTAGTCTGACCAGGGGCCGACCCGCTTCATCAGCTGGATCGCCTCGGTCGCATGGCGCCGCGACGGCTCGCACGCGTCGTGCGCCCGGTCATCGGCGGTCGAACCGTACCCCCGTTTCCCCGGAAATCCCCCGGCGCGCGCCCTATCCCTTGTTGACGTTTGAGGCCTGCAATCCTTTGGGCCCCTGCGCGACCTCGAAGTCGACGCGCTCCCCCTGCTCGAGCGAGCGGAAACCTGCTCCATCGATGGCGCTATAGTGAACGAACACTTCCTGCCCGTCCTCCATCGTGATGAAGCCGTAGCCCTTCTTCGGGCTGAACCACTTAACCGTCCCGTTAGCCATTTTCCCCCATACCTCCTGAAGGGAACCAGCCGGAGCGCCCCCCTCAGGGCCTTCTCCCGCCAGCGACGCGCTTCCCCAAACGACGCGCGTGACGGCGCGCATATAGCACAAGATGCGGCGCTTATCAAATAGGTAAAACACTCGAAACCGCGCCGTAATATGTTTGGGATCGAGAACCGGGCGGTGCAGCAGCTAATATTGCCAGCGGCGAATTGGGCGGGCATGCATGTGGCAGTGATCGGGAATCTGGCGCATCACGGCGTCGATGCCGAATTTATCGGCGCCGTACTTCGCGCGCGCGACCAGTGACAGCGCCTCGATCATGAATTCGCGCTCCTGGTCGGTGGGCACGGCGCGATGCTCTCCGAGCACGGCCATGGGAGTGTCGCACGAATCGCAGTCGAGGATCGTAAATTTGAAGGGGTAAACGAAGTCGGCGTAGCGCTGCGTATAATCACGCAACTCGCACAGTTCGCATTTCGGCATCGACTAAGCCGTCGTCGCTTCGCGCGCAGTCCGCAACCGACGCGTCGGGAGCCGTGGCGGCCCGCGACGCGTCGAAGCGCAAATTCCTACTTCGTCGTTGGAGAAGCTGTCGCCGCGGGCGAAGCGGCCGGCTTCGCGGGCGCCGCCGGTACCTCTCTGCCGCTCTTGGTCTGCGGCAACGACTTGGTAGCGGCCTTGGCCGCGAGCTTCGCCTTCTTCTTGCAGCGATAGACGCTCGTGGTCGAGATTTTGAGGTCGGCGGCGATGTCCTTGTTATGCTTGCCGCTGTTGACCTCGTTCATCACGGCGTCGCAATCGACTTTGTTGGCGAATGCGGGCCGCGCATTCGTCGCAAACGCGACGGTTGTCGCGAGCATCGCCGAGGCCGCCACCAGCGCAAATTTCTTCATCAGCATTTTCTCCCCCGCACAGGTTAGGGTTCTTTCAAACGATGGACAGTATTTCAAAATGCACGCCTCATCAACCTAGCGCCTGGGCTTGGCGAAGCCCGGAAAGGACGGTTGGCGTTTTTCCTGCAAGGCGGCGACGCCCTCGCTCAAATCGGCGCCGAAAAATCCCATCATCTCGAGCGCCAGCGATGCGTCGAACGCCGGGCCGGCCACACGCAGCCAATTGTTGAGCGAGCGTTTGGTGAATCTCACCGCCTGTTGCGGGCCCCGCGCGAGCTTGCGCGCGACTTCCATCGCCTTGTCCATCAGCTTGTCGGCCGGAACGCACAGGCTCACCAGCCCGATGCGCTCGGCCTCCTTGCCGTCGATGAACTCCGCCGTCATCAGGTAGTACTTCGCCTTGGCCATGCCGCACAGCAGCGGCCAGATGATCACCGCATGATCTCCGGCCGCGACGCCAAGGCGCAGATGTCCGTCGGTGATGCGCATCGCCTCCGACGCAATGCTGATATCCGCCATGAACGCGACCGCCAATCCCGCGCCGACGGCGACACCGTTGATCGCGGAGATGATCGGCTTGTCGAGATTGATCATGTTGTAGACGATGTCGCCGGCTTCCTTCCACGCCTTGCCGACGTTGGCCGCGCTCGCCGACATCTGCGTAATCATGTCGAGGTCGCCGCCCGCTGAAAACGCGCGCCCGGCGCCGGTAACCACCACGACGTTGGTTTCGTCGTCGTCGGCAACGTCGAGCCACACGCGGCTCAACTCGAAGTGGAGGCGGCTGTTGGTGGCGTTGAGCACCTCGGGACGATTGATCGTGATGAGCAGGATGCCGTCGTCGCGGCGCTCGAACAGGAGATGCTGGTACTCGCTGTATTTCATCTTTTCAGTTTTTCACTTTTTCACCGGCACCGCTGTACGCCGCCGAATGCTCCGTCAGCTTTTGTAAATGTCGATGACCTTGCCGAGCAGCGCGATCGCTTCGGGCTTCGGACGCTGAAAGCTGTTGCGGCCGATGATCGAGCCGTAACCGCCGCCGGCGTGGATCCCGCGGACGGTGTTCAGCAGCGACTCGTCGGTTTCCTTGGCGCCCCCCGAGAAAATCACGATGCGCCGGCCGTCGAAGGCCGACTGTATGACGTGCTTGATGCGCGCCGAGAACGGCTCGAGCGCAACCTTGTTGGCCTCGTACGCTTTTTTGGCCTCGGCCAGTTCGATAAAAGCGGTGGGCGGCTTGACCTTGATCATATTCGCACCGAGTTGCGCCGCGATTTGCGCCGCGTATGCGACGACGTCGAGCGCGGTCTCGCCCTGCTTGCTGACGCCGGAGCCGCGCGGGTACGACCATAGGACCAGCGGCAGTCCATTGGCCCTGGCCTCTTCGCCGATTTCGCGCGCCTCCTGGTACATCGACTTCTCCTGCGTCGAGCCCGGGTAGATCGTAAGTCCGATCGCCGCGCATCCCAGGCGCAGAGCGTCCTTGACGCTGGCGGTCACGGCCAGCGCCGGATCTTTTTCCTCGTTGAGAACGTCGTGATTGTTGGCCTTCAGGATGAGCGGAATCTCGCCGGCGTACTCGCACGCGCCCGCCGCGAGAAATCCGAGCGGCGCCGCGTATGCGTTGCATCCCGCATCGATGGCGAGCTGAAAGTGATAGCGCGGGTCATAGGCGGGCGGATTGACCGCGAAGCTTCGCGCCGGGCCATGCTCGAAGCCCTGGTCCACGGGCAGGATTACGAATTTGCCGGTGCCCGCGAGCTTGCCATGGTTAAGCATCCGCGCCAGGTTGCTGCGCACGCCGGCGTTTTCGGAATCGTAATAGCCAAGAATCTCTCGAACTCGCTTAGTCATATACCTCTGTCTCCGTCTGGAGTGTCATTGCAGTTTGCATTCCTATATCACAACATCGCGGCGGCGTAGTGGGCCGCGCCAAGCAGGCCGGCGGCTGGATTCAGCGAGACGCGGACTTCGATCCGTTTCAGGATCTCGTTCAGCCTTCCCTTCGACAAGAATCCCCGCACGAACGTACCATCGGTGAGCATCGGCAAAATTTTCGGCGCGATCCCTCCGCCCAGAAAGACACCGCCCAGCGCCAGGACTTTGAGCGCCAGGTTGGCGGCTTCGGAACCGTAAATATCGCAAAACATGGTCAGCGCGTGAACGCAAACCGGGTCGCCTCCCTTAAGCGCCGCCTCGCTTACCGCAGCCGAAGGGTCGGCCGCCGCGATTTGCCCGCTCAGCCACGCGGGCTCTTCGGCCCGGCTCTCGCGCCTCAGGAAACGATAGATATTCCAGAGGCCCGGACCCGAGAGGACGCGCTCGTAGCTGACGTGTCCGAATTCGTCCGCGATGAACCGCAGCAGTTCGATCTGTTCGGCGCCGTGCGGCGCGAAATCGCTGTGCCCGCCTTCGGAAGCGACCGCATAGTATTTGTCGCCCTCCCAGACCAGCGCCGCTTCGCCCAGACCGGTGCCCGCGGCGAGCACCGCGATGTTGCCGTGTTCGGGAGGATTTTCCGCGCGATGCAGAACCGCAAACTCGGCAGGCTTCAGATGAACCATGCCGTAGGCCATCGCCGCCAGATCGTTAATCAAGCGGACCGGGACGCCGTTTAGCGCGCGCGACAGTGAGACGCTGGAGAGTTGCCATGCAACGTTGGTGGCGTGGGCGCGGCCGTCGATTATCGGACCCGGCACGCCGAGGCAGACGGCATTCACCGCCGCGGTTGGGCCGAGGAAATCCGCGCAGGCCTGTTCGAGGCTGTCGAACTGCGAGGTCGGGTAGCGGCGCTCCCGCACGATTTCGAGGGTCCCTGCGGATTGGTTGAAGAGCCCGAGATGGGTTTTGGTTCCACCGACATCGCCGGCCAGGATGAGGCGATCCATAGGAACCCCGATCCGGTTCTAGCCTTCGACTTTGAACGACTCGGCGAGCGCGACTTCCTCGGCGCTGCCGATATAAATCGGATGCCGCTCGTGGATCGCGGTGGCAGCGAGGTCGAGAATCCGCCCTTTGCCGGTCGAGCCGCGGCCGCCGGCCTGTTCCGCAAGCATCGAGAGCGGCGCGAGCTCGTACATCAGGCGCAGTTTTCCCTTGGGCTTGCCGCCTTCAGCAACCTCGGCGGGATACATAAATATTCCGCCCTCAAGCAGGCATCGATGGAAATCGGCGGCGAATGCGCCGCAGTATCGAAGTGAGTAGCTAGTGCGTTTGTCTTTGCGGCTGGTGATATGCGCGACGAACTTGCGCGCTCCGTCGTGCCACTTACCCACGTTGCCCTGATTGACCGCATAGGTAGTCCCATGCGGCGGCATCTTCACGTTCTCTTTCCATAGAATGAACTCGCCGAGAGTTCGATCGAGCGTGAAGATATCGACGCCGGCGCCGGCGCTATACACGAGCTGCGCGGCCGGCCCGTACAGGATGTATCCCGCGATGAGTTGCTGACTTCCGGGGACGAGGATGTCGTCGATTCCGGCGCCGTGCCTGGGCACGCGTTTCTTGACGGCGAAGATGGTGCCGAGCGAACCGTTTACGTCGGTGTTAGATGACCCATCGATGGGATCGTAGAGCACGCAGTAGTTATTCTCGCGGCAATTGGATGAGTAATGATGCGGCTCGTCCATTTCCTCGGATATGAGACTACATACCGGTTCTCCATGCTCGAATGCCTCGAGAAAAACCTTGTTGCCCCACTCGTCGAGCTTCTTGACCTTTTCGCCGTGCACGTTGGTTTCGCCGGTGTAGCCAAGCCCGTCGAGGCCCGCGAGCGACAGCTGCCGCGTGATGCGCGTGGCGATCAGCTCGATACGCTCCATTATGAGAGCGAGGTCCGCGACCGGCAGCGCAGTCGCGCTTTTGGTCTTGATATGACGCTTGAGAGTAATGCCAGCGCTCATCTGCAATCCCTTCTCGACAAATTGCACACGTTGATGGGGTTCTCCTGCTATAGCATTCGCCAAGCGCGCCCGTCGGCCGCGATCATCAGGGCGGCCTCGAGCGGTCCCCACGAGCCCGCAGCATAGATGGGGGGATCCATGGGCGACTGGCCCCAGGCATCCAGGATCGGTTGCACGAACGTCCACGCTTCTTTGACCGTATCCCGCCGCATGAAGAGCGTCTGGTCGCCAACGATCACGTCGTTGAGCAGGGTCTCGTACGCTTCCGGCGTGGAAGTCACGTAGTGAAAATCAACTTTGACCTGCTGGACGTGGGTCTGCGAGCCGGGCACCTTCGACATGATATGGAGCGCGAGGCCTTCGTCGGGCTGAATCCTGATGGTCAGCATATTGGGCGCCAGTGGAGCGCGCGGATTTGAGTTATACAGGATTCGGGGCACGCTGTTGAAGTAGATCGCGATCTCGCTCGAGCGCTTGGGCATCCGTTTGCCGGTGCGCAGGTAGAACGGCACGCCGGCCCATCGCCAGTTATCGATCCAGCATCGCAGCGCGACAAAGGTCTCGACGTGCGAATCCGGCGCGATCTGCGGCTCGGCGCGGTAGGCCCTAACCGGCACGCCGCCGATCAGTCCCTCTCCGTACTGTCCGCGCACGACCCATTTATCGATATCCTCGTCGCCGAGCGGGCGCAGCGCGCGCAATACGTCGAGCTTTGCGTCGCGCATCGACTCGGCGCCGGTGGTGTTGGGGGGTTCGGTCGCGATCATGCAAAGCGTTTGCAGCAGATGGCTCTGCACCATATCGCGCAGCGCCCCGGCGTGATCGTAGTAGGAGGCGCGCGTGCCGACGCCCTCGGCCTCGGCGACGGTAATCTGGATATGATCGACGAATCGCGCCGTCCATATAGGTTCGAAGATCGCGTTGGCGAAGCGCAACACCATCAGGTTCTCGACGGTTTCCTTGCCGAGGTAATGGTCGATTCTGAAAATCTGGCTTTCGTCGAAATGGCGCGCGAGCTGGGCGTTGATCTCGGATGCGCTGGCGAGATCGGAACCGATCGGTTTTTCGACCACGACGCGCGCGAACGGATGTCCCTTCTCATGGCGATGAATCATTCTGGCGGCGGTCAATCCCTCCGAGCAGGTGTCGATGAACGCCGGCGGAATCGCAAGGTAGAAGACCCGATTGCCTTCGGTACCGAACTCGGCGTCGAGCGCCTCGCATCGCTTGTGCAGGTTCTGATAATCGGCGGCCTCGGTGAACGAGCCACGATTGAAATGGAGCAAGGGGGCGAACTTCGCCCAGTGTTCCTTCTCGACCGGGCGGCGCGAGAACTGTTCGATGCCGCTGAGCGCGAACGCGCGATACTTCTCGTCGTCGAGATCCTCCATCGAGAAACCGAGGATCGCGAACTTGTCGGGCAATTCTCCGTCGAGCGAGAGATTGTACAGCGCGGGAATCAGCTTGCGATGGCTCAAGTCGCCGGCGCCGCCGAAGATCACCACGATGCATGGATCGTAGTGATGGCGTTCCTTGACGGGGTGATTGAGATCGACGGTTCTGTTTGCAGGCGCGGCCATAAATAGCTTAACCCTCTCGCGCTCTACTCCTTGACTACGCCGTGTCCGCCAAACTCGTCGCGCAGCGCGGCGAGCAATCTCTCGCCGAAGGTGCCTTCGCCCTTGTCAATGCGCGAGCGGAAGCGCGTGAACAGCGCCATGGTGATTATCGGCATCGAGATGTTTTTGTCGATTGCGTCCTGCACCGCCCAGCGGCCCTCGCCCGAATCCTCGACGTAGCCCCTGATTTGCTCGAGGCGCGGATCCTTCTCCAGCGCGTTGGCCGTAAGCTCCAGGAGCCATGATCGCACGACGCTGCCCTGTCGCCACAGGTTTGCGATCTTCGGCAAGTCGAGCTTGTACTCCGACTTGTGCATCGCCTCGAAACCCTCCGCGTACGCCTCCATCAGCCCGTACTCGATGCCGTTGTGGACCATCTTCACGTAATGGCCTGCGCCGTGGCCGCCAACGTGGTCGTAGCCGCCGGGAGGAGCCAGCGTTTTGAAAATCGGTTCGTAGCGCCTGAAGATGTCCACCTCGCCGCCGATCATCAGGCAGTAGCCAAGCTTGAGTCCCCAGATGCCGCCGCTGGTGCCGGCATCCACGAGATGCAGCTTCATGCCGGCGAGTGCGGCAGCGCGCCGGAGGTCGTCGTGAAAGTTGGTGTTGCCGCCGTCGATGATCGCGTCGCCGGGTTCGAGCAATTCGGCCAGTTGGTTAATCGTGCTGTCGGTGGGCTCGCCAGCCGGCACCATCACCCACACGCCCCGCGGCGGCGCGAGCCTGGCGACGAGATCTTTGAGCGAATTGACGCCGTCGGCGCCGAACGTTGAAACTTCTTTGAGTTTCGCATCGTCGAGATCGAAGGCGACAATCTGGTGATTGTCGCGCCGCAGCCGCTCGACCATGTTCATGCCCATTTTGCCGAGACCAACGAATCCGATTTCCATCGTGCTTCCTCTTGGCAGATGACGATGCGATCCGGATTTGCGGTCACGCGGCGGGAACCGGGAAAGGATTTCTCCGCGCATGCCTCGGCATTTGACTATCCGGCGCTCTGCCTAGGCTATTCCAACCCCACCGATTGTTCAAAGACCGCGCCTCGAAGCGCGCGGCTAGCGGGATTTGATGTCGTCTTCGAGCATCAGGTTGCGCAAGTCAAAATCGGTTCCGCAGAAAACCGCCGTTGACGTTACTATTAAACTAGTAGTATGGTTATTTATGGATTTTGTGGCGACCTCGCTCAAACTTGCCAGTCTGGGCCACGAACAACGCCTGCGGATATTCCATCAACTCGTCCGAGCGGGTCGCGGCGGGATGACCATCGGACAGATTCGGGATGCGCTGGATCGGCCGATGTCCACGGTTGCGTTTCACCTTCGCGAACTGGTGGAGGCGGGCATGGTGACCCAGGAAAAGGAAGGCCGCTCGGTATGCTGCCGGGCCAGTTTCGAGGCGCTGAACGAAATGCTGGAATTCATTTCAAGCGAGTGCTGCCGGGGCGTTTCGTTGCCAGCCTTCTCTGGCCGACGAAGCGCTCAAATCAGATTTACGCGCCGCGTTCATACAGATTCGGATTGACGGGATTTTCCCATGACCAATGCGCCCGCATCCTCGACGCGCGATCGGCTGACGATCGAGGGCCTGCTTAATCAGGAATGTTTTTGCATCGACGTCGACCCGGTGCGGGTCTGGCGCGCTGTGGAGCAATCAACGGCGGGCATTGTCCCGGGCGAGGTATTGGCCCGCGAACGCGCTCATCTCTTCTCCAACGCGCCCGTCTTCCTCTCCCAGGCGGATCTGATCGCGATGGGCGAGGTCGCGCAGGCCGTCGAGGCGCTCGGCCAGCTCAAGCCGTTCCAGGCCGAAGCGCTGGCGTGGGCGCCAGAAATTGCAAGGACCGATTTTGGGCCGCGTGGCGCGTTCATGGGCTACGACTTTCACCTGACGCCGAACGGACCCAAGCTCATCGAGGTGAACACCAACGCTGGCGGGGCCTTCCTGAACGCGATCCTTGCACAGGCCTGGGTCGCTTGCTGTCCCGAGGTGCAAGCGCTCGCGCCGCAGCCACCGGCCAGGTTCGAAGACGCGGTCTGGAACATGTTCGAAGCGGAGTGGCGCCTCCAACGCCGCGCCGGTCGTCCGCGCGCCGTCGCCATTGTCGACGATACGCCCGAAAGCCAGTACCTCTATCCGGAGTTCCTGCTGGCACAGGCCTTCTTCGAACGGCGCGGCGTGGAAGCGGCGATCGTTGATCCGAAGAGTCTGCGGTTTTGGCGGGGCCGTCTCATGCTCGGCGAGCAACCGATCGATCTCGTTTACAATCGGCTGGTGGACTTTGGATTTGAAAGCCTGGCGGTCGGATCGCTACGGGAGGCCTATCTGGCCGACGCGGTGGTCGTGACGCCTAACCCGCGCAACCACGCGCTCCTGGCGGACAAGCGCAATCTGGCCCTGTTGTCCGATCCTGCATGGCTCGAAGCGCTCGGCGTCGAACAAGGACTGCGCGACACGCTCGCGCGCCTGCCGCGCGCCAGGCTTGTCACGCCCGACAACGCCGCAGCGCTTTGGGCCGAGCGCAAATCGCTCTTCTTCAAGCCGGCGGCGGGCCATGCTGGCAAGGCCGTCTATCGCGGCGACAAGCTCACACGAACCGTCTGGGCGGACATCTTGCAGGGCGATTACGTCGCCCAGGCCTTCGCCGCCCCGAGCGAGCGGCGGGTTCAAGTCGAGGGCGATCCGCAGGTCCGCAAGATGGATGTGCGACTCTACACCTATGCAGGCTCGACGATCCTGGCGGCGGCGCGCCTGTACCAGGGGCAAACCACCAACTTCCGCACCCCAGGCGGGGGATTCGCCCCGGTCATCATCCTTGGCGGACCTGAAGTCAGCGGCTAACGGGATTTGATGTCGTCTTCGAGCATCAGGTTGCGCAAGTCCTGGCGCTGGAAGATCGCCGCCACCGAGCGCGTCAGCGCGACCGACAGGACCTGCCCCGGCTCGTCGTAGATACCGGCTTCATCCTCGGAACCGAGACCGAACGAGCCGACCGGCGGGTCGTAGTAGGTTTCGTCAGCGCTCCCGGTCCAGAACGGGACGCTGAACGGCGGCTTGTAGATCGAGACGTCGAGAGCCAAATCGGCTGTGGTCCGCCAGACCGGGCCGTACTGGCCGTTGGCGCCGCGGTTCTTTTTTACCCAGCATCGCCGAATCTTGCTCTCGAGCACATACTCGGTGGTGTAATTGACGCCGGGCTTGTAGGCGACCTCAGGCAACGACGACGCGCTCAAACCCGCCTCATCGGCCGAGCGCCCGATCGCTTGCTGCAGGATCGGGCCAAGCGGCGGGCTGTACAGGCGTTGCGAAATGTTGCCGGATTGATCGGTGATGACTCCTATAGCCGGATTGCCATTGAGCGGCGCGCTGTCGCCGGTCACATCGCGCGCGTCGGCCGGCATCAGGACCAGGATGGTCTTTCTGGGATAACTGTTTTGGTATCCCTTGACCTGGTACGGGTAGTACTCGAGCGTCTGGACCGAGGTCGTAGCGGGCGCGGGCGCACCGCCGCCGACGGTCGCGCATCCCGAAAGGATCGAGGTGAAGCTCAAAACGATCGTGACCAGGAGCGCGATTCGGATTGCGAAGGTCGGCTGGCTCCCCACGATCAGGCTTCGCCTCTTATCGATTCGCCGCCTGGGCCCGCTCGCGGAAGAGAAACAGCGTGCCACCCACCTCGAGCCGATCGCCGCTCTTGAGCGCGTAGCGGCCCGCCACGGAGTGTCGATTCACGAATATCTGGCCGCCGGTCGGACTGATGATGAAATTCTTGCCCTCGCGCCGGATGATCGCATGATTGCCGAGCACGGTCTGATCGCCGAACAGTCCGATGTCGCTTTCCTCGGCGCGGCCGATAATCGTCACGCCCTTGAGCAGGGGATATTCGCGGCCCTCGCGCGCGTTGCGGCTCTGGCTGCGCACAACCATCAGCCAGCCGCGCTTGAGCAGCTCGGTCACCAGTCCGATGAAGAATCCGATCAGCGCGCCGAGGATGATGATCGCGATCGCTCGTCCCAACGCCTGCGGAAACGTGCTCGTCAGGCTCTGGTAAAAAAATCCTCCGAGCGCTCCGCCGAGCACACCGCCTATCGCGCCATTGCGCCGCCGCGCCGCGGATCCCGAGGCCGATCCAACGCCGAGTCCGACCGCGATTCCGAGCACGCCCCATCCCAGGATTCGGCCATTGAGACCGCCCAGGATGTCGAACGCAAATTCGCCGACGATCAATCCCAGCGCTCCGCCCGCCGCGCCGATAGCTCCGCCGACCACGAATCTGCGCGCCGCCTGGCGCACTTGGCCCACGCTGAGCGTTTCGATCGAGGCGAGAAACGCGCTGATTAGTGCGCCGATCAGCGCACCGAACAGGATATCGCGGCCATAAACCCAGCGGATGCCGAGAATTGGCTCCGACAGCCCCCACGCGGCGAAGCCGCCAAGCGCGCCGGCGGCCGCGTAGAAGAGCAGTTTTTCGCGGGAAACATTACTCGCCATGATGTACTCCACAGCATTGCGCGTGATTGGGTCAGGTTCAAGCGCAAATCCGCCAAAGCGCTGTCTATCGCATTGAGAACAACGCCCTTTCCGCCCCTAACCCTTCCAACAGGGCGAAGCCCGCATCTTTTCTTAACATCGGGTGCAGGGGCCGCGCCCGCCAACGNNCAACGGCGGGCGGCCTTAATACTGAGTGCAGGGGTCACCCCTGCTTAGTTTGCCTGGGCGGTCCAGGTGCCGCGTTCTCCCGACGGCGTCGATTCGAAAGTGCCGCTTAACTGATCGCTGCGGCGCTGGCCTTCGAAGTAATACGTCTCGGTGCCGTATGGGACCTGGAACTGCAGATGGTTGCCGCGTACGAATCCTTCGATCGGCGTCATTCCATAGCCTGACTGATGAATTACCAGCTCGCCGTGCAGGAAGCCGTTGGGCTGCGGACGCAGTCTAAGCTCCATCTCGGGATTGCCGCCGCTGCGAAGGCCGCTGATGGTGCCGGTGGCGACCGTCGGCCCGAGCATGCTGCCCGAGTTCATCGAGCTGCTGCCCATCGAGCTGCCGATCGCGCCGCTGCCGCCCGGATAGGTCGCGTATGGTCCGCCGGCGTCGGCGAGCACTTCGAATCTCTTCGCATCGAAAAATTGGCCGTTCAAATAAAAATTAACCGTGTAGGTGCCCGGCAGAAACGCGCCGCCGTGCGAGTTGCCGACGCGTCCGCTGAACGTCACCGTCTTCATACTGGGCGAGACGGGCTGATAATCGTTGACCGCGCCCAGCGTGCGGCCGTCCGGGCCGATATACGCCGCATCGACGCGGTACTGGCCGGGCTCGAGCTTGTAGAGCCGGTTCTCGAAGCTGACCTCCCAGCCGACGAACAACACCTTCGATACCTCGAAAGAGCTGGCCGCTCCCGAGAGCGCGGTCCCGGTCTTGGTCGTGTTGAGAAAGCTGATGCTGCGAAGCTGCAAGGGCTTGGCGCGGCGCTCATCGATCATCGCGAGCTTGCGCGCTTCTTCGTCGCGCTTGCGCTGCTCCTCCTTTGCCGCCGCCGCAGCCGCCGCTTCGCTCGCGGCCGCCGCGTTCCTTGCGCTCACGTCCCGGTTAACGATGAAGCCTTCCTGCGCGAGCATCTTGTCGTCCGAGTAGAGCGCCACTTTGTAGGTGCCGGGCGGCTTCTCGGTCATCGTCGGCATCAACGCCACGCCGCTGAAGTCGGCGGTTGTCTGCGCAGGTCCGACAAAAATATTCGTGTCGCTGGAGGCAATCTGAAGTCCGCTGGGATCGTAAAAGCGCGCCTCGACTTTTTCGTCGCGCCCTTCCAGCCCTGCGAGCAGGTTCTTGAAGGTCGCGCTCCACTTCAGGTAGCGCGCATTGGTCAGCTCGGTGTCGTTGAAACTCGCCTGCGGCGAGGCCAGCGCGGTGCCCTCGCGCGTCGAGAGCGCCAGCGTCATCTGCGAGAATTCCAGTGGATGCTCGCGGGCCTTGGCCAGCAACTCCTCATGCTTCCACGGCAGTCCGTCGAAAAGAGGCTTGAGTCCGAGCCGCAGCTGGAGTTCCGGGCTTGAATATATGTACGTCCCGCCGAACGCCGCTCCCGCCAGCACGATCAGGAAAATCGCAAGACTGATCGAACGGCTCAGCCGGCTGCGCGGCTTGCGATAAACGATCGGCGCCTCGTCGTATTCGAATTGCTCGACCTGCGACAGCCCGCCGGTTCCGCCCGTCGAGCTCACACTGCCGCCGTCGTGCGCAAGCCCGCGCCCGTAGAGCATCATGTCGCGAAATTCCTGGATGCGCCCGGGCCGCCCGTCCACTTCGTATGCAAGCGCCGCGTCAATAGCGCCTGCCAGGTTGCTCGACACGGCCGGGCGCAGCTCGCGAACCGGCGGGAAGCTGAAGGGCGGAAACTTCTCGGGATCGCGGCCGGTCAGCACGTAATGCAACGTCGCGCCCAGCGAGTAGATGTCGCTGCGCGGATCGACCAGCCCCTGGTACTGCTCCGGCGGTGCGAAGCCGAGCGTGCCGATCATGGTGCCCTTGCGCGCCGCCTTGAACAGCCGCGCGATTCCAAAGTCCACCAGCACGACCCGCCCGTTCGGATTGAGCATCACGTTGGACGGCTTCATGTCGCGGTAGATTATCGGCGGCTCCAGCCCGTGCAGGTACACGAGCACGTCGCACAACTGGCGCGCGATATCGATCACCAGCCCCTCGGGCAGCGGCTCGCCGCGCGCGGCGAGCTCCTCCTCGAGGTTGCGTCCCTCGACGTACTCCATCACCAGGTAATGGCGGTTGGCGAGTTCGAAGCGGTCGGTGATCGCGGGAATCGCCTGATGCTTCAGTTGCGCGAGCGTGTCGGCCTCGCGCGCGAAATATTCGTTGGCCTCGATCCGCTGCGCCTGATCGATAAAGTGATCGACCATCTCCTTGATCGCGCACGGGCGATTGGCCAGGCGCTGGTCGCGCGCCAGATAGACCATCCCCATCCCGCCGCCGCCGAGCAGCCGCTCGATCGCGTAGCGGCCCTGCAGCACAGTGCCGGGCTCGAGCGGTCCGGCCAGCGGTTGCGATGAATCTTTTGGCGAGGTGGACATCGTTAATCGCCGGCGCGTCGTTCGCGCCTAGCTTGCATAAACTACGATCACGGTAATGTTATCGGTACCGCCGCCGGCGTTTGCCGCGACGATCAATTCGCGCGCCGCGTCGAAGGGATCGGGATTGCGCCCCAGAATGTCGTGGATCTGGCGGTCATCGACGTGCGCCGTCAACCCGTCGCTGCAGAGCATCAGCTTGTCCCCGCGTTTGAGCTTTAGCGAGACCGCCTCCGCCCCCGCCGGTCCGCTCTGGCGCGCACCCAGCGAGCGCGTGATCACATTCTTGTGCTCGTGCGTGTGCGCTTCCTCGGCGGTTATCTGCCCGATTTCGATCAGCCGCTGTACCAGTGAGTGATCCTTTGTGACCTGGCGAAGCGTCGCGCCTTCCATCAGATATCCGCGGCTGTCTCCGACCCAGGCCACGGCCGCATCCGGAGGTGCGACCAGCGCGCATACGCCCGTGGAACCCATTCCGCGAGACTCCGGATGGCTCGCCACATATTCGATAATCCTGGAATTTGCTTCTTCGAGCGCGGCTGTCAGCAGTTCCGCGCCGTTTGTAACCTCTCCACGCGCGCCCTCGAGCCGTGATTCAATGTAACTCCGGATCGTCTGTACGGCAATTGCAGCGGCGATTTCGCCCGCCTCCGCGCCGCCCATCCCGTCGGCAACAACGTACAAATGGCTCTGCGCCGGATCGACGAGTGACTCGCGCGTGTAATCGACCGCCAGCACCGCGTCTTCATTATGCTCGCGCACGCGGCCTACGTCGGTCATCGCGGCCGCGCGCAGCCGAAAAGTGCCGCCGAGCGCAATCAGCTCGGCCTTGAACGCCTCGATGGTCGGCCAGCGGTCGGCGGGACTGAAAGCGATCGCACGGCGGATCGCATTCTCCAGCCGCGGTGTAACGACATGCGGCGGATAGAACTGCACCGGACCCGCCTCTTCGCGCCAGCTCTCGCTCGGAATCCTTGCGCCCGTGAGCCACGTGTAGAGGATCGCGCCGGCGGAAAAAATATCCGCGCGCTTGTCCACTTTTTTGCCGCGATAAATCTCCGGCGCCGTGTAGCCGTCGTTGAAAATCGGCTCGCCCTGAAGCTCATTGTCGTTGCTGACGCAGTCCAGGCCCGTGAGCTTGAGCCGGCCGTCGGGGGCAACGCAAACCGATTCCGGGCAGATGTCGTTCAGCCGCAGCGCCCGGCGATGCACAAACGAAATCGCCTGGCAGATCTGGACGGCTGCCGCGATCGCTTCCGTCTCGGTCATTTTCCCGCCACCGCGATGAAGCCCCTTGAGTTCCTCGTCGGCGTAAACCAGGTACACGCGCCCGTTTTCAGCAAATCCTTCGGTCGCGCGCTGAAAGGCGGGATGGTTGATCGTCTGTGACAGGGCGAGCACGCGCCCGAAGACTTCACCGAGATCTTCGCCGCCCGGCGCCGCCGCATCCTCGTGCGCCCCGTCGTCGGTCTCGGGATTGGCCTGGGCTTCGGTTGCGATTGCCGCGATCGCTGCTTCGGTCGCTTCGTCCGTGGATGAATTCTCCGCGGCCTCGGCCGTCACCGTGGAAGCGGGACCTGCGTCGGCGTCGATCTCGACCACCGGCTGGATGCCTTCCCCCGATGCGCTCGCGCTCGCCGACTCTTCCACCTGCGCACTCGAGGCGTGCATCTGCGGCGGCGACGCGGTCCCGTTGGTCTGCGCAACCGCCGGCCTGAGTTCCGCGGTTTTGGCGCTCGGGCCGTTGGGATCCTGGGGCGGCGGGGCGGGCGATTCCGGTGCCGCCGGATGCGGCGCTTCATCGACAACTTCTGCCGACGGTTGCGGGCCGAGGCGCTCACGCAATGCAATCGATTCGGTTTTGCCGTCTCGGATGCGTTTTGCGCGATAACGATTTTCGATCGACGTCTGACCGGTTAACTCGACAATCTCGATCCCGCCCTTCAAAGACGTTCCCGCCGTCAGCGGCGTCGGCCGCGTCGGTGACTGCGATGCGGATGCGGCCGCTTTGGACAGCCCCTGGCCGCATCGATCGCAGAACTTGGCGTCGTCCGATGCCTGTTGGCCGCATTCGGGACAGGTGATCATGCGAAACTAGCCTCTCCGAAACTGCAATATAGCACTGCCAAGCACCACCTGGTCGCGATCTTTTAACTTGTAGAGCTGGTCGCGCCCCAACTTGCCGCGCCCCGCGATGTAGGTGCCGTTAAGGCTGCCGAGATCGCGGATGAAGTAGTCTGCCCCGCGCAGGACTATCTCGGCATGGTGCCGCGAGACGCGATCCCCTCCGTGCGCGAGCTTCTTCAGATCGATGTCGAGTTTGTCGGCGGCGTCCTGCGATCGCCCGATCAAAGTGCGCATCCCAAAAATGCCGAACTCGATTTCATCGCCGCGCGAGACCAGCCGCGCCGGCGCGGCGGATACGTCGGCGCCGTTGGCATTACGCTCTCCAAACAATCCGCCGGAACCCGGGCCGGTCGAAATTGGCGGCGAATAATTGCGCGACAAAGAGGCGTGCGACCCGGTCCGCGATTTCGTGTCAGCCGGCTCCGATTCGCTCGTCGCTTCTCTGCGCGGTGCGTAAGACGACGCGGCCGCAGACGGTGTCAGCTCTTTGGTCTTGGCCGTCGATGACGGGCTCGGCGCCATCGCGGACCGCCGCGCCTTGAGCCGCCGCTCGATCAGGCTGCGCGCCTTGCCGGTGAGTTCGATCGCTCTTTTGATCTGTGGCGCGACGATCTTTGCCGCGGTACTGCCCACGGTGGCGCCGCTCTTGATATTTGCTCCAACCGGTTCGTTCAGCACGATCGTCGGCATCGTGGACGCCGGCGCAGCCGGCCTTGATACCGCCGACTTCCATGGTGTCGAGCGCGCCCGCGCGGGCGATGCCGGCGCACTGTTCAGCACAACCGTTGACTGCGTCGAACTCGGACTCGGCGCGACCGCGCCGGTGGCGACCGCCAGTCCCCCGCTCCCGTCCAATCGCCCCGACCGGCTTTCGGGTGGCGGCTCGGGCAGCGCGTGGCGCATCTCCTTTGCCGACGCGGGCCGCTTGGTCAGGTCCTGATCGAGCGCCCGCATCACGGCGTCCGCCGTCTTGACCGAAACTTCGGGCGCCAGCTCGCGCAGTGGCGGAAAGCTGAACGGCGGCTCGAGCTGCGGATCGCGGCCGGTCAGCAGATGATGCATCGTGGCGGCCAGCGAGTAGAGATCCGAGCGCGACTCGACCTTGCCCATGTACTGTTCGGGCGGCGCGTAGCCGACCGAGCCGATTTGCGTGCCCCGTCCACCGGGTGGCAGGAAGCGCGCGATTCCGAAATCGATCAGCATCGCGCGGCCGTCCTTGTCGATCATGATATTGCCGGGCTTCAGATCGCGGTAAACTATCGGCGGCTTCTGCCCGTGCAGAAATTCGAGCACGTCGAGCATCTGGCGCGCCCATCTCAGCACCTTGTCCTCGGCGACTTTGCCCTTGGGGCCCAGCTTGTCGAGCACGTGCTGCAAATCGCCGCCCGCGACAAATTCCATCACCAGATAATGGCGCGAGTTCTCGGCGAAGTGATCGATCAACGTCGGGATGCCCGGATGCGACAGCCGCGCGAGCACGTTGGCCTCGCGGGTGAAGTCCTCGATCGCTTTTTTCTCCCGGATTCCGTCGCCGACGACCATTTCCTTGACCGCGACCGGCCGGTTCGCCAGGCGCGTGTCGTTGGACAGGTACACGCGTCCCATCCCGCCGACGCCGAGCACTTTCTTGACGCGATAGCGACCGTCGAGAAGATGTCCCTCGGTGAGTGCGTCGCCCGCATTCATGGCGATTGTCTGTGACCCTCCTCAACTTCCGCGCACGCGGCGCATGTCCGGGCGCGACTGGAGGGGATGGCGGTCAAGATATTGTTTCTACCACCAGCTTGAGGAACGTTTTCCCGATGATCACCTCGTCGCCCGACTTGAGCTCGGCCGGACTGCCCGGCGAGAGGCGCGGCTGGCGATTCACGTAGGTGCCGTTGAGACTGCCGATGTCCTCGATCGTGATCTTGCCGCCGTCGATTCGAATCAACGCATGCTTGCGCGAGATCTTGGCTTCGGGATCGTCGGCGTCGAGATCCACTTCCGGAAATGATCCCGTCTCGGGATCCCATCTGCCGACTAGGTTGTTGCCCTCTTCGAGCGGAAATTCCTGGCCCTTGCGTCCGCCGCGAACTACCGACAGCTTCGCCTTGAACGGCGCGCCTGCGGCTGCCGCCGTCGGAGCTGACGGCGCGCTCTCGGGCGCGGCCTCCGGCTTGATCTCACCGGTGGGCGCTTCCGACTTGGGCACTTCGGCAGTCGCAGCCTCGGCCGCCGGCGCCGCATTGGCGTCGCCACTTTCAGCGGGGGCGGCTGCGGGAGCTGCTTCAGGAGCCGCTGCGGCAGGAGCTGCAGCCGGAGCCGCAGCGGCGGTGCCGGCCGCGCCGGCGGCGAGCTTCGCACCGCATCCGTCGCAGTAATCGAGTCCGTCCATGTTTTCGTAGCCGCATTCGCCGCATTTGATCATGGTCTAAGCCCTCGCAGGTGAGTTCGAAGTATCGGTCCCGTGCCGTTCACCAAATTTCACTTTTCAATACACTAATCGGACTTCTGGAAATTCTTCAACGCTTCCGGATCGAGCATCTGGGTTTTGCGCACCACCGCCTGCGCTTGCAGCAGCGTGGTCTTGGCCGCCTTGGTCTGCAGCGTCTGGGTCTTCTTGATCTGATCGAGCAGGCCCGCGAGCGCCTGCGTCGCCTTGACGTTGCCCAACCGCTGCGTGCCTTGCAGCGCGTTGCCGAGCAGGCGAGTCGCGCGATCGACATTGCCCGCCTTGAGCTCCTCTTCAGCCTTGGCCTGCAGCTTGGCAATCGAGACCTGGTCCACCAGGTTCATCACGCGGCCGTTGCGCTTGCTGGTCAGCGTGCGATCGAGCGTGTAATCGACGGCGAGATCGCAGGCGACGGTGGATTCGGCGCCGCCGGGCACTTCGTAATGGAACGTACTCTGCAAAATTCTGACCGGCCCCGGCTTGCGCGGCGGCAGCACCAGCGTCAACAGCACGGAGGCGGGCACGCCCGCCTGCAGGTCGCCTATCTCGTAGCCGATTTTGCGATCCTCGCCGACCAGCGGCGTGCCGAGCACGTAAATCTCCGGCGAGGCGCGAAATGCCTCGCGCACCTGCACGCCCTGCGACAGCGTCACCTCGATTCGCCCGTTGCGCAGGCTCACCGAGCGCAGTCCCTGCAGCTCGTCTTCGAAAATATTGGGAATCTCGGCGGGGTCGCCGATGAAATGATATTTGCCGTTGGAGTCCTGCGACACGCGCTGCAGGAGCTTCTCGTTGAACTCGACGCCCACACCCATCGTCGAGAACGAAATCTGGTCGCGGTTTTTCTCGACCAGATCGATGCACGCGGTCTCTTCGTAGGTCTGGCCGTCGGTGAGCACCAGCACGCGATTGAGGCGATCGGGACTGAGATTTTTCTTGACCTCGTCGATCGCCGCGCGCATCCCGAGAGCCATCTGCGTGCCGCCGCCGATTTCGAGCAGATCGATATCGTCGATCGCGCGTTTGATCGCGCTCTTATCCCGCGCCGCCTCGGGCGTGATTATCACCTTGGCCTTGTCGGCGAACGCGACTATCGAGACCTTGTCCTGGTCGCTCAAGTTGTCGGCCAGGAACTTGACCGCCTCGACGACGAATTCCAGCCGCCGCTCGTCGTACATCGAGCCCGAGCGATCGATCACCACGCCAAGGTTCAGCGGTACCCGCCCGCCGCCGCCCGCGCCGCGGGCCACCGCCTCGAGCAACACGTAGAGAACAAAGTTTTCCGCGCTGGACAGCACATGTTCGCTGCTCGCCAGCGCCTCGAAGCTAAGCGGATCGGCCATTCGTCAATCTCCCGAAACCAATTGTAGATTCAAGCTGCGAGCCTTGGCAACCGAGCTAATAGAATACGAACCGGCTGCTGATAAACCAACCCCCTCGCGCGCGAGGCCGCAATTGTTAGGACGTTGCCCATTTAATACCGATACAACGTTCGCCGATGCCAGCGGCGACGCCGAATCGGTAGGAATCAATTGTATGCGGAACTCACCGTGGGTTCCGCACCTCCTTGGGCAGGGGTGACCCCTGCACCCAGTATTGAGAAGACGCGAAAATCTG
>PLDK01000002.1 GCA_003135135.1 Deltaproteobacteria bacterium
CGAGCGCGAACATCAGGATCGGACCTATGATCCAGTTCTGGACCAGCGAGAGGCCAAGGATTTTCCAATCGCGAAAGACATCTCCAAGCTCGTCGTAATTCACCTTCGCCAGCGGCGGGTACATCATCAGGATGAGCCCGATCGCGATTGGTATTGAGGTGGTGCCCACGCTCAGGCGATCGAAGACAATCCTCACGCCCGGCGCCGCCGCTCCCAACCCGATCCCGGCCGCCATCGCCAGGAAAATCCATAGCGTCAGGTAGCGGTCGAGAAACGAAAGCCGGCGAAGGACCGGCGTCTGTGCCATGGACATTGATGCGCTCATTGCGAACTTCTCCGTATCGAGGGAGGTGCGGGATGTAGCCGTTACTCGCGCCCTTCGGGAAGTTTGACTCTGCCGATTTCTTTGACTCGATCCTGCAGGGCGAAACTGTCTAGTGCCTCGATTCTCAGGCTCGCGAAAATCTTGATGCGATTTTCCAGCTCGCGGTAGATGCGGAAGAAGCAGCGGCGCTTTTCCTCGTGACTGCCCTCAAACGCCACTGGGTCGGCCACGCCCCAGTGCGCAGTAATCGGTTGTCCCGGCCATAGCGGGCACTGTTCGGCAGCCGCCCGATCGCAGACCGTGAAGACGAAGTNNACTCGTCCCAACTCTTGCTGCGCAAGCTGGAGGTGTCGTAGTTCAGCTCCTGGAGCAACTCTAGCGCCGTCGGATCGATGGCGCCCTTGGGATGGCTCCCGGCGCTGTATCCTTTGAACTTTCCCCTGCCCCAGCGATTGATCGCGCACTCGGCCATGATGCTGCGCGCGGAATTGCCCGTGCATAGAAACAGGACATTGTATTCGCGATTGGCCATGGCGCGGTCGTCGGTCGAGGATCGATTCGCTATTGCTCCTTCCGATTTTTCTTTGGCGTGACACTCGACTGAGGCGCGTATTCGGATCCGCAGCCCGGCGCGTCGGCTGAACTGCATAGCTCCGGCCGCCCGCCGCAGCAGTTCTCGGTCAGGTACGCGAGCAGATCGCTCATCGCCTTGAAATTGGCGCTGTAGATGATCGACCGGCTCGCGCGCCGCGAACTCACCAAGCCCGCAAATCTGAGCTGGTTCAGGTGGAACGACAACGTGGGCGACGGTTGACCGAGCCGCGTGCCGATCTCGCCGGCCGGCAACCCCGCGGGACCCCTTTGCACCAGCAGACGAAAGATGTCGAGCCGAGTCCCTTGCGCCAGTGCGCCCAGCGCCGCGGTTACGGCTGATTTCTTCATAGTTTCATACTTATAAAGATATACCCAAATGAAGTCAAGCGCCCTCAATGGAACCCCGCTCGCCTTCCCCTCTCCTGATTAATACTTCTAACAGGGCGAAGCCCGCNNATACCGGGTGCAGGGGGTCACCCCTGCCCAAGGAAGTGTGAAACCCACGGCGGGTTTCACATTAAATAAAGTGATTTCCCCCGCCCCCCCTGCTTACGCGAGCCGCTCGATCGTGAACTGCGCGGCCAGCGACGCCATCATCGCCTCGACTTCGTCGCGCGAATCCGCCGAGAAGTAAATCCGCAGATGATGCCGCGTGGGATCCTCAGTCCGCAGCGTCGCGATATTGTCGTAGGACTCGACGATCGACTTGAACAGCGCGATCTGCTTAGGCGGTATCGCAATCAGCATCGAATCGATCGCCGGCGGTTTATTTTCGTTCAAAACCAACTCTCTTCCCGCGCAAGGTTTACTGTTCGCTGCGCGACCCTTACATTCTAGCCGATGACGCTGCCACGGGTCTTGTTCGTAACCGGCAAAGGCGGCACCGGCAAGAGCACGGTCGCCGCCGCGCTTGCGATTGCGCTGTCGCGCCGGCGTCCGACCACGCTCGCCGATCTCGACCGTCGCCTGTCCGCCGCCGCCGCGCTCGGCGCGGTGCTGGAGGATTCGACCACCGTCAAAGTCACCGGCTCGCTCGACGCCGTCGCGCTCACGCCGCGCGCCGAGCTCGAAGCCTTCATCGAGCGCATCGTCCCCATTCGCGCCATCTCGCGCCGGATGCTGCGCAGCCGGACCTTCGGTTACGTAACCGCCGCGCTGCCGGGTCTCGAGGCTTTTCTGCTGCTGGAACGTCTCCGAATCATGGCGGGAGACGCGGCGCTCGAGGATCGTTATCTCGTGATCGACGCGCCCGCCTCGGGCAGCACCGTCGAGCTGCTCTCGGTTTCGTCGGGCGTCAAGGGAATCGCGCCCGGCGGCACGCTGAACCGGCTTGCCGATTCGGTCGACAGCTTCCTCACCGACGCGACACGCTTCGGCGCGATCGTCACGATGACGCCGGAGGATCTCGCGGTTCGCGAGGCGCTTGAAATCACCGCCACGATGCGCGAGCGGCTCGGCATCGTAACTGTCGCCGCGATAATGAACTGCGTTCCCGATTTGCTCTTCGATACTTCCGAACTCGCCGCACTGAATTCGCTCGGCGGCCACGCCCGCTTGGCCGTGCGCCGAAACGCCGCGCACGAACAGGCGGCTCTGGCTGCCCCGCGGTTCGCCGCCGCGGGCATCCCGACCTTCAGCCTCCCGATGATGTTCACGCCGGCCATGGGACCCGCTGAAGTCGAGAAACTTGGCCGCGTGCTGGATGCGGAGCTGCTCGACCGATGAAGCCCAAGGCCGTACAGCTCAAGCCGTCTGCCCGTCCCAGGCATCCCGCCCATCCCGAGTCGCTCGACTTGCGCTCACAAAGCCTCGTGATCTGCCTGGGGCCCGGTGGCGTCGGCAAGACCACCATCAGCGCCGCACTCGCCGTGCACGCCGCCGTGATCGGATGCGCCGTGGATGTGATGACCGTCGATCCCGCGCCGCGACTGCTTGACGCGCTCGGCCTTGGCGCGGATTCATCCGAGCCGGTCGAGGTCCAGCTCGAGGGCATTGCTCATGCGCGCCGTGGCCGCGGCGCCGGCCACGCCAGGCTGCGCGCGTTGCGCCTGGATCCAAAACGCACCTTCGATTCGATCGTCGCGCGTTACGCGCTGTCGGACGCGGCGCGCGACACGATTCTTGAAAATCGAATCTATCGCAATCTCTCCGGCGCGCTTGCGGGAGTGGCGGACTACATGGCGATGGAAAAGCTGCTCGAACTGGCGGCCAATCCCTTGACCGACCTGCTGGTGCTCGACACTCCTCCGGCCGCCGAGGCGCTCGACTTTCTCGACGCGCCACGGCGCCTGCTCGAACTGCTCAACTCGCGCGCCGTCAGTCTGCTCGGTGCGCCCGCCGGGCTGTTCAGGAGCCGGTTGCGGATCGTGGATATCGCGGCACGCGCCGTGCTCGCGGCGTTCGATCGCGTGACCGGCCTGAATCTGCTTAGCGACATCCAGTCCTTCGTTCGCAGTTTCGACGGCATGTACGAAGGTTTTTCCGCTCGTGCCGCGCGCGCCCAGGACAAGCTGCGCGCGCCGGACACCGCAATCGTGATCGTCACGACCGCGGAGTCGAGCCGCATCGCGCAGGCGCGCGAATTTATCGGCGCGCTCGAGCGTGCCGGCTTGCGCGTCGCCGCGATGGTCGTAAATCGTGTGATTGCGGAGCTGCCTGACGCCGCGGAACTATCGTCGGCCCGGATCGCGCCGTCGCTCAAAAGAAAATTGAAGCGCAATCTCGCCGACTACGCCGCGCTCAAGACCCGCGAGGAGGTTTCGCTGAGCGCCCTGCGCAATTCGCTTCCCGGCGGCGCAGTCCTGATGGTTGCGCCTGACCTCGGCCGTGAGCCGCGCACCATCGCCGACCTCGCCGAAATAGGCCGCAGCTTGCGCCCCGGCTGATCAGCCGGGCTTCTTTGCGCGTCGAACCGCGGGCTTCGCTTTCGCGGGTTCGTCATGATCGAGAATGCGATCGAGCTTGATGCTGAGGTTCAGCAGTTGCGAGCTCAGATGATCGAGCCGCGCTTTCAGCTCGCGAACGTCCCGCTTGGAAGGGATATTGACGAAGTCGAGCACCTGTTCGACGTTGCGGTCGAAAGACTGCTTGTTCGCCATGAAACGTTCACCCGCCCGCCCGAAACTCGAGCGCATCCTCTCGTTTGACAGAATCTCGTTGAACAAGCCGGTGATGCCTTCCTCGCTCATCTGTCGTAGCCTGTTCATCAGGTTGTCGTCGTCGCGGCGTGCCATGATTTTCAACTATATATAGAGTGTCGAGCGGCGCAAACCGATGACCATTATCGCCAGCCTGCTAAGCATCGCATCCGGATTCGCCCTGATGGGCTACCGCGAGCCCCCCGCGAATCTGATCGCGACCTCGATCATCATCGATCTCGCACTCGCTCCCTTAACCGCAATTATCGCATCGCGCCACGGCCGCTCTGCCCTTCGATGGACCGTCGCCGGACTCGCGCTCGGCGCGTGGGCTCTCGCCGCGATTCTGATCATTCCGCCGAGGCGCCCCGCTCCACCGCGCCCCGACGCCCCTCAGTATCCGCCCACTTCTCGTGCTGCTTGATCCACGCCGCGGTCGGCGCGAAAACTTCACTCTCCGACTTCGTTCCCGCCAACACGTCCAGATGGCCCCAGTTGTCGAACTTTGTAAACGAGGGGTCCGGCGCGCCGGTCGATTTCGCCGCCGCTTCGACTTGACCGGGCCATTGGCTGCCGAAGTTGGTGCTGGCGAATGCGATCACCGGAATTTTCGACGCCTTGAGCGCCGCGAGCAGTTCCGCGGAGAATGGATTCTCGCCGTCCTGAACCGCCGGCCAGTAGCGATCGTAGCCGATTAGCAGTCTTGCCAGCACGACGGCGTCGGAAAAGCCGCCCTGCGGATTCGCGAGTCCGCCGCTGCCGCCGAAAAATCCGCCCGCGCCGTACACGACGTGTTCCAGGTTTTCGCGCGCGGTTTTGTACTTGGGAATCGGCGCAGGCTGATCGGGATTGTCGATCACCATCTGCATCAGCTTGTAGCGCTTGTCGTAAGTCAGGTGCTCGCCGCCGATGTCGTCGGCATAGTGGCCGGCCGGCGCCGGCGTCGCGCGCATCGGATGCGTGGGAATGAATCCGTCGAGCGCGATGATTCCCGCGACGTGCCCGGGATGCATGCCGGCGTAGAGATACGCGAACTCGACACCGCGGCTGAAGCCGGCGATGAAAAGTTTGGAGCGTCCGCTTCTTGCTCTGACGAATTTCGCGGCTGCGTCGATGTCGATGGCGAAGAGATCGTTAGTCCATCCCGCCAGCTCGGAGAGATCGCTCTGCGGCGTCTGCGGCGGAATAAAATGCGTGCGATAGTCCATCGACCACACGTTCACGCCTTGTTCGGCGAGATAAACCTGAAACGAGTAGCGCGGATCCTCGAGCGCCACTTCTCCGTTCATGTTGGTGCCGGGGAGATAGAGCACAACCGCCTCGGGATGCGCCGGCGGAGTCGGCCCCTTTGCAACGCGATGCAGCGCGATTTTATCGAACGGCGAGTCGCCCACCGTCGATCCGAACGTCCATTCGTAAATTCCCGGCGCGCCTTTGAGTTCGCGCGCCGCGCCGACGGCGCTGAAATCGGTTTCACCGGCTGACGCGACCGCGCTCAGCGCGATAAAAAAAAGCAGGACCACCAACCCGTCAAGCGCAATGCGCCGTCGAATCTTCATGGGCATAATCCTCTCCACAATTTCGTGTCGTCGCACAAGTGCGCGACGTAGGGATGATCTGTTCAGCCTTACGCCGGCGCGCCTGCCGTGCTACTCGTCTCGCATGGACAACACTCAGGATTCTCCAAACTTGCCGGATTCGCCCGCAAGCGGCGGCCCGTGCTTTCGCCAAGCCAGCGTGCCGCGCGTCTCAAGCCGCTCAGGCACGGTTTCTTCGCGGGCGAAGTCGCAAACTCGAAAAATATTTTTGACGGAACAAAGCTAGCGGTGGTGGTATGGCCGCCGCTGCACCACAAGGCAAGCCAGCGGAGACAGAAGGTAGTTGACCCCTCGCGGTCCGCCGTGCGAAACAAAGTCGGTAGGTTCTCGATTATGCACGGGAGTAAATTTCAATGAGCAAGAAAGCGCAATTCGCCCTGTTCTCTCCGCAAGCCGGACAATCGTGGCATCAGCTCGAAGAGCGGGCGCATCGATGCGAGAAGCTCGGCTACCATTCGATCTGGCTGGTCGATCACATGTGGACCCGCGGGATGCCCGACCTCGACCATCATGAATGCCTGGCGCTGATGGCGGCCCTGTCGGCGAAGACCGAGAAAATTCGCATCGGCACGCTCGTGATATGCAACTCGTACCGCAATCCTGCGCTGCTGGCGAAGTCGCTTGCGACCATCGATCACATCAGCAACGGCCGTCTCGAAATCGGCTACGGCGCGGGCTGGATGGACGAGGAGTACAAGGCCTACGGCTACGAGTTCCCCTCGATGGGCATGCGGCTCAAGATGTTCGAGGAAGGCCTGCACATCATGAAGGCGATGTTCACCGAGAAGCGCGCGACGTTTAAGGGTCGCCATTACTCAATCGAAGGGGCGAGCTGCAATCCCAAGCCGGTGCAGCAACCGCATCCTCCGATTACCATCGGCGGCAGCGGTGAAAAGGTCATGTTGAAGCTGGTCGCCAGGTTCGCCGACCGATGGAATTGTCCGGCCGGCTACGAAAGCTTCGAGCACAAGTTCAACGCGCTCAAGCAGCACTGCAAAGACGTCGGGCGCGACGTAAACACCATCGACGTGTCCGAGCAGTTGCTGGTGTGCATCGGCAAGACCGAAGAGGAAGTCGAGCAGAAGTGGAAGATGGCGCAGATGCTCAAGCCGTTCGTCAGCACCGGAATCAAAGGCACGCCCAAGCAATTGATCGAGGAGCTCCGAAAACGCATGGCGATGGGAATTACGACGTTTACGATTTTCTTCAGCGACTTCGCGCCGCCGGCGACGCTCGAGTTGTTCGCCAGCGAAGTGATGCCGGCATTTGCGTAAGACGATCGGAATTTGCACGCAGGCATTGCGGCGAATATCGACGCGCGGCGCGCTCGTTCTTGGCCTGCTGGCCGCGGGATGCGCCAGTCAGCCGTCGTATTATTCGACGCAGCTTGATACCACCGGCGGGGTCGGTCCGGGCGACCCGATAACTCACGCGTCGGCGACCATCGGCCACGTGACTGGCGTCTCGCCGATAAGCGGCGGCGACTGCGAGATCGCGTTTGAAGTCGATGGCTCTCACGCCGCCGAAATTCACTATGATTCGATAATGACGCTGAACAACCTCGCCGCCACGCCTTCGCTCGATGTGATGAACGTGGATGCGATGAGCCATAGCGCACCGTCGGGCACGCGGCTGGACGGCGCATCGAGCATGAACGAGACGCAATTGTTTATGCTGGCGCGCGGGCCCGGGAGTTTCGCTCAGGCGCTGGGACAGGCCGCAGGCGCGACGACGGCGCCGCCGCCTTCGCCTGCGACCGTGCAGACGGCGCAACTGCTGGCGCAAATTTCGCAGCAGACACTGGCCAGCGCGATTGCAATCTCGCCGCCCACTCGCGATCAGCTCGAACAGGCCAAACGCGAGGCGCTCGGCGTCGAAAGACAATTGATGCGCAACGGCAAAGTCGAGCAGGCGGAGCGGCTGCGCGCACAGATGGGCAGCATGATGGGCGGAATCACGGCGCCGGTAAATCCGACCGCGCTTCCGCCGACCTCGCCGAATCCGTAGCGCGAGAGGAATCGTCACTAAAATGGATCAGCATCGACTGACTGAATATTTCAAACTCAAGATGCCGCATGCGCGCGACCATCGCGTGGTCGGCCTCAAACGAATATCCGGCGGTTCGTCGCGCGAGACGTATGCCTTCGATCTGGAATGGAGCGAAGGCGGCCAGACGCGCACGCGCGCAATGATCGGGCGGCGCGATCCGACTGGCGGTCTGCTCAAAACCAGTCGCGAGCGCGAGTTCAAAGTGATCTCCGCGGTGCATCGCGCGGGCCTCAAGGTTCCCGAGCCCCTGTTTCTGGAGCTCGACGCCGGTGTGATGGATCGCCCGTTTTTCATCATGGATCGCGCGCCGGGTCGCACCGGCATGGCGGCGTTTGCGGCCACGGAGCCCGAATCTACGCGCGCCAAGGTCGCCGATGACTTCCTCAGCGAGCTGGCGCGATTGCAGTCGCTCGATTACCGCGAGTACGGACTCGAGATTCTCGGGGCCCCGAAAAATCCCGAGGATCCCGCCCGCATCCAGACAGCGCATTGGAACGAAGTGTATGAGCGCGACCGCATGGGCGAAAATTATCCGATTCTCAGCGCGGCCTTCGCCTGGCTCAAAGCCAACCCCGTCGTGACCGACCGCGTGGTGATCGTTCATGGCGACTATCGTTCGGGAAACTATCTCTACGACGACAATGGAATCATCGCGATGCTCGATTGGGAGATGGCCCACCTCGGCGACCCGATGGAGGATCTCGGGTGGGCGTCGATGACCTTCTGGGGACGCAACGAGCTAGCCGGCGGCCTGATGGAACGCGAAGCGTTCTACCGCCTGTACGAACAGAAGACCGGCCATCGCGTCGATCGGGAACGGCTGTTCTTCTACCGGGTGCTCGGCAACGCGAAGATGGTCGTGATTTGTCTGACCGGAATCCGCGACTTCGTCGAGGGACGCACGTCCGACTCCATGATGCCTTTTCTTGAACTGCTGATCCCGCAGTTGTTCGAGGACTTGGCCAACCAACTTCGATTGGTCTGAGGTGCTCAAATGCTACGGCCATCGTTGAATGAAATAATCAGCGGAATGCAGCGCACGATCATGGAAGCGCTGCTGCCCGAGCTGACATCGCCTTACGCGCAAGGCCAGGCGATGTCGGCAATCATAATGCTGGGCCATGCAGCGTCAGTGCTCGAGTCGGCGCCCGCTTACGACGCGGCCGAGATAAAAGATTTGCGCGCGACATTTGCGGCGCTCAAGCGGCTGGGCGACAAACACATCTCGAAAAAAAGCGGGCTTCGCGGCGCGCTTGCGCGCGCGATTCGTGCTGGCGCGAAAAATCCGCCCGATCGACGTGCGATCGAAGCGGAGATGGCCACATTTGCCGCTACCGTCGCGCTTGGCCATGCAGACGACGGCGTCGCTCGCCAGGTCCGCGGCTACATCCGGCGCAACCTCGAGCGCTCGCGCAAGCTGTTTGGCAATTCGCTGCCAACCGCTTGATTCATCAGCCGTCTTTGCAATATTCCGGCCGATGATGGAATCCTGTCGCTATCTTATGCGACGAGACGTGGCCTCTAGCTATCGTTAGCCACTCCCAAAACGACTTACCTAATTTCAAGTCTTCTTGTGGCAATCTTGCAATACACGTCGCAAGCTTGCTACATTTTTTCAAGCATCGCAGTATGAACTTCGATGCAAGACTTGAATGCGTCCAATTGCGCTGGAACCGACTGCGAGGATGAAACCATGAGCGTCATCACTATTTTTACCCCTGGAATGCCCGGTGGCCCATGTCGTGGATCCTGCAATCATACCAAGTGCCACACGTTGCGCGCGATGTCGGAGGAGCAATGCTTTTACTGCGGCCTCCGTTTCGGTTTCGGCGCCAAAATAACCGGCGAGCCTTCGATGCATCTAAGATGCGCGCAGACGATTGCCGCGCGAAGTGGCGCACCGGCTACGCATCCAATCAATGATCCTGCCGCGGGCCATCAGGTCGGCGATCGTCGCGGCGACAAGCACTAGCGCCGTCTCGTTTGCACTTTTGATTTGACGCCGGCACGCCGATTCGGCGTGATCATCGAGTGTCGCCCCGCCGCGCAGCCGAGGATTGGATCATGAATGGGGCTGAGAGCCTGATTCGCACCGCGATCGCAGCAGGGGTCGAGGTGTGCTTTGCAAATCCGGGGACAACCGAACTGCCGTTGGTCGCGGCGCTCGACTCCGCCGACGGGCTGCGACCGATTCTTGGATTGTTCGAGGGTGTTTGCACCGGTGCCGCCGACGGCTACGGACGGATGGCGGAGAAGCCTGCTCTGACACTGCTTCATCTTGGCCCCGGCTTCGCCAACGGCATCGCGAATCTCCACAATGCGCGACGCGCGCGCTCGCCGATCGTGAATCTGATCGGCGACCATGCGACCTGGCACGTCGGTGCCGACGCACCGCTCACTTCCGACATCGTTTCGCTCGCGACTCCCGTTTCGGGATGGATACGAAGCATCCGCAATTCGGCATCGCTCGCGGACGCGACCGCGGATGCGATTGCCGCGGCCGGCCGCGCGCCGGGGCAAATCGCGACGTTGATCATTCCGTCGGATTGCCAGTGGGATCCTGCCCAGAGGCACGCTGCGCCAATCGAGCCGGCAGCGCCGCCGGCGGTGTCCTCTGATGCGGTCAAGCGGGCGGCCGAATCGATGCGTAAAGGCGATCGGGTCGCGCTTTTTCTCGGCGGTATCGCGCTTCGAGCACGTGGCCTGAAGGCTGCTGCGCGCATCGCCGCGAAATCGCGATGTCATCTGATCTGCGAAACTTTCCCCGCCCGGCTCGAACGCGGCGCCGGTACGCCAACCGTAGATCGCCTGCCCTACTTTCCTGAACAAGCGATCGAGATGCTGAAGCCGTTCGACTCGATTGTCATCGCCGGCGCGAAAAAGCCGGTAGCATTTTTTGGCTACCCCGGTTTTCCCAGCCTGCTGATTCCTGAAGGCATCGACACCCCGATTCTGGCCGAGCCGACTGATGACGTCCCGGCCGCCCTGGAAGCGCTCGCAGATGAAATCGGGGCGCCGGCTTCGGCCGCGACGCCGGCGAGAATATCGCGCCCCGAACGTCCCGTCGGAAGGCTCGACGCGATGACCGCGGGCGCCGCGATTGCGGCGGTGATGCCCGAGGGGGCGATCGTGATGGACGAAGCCACCACCACCGGTCTGCCATTCATGGCCGCGTCGATGGCTGCGCCGCCGCATACATATCTTTCGCTCACGGGCGGCGCGATCGGGCAAGGCTTGCCGTGCGCAACCGGCGCGGCCGTCGCCTGTCCCGCAAGGCGCGTGATCGCTTTTCAGGCCGATGGCAGCGCGATGTACACGCTGCAGGCGCTGTGGACGCAGGCCCGGGAATCGCTCAACGTCACGACGGTGCTGTGCAACAACCGCAACTACCGGATTTTGCAGTTTGAACTTGCGCGCGCGGGCGTGACCGAACCCGGCCGCAAAGCGCGCTCGCTGACCAGCCTTTCCAATCCCGATATCGATTGGACCAGTCTCGCGCGGGGAATGGGTGTGGCGGGCGTGCGCGTCGAGACGGCGGAGGCGCTCACGCTTGAGTTGGAACGCTCGCTCGCGACGCCGGGTCCGAGTCTGATCGAGATGATTCTCTAGACCAGCGCCCTACGCCTGGCTCGCGTCCAATAGCTCGAGAGCCGTTTGCAGGCCGGCAATCGTCGCAATCAGGCGATGATGCTCGATGCGACTGCCGACGCCGATAAAATGCATGCCCGCGCTCTCGGCCGCCTCGCGATCTATCCTGCTGTCGCCCACGTACACGGCCCGCGCCGCCGCCACACCCGCGCGTTGAAGGCACAGGCGCAGGATGTCGGGCGCAGGCTTGGGGCGAACCTTGTCGAGTGCGCTGGCAACCGCGTCGAATACACCGCCAAGACCAAGATGTTCGACCAACGCGGGCACCGTCGCCGATCGATTGGTCGCCAGCCCCAGCTTGTAGCGCCGCTTGAGCTCGAGCATGAACGGGCGCAACTCAATCGGTGGCCGCAGCATCTTGAAAAACGGGGTCTGATCCATGTTGCGGGTCAAATCGTGCATCCTGCCAAGCTTGGCCGCGTCGCCACGCGCGCGCGCCGCAAACACCTCGCTCGCGGCGAACGAAATCGTCGCGATTTCCTCGTCACGGTCCAGCGGCGGTTCGCCGATCCTCGCGAAAATCCAGTTGTAGTAGGCAACGTTCGATTCCTCGGAATCGAACAGCACGCCGTCCGCGTCGAACATCACCAATTCAATCATGTTGAGCGAATATTGTGCGCGGATGACGCCCGCGGCGCCAGACGGCCAAGCGCGCGAGTCACAGTCAGCGCGCGGCGCCCTTGCGATCGGACCGCTCGCCCCGCCGCGCGTGCGCAGGCGCCGGCCGTCGCGGAATCGCGACGACTTCGCGCGCCGTGAGATGCTCCCCGCAATGAGAACAGACCATATCCGGCGCCATCTTCGCGCCGCAGGCGCGATGTATCAGCGTCATCGGCGGCCCTGATTCGTCACTGAGCCATGTGTCGCCCCATCGCATCATTGCGATCAACACGGGGTAGAGTTCGAGTCCCTTCCTGGTCAGCCGATACTCGACGCGGCCGTTGTCGCCCTCACTGCGCGCGCGATCGAGTATTCCGTCTCGCACCAGGTCACGCAGCCTCGAGCTCAAGATGTTACGCGCGATTCCGGTTCCCTGCTGAAACTCGTCAAACCGGTGGCGTCCCAGAAACGCCTCGCGCAGTATCAGCATCGTCCACCGCTCGCCGATCACCCCAAGCGTTCGCGCGACCGAGCAGTTCATCTCCTTGACCGAATCCCATCGCATTGGCGTCTGTCGCTAGCCTCCCTCGGGTTGAATTTCGCATGCCGCAGCGTTCCCCAACTGCGCGGCTCGACCAAAACATCGTTGCACTTTGAAACCCGCTTTGCTAACCAGCGCTGTAGAACCCGATCCACAACGCGACTACGGCGTGATGATTTTACAGCTTCTTTGAAAAACCATTCGTCAGGCGGGCGAACCCGCGCATCTGCATCCGCGTCGAAAGATTGAATCGCTTGACTTATGAAGTGCTGATTTTATCGGGATCGGGATCGCCACGGAGAATGTCTCCTTCGACTTCCTAACACGTGCGGGCGAGTAGCGATGCTCCGCATCCTGCCCCCCTTCTATCAATACGCTCTGCGATCGTCTATATCTGTTAGTTAGCAGACGCTGACGCACAGTGAACATTCAGGTTCCGAATTTATAGGGGAGGAATCTGTCGTTTATGAAGGCCCACCACGATGCCATAGCCAGCCCGATCATGACGACTCCTGAACTAGCCCGGTATTTACAGGTTCATCAAAGCACGCTCTACAAACTGATTCGCCGGGGTCAAATTCCGGTTTTCAAGATTGGCAGCGACTACCGTTTTGACAGGGACACAATCAAGACTTGGATGGCCGACCGGACAAGTAACTTTCAGACACTCCGCCCCAAATTAAGACCAACACCAAATTTAGAACATTGACGCCCGCACCTGGCACACTCATTGCCATTAAGGAGAGCGCCTGCTAACTCTATCAGTTGCAAAATGAAACTGAGTTGCGGACTGGCGACAGCGGCATTCCCCGTGGAAGTGCTGGCTGCATGCTGCAAATCGCCAACGCCGGCCGCACGCCCAGGAGGCAGACATGGCAGCATCAAATCGTCGTCCAATTTGTGCAGTTGTCGGGGTCGGACCCGGTTTGGGCGCCGCTCTCGCGCGCAGATTTGCCGAGCAGTACGCGGTCGCATTGGTTGCGCGCGGTGAAGACAACCTGACCGCGCTCGCGAAGGAAATTGAGAGCGCTGGCGGCAAGGCGATCCCGGTCTGTGCGGATGTCGCCAAGGCCGCGGACATAACAACGGCATTCGACAAGATTCGCCGCGAACTCGGCGAGGTGGACGCGCTGCTTTACAACGCCGCGATGCGCCCGTTCGGCAAATTGATGGACACCAAGCCGAGCACCTTCGAGAACACCTGGCGTGTCAACGCCTTTGGCGCGTTTTTGGCCGCGCAGGAGGTTGTTCCGGCGATGCTGAAACGGGGCAGCGGCGTCATTATTTTCACCGGCGCGACCGCCGGGGTGAAACCGTATGCGACTTCAGCGGCGTTTGGGCCGGCGAAATTTGCGATGCGCGGGCTGGCGCAGGTGATGGCGCGCGACCTGCAACCCCAGGGGATTCACGTGGCGTACGTCAACGTGGACGGAGCCATCGACATGCCTTTCATCCGCGAGCGATTTCCGCAGCTCGGTGCGGACGACATGCTCAAGCCGTCCGCGATCGCCGAAACCTACTGGCACCTCGCGCATCAGGATCGCAGCGCATGGTCTCACGAAGTGGACGTTCGGCCGTTCAAGGAGAAGTGGTAAGGAAACCGGCGCCCGCCGCGGCCGTTGCGACGGCAGTGCAGTATTTAAGGCCGCGCGCCGTCCGGCCAAGGCGCGGCGGCGGCTGCGCGGCACTCGCCCTTTCACGCCTTCTAATCGGTGAGGTAGATATCGTTTCCCTTGACTCGCGAAATGCGGCGGCTTAATTAACTGATCAGTTAATAGCGCGATTAACTGTGCGGTTGACGAGCGCGAAGTATGACCGGCCGACGCACACTTGTCCGCAACCTCAACCGCACGCGCGAGAAGATTCTCGCCGCCGCACTCGCCGAATTCTCGGCCCGGGGTTTCGCCGGCGCGCGTGTCGACGCGATCGCCGGGCGCGCCCGCGTAAACAAGCGAATGCTCTATTACTGCTTCGGCGCCAAGCAGGATCTCTATCGCGAAATTCTGCGCCGCAAAATCGCCGAGCGTGCCGGATTGATCGAATCTGCGCCCGACGACTTCGCCGGTGCGCTCGCGCATATCTACCTGGGCGGTGGCACGGATATCGACTTCGTCCGCCTGATGGAATGGGAGGCGATCGACAGCGGCGGTAAAAAGTGCATCGCCGAAGCCGAGCGCCGCGCGCTGTTCGAGAAGGCGGTCGCCCGGCTTCGCGTGCTGCAGCGCAGAGGATCGATACCCCACGGCGTCAATCTAACTCAACTTTTCATTTCGATGTTGTCGCTGGCCATGTTCCCGCTCGTCATGCCCCAGTTGATCCGTCTGATCCACGGCATGGAACCTACCGACCCGCGTTTCATGCGTCAGCGCGCGAAGTTTCTGCGTTGGCTTGGAGATCGTTTGGAGAAGACCACAGAGACTGTTCGGATTAAGTCTCGGCGCCGGCGCAATCCAGTGGCGCCGTCGCAAACCGCTGTACATCGGGGCCGGCCCTTCAAAAAGCCTGGTCAACTCGCATGAAGAAACGAATTATTTTTCTGGCTGTGGTCATGATACTTGGCGCGGGGGCATGGGCGGCATATTCGCTGCTCTTCGAGCATGGCGGCCCGACCAACAGTCTGCTCGTCTCCGGCGACATCGAGGCGCACGAAAGCGTGCTCAGCTTCAAGACCGTGCAGTCACGGATCGTCGAGCTTCCGTTTGACGAGGGCCAGTGGGTGAACGCCGGCACTCTGCTGGCACGCCTCGAGGACCACGACTACCGGCAGCAGGTTGTGGTGGACGAGGCAGCTCTGCTGGTCCAGCAACGGCAACTCGCGCTTGCTTTGCGCAATCTCGAAGCCGCCAAGCGCACGGTGGCCAGCGATCAGGCCGATCTTTGGGAGAAGACCATAGACGATCAGCGCGACCAGCAGCTTTGGCAAAGTAACGTTGTTTCGTCTCAGACCCGTGACCTTGCTGATACCGCACTGAAGCAATCGCGCGCGGTGCTCGAGCGCGACCAGGCTCTGCAAGCGGCGGCGGAGGAAAGCATCACCGTCGCGCAGGCCAACATCAAGAACGCGCAAGAGAGCCTGAAGCTCGCCCGGATCATCCTTGGGTACACGACCTTATACGCCCCCTTCTCGGGCGTCATTTTGGTGCGAAATGCGGAACTGGGCGAAGACATGCAGCCCGGCACGCCGGTATTCACCCTGGCCGACCTCGACCACGTGTGGCTGCGCGCCTATGTCAACGAAACCGATATCGGCCGCGTTCGCTTCGGGCAGGCGGCGCTGATCACGACCGACAGCTATCCGGGGCACAAGTACGTCGGCCGGATCTCGATGATCTCGGAAAATGCCGAGTTCACCCCAAAGAGCGTCGAGACCCACGCCGAGCGTGTGACCCTGGTGTACAGAATCAGGATCGACATCGAGAACCAGAGCCACGAGCTCAAGCCGGGAATGCCGGCGGACGCCACCATTGAACTGAGTCCGTCGGGATCGCCATGAGCGACGAAATCGTACAGGTCGATGGATTGACGAAACGTTTCGGTGAGGTCGTCGCCGTCAACAGCCTGAGCTTCAATGCGCGCAAAGGGGAGATCCTTGGATTGGTGGGTCCCGACGGCGCGGGAAAAACGACGGCGCTGCGGATTCTCGCGGGAGTTCTGCCTGCCGATGCCGGCGTTGTCCTTATCACCGGGCAGGACGTTCTGCGCCAGCCGGAAGTGATCAAGAGCCGGATTAGCTATATGCCCCAGCAGTTCGGCCTCTACGAGGATCTGACGGTCGCTGAGAACATCCGCTTTTATGCCGACATCTTCGAAGTCAGCCGGACCGTGAGGCAACAACGAGAAGATCAGCTGCTTGAAGCTTCTGGGATGAGCCGGTTCCGAGACCGTCTGGCCGGCCAGCTCTCCGGAGGTATGAAACGCAAGCTTGGCATTGCCTGTGCCCTGATCCACACGCCGCAACTGCTGCTGCTCGATGAGCCCACTACCGGGGTCGATCCCGTCTCGCGCCGTGAGCTTTGGAGCATCCTTTACTCGCTGGTCTTCGAGGGGGTAACGGTGCTGGTCTCGACCGCTTATCTCGATGAGGCCGAGCGCTGCCACCGGCTGCTGCTGATGCATCAAGGTCGCCGTCTCTTCTTTGGCACTCCCGACGAGCTTAAGAACATGTTGCCCGGTGCGGTCTTGTCGATCAGCTCGCCCGATCCCCAGGCGCTCCAAACGGCCGTCACTGGTGAGCAGGGTGTTTTGAGCGCAACCGCTATGGGCGACGTGCTCCATGTGGTGGTCGATGATCCTGATCGCCGCCTTGCGCAATTGCGCGCCAAGTTTGAACACGCGGAAGTCCCGTTCGGCGAGCTACGCCGCATACCGGCGAGCGTCGAGGACGTTTTTGTTTACGTCATCTCACAGCAGGAAACGGAACAAGGCTCGTGAGCAATGAACGACGTGCCGTCAATCGTAGTCGACAAGCTGGTGAAGCGGTTCGGAGACTTTACCGCAGTCAACCAGGTGAGCTTTCAAATCCGCTCCGGCGAGATTTTCGGATTGCTTGGGCCCAACGGGTCGGGGAAATCCACCACCATACGCATGCTGTGCGGCCTGCTGACTCCCAGCTCAGGGTCCGCCACGGTGGTCGGACTTGACGTCGCGCGCCAGGCCGAAGAGGTACGCCAGCACATCGGGTACATGTCGCAAAAATTTTCTCTCTACAACGATCTGACTGCGATCGAGAACCTTCAATTCTTCGGCGGCCTTTACGGGGTCAAGGGGCGCGCGCTCGACGAGCGCATCGCCTGGGCAATCAAAATGTCCGGGCTCGCCGGCAGCGAGCAATTGCTCACGGGCGAGTTGTCAGGCGGCTGGAAACAGCGACTCGCTTTGGGCTGCGCCGTACTGCACCGCCCGCAGGTGCTCTTTCTCGACGAAGCCACCGCCGGAGTCGATCCGCTTTCGCGCCGTCAGTTCTGGGAGCTGATTCACGAGATGTCGCGCGAAGGAGTCACGATCCTGGTCACCACCCACTACATGGACGAGGCGGAATACTGCAACCGGCTGGCCCTGATCGACCAGGGCCTAATCGTTGAGATGGGAACTCCAACCAA
Source organism: Deltaproteobacteria bacterium (assembly GCA_003135135.1). Taxonomy (GTDB): domain Bacteria; phylum Desulfobacterota; class Binatia; order Binatales; family Binataceae; genus Binatus. Next base: position 17,592 of record PLDK01000002.1, read on the forward strand.
GATCAAGCAGACCGCCATAAAAGGCGATTTGTTATTGGTCGAATGCAGCCCGCTCGGTGGCGGACTCGCGGCCGTCAAGCAGGCGCCGGGAGTGCTCGAGGCTTCGGTCTTCGGCGCCGCCCTGCATGTAGTAGTCAGCACCGGGCGGCAGCCTCTGACCGAACTCCCCGCCTTCCTGGCAGCTCACGACGTCCGTGTCGGCCGAATCGAGCTTATCAGCCCATCGCTTGAGGATGCCTTTGTCTCGCTTACTGGAAGCCGGGCTCTCGGCAGTGAATCCTATCAATGAATCTCCGGCGCACAGCGGCCATGAGCCGTAAGGAATTCACCCAGGTTCGGCGGGATCCATATAGCCTCATCGTTGTGCTCTTCCTGCCCCTGGTTCAGATCCTGCTGCTCGGCTACGGGGCGCGGCTCGATGCCAACCATATACCGGTGTACGTCCTGGACCAGGAAGGTAGCCAGGACAGCCAGGCTCTCCTCAAGGCATTTCAAGCCTCGCCCTACTTCGACGTGATAAAGGCCGTTGATAACTATCACGCGCTGGTGCGAGCTATCGATGCCGACCAATGCAAGCTGGGGATTGTGATCCCCTGGGACTTCTCCGAGCGTCTTGCTGATGCTGGCCGAACCAGTGTCCAAGCTATAGTTGACGGGACCGACGACAACAGCGCCCAGCTCGCCGAGGGTTATGCCCAGGCCGTGGTGGCAACCTATGCCAGCAACGTACAGCTTGACTGGTTCGCACGTTATGGTCTTTCCCAGCAGGCAACCACCCCTCTCAGCGTCGATTACCGCACCTGGTTCAACGAAGACCTGGAAAGCAAGAATTTCATCATTCCCGGAACTGTCGCGCTGGTGATGGCGCTGATGGGCGCTTTGCTGTCATCGCTTACCATCGCGCGCGAGTGGGAACGTGGCACCATGGAGCAGCTGATCGCCACTCCGGTAACCGCGCTGGAGATAATGGTGGGAAAGCTGGTTCCCTACCTGGCTATCGGATTGGCCGACGCCACACTCTGCGCGGTCTTTGCGGTCGGCTGGTTTGGGGTGCCTTTTCGCGGCGGATCGGGGGCGTTCTTTCTCGCTACAACCTTGTTCCTGATTGTGATTCTGGGCATCGGCTACATGATCTCGGTTGCGACCAAGAGCCAGCTCGGCGCAAGCCAGTACGCGCTGCTGGTGACGCTGCTGCCTACCTCGATGCTATCGGGCTTCGCCTTTCCGATCGATCAGATGCCAGCGCCCATACGAGCTATCACTTACCTGGTTTATAGTCGCTACTACGTGAGCGCCCTCAAACGTATTTTTCTCAGCAGCGCAGGCATTAGCGACCTTGTTCCGGAGGTCGTGGCAATGACCATCTACGCGCTGGTCATCGGCTTTTTTGCCACGCGCGCGTTTCACAAGAGCCTGCAGTAGAGGAAAGCCATGTTCGACCGCATCTGGTGCATGATCGTCAAGGAGTTCCTCCAGCTAAGGCGCGACAAGTACGCGCGGTTTCGATTGTTGGTTCCGCCGATCATCCAGATGCTCGTCTATGGCTATGCCGCCACATTTGACGTGAACCGGGTTCCGATCGCGGTGATGGACTTTGACCATAGCCAGGAAAGCCGCGACCTATTGAGCCGCTTCACGTTTACAGGCCGGTTTGAAGTCGCGAAGATCCTTTCCAATGAGCAGGAGTTGAAATCGCTCATCGGCCGTAGCGACATCCCGATGGCGCTCAAGATCGAACCCGGCTTCGCCGAGCTGCTACGCAAGGGACAGACCGCGCATTTGCAGGTCATCGTCGACGGGACCAATTCCAACACGGCCCTCATCGCCGTCGGATACGTCAACCAGATCGCAGGTCAGTTTTCCCAGGACTATGCGCGCGATCGACTCAATCAGATGACGCCCGCACTCGCTGCAGTCGTTCCGCAGATAAGCCTCGAGCAACGGCCGTGGTACAACCCTGACCTCAACAGTCAATGGTTTTTCGTCCCGGGAGTTATCGGCAGCATCACGCTTATGATGGTAGTGACCCTGACCGCGTTCGCGATCGTCCGCGAGCGCGAGATCGGCACGCTCGAACAGGTCATGGTCACTCCGATCAGGCCCTTCGAGTTCATCCTCGGTAAGACGATTCCTTTTTTCGTGGTGGGCCTGGCGGACGTGATTCTGGTCGCGGTCGTAGGAACCCTCTGGTTCCAGGTGCCCTTTCGCGGCAATGTGCTGGTCTTGCTGCTCGGAGTCGTTCTGTTTCTTCTCAGCACCCTGAACGTTGGCCTGCTCATCTCCACACTCTCATCGACCCAGCAGCAAGCCTTCGTCTTGGGGTTCTTCTTCCTCAACCCGGCTTTCACGCTCTCGGGCTTCGCCTTCCCGATCACGAGCATGCCCAAGGCCATGCAAATGATCACCTATGTCGATCCGCTAAGATATTTTCTGGTTATCTTACGTGGCACTTTCCTCAAAGGCGTGGGCCTCGACATCCTGTGGCCGCAGATGCTGGCGCTCGCCCTGCTGACCTCGGTTCTGATGCTGATCAGCGTGGCGCGCTTCCACAAGTCCATCGATTGATCTTTCAAACCGGATCACATCGGCGGTCGTGCGAGAACCGGTCTGTCGTTGGCAAGGGAAGTCTTGTCGTTCCCCGGGACGCCGAATCTCCTGATGACCTCCGCGAGTTTCGCCGGGGTCCCGACCGGGGTGGCGCACGCCGTTCCTGCACATACAAACGCGAGTGGAACTCCCTTCTCAGCGCTGGATGCGAACATCGCCTGCACCGCGGACGGCATCGCCTTGGTGGCGCTGAGATCCGACCCGATCCGCATCACGATTTTTCCGGGACGATAACTCGCCAACGCCGTCTTCCATAAGGCTGCCGCGCGTGCGTCGCTATGCGGCCCGGCTACTGCGACCATCGCGTCGCCGTTGGCACGATACTCCAGCTCAAGCCCGACCGTCGCGACTGAGTTGCTCAGCATCGATCCCGCCATCGCCGGCGCGCTCGCCATTAGTTCGTTCGCGGCCTTCGCATAACTGCCATCGCCGGTGACGAGCCCGAGCTTCGCCGTCGCGATCGCCATCATCGCTTGCACCGACGGAGCCGGCATGTCGTAAAACACCTGCGCGCTTGCCTGAGACTGCGCAATCACCGTGCCCGCGTCTTCGGTTTCGCGATTCACCAACAAGCACGAACCATCAGCGTGGAAGTTCTTCAGAATAATCGCGGCGAGCATCCGTGCTTCGACCAGATATTTCTCATCGGCCGAGAACTGATACGCGTCAACGATCGCGCCCAGCAGGTAAACCTGGTCGGCGGCCAGACCTGCCACCTGCCCGCGTCCATCCGACCAGACGTGAAAAAAACTCCCATCGGGCGCGCGCAGATGCCCGAGGATGAAGTCCAAATCCTTGAGCGCCGTGCGTTGAAGACCCGGATCGTCAAGCGCTGCCGACGCCGTCAGATACGCATCCGCCATCAATGCGTTCCGATCGGTCATCACGGCGCGATCGACCTGCGGCGCTTTGCGGCGAGACCGCACCGCGAGCATCGCCTCCGATGCGCTGGCGATCGCCCTGCGCGCTTCTTTCACGGGGATCTTCAGCTTCGCCGCTGCTTGCTCGGGGCTCATCGCGCGCCTCAGCACGATTCGTCCGTCGGGGGCTCGCGCGGGCGCGTCCTCCATGCCGTAAAATAAAATCGCGACGTGCGCCTCATCCGGCCGCAGCGCGCGCTTTACTTCCTCGACCGTCCACGTGTAGTAGCTGCCGTCGTCACCCTTGAAGGAATCGGCGTCCTGATGCGAGTAGAACGCGTGCGTCTTCGGATCGAGCAACTCGCGATTCACGTAGCCGGCGATCGACTTCGCGACCCGCGCGAATTCCGGGTCGCCGCTGGCTTCGTACGCGTCGCTATACGCTTGCAAGGCCATCGCGTTGTCGTACCCGAGCTTCTCGAAATGCGGCACGCGCCAACGAGCATCGGTCGAGTAGCGATGAAATCCGCCGCCCAGCTGATCGAGCACTCCCCCTGCCGCGATTTTTTTGAGCGTGTCGAGCGCCATCGCCGTGAACTCCGGATGCCCGTAAAAGCCGTGCGCGAGTGCAAGCTCGATCGCCGTGAAATCGCAAAATCGCGGCCCCGGACCTGATGTGAATCCTCCCCACTCACGATCGTACGACGCCGCCATCCCCGCGAGTATTTGCGCGCGCAGGCCGTCGAGTCCTCCATGCGCCGTCGCGGCCCCGCTGCTGGGCATGGATTTGAGCTTCTCCGCAGTTGCCTCCGCCTCACGCTCGAGTCCCACACGATCCGTCGCGTACACCTGCGAAATTCGCTTCAGCAGCTGCCCCATCGATGAGTCTTCTCCGCCGCTCCCGTTCGGTCCGCTGCCCGGCCGCGGTGGCAGATATCCTGCCGCGAAGAACAACGCGCCATCGGGCATCGTGAAACACGTCAGCGGCCAGCCCCCCGCGCCGGTCAGTTGCGCGGCGGCATTCTGATAGTACTCGTCGATGTCCGGACGCTCGTCGCTATCGACCTTTACCGGCACGAAGTTGCTGTTCAGCGCCGCTGCAACTTGCCTGTCGGCGTACGTCGTCTCGTCCATCACGTGACACCAGTGACACCAGACCGCGCCGATGTCGATCAGGATCGGACGGTTCAGCGTCCGCGCCAGCGCGAGCGTCTGTGGACTCCACGCCTGCCATCGAATCGCGCTCGACGACGCCTCGCGGAGATACATACTCGGCGACGACTTGAGCGCACCGGCCGGCAGCGCATCTGCCGGTTCCGATCCGGCGCTCGCCCCCGTATTCAGGAAGCAAAGGATCGCGACTGACGCAAGAATTGTTCGCGTTGACATCCGCTAGATGGCGCGATAGCTGAAAATTAAAGGGCGACGCAGCCCGGCGACCGTCGCGTCGCGGTCGGTGAAAGCAATGGCGCCTGCGAACGCCACTGGTTCAAGTTCTGAGTTCAACTATGAATGCCACGCGTAACAACCCGCACCGCCGCCGAGTTCCATCGTGAGCGAAATATGAGCCCAAGATCAGCAACGCGACGCCGCCCGTCCGGAATCCGCAATGGCCCGGCCAAAGTCATCAGGATGCCAACTCCCACAGTGGTCCGCCGGCGCCGGGCGATCAAGGCGGGACTCGGCCTGCTCGCGCTCTCGATCCTCGCTGCGATAATCGCCCGGTTATACTTGAGGCACATCGCGGCTCCTTCACCCGAAAAGCTATCCGGTTTGACCGGGAATAAAACCGAACTCCGGGGCCTGGCAAACCAGGAACGCCCGCGCGCCGCCAACATCATCTCCGCCAGGTTCGTCGAGACCGGCGTCGGAATCGCTCAATCCGCCGACGGCAACATCTGCGTTGCGCAAGACTTCGTGCGCTGAAAGGCGGGCGTGCAGCGATGGATTTCGCCGAACTCGCTGCGCTGGCCTCAGGTCACGCCGAGGCGCGCGCCATCCAGACCGCGCTCAAGCTGGGAATTTTCGACACTCTCGAGTCCTCGCCGCTCGACGACGCCGCGCTCGCCGCCGCCATCTCCGCCAATCGCCGCGCGACCGCTCTGATTGCCAACGCGATGGTGGCGCTCGGCTTGCTCGCCAAACGCGCCAATCGCTACGCGCTCACCGATGCGGCGCGGCGCTACCTGCTCCGCTCGTCCGCCGAATACCTTGGCGGCTTGATCCTGTTCGACGAAGCGATCTTTGAAACCTGGACGCATCTCGAACAAACCATTCGCACCGGCGTTCCCGCGCGCCCGACCGACATGTTTCAAAGCCGTCCCGAGGAGACCGAACGATTCATCCGCGCCATGGATAGCCTCACTCGTGCCCGCGGCGATCCGACTTACGTCGCCGATCGGCTCGATCTCAGCCGTGTCTCGATGATCGCCGACATCGGCGGCGGGCCGGGAACCTACGCCGCGGCGATGCTCCGCCGATGGCCCCGTCTGCGCGCTGCGATTTACGATCTGCCTGCCACGCTCGAAGTTGCGCGCAGAATCCTCGCCGAGCGCGAGCCCGCGGCGCTGGCGCGAATCGATTTGGTTCGCGTCGATTACCTGTATGATGAGATCCCGGGTCCATGCGGAGCCCTGTTCATGTCGAATATAATTCACAATGAAAATGAAACGGCCAACGCTGAACTTTTCCGCAAGTGCTTTCGCGCGCTCGAACCGGGCGGCATGATGATCATCAAGGATCACATCATGAATGCCGATCTTACCGAGCCCAGGCCGGGCGCGATTTTCGCCCTCTACCTGCTGCTGGCCACGCGCGGGCGCGATTATTCTTTTGACGAAGTCTCCCGATGGCTCGATGACGCCGGCTTCGTCGATATCAGCCACGAGGCGCTGCCAAGCCCTCCGTTCACCTCCTCGATGGTGATCGCGCGCAAGCCGTGAGCCAGTGAAAAAGTGAAAACGTGAAGAGTGAACAGTGAAAAGTGACAAAGTGAGCAATCTCATCGCGCGCAGGATCGCGTCCATGGCAATCGTAATCGCGCTCGCGGCCGCATGCTCTGGATGCATGGCGAGCGCTGTTAGCATGGTAGCCACCGCTGCCCCGATGGTCGCCGCCGGCAGTGCCGAGCTCATCGGCATCGGGGTTTCGATGAAAGAGGCCAAAGGCACCGGAGCTTCCAACAAAGAAAACGCCGACCAATGCGATCAACTGCTGCGCGTTACGCCCGGCGTCGAGGAAGTCCGGAAGAACAAAGACGGGCTGATCGAGTCGCGCCAGTGGAAGACTTCTCAAAACTCCACCGGTCCGGCCTGGGTAATCGTACCCGGCAAAGACGGGCCCGCGGACGGCTGGCAGCCGAGGCCCGACATCGTCGAGCTGCTCTTCAATCCGCCGCTCTATCAAGTGCTCGAGCCCGACAAGCCGCAATATCTCGCCTACGCTCCCGCCAGCGTGATTAACATTTCCGACAGCGACCAGTTTGACTCGATGACCGGGGCGTTCGGCGCCGGCATCGGCACCTTCCAGTGGCATGGGCGTACCTACAGTTACGTGGTGGTCAAGGATCTGCCCTGCTTCAAGCCACCGCCGGAGAAGTGAATTCGATTTCGTTCCCTCCGTTGCGCCTGATGCGATCCCGGCCACGAGTGATCGCCGCCGTTGCCCTGATTTCGGTGGCGCTGTTTGCCGCGAGGTCGTACCCTCTGGACATGAACGCTGCGCCCGGCAATCCGCATCCGCGTCTCGAGCCCGCGTCGTGGCCTGACGACTCGCTCACGATCGCAAATCTTGGCCACGCCACCCTGCTCATGAATTTTTTCGGCACGCGCGTGCTCTCCGACCCAACCCTGTTCTCGCGCGTCGGCATGTCGATCTACTCGATCCTCACGATCGGACCAAAACGAATCGTCGATCCGCCGCTGACTCCCGCGCAATTGCAGCACATCGACATCATTCTGATCACGCACGCGCACATGGACCATCTCGATCTGCCGTCGCTCGAAGCCCTGCCCAGGAGCGCGGTCGTGGTCGCGTGCGAGAAGTGCGCGAAGCTCATCGCGCCGCTCGGCTTCAACGACATCCGCGAACTCAAGTGGGGCGAGACGACCGTTGTCAAAGGACTCACCATCCGCGCGATGGGCGCGCGGCACTGGGGTCGGCGATGGCCTCCGTTCGGTGCAGGCTACGGCTTCAACAGTTACGTGCTGGAAAAAAACGGCCGCCGGATGCTGCTCGCATGCGACAGCGCCCAGACCGATCTCTTCGCCGGCCTCGCATCGACGCCGCCCGACGTGGCGGCCTTCTCGATCGGCGCCTACGACCCGTGGATTTACAATCATGCCAATCCCGAACAGGTCTGGGCGATGTTCCAGCAGACGCGCGCCCGCTACCTGATTCCCATTCACTGGGGCACGTTCAGGCTGTCGAAGGAGCCGATGCAGGAACCGCTGCAACGACTAATCGCGGCAGCCGGGATTCAGCAGGATCGAATTGTGATACGTCAAATCGGCGCAACCTGGACAATGCCCGCCTCGATCGCGGCGCGTCAGGCCGCCGGCCGCTAGCAGGACTTCGACCCTCTACGCGCTGGCGCCGAGCCGCTTCTTGGCGATCTCGATATATCCCGCATCGCGCTCGATTCCCACCCAGCGCCTGCCCAGTTGAGCCGCGGCCGCCGCCGTCGTACCGGTGCCGAGAAAGCAATCGAGAATCACGTCCTGCGGCTTCGTCCACAACGTCACGATCCGTTCGAGCAGTTGCACCGGTTTCTGCGAGGGATGACTCCCAAGCCGGCGCTCCGAGCGCGGCGTGCATGGAATCTGCCACAGGTTGCGCAATTGTTTGCCGCCCCCGATTTCTTTCGACCTCGCATAGTCGAAGGTCCACTTGGCCGCGCGCTCCGGCGTATTGTTGCACGCCCAGATAATGTACTCGGTGCTCTCGGTCGTTAGCCGCCCCGTGATATTGGGTTGCGCGTTGGGTTTGAACCAGGTGATTTGCTGCATGATGCGCCGGCCCAGCACATGCTCCAGCACGAATCCGATCACGTAGATATTGTGGAAGCTGCCGAACACCAGGATGTTGCCGTTGGCGCGCACCAGCCGGCACACTTCCAGAAGCCACCGCCGCGTGAATTCGAAGTAGTCATCGTTGCTGAACCGATCCCACTGTTCATCCATCGTGACGTGCGAGCTGAATACCCACTTGAGCCCTTTGCGCCGGCTCATGTTGTACGGCGGATCCGTGATGCACGCGTCGAAGGACGCGTCGGGCCACGTGCGCATCACCTCGACGCAATCGCCCGGGTAAATCGTGCCCGGCCGCGCCGCCTCCGCCGCGCCGGCGTCTGCCCGCTCTTCGGCTGACGGACGCAACCGCTGGCGCACGCGGCGTTCAGACACGCTTGCGCTTCTTGGCGAGATAATCGACCAGCATGTATTCGCCGAGCCGGTCGGGACGGGTGAACAGCGCGCGGCCTCGATTGATCAGCGTCATCTTGTCCACGAACGCGCGCAGGCTGGGCGAATCGTCGAGCATGAACGTGTTGATCGTGATTCCCTTGCGCGTGATCCGCTCGACTTCCTTCAGCGTCTCCTGCGCCGCGCGCATGCTGATGCCGCCGAACGACAGCGGCCATTCGCAGTACAGCCGCTTGTTCAGGAAGTACGCGGTCGGCTGTCCGTCCGTGATCACGATGATGTGCTGATTGCGCGACGGATGGCGCCCGAGCAAATCCGAAGCGAGCCGCAACCCGTCCTGCAGATTGGTGAACGGATCGCCCATGTTCCACGACGCTTCGGCCAGATCCTTGAGCTTCAACTCGACCGCGCGCGTATAAAAACCGACGATCGCAAAAAAGTCGCGCGGGAACTTCGAGCGAATCAGCGTCTCCATCGCCATCGCGACTTTCTTCGCCGCCGCAAATCGCCCTTCCCAGCTCATCGACCACGACATGTCCAGGCACAGCACCGTCGACGAGGAACTGGCGTAATCGTTTTCGTAAATCTCGAAATCTTCCGGCCGCAGCTCCAGCGGAACGCCCGCCTTGCGCGCCAGCGCATGCTTCAGCGTCGCGACCAGGTTCAGATTCAGCGGATCGCCGAACGCGTACGGCTTGGTCTCCTCCGGACGCATCTCGGTGATGCCGCGATGGTCGGTCAGGTGTCCGCCCGAACGATCCTTCAACAGGTTCTGGTAAATGTCGCGCAGCGCCAGTTGCCCGATTCGCTGCACGCCCCTGGGCGAGAGCTGGAAATGATCGCCCTTCGGCATCATGTAGCCCGACTGCGTCAGCAGCACCATCACCTGCTTGAGATTTTGAAAATCTTTGCCCGCCTGCTGGCCTAAAATCTGCTGCAGGTCTTCCATCGAGATCGTGTCGAAGTTGCCCGACATCAGGTCCTGTTCGAGCTGGCGCATCCGCTCCATTTCCCGCATCAACTCGAGCGCCTCGTTGTAGCCGAGGCTCTTGGGACCGTGGAACATGTGCTGATTGCGATCGCGAAAATTCTCGAGGTCGCGAATATTTTCGTATTCCTTGAGCAGCTCGTCGAAGTCCGCCTTGGCCCGCGCGTCCTCGAATTCGTGGCTCTCCAGCTTGCGCATCGCCTCCGACAGGCGGCGCGGCATGCGCGACAACTCGCGCTGCTTTTCCTCGACGCCGGGCTTTTGCCCCTTGAGCGATTCCAGCTTGGCCCGCTCGCGATTCAAAATGTCCTCGAGCTTCTGCTCCATCTCGGAGAGCGCGTTCTTCAGGTTGAAGTCGCGATAGCGCTGGCGCATCTCCTGGCGCAGTTGCTCGACAAACTCCTCCAGCCCCATCACCCGCACGCCGTCAAAGTCCATCCCCTGCCGCATCATCCAGTCCATCGCCTGGCGAACGTCGTCGGTGTACGACAGATACTCCGCCAGCTTCTCGAACACCTTGTCGGCGTCGAGCTTGAGCCGCTGGCTCCCATCCCACTGCGTGTAGCGGGCGGCGACCGTGCTCAAATCCCTGCGCGTCATGCGTGGTAGGCGAAGCGCCCGCCCTGGCGATCCTTGTTGAGCTTCTGATGCAGATGCAGGCCCTCGAAAATAAACTCGCTCGCCGCCGCCATCAGCCCCGGCGTCTCGAACGGTCCCAGCAGCGCGATCACTTCGCGCAGTCCCGTCACCTCGCGCAGCGGTTCCATGTATTCCGACGACGGCGCGCTGTCCGAAACCTCGACTCCCCAGCCCTGCTCGAAGTAGCTCGAGACCTTCTTCAAATCGTCGAGCTTCAAATAGCGATCGAAAACCTTCAGCACCGCGCGGTTGATCAACCGCTCGATCAAATCGTCTTCTTTCTTGTCTTCGCCGACGTACTCGAGTTCGATCTTCCCGGCCGTCGACGCGTACAGCGAATGCAAATCCGAAATCCGCGGCACGATCTCGTTCTCCGCGTTTCGCACCGCACGCTTCTCCGCGTTGGAAATCGCCGATTCGAAATTGTTGATCGTTACGCGCACCGACACCCCCGACGATTGGTTGATCTCGTTCGACGCCCTCGCCTCGAACGTAATCTGCGCCAGGATGTCCTTCATGAACTGCGCAGTCCGCACCTCCGTGCCCGCGCGCAACGGATGCACCGCTTCCTGCTCCATGATCGCGATCTCGTGCTCGATCGTCTTGGGGTAATGAGTGCGAATCTGGATGTCGAAACGATCCTTGAGCGGCGTGATAATTCGCCCGCGCGACGTGTAGTCCTCCGGATTCGCGCTCGCCACGAACACCACATCGATCGCGAGCCGGATCTTGTAGCCCTTGATCTGGACGTCCTTTTCTTCCATGAGGTTGAACAGTCCGACTTGCACTTTCTCGGTCAGGTCGGGCAGCTCGTTGATTGCGAAGATGCCGCGATTGGTGCGCGGGATCAGTCCGTAATGAATCGTTTCCTCGTCGGCCAGGTAGCGCCCCTCGGCCACTTTGATCGGATCTATCTCTCCGATTAAGTCCGCCACCGAAACGTCGGGCGTGGCGAGCTTTTCCGAGTATCGGCTGTCGCGCCCGATCCATCCAATCTCAAGCGCGTCGCCTTTCTCTTCTTTCAGCTTCACGCATCGGCGGCATATCGGCGCAAACGGATCGTCGCTGATTTCGCATCCCGCGACCACCGGCACATATTCGTCCAGCAATCCGACCAGCGATCTTATTATTCGCGACTTCGCCTGCCCGCGCTCGCCGAGAAAAATCATATGATGTCCCGCGAGCACGCCGTTCTCGATCTCCGGAATTACCGTCTCTTCATAGCCCACGATCCCCGGCAGGAGTTGCTCCTTGCTGCGCAGCCGCTCGAGCAAATTCTTGCGCATCTCCATCCGCACCGGCATGGTCTGGTAGCCCGCGCTCTTGAGCTCGCCCAGCGTCCGGATTTTCAGCAGTCCTTCATTCATAGCGAATCCCGCAGGTTGGTTACCGGATCTTAAGATAATTCAGCGCCGAGGTTTTTGAAAATCGGGCGCAATTGCTCGTAACTGTCTTCCAAACTCTGTGATAGCACACGCGTTGAGGCAAGCACCGGCATAAAATTGTTGTCGCCGACCCAGCGCGGCACGATATGCCAATGCATGTGCTCGGCGAATCCGGCCCCCGCGCCGACGCCCAGGTTGGCGCCGAGGTTAAATGCGGCCGGATGCAGACTGGCGCGCATCGCCTTTATCGACGCCGCAACCGCGTCGCCGAGCACCGCTCGATCCGCTCGCGCCAGCAACTCCGGCGACGCGACATGGCGTCGCGGCGCCACCATGATATGTCCGTTGTTGTAGGGATATTTGTTGAGCATCACGAGCACGTCGCGATTCTCGAACAGCACCAGGCGCTCTCGCCGCCGAGCCTCGGACAGCTTGCCGAAACAGAAGATGCACGCTTGGTGGCCGGAGCGGGCGGCGCGCAGATACTCGTACCGCCACGGCGCCCACAGCCGCAGACCTGCCGCGGAGAGCTCCGCCGCGTTGCGCCGCTTAGCGACCCGCTTCTTCGGCGCCATTAACTTCGATTCGGAGTTCCTTGCCCGCCCGGAAAAACGGAATCTGCTTGGCGTCGACTCTGACCAGCTGCCCGGTTTTGGGATTGCGGCCTTGCCGCGCGCGACGCTGCTTCACCGCGAAACTGCCGAAGCCGCGGATTTCGATCCGCTCGCCGCTCGCCAGCGAGTTGGCCATCGCGTCGAACATCGCATTGACGATCGTTTCCGACTCGCGATGGCTGAACTTCTGCCGGCGCGCCAGTAGTTCTTCGATGATTTCCCGCTTGGTCATCGATCTCGCCGCCGTCCGCGTCCCGCCTTGATCGAAGCGCTTCGGGCCTAGCTGGTTTTGCCGGGGCGCGCCGCGCGCCGTTCGCCGTCGTCGCGATCGAGCTTGAGCTCTTCCTTCAGGATATCTTCCATCGAGAACCGCGCCGCCTCATGCTCGCGCTTGAGGTAGGCCTGCATTTCCTCGCGCTCTTCGTGCTGTTTGATTGCCTTGATCGACAGCCCGATGCGCCGCTCCTTGGGATCGAGTTGCACAACCAGCGCATCCAGCTCGTCATCGACCTTGTACAGCGACGACGGCTTGTCCACGCGCTCGTTGCTGAGCTGCGAGATATGGATCAGCCCTTCGATTCCTTCCTCGATCTCGACGAACACGCCGAAGTCGGCCACCGAACTGACCTTGCCATGAATTCGCGTGTTCAGCGGGTAACGCTCCGCCACCGTATCCCACGGGTCGGCCGAGAGCTGCTTGACGCCCAGGCTCACGCGCTCGTTCTCGACGTCGATTCCGAGCACGGTGGCCTCCAGCTCGTCGCCCTTCTTGCACACTTCGCTCGGATGCCGAATCTTCTTGGTCCACGACAAGTCCGAAATGTGCACCAGCCCGTCGATCCCCGGCTCGATCTCGACGAACACGCCAAAGTCCGTGATCGACTTGACCTTGCCCTTGACCCGGCTGCCGATCGGATGCTTGTGGCCGAGTTCTTCCCACGGATTCGCTTCGGTCTGCTTGAGTCCGAGCGAAATTCTTCGATTCGCCTCGTCAACCCCGAGCACCTGCACTTCCACCATGTCGCCGGGATTGACGACCTTCGACGGATGAACCGCGCGCTTGCTCCAGCTCATCTCGGAGACGTGGATCAAACCCTCGACACCCTTTTCGATCTCCACGAACGCGCCGTAGTCAGTCACGCTGACGACCTTGCCCTTGATTCGCGTGCCCGGCGGATACGCTTCGGCCACCTTGGTCCACGGGTCGGGCATGATCTGCTTCATTCCCAGCGACACGCGCTCGCGCTCGGCGTCGTATTTCAGTACGACGACCTTGACCTTGTCCCCGACCTTCAGGACTTCCGACGGATGCTGCAATCGGCCCCATGCCATGTCCGTGATATGCAGCAGGCCGTCGATTCCGCCGAGATCGATGAACGCGCCGTAGTCGGTAATATTCTTGACGGTGCCTTCGAGGATCACGCCCTCTTCGAGCACCTTGAGCGTCTGTTCCTTGAGCGATGCGCGCTCGCGTTCGAGCACGCTGCGCCGCGAGACCACCACGTTGCCGCGCGCGCGATTGAACTTCAGGATTCGGAAGCGGCCGCGCTGTCCGACGTATCTGTCCAGATTGCGGGCGGGGCGAATATCGACATGCGATCCGGGCAGGAACGCCGGCACCCCGATATCGACCTTCAGTCCGCCTTTGACTTTGCCGAGCACGACGCCCTCGACCGGGGTCTCCGCCTGAAACGCCTTGTCGAGTTCGCGCCAGACTTTGAACTTCTCGGCCTTCGCGTGCGAAAGCACCACCGTGCCGTTATCGGTCTCGGTGCCTTCGAAATACACGTCAACCTCGTCGCCCTCCTTGACCGTCGAATGCCCTTCATGGTCAAGAAATTCGGCGAGAGGGACCTGCCCTTCGCACTTGTAGTTGATGTCGATGATGACGCTGTCGCGCGTGATCAGAAGCACTCTTCCAACCAGCACATCGCCGGGACGGGGAGCCTTCAAACTCTCTTCCATCAACGACTCAAAGTCATTTTCTCCTCCGCTCACTTGTTCAGGCAACGCTTTCTCCATTTAGTGGGACCTTCCGGGACTTCGGGGCTGTGCAATGCTTACAACCGGGCTAGGCTCGTTTCAAGCCCTTGGCGGCGTTGATTCGAGCGTTAATCTGCGCTTTCATCGCCGCGACCACCGCGTCGATTGAAAGGTTCGTTGAATCGATCTTTATCGCATCGTCCGCGCGCTTGAGCGGCGCAAGCTCGCGCCCGCTGTCACGGCGGTCGCGTTCGATGAGCTGCTCGAGGACTTCATGCTCCGCGATCGGCGCGCCCTTGTGCTTGAGTTCCTCAAATCTGCGCCGCGCTCGCGTCTTCACATCCGCATCGAGAAAGAACTTGAACTCGGCGTCGGGAAAAATCGCCGTGCCGATATCGCGTCCTTCCATCACCACTGCGCCGTCGGCACCCGCCGCGCGCTGCAACTCGCGCATCCGCGCGCGCACCGCGCCCAGCGCCGAGAAGCGCGACGCCAGGTCGCCGATTTCCGGCGCGGCGACCGACGCGCTCACGTCGGAATCGTTGAGCATTATCTTCTCGCCATCGAACTTGATCTTTATCGCCGCCAGCACCGGCGCCAATCGCGCTTCGACGTTTGCGTCATCCGGGCCGACGGCCGCCGCGCGCGCCGCGATTGCGACCGCACGATACATCGCGCCCGTGTTCAGGTACGAGAACCCAAGCTCGCGCGCCAGCCGGCGCGCCACCACGGATTTCCCCGCTCCGACCGGCCCATCGATCGCGACTATTGGCCGCTTCGGATTCACCTGATCTCTTCCCGCATCGCTTTGCCGCGATTGAAAATTTTCTCGACCCCTTCCATGTCGCCGGCCTCGACCAGCCGCTCAAACTCCGCGAACGTCCGGCGGTACAGGTTCAGCGCCGCTGCGATCGCCTCGCGATTCGTCACAAAAATGTCGCGCCACATCTCCCACGACGACGCCGCCAGCCGCGTCGTATCGCGCAGGCCCCCCGCGCCGTAATCCGCCGCCAGCTTGTCCCCGACCTTCTCGCCCTTAAGCGCAGCGGCCAGCACGCTCGATACTATCTGCGGCAGATGACTGGAGCGCGCGAGAATTTCGTCGTGCGTCCGGGCGTCCATCATCTCGACGCACGCGCCGGTCTCGTCCCATAGCTGCTCGATTTTGGCGATCGCCGCGGGCGTGCTCTTCGCCGACGGCGTGATAATCACGCGCCGGTCGCGAAACATCCCGGGGTCGGCAGCCGCCGCGCCGGTGGTTTCCTTGCCGGCGACAGGATGCGCCGCGACAATCGATCTCATTCCCGTGATCAGCGGCTCCAGCTCGCGGATCACGTATCCCTTTACGCTGCCGACGTCGGTCACCACCGCATCCGGCGCCGTGTGTTCGATCATTTTTTCCAGCGTCGATCGCATCGTCAGTATCGGCACCGCCAGCACGATCAGGTCCGCACCGCGCGCCGCCTCGACCGGGTCCCTGGTGGCGACGTCGATCATGGCGCGCTCGAGCGCAACGTCCAGGTTCGCCTGCGACCGTCCCAGCCCGACCACTTTGCCCACCACGCCCGCGCGGCGCGCGATATGCGCCAGCGAGCCGCCGATCAGGCCCACTCCGCATACGGTCATTTGCTTAAATAGTTGCGCCATCTGCCTACCCGCCGATCACTTCGCCGAGCGCCGCGACCAGGCGCCGATTCTCCTCGGGCAGCCCGACGCTGATTCGCACGTGGCGCGGATACCCGTAGCCATTCATCGCGCGCACGATCACGCCCTTGCGCAGCAGCTTCTCGTAAACCGCGCGTCCGTCCCCGACCTCGACGAGGAAAAAATTCGCGTGACTCGGCACCAACGGCAGCTTGAGGCGCCGGAACTCGCCTTCGAGGTATTCCATCCCTTCGGCGTTGACTTGCAGCGTTCTGGCGATATGCGCCCGGTCGTCCATCCCCGCGATCGCCGCGACCTGCGCAAGCGAGGTTACGTTGAACGGCTGGCGTACCTTATGCAACATCTGGATCATGTCCGGCCGCGCCACCGCGTATCCGACGCGCATTCCCGCCAGCCCGAAAATTTTCGAGAACGTCCGGAGCGTGATTAGCAGCCGGCGATCATCGTGGTCCTGCATCGAGTCGGGATAATACGGGTCGCGCACGAATTCGAAGTACGCCTCGTCGGCGACGATCACCACGTTCTCCGGGACTGAATCCAAAAACCGCTTCCATTCGGCGCGCCGGTAAATCGTGCCGGTCGGATTGTTCGGATTGCCGAGAAAAACTATTCGCGTGTTGGCGTCGATCGCCGCCGCTATCGCTTCGAGATCGTGCGAGAAACCGTCGCTGGTTTTGGCCACGCGATGCTCCCCGCCGGCGGCGGCGGTCGCCAGCGGATAAATGGCGAATGAATGCTCCGAGTAAACCGAGTTCAATCCCGGCCGCAGATAAAGAAAGGCGAGCAGGTGGAGCACCTCGACCGATCCGGACGCCGCGAACACGCGCTCGACTCCAATCTTGTGATACTCGCCGATTTTGCGCCGCAACTCGTAGCTGGCGCCGTCGGGATAGCGATTGAGCTCCGGCAGGGCAGCCTTGATTGCCTCTATCGCCCGCGGCGACGGCCCCAGCGGATTCTCGTTCGACGCCAGCTTCACCGGATCGCTGATCCCGAGCTCGCGTTGCAGCTCCTCGATCGGCTTGCCCGGCTCGTAAGGAGCAAGCGCGGCGACCGATGGGAGTACGAGATCTTGAGCTTTGATCAAAGTGGATGAACGGCGGTTGGAAAGTGAAAAAGTGAAAACGCTTTTCCGGCTGCCCGGCTCAGGCAGCGACCGACCTTCCTTCAGGATACGATCCTAAGACCTTCAAGAATAGGGCCTTGCGCTCGAGCGCCTTGAGCGCGCGCGCCAGCTTGGGGTCGTCACGATGCCCCATAACGTCAACAAAGAACAGGTACTCCCACGGCCGCGCCCGCAGCGGACGCGATTCGATCTTCGATATATTGATCGCGTTGTGCGCAAATAGGTTCAGCGCCTGGTTGAGCGTGCCCACCCGGTCCGCAACCGCGAACAGCAGCGTGGTCTTATCTTTCCCTGATTTTTCGACGGGCCGCGTGCCCATCACGAGGAATCGCGTCGTGTTGGTTGCGACGTCCTGCACGTTGGTCGCGATCGCCTCGAGCCCGTACGCCTCGCCAGCCGCCGCCGACGCGATCGCCGCGATTGACGGATTGTCCGCCGCGAGCTTTGCCGCCAGCGCATTGGAGGCCACCGCTTCGGTCTCGCAATGGGGGAAATTCGCGCTCAGGTAGCCGCGGCATTGCGCCAGGCTTTGCTGATGAGACACGATCCGGCTGACCTCGTCCGGCTCGCCGCTCAGCGACATTATCGAATGCCGAATCGGCAGCAGGATTTCGCCGATTATCACCAGCGTCGTGTCGATCAGCAGATCGAGCGTCAGCGTCACCGATCCTTCGGTCGAGTTCTCCACCGGCACCACGCCGAAATCGGCGCGTCCGTTCTCGATCGCCTGGAAGACCGCGGCGAACGACTCCATCGGCATCAGCTCGACGCTCGATCCAAACCGCATCCGCGTCGCCTCATGCGAGTAGGTATGCTCGGGGCCGAGGAACGCGACTCGCGGCTCGTGCTCGAGCGCGCGGCAGGCGGAAATTATCTCGACATAAATTCGCTTGAGCTGCTCGTCGGTGAGCGGCCCCTGGTTTTCGGCAATCATCTTTTCGATAATCGCACGCTCGCGCACCGGCTGATAAACCTCGCCATGATGATGCTTGAGCCGCCCGATCTCCATCGCGAGGCCTGCGCGCAACGACACCAGCCGCAGGATCTTGAGGTTTATCTCGTCCATCCGCGCGCGCAGAGTGTCTATGGACGGCGGCTGGGCGGCGGCGCCGGCTGGCTTCCTGGCTATCCGTGACGACATCGAATGAGAATGGCTACCCTACTGCCCGCCCCTTTTCAACGAGCAGGGGCAGGGGTGACCCCTGCACCCGGTATTAATGCCGCGCTCCGTTGTCGCGCGCGGCAGGGCTGAGCCCTGGCCGTTGGCACGGGAGGCCATCATTAAGAGACCGTGCGCCCGCGGGCTCTTCCATCGTGTAGTCGCGAAAAGATGCGCTGCGCAGATTTTCGCGTCTTCTCACTACTGGGTGCAGGGGTCACCCCTGCCCAAGGAGGTGCGGAACCCACGGTGGGTTCCGCATTCAATTAAGTGAATTGCTAATCGATCGAACGATCGCTCTGCGCCCTGCCGCGCGTCAGATACCGCGATCCCATCGCGGCGAACTTCCGCTCGCGCGCCCGGCGCAATTCCGCCGGCTTCAGCTTGACCAGCTGCTCCAGATGCCGTGCGAGCGCCGCGCCGATCAGATGCGCCGCTTCGGCGGGCGCGGTATGCGCTCCGCCGGCCGGCTCGGGCACGATCTCGTCGATCAATCCCAGCTCCAGCAAATCGGGCGCCGACAACTTCAACGCCGCGGCCGCCGCCGCAACATTCTCCTCGCCGCCCGCACGCCACAAAATCGCCGCGCATCCTTCCGGCGTGATCACCGAGTAGCACGCGTTCTCCTGCATCAGGACCGCGTTGGCCACTCCCAGCGCCAGCGCGCCTCCCGAACCGCCCTCGCCTATCACGCACGCGACGGTGGGGACGGTCAGCCGCGCCATCAGCTCCAGGTTGCGCGCGATCGCCTCGATCTGCCCGCGCTCCTCCGCGCCAACCCCGGACTCACCGCCCTGCGTGTCTATCAACGTGATTATCGGTAGCCCAAATCGCTCCGCCAGCTCATAAACGCGCGCCGCCTTGCGATAGCCCTCGGGCAGCGGCTTGCCGAAATTGCGCTTGATTCGCTCGGGGGTCGAGCGGCCCCGCTGATGGCCCACGACGGCGACCGCCCGACGTCCGAAATAGGCGAGCCCCGCCACGATCGCGGCGTCGTCAGCGAAGCGCCGGTCGCCATGTATCTCGATAAAGTCGCGCATCAGCAAGTCGATGTAATCGAGCGTCTGCGGCCGATTGGGATGGCGCGCCAGGCGCACGCGCTCGATCGCGCTCGGCGGCTCCGGCCCCGGCGGCGGAGCTGTTGCGATCTCAATCGCGCGACTTTTCGCGCCGCGCGCCTTATTTCCGTTCGAATTGCCTTTCAATCTGCTTCACGCCTGCTCATCGCGAAAAATTTCTCGAACAATGCAAAAGCATCCTGAGCGCCGCGCTCCGCGTCAAGCCACACGATTTCCGGCTCGCGGCGAAACCAGGTGATTTGGCGCTTGGCCAGGCGGCGCGATTCCTGCTTGGCCTGCGCGATTGCATCGGCCAGCGCGATCTCGCCGCGCAGATGCGCCGCGATCTGCTTATACCCAATCGTACTCAGCGGCGGCCTTTCCGGCGAGTATCCCGCCTCGATCAGCGCGCGCACTTCGCTGACCAGCCCGGCCGCCACCATCGCATCGAAGCGCCGGTCGATTGCCTCGTAGAGCTTTTTCCGCTCGACTTCGACACCCACCGTCAAAGTGTCGTAGCCATTGTCGGCGAAGCGATGGCGCCGCTGATGCGCCGAAATGTTTTCGCCGGTTAATTCAAAGACTTCGATCGCGCGTACGATTCTGTACAGGTCGTTGACCCCGATTCGATTCGCCGCCTCGGGATCGATCTCGCGCAACTGCTGATGCAGGTGCGCGGCGCCGCGCTCGGCCGCGATTTTCGCCAATCGGTCTCGAATTTCCGCCGACGCGGCCGGCCCGCGAAAGATCCCGCAGCGGATCACGCGCAAGTAAAGCCCGCTGCCGCCGACCACCAGCGGATTTCGCCCCCGCGCCGCGATTTCCTCGATAGCCGCGCGCGCAATTTGCGCGAACTCCGCCACGTCGAGCGACTCGTCGGGACTGCGCACGTCTATAAGATGATGCGGCACGCGGCGGCGGTCCTCGGCCGACGGTTTCGCCGTGCCGAGATCCATCCCGCGATAAAACTGCCGCGAGTCGGCGTTGATTATCTCGCAGTTCGAGCGCTGGGCCACTTCCATCGCCAGCGCGGACTTGCCCGCTGCGGTCGGCCCGACAATAAAGCCGACCGATATCCGCCCCGGATGCGTCCGCGCCGCAATTCCCGCCGCCGTTATTTCCGGCAAACCATTCATCGGCGAAACATTCGTTCGATCTGCCCGCGTCCGAACTGAATATGCACCGGGCGCCCGTGCGGGCAGTTGGTCTTGAACTCGGTGCGATCGAGTTCGGCGAGCAGCGAATGGATTTCCGCCAGTTCGAGCACTCGCCCGACTCGAACCGAGCCGTGACACGCGAGTTGCTTGAGCCAATTCTCGAACGCGGCCTCGCCGCCGCCGCGAAAGCCGCTGTCGCCCATGCTCTCGATCATGTCGGTGAGCAGTTTCGCGCCGCCTTCCGGCCCGAACACCGCCGGCGCACCCTTGAGCAGCAGCGTGGTGGGCCCGAACGGCTCGACATCGAAGCCCATCGCGCGAAGCTCGCTTAACGCGCTATGAACCTGCGACGCGCGCGTGGGATTGAGCTCGACCGACACCGGCGCGAGCATCGCCTGCGTGCGAATCCCGCCGTCGCGGAGTTCGCGGCGCAGCTTTTCGAAGGTAACGCGCTCGTGCGCCGCGTGCTGATCGATCAGGAGCAACCCCTCCTCGGTCTCGAGCGCGATGTACCCCGCGAAGATTTGTCCGATCACCCTGAGTCTCGAATACATTGGGATTGGCGCCGGGGGATGCGCCGCGACCGCTGCACCGCCGCCGCGCGCGTCGCGATCGTAGGCGAGGCTGAGCGGGCGCTGAAACGCTTTCTCAGCGGGCGCATCGGGCACGAGCCGCAATGGCCCGTCGCCGCGCCGATCCGGAACCGAATCGCCCGACGCATTGCCCGAATCGCCGGCGCGAGCATCCTCGCCCGTCGACGCCGTCGCGATGAGTCCCGTCGCGGCGTCATCGCTGGATGACGCCGGCGCTTCAGAGGTCGCAGTCAGCGGGTCAACTAAAGTTGCGGCGGGCGCATTTTCCGTCTGATCCACCAACCGGTCGCGGATCGCGTGATAAACGACGTCGAAAACCGCGCCGCCATTACGAAACCGCACCTCGGTCTTCATCGGATGCACGTTCACGTCAACATCTTCGTGCCGCATATCGACGAACAGCAACGCCGCCGGATGGCGACCGCGCGGGATCAGCGTCTGGTAGGCTTGCTCGATTGCGCGAATCAACATTCGATCGCGCACCGAGCGGCCGTTGACGAACGTGAAGATCATCCTGCCGGTGGCGAACGACTCCTGGCTGGTTGCCGCAAGTCCTTGCGCGCGAATCCCGGGGCGATCGAGGTCGAACGCAAGCATCCGGGACGCGATCCTGGGACCGAACACCTGCCGAAATCGCTCGAGCGCCGAGTTGGCGCGAGGCAAATCGAAGATCGTGCGGCCGTCGGCGGTCAGGCGAAACGCGATGTGATGGTTGGCGAGCGCGATGCGCTGAAAGGCCTCGGCGATGGCGCCCTGCTCGGTCGCCAGCGTCTTCAAGAACTTGAGCCGCGCCGGAGTGTTGAAGAATAGCCGGCGGACTTCGATTCGGGTTCCCGCCGCCATCGCGCACGTCCGCGTATCCTCGATGTTGCCGGCCTCGGCTGCGACCTCGACGCCGTGTTCGTCGGCGGCGCGACGCGTTTGCATCCGAAGATGCGACACGCTGGCGATCGCGGCGAGCGCCTCGCCGCGAAACCCGAGTGTGCGAATCGCGCTCAAGTCGGCGGCGCTTCGAATCTTTGAAGTTGCATGACGCCGGAGCGAAAGGATCGCGTCGGCGCGCGTCATGCCGGAGCCGTCGTCGGCGACCGCGATCAGCGCCGAGCCGCCGCCCAGAATTTCGACGCTTACCAAGCGAGCGCCCGCGTCGAGCGAGTTCTCGATCAGTTCCTTGACCGCGGAGGCCGGCCGTTCGACAACTTCGCCCGCCGCAATCTGGCTGGCGACTTGCTCGGGCAATATGTGGACTATGTGCTCGGGCATCGGGGTCCGCGGCGCCGGAGCCGGTTCAAAGAAATCTCCGGCGCAACCTAACTAGACATTACTAGACATTGTAGCTTTCGGACCGGATACTCAAGCAACTCGCCGATCCGGCGTCAAAACCTGGGGGATGGCTGGCAGGCTGTTGAAGCACTTGAAGTCGAAAACGACCATTGACCCGAATTTTTCAACATCCTGCTACTGCACGGGTTGAAGATCGCGGCGGGTTTTGAAAGGCTCTCGGCCCGGTGAACTTGCTGGAGCGCTCAAGCGATGGGAAAAATTACGGCGATAATGCTCGGTGCGGCAATCATTGTGGCCGCAGCCGCGCCACGCGCGATTGCGGCGCCAATCAAGATCGGGGTCGGCGTGATTGGACCGATCTCGCCCCAGACCGAAGCCGATATCGACAGCATCGTCGGCGCGCTGCCGAACGTGAAGGTGGTGCCGATTCAGCCGCCGGGCGGGATCGATGCCTGCGTCAAGCGATTCGTCGCAGGCGCGGCTGACGATCGGCTCGACGCGGTGATGGTAGTGAGCCTGCCGCCCGAGTCCTTTCAATCGCAGCGCGACTCGAACGAAGCGCGATTCACCGGCGCTTACGAAATCTGGACGCTCAATCTTTCCACACTGGCCGAGGACCGCCATCGCTTCACCTTCACCGACAGCGAGCCGGTGATCGGCGGCGCCGCCGCTATTTTGTCGATGCCGGCGCAATTGTTCGTCGAGCGCGCCACCGGCAAGAAACTCATTTCGAGCGATCAATGGCAGGCGTACGAGGCGGTGCAGACGCGCGTCGAGTCGAAGCTGGTCGCGGCGACCAAGCTCTATCTGCAGACCGCGTCGATCCGCGACACCGGTCCGCTGAGTCCCCTCGAAACGGCGAAAAATCTGCTCGATCGCGGCGACGGCGAGGACGCGATGACGGTCTTCAAATCGGCGGGAATCAACAACCCCGAAGTTCAGCGGATGATCGCGAATGCGCAGGGTCAGTTGCGGCGCAGCGCGGCCAATGCGCTGCTGGGACGCACGCTCGGAGCGATGGCGGGCGGGAACGCAGGCGCGGCGCGCATCATGCTGGCCGACTACGAGAAGGCGCCGTCGGCCGAGAGCTCGCGCGCGGATTCGATTCGGCAGGTGCTTGCGGGCGTGCCCGATCGTCACGCCGAATCGATTTACGACGGCGTCATCAGGAGCGACGTGCCCGCGCTCGATCATGCGGCGTTCGTCGCAATGATCAAGCAGCTCTTCAGCGAGCAGACCGGCTCGATCCCCAACGAAGTGGTCGTCGCTGCCAAGGATCTGACCGTCGAGGACAAGGATGCGCCGCATGGACTCAAGGTTCAGCTCGACAGCTATGCGGGCGCGCTCGGGCGCAGCGCGTGGCTGATGAGCCTCAAGTGCGGATGCGACGCGGGCGCGGTGCTGACGGGAGAAGCGGTCGGCGGGGCGATCCTCAAGGCGAGCTATTCACCCTCTTTCACGCGGCCGCACGTCGGGCTACCCTAGCAGGATTATCCAGGTTCGAACGGAAGACTCATGAGACATTGCGCATACTGCAAGAAGCACCCGTCAGTCGGCAACAACGTCAGCCACGCCAACAACAAGACCAAGCGCCGCTGGAATCCCAACCTGCAGGAAGTACGCGCCGAGATTAACGGCAACGTGCGCCGAATCCTGGTCTGCACGCGATGTATCCGCGGCGGCAAGGTCAAGAAAAGCGCCTAGCAGCAGCGGTGACAATTCATCCGGCGCAAGACATATTGCCATGGAGTCGTTGTGATGAACATTTCCAATCGCAAGCCGGGCCGCAAGCTTCGTTTCGCGCCGCTGGCTCTATCGGTCGCAGTCGCCGCGGGTCTGGCCGCCGGGGTGCGGATTGCGGGCGCGGCGAACGTTAGCGGTTTGATGTCGTACCGCAACGGCAAGCCGGCAGAGCAACGCTGGCTGCATTACGAGAACCGCGTCACCAGCGATATCTACATCGCACCGACCACGCCCGACGGCTCGTTCACGGCGGATCTGCCGCCGGGACTTTACGATCTTCGCGCCGAGCGCGGAGTCATTCTGGCCAGCAAGATTCGCGTCGATTCCCAGGACGTCTACATCGGTCACGTCGTCGAGCCGGCGCGGCTGGACGTGTGCCGCCCGTTCGAAAGTGAAGGCGTGGCGGAGGCACTCGTCGAAAGTCCGGCGCCAGCGACTGCGAACCTGAAAGGACGTCCGCTCGAGGCGATGGAATACGGGCTCGCAGTGACGGCTCCGGTCGGAGCGCCCGGGACACCCGCGCCCCGATCCACCCCGCTTGGCGAGGCTACGCCCGTAGCGGCCGCGTCGCCTTCGACGATGCAGGCGCCGTCAGGCAAATACTGAGGCCCGTTCGCATCCGCGCGGTCGATTCGTTTTTTTTCAAGCCGCTAATCCGGATCAATCGCCTTAAGCGCGCGCGGCGCACGTGATATACCGTTGTGCATCCGACCCTCGTGAATTTTCGGTTGCTTCAAAAGCTCGCGGCCGCGGCGTGTGCAATTGCCGGGATTTACCTGCTCTCGATCCTCGTGACGGGCGGCTACGCGGTAAATTTCGCCGGGCTCCGGTTCGACGCCAACAAGCTATGGCCCGCGATCGTCGCGACGCTCGGATTCGCGCTCCTGCGAACGATCTTTCGCCGCGGCTCGATCCAGGGCGCGCTGAGATCAAGTCCGGGATTCATAATTTTCTCGCTTGCGCTGATCGTATTTCTCGCCAATGGCCGCACGATTTCCGGCGGCGATTCGGTGCCCGCGAAAAATCTGCCGCTGAGCATCCTCGAGCACGGCAACTTCTACCTCGATCAGCTGAAGACTCCCGGCGCGAAAAAGATTCCCTACTATCTGCGTGAGAGCGGCGGTCATTACGTGTCCGACTATCCGGTCGGCGCCGCGCTGATCGCATTGCCATTCTATGTGCCGTCGGTCCTGTGCGGCGTCAGCCCGAGCAGCCGGATTTTCTCCGAGCTTGAAAAAGTTTCGGCGGCTACGATCGTGGCGCTCTCCGCCCTGCTGCTCTACATGGCCGCCGCGCGCGTGACCGCCAACTGGATGGCGATGCTGCTGACGCTCATCTACTCATTCGGCACCATCAGTCTCAGCGTAAGCAGCCAGGCGCTGTGGCAGCACGGTCCCGCCCAGCTCGCACTCGCGGCCGCGATCTATTGCCTGGTACGGGCCCGCGACGATCCACGCTTTGCCGGATACGCGGGACTGCCGCTCGCATTCGAGGTGCTTACCCGCCCCGTCGATGCGCTCATCGCGGCGCCGCTGGGCCTGTATGTACTCGTCAGCTATCGCCGCGAGGTTTGGACATTCATCGCCGCCGCGATCGCCCCGCTGCTTTTTCAACTGTGGTACAACGCCGCCTATTTCGGCACGCCGTTTCGAGTCCAATTTTTCACGGAGCCACAAACGGTGGGCGGGCAAACCGTTGCGCCGAGCGGGTTGTGGGCCACTCCGTTTGCGAGTGGATTGGCGCTGGAGGTGCTGAGTCCCGGCCGCGGACTGCTCTTCTACTCGCCGATTTTTATTTTATCACTCGCCGGATTGGCGCTTGCGTGGCGGCGAAACGGCGAGGTGCTTCTGCGCTACCTGGGCGTCGGCGCGATCTTGAGCATCTTGATCGTCGCGAAATGGCATAAGACATCCGGCGGCGAGTCTTTCGGTCCGCGGCTGCTTGCGGATCTCACGCCGATAATGGCGTTCGCCCTGTTTCCGCTTGCGGATTCCATCCGCAATCGCCGCGCGCTTGCCGCAGCGTTCGCGGTGCTCGCCGCATGGTCCATAACCGCCAATGCGTCCGGCGCGTTCATCAGCTATCGCGGATGGAACACTTGGGCGCTCAACGATGCTGACACGCGACTGTGGTTATGGAGTGACAATCCGGTTGTCGATCCGATGCGCTCGGCTTTCGACTCGATCAGGATCGCGCTGGGTCACCGCGCGACGAGCCGCAACTCTCCCGACCTGCTCGACGCCCGCGTCATCGTGCTCAATTCGCCTCCGACTGATGCCGCGCCGGGCGCGCGCGTTCGCGTTTCTATCCGCGCAACCAACACCGGCAAGGCCGTATGGCTCACGGGACGTTCACTCGATGAACGCGGTGTAGTCGGCTTGGGATGGGAGTGGAAGCGCGATGGGACAGTGGTCGCAGACAGTGAAGCCCGCCGCGAACTTCACTTGAACGTCTTCCCGGGCGATTCGATGGATCTCGAGGCATCGACATTTGCCCCCGATGCGCCCGGCCGCTATGAGCTCGAAATTTCGCTCGCCGCCGAAATCAGCAACCATGCCTCACGCCCGATCGGCCCGCCCTTGACCGTCCCGGTAACGGTCGGCCCATCCGCAGCAGCGTCCGGCGGCGCGCCGTAAATCCCAGGTCAGATCAAATTTCGCGTCCGAGGAACGATCGTTCAATCGGGGAGACCGGATTTCCATTTTCCAGGCGAACTGCCAATTTGATAAAGCGCGAGAAAAGCCCTGATGGATGCGGGTTTGGATGCGCGCGGGCTCAAGCCCTGGGTTTGCAAACCGCGTGACCTTGATGCCAGTCTTAATCGGTTTTCGAAATGGAAATTTCGGTTTACACCACTCCGGCGGACGCAATCACGAAGCCGGCCCGTGCGGGCGCTGAGGCCGCGCGACCAATCAGGGGAGAGACGTCATGGCTCGTGTGTTGAGCCCGCAGCAGAAGCGCAACGCCAAGCCAAAGGCGCCGAAGTCGGACAATGTGCTGCTCTATGAGGTGAGGGATGAAATCGCCTTCATCACGTTGAATCGAGCGGAAAAGATGAACGCGCTCAACGGCGCGCTCAGCGACGCCTTGTGCGCGACCTGGGCCCGGTTCGAGGCCGACCCTGCCGCCAAGGTCGCCATCCTCACAGGCGCTGGCAAGCACTTCTGCGCCGGCGCGGACGTCAGCCCCGGTGCGATCGATCGCGAAGTGCCATTCCAGGTCCATCAGGGCTATCCGCAAAACGGCATCACCGTGTTCAAGCCGATCGTCGGCGCGATCAAGGGCTACACGCTCGGCGCCGGCTATGCGCTCGCCGTTCGCGGCTGCGACATTACGATCGCCGGCGAGAGCATGCTGATGGGCTTTCCGGAAGCGCGGATTGGCACGCCGCTGCCACCGATGGAGTATCTACCGTACATGCCGTTCAAGATCAGCCTCGAATTCATGCTGCTGGCGTGGAACGGCGGGCAGATCATGGACGCGCAGCGCGCCTATGAGGTCGGGCTGGTCAACAAGGTCGTTGCGGATGAGCACCTGATGAACGAGGCAGTCCGCTGGGCTGAGTTGTTGAAGAAGATTCCGCCGCTCTACATCAAGTCGGTCAAGTACGGGCACTATAAGACGACGGACAACAAAGTCCGTGTCGATGAACGAGAATACATCCTGTTCACCCATCCACAGGAGATAAGCCGGGACCGTCAAGAAGGGCTGCAGTCGTTCTTGCAGCGACGGGAGCCGAAATTCACCGGCCGCTGAGGCCTTGGCCGGGTTCGCCGGATTCAGGCGGCCGTGAGCCGGCGATCCGAAACCGCGGACGCGCTCATGTCGGTTACGCCGAGCCAGAAGCGCCGAAGCGTTATCCGATGACTCAGCGTGAACGACTCGAGCGCCGCCAGTTGCGCGGCGGAGAGCGTCTCCTGCGCAATAACGATTTCGTCGAACGGGGTTCGCGCCATGATTGCGCCCAGGTTATCGAGCGACCCCAGCACCGGATAGCCGTGGAATAGCTTGCCGTGCTTGAAACTGTCGTCGTCCAATAGTCCCAGCAGTTCCGCACGCGCTCCGATCGTCGAATGCAGGTGTTGAACCGCCGCCGCGCCACGCGCATCTGCCCCTACGATCACCAGGCGCGTTGCCGAATACGCAAGGAGCCGCCCGATCCGCTGGAAAACATGGAATGACCAGCGCGTTGCGCCCAGGAAATTGAACAGCAAAATTACGAAGACCACCACCGTCGCGCGCGAAATCGTAATCGGCAGTATCGCCGACGCCAGCTTCACCGCGAGCCCCGCTATCATCGCCGCCACCGCAAAGCGCACACCTTCCGCCAGTCCCGTGTAGCGCCATATCCCGCGATAAACGCCCGCCACCAGGAACGCACTGCAACCCAGCATCACAACCCACGGCAGCCCGATCAGCATTTGGCCCACCTGCGCGGCGCTGAGATCGAAGTCGAATCGCAGCAGCATCGCGCCAAAATACGCCGCCGCCACCAGCGCCATATCCAGAATCAACTCCACGAATCGACGCTTGTACCCGAAGCTCAGGATAACGCGCGCGATCCAGGGCAGGTCTTCGATTTGCCCCGGAGCCTCCACGGCGAACGATCGATCCATCAGAAACAATGCCACCAACGCAAAGAACAGCGCCATGAACGGCAGCAGCAGCACCGCGTCGTAACCCGGAACTACGGTCAGCGCGATCGCGCAACCGCCCGCTATCGCCTGCAGGCCGATCAACGTCGATGCCGCGCTCCGGCTCGACATGCCAAGCCGCGTCAGCCGATGATGCGAATGGTCGAGGCCGCGTTTCGATATCGGATTTCCCGTCGCCAGCCTCGTCACCGTCACCGTCACGGTGTCGAGCAGCGGAACCATCAGCGCCAGCAATGGCATCGCCAGGCGCGCCGGCAGAGAACCCTCGCCATAGCGACTGGCTTGAATCGACAACACTCCCAGCACGAGCCCGACTGCCAGCGCGCCTTCGTCACCCATAAAAATCGACGCGGGCGGAAAGTTGAAAACCATGAATCCACCCAGCGCACCGGCCAGCGCCAGCGCCACGACCATCGTTCCCGCGTGCTGATGCAATCCCGCGACGGTCGCGATACTCAACGCCGCGACAATTCCGACTCCCGCCGCAAGGCCGTCGATCCCGTCGATTAAGTTGAACGCGTTGGTCGCCGTGATCAGCCAGAAAATCGTGAGCGCGATGTTGAGCGGCTGGTAGGGAAGGAAGTCGAGATGGGGCCCCCACCATCCGAGGATACAGATCGCAGCCAGTTCCAATATCAGCTTGTGCCGCGGCCGCAGATCAACGATGTCGTCGAGCAATCCAACCAGGCACATCGCGACCGCAAACCCCGCGAGCCAGGGAAGACTATGGTACGGCAATCCTGACAGGACGCCGACCAATCCGATCGCGGCTATCAAGCCCGCTATCACGGCCATGCCTCCCAGCAACGCCGTCGGCTTGGCATGTGGGCGATCGCTCGAAGGTTGTGCAACGATCCCGAAGCGAACGCCAGCCGCTTTTGCCACCGGCATCAGCGCCGCCACGACGATAAACGCAGACAACGGCGTGAGCGCTATTTCAAACCCGGTGGTCAATCTTAGCTCCACCTGCGCTTCTTTGCTGTCCGGCTGTCAACAAATCCGTCCACCAATGCTCAAAATTCACAAATTGAACAACCGCATCTCGCTCAAGCAAAGCGGTCAGTGCGAAGATGCGAATCGCTGACAATCATGGCGAGCCTGAGAAGGTCAAAAGCTCGGTCAGGCGAACATGGCAGAAGATCGACGCCTATGTCAAGATGCGCTACGTCGCCTTATTACCCGCATAGACCCGTCCAATAGCGAGTCTCGCGCATTTCATTCGGGGCGAAAGCTGCTGTGTTTGAGCCGAAGTCCTGAGCGAAGCCGAAGGGAGAGAATCTCGACGGACAACTACAGCCCGCCATCCGGCGCCAGTTGCGCACAGATGTCCCTTGGAGAACAGATTCTCGTCGCGGATTCCCTCTGATTGAGGACAATCAGGGCGCTGACCGAAGAGCGCCGGTCATTTGTTTGCGACCTTATGCAGGTACTTCTCAGGCTTCGCGATGAACGAGTCGCGCTCCGAATTGTCGCAGAAGTAGTAATGCTTGCCCGCGTACTCGGCGGAGGGCGTGTCCTTCTTCACATAAAGCTTCATCCCGCAGTAGGCGCACTTGGTGCTCATGCCGAGGTCCGCCGCGGGCGGCGAAGCAAGCACCCTGGCTATCGCGGGCGAATCGCCACACCAGGCCGGCGTCGAGATCGGCGCGATCGAGAGAATCGAAAGCGCGAACAGGATCGCGAGCATTATCGGGAAATTTGAAAGTTTCATTGGCCTCCTCATCCTGATTGACCTCCTCATCCCAATGGACCCTGGTACACCTCGGCGAAGCGAAGCCCGAGCTCCATAGGAATCGCCAGGTTGGCGTCCCGATTGGTCTTCAGGCAAATGACCGCAGGTCCATCCGATCCCTTCGCGCCGTTGAGCGCCGCTTCGAGGTCTTCCATGCGTTCGACGTAAAACGCTTTGCAGCCCAGGCCCTCGGCGACCCGGTCCCATCGCACTGTCCCCATCTCGGTGCCGAATGTCTTTCCGAAGAGCATCCGTTCATTCGGCTCCTCCATCGTCCATGAACCTTCGGCGAACACCACGGTCCTGATCTTCAGGCCTTCGCGCGCCGCCGATTGCATCTCCATGAAGTTGAACCCCGCAGCTCCGTCACCGCTCACGCACACCACCTCGCGCGCCGGGTTGCCAAGTTTCGCTCCAATGGCAGAAGGGATTCCCGTGCCGAGCATGCCTAGTTCGAGAATGTTCAGATACGACCGCGGCTTGGTCGATGGCAGAAACCAGGCTGCCCACAACGAAGTGTTGCCGCCGTCGGCGACATAGATGGCGTCCGGGCCGAAGACCTTGCCGATTGTTTGCATCGCGAGCGCTGGATGAATCCCGGGTCCCTTCCAGGCCGCGACCGGTGCGAACCGCTCCTCGAACCATTTGCGGGCAATCTCCCGGTAGCGCTGCGTGTCCTCCCCGCCCCTGGGCCGGGCGCGCTCCGTCTTGAGCATAGGCAACAAGCCCTCGAGCGCGCTTTTCGCGTCGGAAACGATCCCAAGCACCAGCGGCCGCGTAACACCCATGTTGCGCTGATCGATATCTATCTGGATGAGCTTCTTGTTGGCGGGATCGCCCCAGTACTTGTCGTAAGGAATGTCAAGGTTACCCATCCTCGAGCCCACGACCAGGATGACGTCTGACTCGCTGCGCGCGAGATCCGCGCCAGGGCCGTAGCCGTTCAGGAAATTCGGATGATCGACCGGCACCGACGACCGCCCGGCTATCGTACCGATGACGGGACACTTGAGCAGCTCGACGACCGCCAGGAGCGCTTCGTTCGCTCCGGCGCG
Source organism: Deltaproteobacteria bacterium (assembly GCA_003135135.1). GTDB lineage: Bacteria > Desulfobacterota > Binatia > Binatales > Binataceae > Binatus. Next base: position 49,315 of record PLDK01000002.1, read on the forward strand.
ATCTACTCCGCCGCCCGAGATCACCAGCGGCCGTTTGGCGCCGGCGAGCATTCGAGCCGCCTCCTCGAGCTGCGCCTGCGAGGCCCGCGGACCAGCTGCCCGGTACTGATCCGGCGTCAGCATCCGGACCTTTGCGTCGTCACCCGTCGCATACATCACGGGCGCCGGTACCTCGATTTGAACCGGCCCCGGCCTCCCGATCCACATCTCGCGAAAGGCAATCCTCATTACTTCGGGGATGCGCTCCCACGACAGAATCGGACCGCTCCATTTGACCACGGGCTTGAAGACTTCGAGCTGATCCTGACCCTGGAAGGTCGCGGGTGACGACGGATAAACGATCCCCAGGCGATGCTGCGCGGTGATAACGACGACGGGCACGCCCTCGTGGCGCGCCGTGATTACGCCGGGGAGCAGATTGGCAGACCCGGGTCCGGGGTTGCCAAGCACCGCGGCTACCTGCCCAGTCGTCTTGTACAGCCCTTCGGCCATGTGGACGCCGGCAGCCTCGTGGCGAACGGGGACGAATCGCACTTTGTACTGCTCCAACTTGGAGAGCAGCGGATCGACCTCCGGACAGGGAAGTCCGAACACGAACTTGATACCCTCGCCGACCAGACATCGCAGAAGCAGCTCTGCTCCAGTAATTTCGCTCATAAGATTCTCCCCTGGGGGCGCCGGTTAGTTGGTATTGAAGCAATGAAGCAATCGAAACGGAAAAAAAAGCCTGCGGCGGCAACCCCTGTCCTCTCGATGCGGACACTACGATGGAAGCCAAACCGAGGCAAGCCACGCCTCCGCATTTGAATCTATAATTCTGCTTACCTTCTTCTCTCCTCACTCATGTTTCTAACAGGCCGTCAGGCCGCATCTTTGTTTTAACATTGGGTGCAGTGGCCGCGCGCGACAACGGAGCGCGGCCTTAACGGTGGGTGCAGGGCTTAGCCCTGCTATAATCTCCTCAAATGCCCGAGCTCGACGTAATCCTCGCGCCCGCGCTGGCTCCCGATGATCTCATCGGCCTCGAGCTCCACTTTCTCGACGCGATCGCCACGCGCCAGACACCGCCGGTCCTGCTCATCTACGCGTCGCCAGGCCGCTGCATCTCGATCGGCCGCTATCATTCATTTGGCCCAGCGCCCGAGCGCGACGGAATCAACGTGATACGGCGTCTGACCGGTGGCCGCGTCGTCGGCGCGGGCCAAGGATGGCTCGGGCTTGCGCTCATTGCTCCGACGCGCACCGCACTGCTGATGGAAGACGCTGCGCCGGTGGAAAAAGCGAGAAAACTGAAGCCCGAGCAGATCATGAATCGTTACGCTCGCGGCATCCTGGCCGGGATGCGCGCGCTCGGAATCGATTGTTTCTACCCCGGCCGCGACGCGATAACCTTCGAGCAGCGCGAGATTGCCATGTGCACTTTCGAGACTGACGGCTCGGGCGCGATGCTTTTCGAGGCGGCGATCGCGCACAATCGCGGAATGGAAGAACTCGTGCACGATTTGGAACGCATCGACCCCGACGGCGCGCTTTCATGCCGCATGTATGACGCCGCATCCGCCACCAAGGTGGTACGCGAGCTTGCTCGCGACGTCTCTTTCGACGAGCTCGCCGGCGCGATCGCGTCGGGCTACCGGATCTCGCTCGGCCGGACTCGACGCCGCGAGTTGACTGCGATCGAATCCACCCAGGCCCAGCACCGCGCGCAGGCTCTCGCCGACTTGAACTGGTTACACCAGCCCGTCGGGGAACCATCGCTGACGCTGCGGAATCGAATCGCGTCGCAACTCGGGGCCATCGAGGCTGCGGTCGCGCTCAAAGCCGACGGCGCCATCGAGGCCGCGCGGCTCAGCGGGGATTTCATCGCCAATTCGCCGGCTATCGCCGAACTCGAAAGCGAACTTCGCGGCCATCCGCTCGACCTGGCGTCGGTCTCACATGCGGTCGCGAAGACATTTGGCGACAACGATAACAACAAAAGCAATTTCTTTCTCGGCGCGGGCGAACTGTCCAATCTGGTGCGGCTGATCGCGGGCGTAAATTGAAAGGCAGCGGTGACCTCTGCATTCAATGTTAAAACAAACCGGCACCGCCGTCGTCGAGAAACTGATAGGGGAACTTGGCGACGCGCGCAAAACCGTGCAACGCCGTGCGATCGACGAACTCGTGGCGATCGCCGCCGCAGGCAACCCAATCGTCACTGAAAAACTTCGCGACTCAATCGCCGGCGCCGATCGCCGCGTGCGATGGGCTGCTGCCTACGCGCTGGGCCAAATCGGTGCGGGCGCGTTTGCGATGGACTGCGCGGACGCGCTGTGCGAGGCGATGTCCGACGACGACGGCGATATCAGATGGGCGGCGACCGGCCTGATGGTCCAGCTCGGGCGCAAAAATCTTGCGCCGATTAGCGCGCGCCTGCTCAAACTCGCTGCCGATCCCGCCAGCCGCCACAACGCGCGCAAGATGGCGCTCTACTGCCTCCGCGACCTCGGTATCACCGGCCCTGACCTGCTCGCCGTCGTCGAGCGCGCCGTGCACGACTCGGATGTTCACGTGCGGCTGGCGGGGTTGGCAGTGCTGTCGCAGTTGCGCGACGCGCCGGAAGCGGCGGCGAGAATCATGCTCGGATGCCTCAAATCCGATCCCGACGCGGGCGTGCGCCGCGCGGCAGCCTCGGCGCTCGGCAATATTCAACGCGCAACCGCGGACGCGACAGCTGCGCTCGCGGCCGCGGCGGCCGACCGCTGCGACGAATCGCTGGCGCGAGCCGCGCGCGGCGCGCTCGATCGTCTGGGGAAAGACCGGCCGAAGAAAAACGGGATGGAGAAACCCTGATGGCAACGAAAGCGAAACCCATCGCGGCGAACGATCCGGCCACTCGGCTTGGCGATCCGCACGTGCGGGAGTTTGTCGCCGGCGCCCGCGTCGCCCATCTGGCAACCGCCGACGGCGCCGGCGCTCCGCACAACGTCCCGCTCTGCTACTGGTTCGACGGCGAGCGCATCTACTTCGCGATCGACGAGAAACCCAAGCGTCAAACCGGTTTGGCGCTCAAGCGGATGCGCAATATCGCGGAAAATCCACGCGTCGCAATCGTGATCGATCACTATGAAGAAGATTGGTCGCAACTCGCGTACGTGCTGATTCGTGGACACGCCCGCGTGGTCGAAGACCCCGAAGAATACATCGGCGCGATACGTCATCTGCGCGACAAATATCTGCAGTACCGCGCGATGAGTCTGACACCGGAGAAAAATCCAATCGTGAAGGTCGAACCGGTCAGCGTGCACGCATGGGGCGCGCGTTTCGGCAGGGGCTGACCCCTGCACCGCAGGGCTGAGCCCTGCACCCAGTGTTAACGCCGCGCTCCGTTGTCGCGCGCGGCCACTTCCAAGGCCAAGCCGGGCATGTCAACCATAGTTCGAGCATGATTCGCGGCGTCATATTCGATCTCGACGGGACCCTCGTCGACACCGAGCCGTTGCACTTCGCGGCCTTCAACGAGGTTTTACGGCCCGAAGGAATCGAAATCCCACTTGACGAATACTTCGCGCGGCTGATTGGACTTAACGATCACGATTGTTTCGCCATGGTGCTGCGCGAGAATCGCAAGGACGCAGGCGAGGAACATATCGCGGGCCTGATGGCGCGCAAGACCACGGTCTATCAAGCGATGATTGCGGATCGCGAGGTTCTCTACCCGGGCGCCGAGAAGTTCGCGCGCGAATGCGCGCAACGATTTCCACTGATGATCGCGACCGGTACGCTGCGCGCCGAGGCCGAAGCGATTCTTCGCCGCGCCGGACTGCGCGAGTTGTTTCTCGACATTATCGCGGCGGAGGACGTCGCGCGCGGCAAGCCCGAGCCCGACGGTTTCATCGCGGCGCTTGGGCGGCTTGGATCTATCCTTCGGCCGCGCGATCCGATCCGGGCCGACGAATGCATCGCGGTCGAGGACACGCGGGCCGGAATCGAGGCGGCGCATCGCGCGGGCATGAAAGTGATAGCGCTATGCCATAGCGCGGCGGCGGCCGACCTCGCGGCGGCCGACGTCGTGCGCGATTCGATTTCCGGGCTGGACCTCGACGAGATTTTGCGCGCCCTTTCGAGCAGCGGGTCGAAAAAAAGCATAGGAGCACGATGATGGCGGCAAAGCTGTACCAATTTCTCGGCAGCCCATTCTGCGCCAAGGCGCGCAAGCTGCTCGCGTTCAAGGGCGTCGATTTCGAAGTCGTCGAGGTTGACTACCTGGAGCGCAAGGAATTGCTGATCGCCTCGGGGCAGATAATGGTGCCGGCGGTCACGCTCGAGGGCGACAAGACGATCGTCGATTCCGCGGCAATCGCGCTGCGACTCGAGGAGCTTTATCCCGAGCCGACGATTTTCCCCTCTGGATGGCGCGGGATGCATCTCGTGCTCGCCGATTACATCGACAACCAACTCGAGGACGCGCTGTATCGCGTCGCGCTGGCCGACGAACTCGCGATTCACGTTCGGGAGGGTGCGGATCGCGCCGCGTTATGGCGTCTGATTCGCGAGCGCAAGTACGGCGCGGGTTTTGTCGATCAAACTATCTCGGAGCATCCAGCCAACTGGGAACGCGCGCGCGCCGCCCTGGCGCCGTTCGAGGAGCAACTGGCGAGCATGCCGTTTCTGACCGGCAGGATCGGGCTGGCGGATTTCGCGCTCTATGGCCAGTTGTTCTATCTGGCGTTCACGGGCGAATTGAAAATCCCCGCCGACATGAAAAATCTGCGCGCGTTTTTCGGACGAGTCGATCGGATCAGCTCAGTGCTCGAAGAGCAGGGGTGAGCAGGGCTGAGCCCTGCACCCACCCTTAAGGCCAGCCGCCGTTGGCGGCGGCATGAAGGANNGAAGGAAGAATCACCTGCGCGGTGGCAGGGGTGACCCCTGCACTCGGTATTAAGGCCAGCCGCCGTTGGCGGGCGCGGCCCGTGCCGCGGGCGCGCAGTCTTTTAATACTGGCCAGCCGTGCCAACGGCTTGCTAGGCGAGTTCGGCGATCGCGGTGGTCAGGAAATGGCTGAAGAGCGCGCCCGACGAGTCGAGTGCAACATCATATAGCGACGCGGTGCGACCGGGCACGAACGCCTGATGTCCCTCGTCGGTCAGCGCGTACACTACACAAAGCATCAACGCCAGGTACGGCCGCCGCGCCATCGGACCGCGGATCAGCAGCCAGAAAAGGATTCCGTACTCGGTGAAATGCGCGGCCTTGCGAATCAGATTGTGGCATACGTCAACCGACGCGGCGCTGATTCCGGGAAGCAACCATCGCAGCATCGGATCGATAATCCGGCTGGTGTTGACGGCGGTAAACGCCGAAGTCGAGAGAATAAAGATCAAGACGCCCCACAAAACTACCGGGACCCATGCGCCGAGCGGAGCGGGCTCCGACGCGCCCTGTGATAAAGATTTCGCTGCCGGCATTTAGTTGGCCGTCGTTTTCATGAGCGATGCGCGCCGGGGGTTGCGCAGTCGGAAGTCATGCGGAGATTTCGGGCGAGCAGCTTTTTCATGAGGATGAGAAACGTGCCACACTTATCAGTCATCGCTTTGCGTTACCAGCGGGGCATGCGCCGCGCAATCTCATAAGGAAGGCCGCGAGATGGACAATCTACTGACCATACAACGAGCCCAACCGGCGCCGCCGTGCACGGTGGTAATATTCGGCGCGTCGGGCGATCTGGCCAAGCGCAAGCTGATTCCGGCGCTGTACAATCTCGCCGCGTGCGGCCAGGGCATGATGCCCGCGAAAAGCGCGGTGCTGGGATTTGCGCGGCGCGAAATGTCGCTCGACCAGTTCCGCAAAAGTGCGCACGATTGGACCACCCGGTTCTCGCGCCTGAAAGTCGATGAAGCCTGCTGGGCGACGTTCGCCGACGGCCTCGACTATCTATCCGGGCTCGACCATCCCGACGGCTTCGCAAAACTTAAAGCGAAACTTGAAGCTATCGAAAAAGCCCGCGGTATCCCGCCCAATCGTGTTTACTACCTGGCGACCCCTCCCGAAGCGATTGGCGAGTCGGTTGAGCGGCTTGCGCAGGCCGGCCTGATCAATGCGCCCAATGCGCCGAACTTCTCAAGCGTCGTCGTCGAAAAACCAATCGGTCACGACCTGCCGAGCGCGCTCGAAACCAACCGCGTGCTGGTGAAGCATCTCGACGAGTCGCAGATTTTCCGCATCGATCACTACCTCGGCAAGGAAACCGTGCAGAACCTGCTGGTGCTGCGCTTCTCAAATAATATTTTCGAGCGCCTGTGGGGCAGCCGCAACGTCGATCACGTGCAAATCACCGTGGCGGAGGCGGAAGGCGTGGGTACCCGCGCGGGGTTTTACGATCGTGCCGGCGCACTGCGCGACATGGTGCAGAACCACATCCTGCAAACGCTGTCGCTGCTCACGATGGAAGCGCCGGTGTCGCTCGCCGCGTCGGCGATCATGGACGCAAAGCTCAACGTGCTGCGCACGATCCGTCCGATCACGCCGGAGCATGCGCGCGCGAATACGGTGCGGGCGCGGTACGGCGCGGGCGTCGACGCAGACGGCAAGCCGGTGCCCGGTTACATGGATGAACCGGGGGTCCCCGACAATTCGCGCGCCGAGACGTTCGTCGCGTTGAAGACGTATATCGACAACTGGCGATGGTCGGGGGTGCCATTTTTCATCCGGACCGGCAAGCGGATGAAGCGGCGGGCGAGCTCGATCTACGTCCAGTTCAAGGACGTGCCGCAAATTCTGTTCAATCGCGATTCGGCGATTCCCGCCAACGCGCTGACGATTCGGATTCAGCCCGACGAAGGTTTTTCGTTCGACGTGATGACCAAGCGGCCGGGGCTGGACCTGGTGCTGCAACCGGTGCGGATGAATCTCAGCTACCGGACTGCGTTCGGCGACGGCGCCTCGCCCGACGGATACGAACGACTCCTGCTCGACGTGATGGACGGCGACCATACCCTGTTCCCCAGCGCGCAGTTCGTCGAGAAGTCGTGGGAGTTAGTGCAGGGAATATCGGATTTGTGGAGCGACGGCGCACGCGTGCCGATGGCCGAGTATCCGGCCGGAAGCTGGGGACCCAATGAGGCCGACGAGTTGATTCGCACGGCCGGGCGAGTATGGCATGAACCCTGACCCGGGAATTTTTTCGCGCAGCAGCGGACGGCGTTCGCGCGCCGGGGCATCCTGCTTGGCACGGATGGCCGCCCTCGGATAACATCTTTTGCGGCCCGCGGCTGCGACGGCACAGCGCCACAAAGCAGCCTCGATGAGCCCCAACACCGCTTTGAGCACCCGCGCCTTGAGGCGCGGCAGTTCGGATGATCGCAAGCGCATTAGAGTTCGGCGGCGGGAGCGCCGCTTGGCGAAACCATAATTTCACGAGGACCGGAGAGCTGCTTGGCCAACAACAACAAGGTCGTAATTATCGGCGCCAACGGCACCATGGGCGCGGGCGCGGGATGCGTATTAGCGGGGGGAGGATACAGCGTCACGTTGCTGGCGCGGACCTGCGAAAAAGCCGCCCTGGGATTCGCCGACGCGCAGAACGATGCGCGCGCGGAAGCGATCGCGGAGCGGCTCTCGGTGGGCGCGTATGACAGCGATCTGGGCCGCACGGTTGGAGACGCGGCGATCGTGTTCGAGTCGCTGGCCGAAGATCTGCCGCTCAAGCGGCAATTTTTCGAGCTGATCGACAACAGCCGGCGTCCCGACACGATCGTGGCGTCGGGTTCCTCGGGACTGTCGATTGCGGAAATGGCGCGCGGACGAAGCGATTCGTTTCGCCGCAATTTCCTTGGCGTCCACCTGTTCAATCCGCCGCAGGTGATCGTCGGCACCGAAGTCATTCCAGGACCCGATACCGATCCCGCGGTGGTAAAGGGCGTCGTCGCGATGCTGACGAAACGGCTGGGCCGCAAGGTGATCGTCAGCAAGGATATGCCCGCGTTCGTCGGCAATCGGGTCGGCTTCAAGGTCCTCAACGAAACCGCGCAACTGGCCGCCGAACACGGCGTCGCGTTTATCGACTATTTGATCGGGCCGCATACCGGGCGCGCGATGGCGCCGCTGGCCACCATCGATCTGGTCGGATGGGACGTGCACAAGGCGATCGTCAACAACGTCCATGACAACTGCGAGGACGAGGCGCACGAGTCCTTCGCGATGCCCGCGTATATGAATGCCGCACTTCACAAGGGATGCCTCGGTGACAAGACTCCCGAGCGTGGCGGCTTCTATCGCCGCGCGGGCAAGCAAGTCTTCGTGCTCGATCCGAAGACCGGCAGGCACGAGAACTACCAGAAACCCGCGCCGATCGAGTTCGTCGAAAAGATGAAACAGTTGCATCGCGTGGGTCGTTACGGCGAGGCGTTGAAGATCCTCGCCGAAGCCGGCGGCGCCGATGCCGACCTATGCCGCCGCGTCGTGCTCGGCTACGTCAGCTACGCGCTGAACCGCGTCGGCGAAGTGGCCGCGAGTTCGGACGACGTGGACACGATCATGTCGTACGGCTTCAACTGGGCGCCGCCCACGGCGATCGTCGATTTGCTCGGCGCGAAGAACACGGTGGCGATGCTGCAAAAGCTGAAGCTGACGGTCCCCGCGGTCGTCGAACGAGCTGCGGCGAGCGGTGCTAGAATGTTTTCCGGTGGCATACTCGAATACGGCCGGACCTTTGTTGGATAATTGAATTGTTGGATAATGCAATTCGATGACCGATAGGAGCGCGCGATGACGAAACCAGCGCCGGTGTACGTGTTGGGCGGAGCGCAAACCGACTTTGCCCGCAACTGGTCGAAGGAAGGAAAACATTTCGTGGCCGCGATGCGCGAGGCAACTTTGGGCGCGCTCGAAGCCACCCGGATCGAGCCGCGCGAAGTTGAAACTGCCCACGTCGGCAACTTCGCCGCCGAGCTGTACGCCAGGCAGGGCCATATCGGCGCATTTTTCCTCGAGATCGATCCCGCCTTCTCCGGGCTGCCGACGAGCCGTCATGAAGCGGCATGCGCGTCGGGCTCGATCGCATTGATCGCGGCGTCGGCCGATATCGAGGCCGCGCGCTACGACCTAGCGTGCGTGGTCGGCGTCGAGCAAATGAAGACCGTCAATTCGACCGTCGGCGGCGACATCCTGGGCACCGCGGCGTGGTACGAGCGCGAAGCCAAGGGAATCGAATTCCCGTTTCCAAAACTCTTTGGCCGGCTCGGCGACGAATACGACAAGCGCTACGGCCTCAAGGATGAACACCTCGCGCACATTTCGGCGGTGAATTATTCCAACGCCAAGCGCAATCCGAACGCGCAGACCCGCAACTGGTTCATGAGCGAGAGTCACGCGCAGCACGAAAGTAAATTCAACCAGCTCATCGGCGGCCGCATCAAGGTGAGCGATTGCTCGCAGGTCACGGACGGCTCCGTCGCACTTTTTCTCGCTTCGGAAAAATTTGCGGGCGCGTGGGCCAAACGCAACGGCAAGACGCTCGCCGACATTCCTCGCATCCTCGGATGGGGCCATCACACGGCGCCGCTCGAATTCGACACCAAGGTCGCCGAGAGCAGGGACAACGCCTACGTGTTGCCGCATACCCGCCAGGCAATTCTCGACGCCTTCAAGCGCGCCGGCATCGCGTCCGTCGCCGAGCTCTCGGGTATCGAGACCCACGACTGCTTCACCACCTCCGAGTACATGGCGATCGATCATTTTGGAATCACCAGGCCGGGCGAATCGTGGAAGGCGATCGAGGAAGGCGTGATCGAGCTCGGCGGCAAGCTGCCGATCAATCCCAGCGGCGGGCTCATCGGCGCGGGCCATCCGGTCGGCGCCACCGGCGTGCGCCAGATGCTCGATTGCTATCGGCAGATAACCGATAGCGCGGGCGACTACCAGGTCGAGGGTGCGAAGAAATTTGCGATGCTGAACCTCGGCGGCAGCGCCACCACCAGCTGCGCGTTCATCGTCGGCAAGTAAGCGCGGCCATTTCAAATTGTCGAAGCGGCGATCCTCAAACGGATCGCCGCTTTTCATTTGAATTCCCGATTGGCTCGCGCGCGCCGCCGCGGCACAATCGCCGGATGTCCAGGAAAATTCCGTTTGCTCTCGTAGATGTCTTCACGTCGCGGCCTTTCGGCGGCAACCAACTCGCGGTCTTCACCGACGCTGCCGCGCTCAGCGCGAGCGAGATGCAGGAGCTGGCGCATGAGATGAACTTCAGCGAATCGACGTTCGTGATGACGGCCGAATATCCCCGCGCCGCGCGGCGCGTGAGAATTTTCGCGCCGAGGCGCGAAATTCAGATGGCCGGGCATCCCACGGTCGGCACCACATGGGTGCTCGCAAGTCGCGGCGAGATCGCGCTCGAGTCGGCCAATGTCAATGCGACGTTGCAACTCGGGATCGGGCCGGTGACCGTCACGATCGAGAGTACTGGCGGCAAGCCGGATTTTGTCTGGATGGCGCATCGCGAGCCGGAGTTCGGCGCGAAGCGGAGCGATCGCGGGCGTGTCGCGAAGGCGCTCGGAATCGCCGCGGCGGAGATCCGCGACGATCTGCCGATGCAGATTGTCTCAACCGGGAATCCGTTCATCTTTGTCCCGCTTCGTGCCCTCGACGCGCTCGCGAAATGCGCTCCCAACGAGGCGTCGCTCGCGGCGCTGTTCAAGACGGGCGAGCGGTCGCCTCTTATTTATATGTTTGTCGTGAACGAGTCGGGCGAGTTCGCCGCTCGATCGCGGATGTTCGCACCGCAAGACGGAGTTCCCGAGGACCCGGCGACTGGAAGCGCCGCGGCTCCGTTCGGCGCCTACGCAGCCGCATACGGATTGATCAAACCTCAACCATCCCTTTCATTTCTGATCCAGCAAGGCGTCGAGATGGGACGGCCCAGTGAGATTCGCGTCGAGGTCGTGCGCAAGGACAGCGGCGCATTCGCAATCCGAATCGGCGGCCGATGCGCGATCGTCGGCGAAGGCGCGATCTTCCTCTAGCCCCCGGGCGGGTTTATTTGGGGGCGCGCGCGTGATGAAATCTTTGCCGGGATCGAAGGCGCGCTGCGGAGAATCATTAGCGTGGAATCGGAAAATATTCGCCGTCACGAGGCGCTTGATTCGCGCTCACCGGCGCAATCGGCGCCCGCGGTCATGCTCGAACCTCCGCCGGGCCGCATCCTGGTCAAGGAAGTCAACTGGCTGGGCGACCTCGTGATGAGCACGCCAGCGCTGCGGGCAATCCGTCGCGCGTGGCCGGGCGCGCATCTCGCGGTGCTGATCAAGCGGGAACTGGCGAGCTTCTTTGACGGGGCCCGATGGCTCGACGAGGTGATACCGTACTCGGTCGGGCGCGGCCTTTCCGGGTTTTTCGATCGGCGCAGAATTGTCGGAGAAATCCGCTCGCGGCGATTCGACCTGGGAGTGTTGTTTCCGAACAGCTTCGAGTCTGCCCTGTGGATCGCGATGGCCGGAATCCGGCGGCGCGCCGGATTTGTCGCCGATGCGCGCGGCGCGATGCTGACGCTGAAAGCGTCGCCACCGCCCGAAGCGGTTACCGGCCATCAGGTGAACTATTGGCTCGCGATGGTGCGCGCGACGGGCGTTTGCGTTGCCGACACCCGCGCCGATGATTTCGCAATCGACGTCCACGGACCGCATCGCGAGCGGATGAGCGAATGGCTCGCGGCCAGTCGCAAGCGCCCCGGCCGTCCGGTCTTTGCAATCGCTCCCGCGGCGGCCTACGGACCGGCCAAGGAATGGCCCGCGGACAGCTACGGCGCGCTGATCGATTTGCTCGCGCGTCGCGAGGACGCCGAAGTCGTGCTGGTTGGCGCGTCGTCGGAGCGCGCGAAGTGCGAAGAAGTTGCGGCGGCGAGCAAATCGGGCGCGATGATCGCGGCCGGGCACACCAATGTCGGCGAGCTGATCGCATTGTTGTCGCTGTGCGACGGGTTCATCGGCAACGATTCAGGCTCCATGCATCTGGCGGGAGCGCTGGGGATCCCGACAGTCGCGATTTTCGGATCGACCAATCCCGCTCGCACCGGGCCGCTGGGGCCGAAGACGCGCGTGATTTACCGCAAGCTCGAATGCAGTCCGTGCCTGGCGCGCACCTGCCGCTTCGGTCATTACAACTGCCTGACGCAAATCGAACCGGCGGAGATCGCCGACGCAATCCTCGCGATGCGCGCGTCGCGTTGAATACTGAAGACTGAAAACTTTCACTCACCGGTAAACCAGGGCATCAAGATGAAACTCAAGGAACTCGCATCGAAGCTGGGACTCGAAATCCGCGGTGACGGCGGCGTCGAAATTTTCGCGGCGGCGCCAATCGAAGCCGCCGGTCCCGGCATGATCGTCTTCGTCGCCAGCGCGAAGTACGCCCCCGCACTGCAATCCAACGTCTCGGCTGCCATCACCACCGCCGAGCTTGCGGCGGGCGCGAAGTGCGCGACGCTGGTCAGCGCGAATCCATACGCCGACTTCGCCCGCGTGCTCGAAATTTTCTTTCCGCCATACCGCCCAGCGTCGGGAATCGATCCGCGCGCTTCAATCGCGCCCGACGCGACGATCGGTCCCAACGCGGCGATCGGCGCGTCCGCGGTGATCGGTGCGGGCGTGACGATTGGGCGCGACGCGGTGATTCATCCGAATGTTACGATCTACCCCAACGTGCGCATCGGCGATCGCTTCACCGCGCACAGCCAGGTCTCGATTCGCGAAGCCACGGTGATCGGGAATCGGGTGACGATTTTGAACGGCGCGGTAATCGGCGCCGACGGTTTCGGGTTCGTCGAGGAAAAGGGCGACTTGATCAAAATTCCACAAGTCGGCGGCGTAATCCTCGAGGATGATGTCGAGATCGGCGCGAATTCGACGGTCGATCGCGCGATGATGGGGGCGACGGTGCTGCATCGCGGCGTGAAGCTCGACGACCAGGTGCATATCGGGCACAACTGCGAAATCGGCGAGTACTCGCGATTCTCGGGGCACGTGGGAATCTCGGGTTCGACGCGAATCGGCAAATGGTGCCTGTTCGGCGGACAAGCGGGATGCACCGACCACGTGACGATCGGCGATCGCGTCATGGTCATGGCGAAAGCCGGCATCCACCACGACCTGCAAGACGACGCGGTCGTCGGGGGCATCCCCGCGGTGGACGTGCGCAAGTTCCGCCGCTACGCCACCGTGCTGACGCGGCTGCCCGAAATAATTCGGCGAATGCGCGCGCTGGAGAATCACGTCGGCATCGGCAACCACGAGACATAATAATCGGCGTATGCTCGAGCGGTGGCATCCTTACGCCGGACTAATCTATCTTCACCTGATTGTGAACGGACTGGCCGACGACGGCCATTTCGCGCAATCGGCCGCCGGGTGAGGCGCCGGGAAACCCTGAATCGCGAACGTTACAAGCTTGCTGGAGAAATGCGATGGAGAAAAAATATATCAATCCAGATACGTTGCTCGCGCCGCGCGGCTATACGCACATCGTGACGATCGCGGGCCCGGCAAAGTTGATTTTCATTTCGGGCCAGGTGGCAGTTGACAAGGATGGCAAGTTGGTAGGGGCGGGAGACTTGAAGATTCAGATTCGCCAGGCGGCGAATAATCTGAAAGCCGCGCTCGCGGCTGCAGGAGCCACCGCGGCCGACATAGTCAAAACCAATACTTACATCGTTAACTACAAGCAGTCTGACTATTCCGCGATGCGCGAGGCCCGCTCCGAACTGTTCCCGGATGGCGAGCCACCGGCCTCGACGCTGGTCGGCGTAACGTCCCTGGCGGTCGAGGGACTAATGGTGGAGATGGAAGCGATCGCGGCCGTGAAGTGAGCGGCCAGGTGTCGCGACTCGGCGAATGTGAGAATTAACCGAAGACTGCCATTATGTTTATAATTCCTTACACTTTGACGCACTCGAATAGTCAGAGTAAGCGATGGTGTGCGTCCGTGGCGGCGCCGGCGGTGGGGAGCTTGACTCGCGGCGGTGAGATACCCGCAAATGATGGAGGAATATAATGCCGGCAGACGCGCAAACGCTCGTTATATCTCATCGGGGGATGAGACTTTGAAGAGTCAGGGGAAGAGACGATGAACAGTATCGAGGAACGCTATCGCGCGGCGACCGAAAAATCCGCGCAACTCAGCAAGCGCGCCGAGCGCGTGATGCCCGGCGGGGACACCCGCACCACCACTTACCATCGGCCCTACCCGCTCACGCTCAAGCGCGGCGAAGGTCCTTTCGTTTGGGACGTTGACGGCAACAAGTACATCGATCTGCTTGGCAACTACACCAGCCTGGTTCACGGCAACGCTTATCCGCCAATCGTCGAGGCGGTGAGCAAGGCGGTTCGCGACGGCAGTTCGTGGCCGGCGCGATCGGAGGCGCAGATCGAGCTGGCGACTCTGCTATGCGAGCGCGTCGCATCTGTGGATCGCGTGCGATTTTGCAATTCAGGGACGGAGGCCGGAATGCTCGCGGCACACGTCGCGCGGCGCCTTACCGGCCGAAAGCTCATCCTGATGGCGCGCTACGGCTATCATGGATCGTACGACGACCTGGAAGTCGGGCTGGCCGGCCAGGAAGGCGAGCGCACGATGCTTGCCGACTTCGGCGAGGCCACTGTGTTCGAGGCGCTGCTGTACGAGCGCGGTTCGGAGATTGCGGCGGTGTTCCTCGAGCCGATTCTCGGCTCAGCCGGCATCGTGGAGCCGCCGGCCGACTTTCTCGGACGCGTTGCCGAAGCGGCGCATAGCGCAGGTGCGATGTTCGTCGTCGACGAGGTGATCACGATGAGGCTGGCCGAAGGCGGCGCGCAGCAGATTTTCGACGTCAAGCCGGACCTGACGATGTTCGGAAAGATCATTGGCGGCGGATTTCCGGTCGGAGCGATCGGCGGCAGCGAAGAAGTGATGTCGGCGTTCGATCCGCGCAATCGCGGCACGATTTTTCATTCGGGCACTTTCAACGGCAATCCTGTAACCTGCGCGGCCGGTGCCGTGTCGGTGCGCGAGCTGACGCAGGCGCGAATCGACAAAATGGCCAACCAGGCCGAGCGGCTGGCCGCCGAGCTGGCGCGCGCGGCGCGCCAGGTGGGGCTGCCGTTTTCCGTGCGGCACTATGGATCGCTGATGAACGTGTTTTTTCTCAAAGAGCCGCCTCCCGCGACGATCGCACGCGAGGACGCCCGCGCGATCGCCAGCTTCCATCTGGCGGCGCTCAATCAGGGTTTGTTTCTCGCACCCCGCGGGATGATCGCGCTCTCGACCGTGATCACTGACGAAGTCCTGAGCGATATTTGCGCACGCGCGGCGAAGGCGATGGCCGACGTCGCGCAAGTCGGCGAGTAGCGGCAAACATCGGCGCCTCAGTGCAGGAGGCGTGCGCGGCAAATCCGCGTGCGCCTCCGCATTTTTCAGTTTTTCACTTCTTCACTGCCGGGAAATGCCGTTCACTGTTCACGCCGCCTTCACTTCCGACGTGCAATGCGGGCATCGCGTGGCGCCGAGCGCAATCGCACTCAGGCAATATGGACACTCCTTGGTGGTGGGCGGCGCGGGCTTTTCGCCAGCGAGGTGATTCACCCATTTGACGAGTAGAAAGACTGCGAACGCGATTATCAGGAAATCGATGATCGTGTTGATGAACAATCCGACGTTCAGCGTCGGTGCGCCCGCAGCCTTCGCCGCCGCGATGGTCGGATAATGCTTCGACGAAAGATTGATGAACAGGTTTGAGAAATCGACTGCGCCGAGCGCCAGCCCGATCGGCGGCATCAGAATGTCGTTGGTAAGCGAGGTTACGATTTTCCCGAACGCGGCGCCGACGACGAAGCCGACCGCGAGATCGATCACGTTGCCCTTGATTGCGAACTGCTTGAACTCTGAGAGTATCGACACGATGCGTCCTCCGTTAGCCACTCAGATTGGTGAGGAGCCTCGCTTACAAAAGCATCGGAGCACGCCGATGTAAAACGGCTCAAACTCGCGGCTGGCTCATTTCCCGGTACCCTGCAATGGGATCACCTGGGGCGCATTTTCCGCGTTGTCAAAGATGGTTACCGCGGAGGACACCGCACCCTGCGATGCCGGAGCGAATTGCACGTTGAGCTCGCACTTTTCCTTCGGGAGCAGTTGCGCGGGGCAGTTCGTGACACTCCTCGGAAACCCAAATACCTGCGGGCTGGTCGCCGAGACCGTCATCATCGGATTCCCGAAGGCGATCGGCGATCCATTCTTGGCCGGATTGCTTAGTGTCAGCGTTACGCTTTTGACCTTCCCCACTTTCACTTTGCCAAACTTCTCCGCCAACGGTGTGATCTTCAGCGATTTGGGAACCGCGGTTGGCGTCGATGTGGGTGTCGGTGTAGCCGTTGCGGTCCGGGTGGCAGTCGGAGTGGGCTTCGCAGTCCGGGTGGGGGTCGCAGTCGGGGATGCCGACGACTTAGGTGTGGCAGTCGGACTGAGCGTGGGTCCGGTCGTGCCGAATGCCATCACAAGGTTATGGGCATTGACGGTCCCGATCCCAGTGGCAAAATTCCATCCGGTTGTCGCTGGATACGCGGGCTGATACTCCGAGTTGAAAGTGGACAGCACGCCATTCGTGCCCGATGGCGTGTAACAGTTCTGTGTGCCGGTGCAGTTCATGTCCATATCGCCCTGGGTCACGTCGTAGAAAATGCACGAGCCGGCGACACCGTTGCCGAGCGTGGAGTTGCACGAGGCGCTGCCGGTCGTGCCGTACTCGGTATTAGCGAGCGCATAGTAGCTGGGATTCGGATTACCTTGACGGCTCCCGGTCCTCTGGTTTATCAGCGCCTGAACGCCGGCCATGATCGGCGCGGCGAACGACGTTCCGCCAAATCCCGCCCACGTATCGGGCGCAGCCACGCAGAGACTACCGCCATTGCTCACGTCTGAAAAACAAACCACATAGTAGTGGCCCCAGACTCCGTTGGCCGCGAACAACGAGACGTCGGGGATATCGCGCACTCCGTCGCTCGGGTTGCCAAGCACCGATTGCCAGCTCGGCTTGGGATATCCGGCACAGCTTCCGCTGACGACGCCATCGCTCGTCGGCGTTCCACTGGCGCATCCGCTCGGGCCGCCGCTGCCTGCGACGGTGTTCAGGAAACCCTCTTCGCCCCGTGAGCTATTGCAGAAGCCACTCGAGCCGTAGGCCGTGCTATAACCGAGGAAGCTGGAGATCAGCCCGCTGGCGCACGAATCGTTCCAGGGAATTTCCGGAATGTAGGAGAGCGCCGAGCCATAAGTCGTCCCATTCGCGGAGCTCCAGTAGGTGCTGCTCGTGTCGGCAAACGTATCGCCGAAATCGGTACCGCCAACCGACACATTATACGGCGTCGAGGTAAGTCCGCTGACTCCTATGCCGTGGGTCGCATTGGTCGAGCCGGCGTCGCAACTGGCCGCGCCCTCATCGCCCGACGACACAAACACCGATACGCCCTCGGCAACCGCCTGCTGATACAACAAATTGAAGGCCGCATTTTGCGTCGCGCCGCTCTCCGCTTCGCACTCGCCATAGCTGATGCTCACGATCGCCGGTGGCGTTCGTGAGGCGTTGAGCAAATTCTGCAGCGCGATGAAGCCGCCGAACGTGGTGGTGTTGGCGCACGAGGCCAGCTCGATCGCGGCGTTGGGAGCCGCGGCGCTCGCCCATTCCACGTCGACGGCCGCCTCGACGTCGTCGCTATTGACGCCCGGGTCGGTGCAGTCGCCGGGATTAACCTGGCTGAGCGAGCCCTCCGGGTAGGCGCTTGCAAGGCCAAATGTTGTACGGAAGGTCGTCCAGTCAGCGGTGCTGTAAACGTCAGTGTCCTCGATCACCACGATCGTCTGTCCCTGGCCGGAATAACCCGCCACAAACAGCGGGTTGAAGTCATAGATGGTGGCTAGGTCCGCAGGTACGACCAGTTGCATGCCGTCATCGACGCTGTACGCGGGGCGCGGCTGATTCATCGGACGCGGCATGAAGTTGTTCAGCGATACGACGCCGACTACGGCCGGCGCCAGCGCCGCGGGAATCTGCGGATCGCTCATGTTCGCGATGTGCTTCTCACCGTTCACCTCGAGATTGTGAATCTCGGTGTGGAAGGCCTCGCGCACCTCGCCCGCGTTGCCCGAGAAATCAATCACCACGCCGTTGGGATAGACCTGGTTGACGATGAAGCTGTGCGACTTGAGCCAATTCGTGATGGTGGCGAGGTCTTGCTCGGCCAATCCGTATCTCTCTCCGACTTGCTGCGCGGTCAACCAGTGGTGGTAGTTCGGCGATTTGGGGTCCTCGAGTTCATCGAGGTATTTTTCGAGTGCTTGCTCCTGCTCGGGCGCGCGTCGCAGCTGGAGCATCATGTGGTCCATCGCCATGTCGTCCGCAACCGCGCCGCGATCATTGGCCGCCTTCGCTTCTGGGCGCGTATTGGTCGCGAGCGTGATCAGCGCATTCTTGTCGATCGCAGCGGTGATGAGCGGTGGTGTTCGCGAGCCGGCACTGAAGGCGGCCCGGCCGCACGTCAGCATTATCAGCGCGAAGATGACGGCAAGACTCGCGCGTCTGACATGCTCTTTCATTGAGTTGCCCCCCCAAGACATCAAGATCGAGCTATTAAGTTGTTACTCGGCGGTCCTTATGTGAATTCCTCCTGCATAGCACCACCCGTGCCGTCGGATTTGCCTTCTGATCGCGACGGCATACGTGGCAATCTGTCCTAAGTTGACTGCGGACTGTCCGCTTATGACTCTAACAAGGAATACGCAAGACTCAGGCGGCAGGTCCTTGAGCGGGACAACGCGCCGGAGCGGGATATCGACGTTCTGGGCCAGATTATAGGGTCGTTACGACCGACGATGACGCAATCTGGGTCATGCCTGCGTTCGCTGCTGCCATTACCGTTCCAAGCATGACGGCTGCGCAAAGGATCGCGGTAAAGATGAAGCCGGCGGTTTTCATGTGCATTCCTCTAACAAGGAATACGCACGGCGGAACCGTTCGTTACGCGAAAAAATCCCTTATCCGCTTGGCGATTATGCGGCGGGATCGAGGATATCGGCCCTGCCCAGCGGATCCTTCGCGCCGCTCTGGTCGGCTCCGCCCCTCGAAGTGCCGTGGCGAACGTCGGTGGCGAGGCCCAGCTTCTCGAGCGCCAGGATGACCACGTAACCGGCGTCGGGCTGGCGCCAGTTCCATCCCAGACGGGCAGAACCGGGGCGCGCGTGATGGTTGCGATGCCAATTCTCGCCCTGCAACAGATGCATCAGCGCGAGCCATTTTACGTTGCGGCTGGAATCCTCGCCCACCATGATGCCCGGTTCGGTGTGGCAAACGCTGTTGACGAAACATTGCGCGTGCAGCGCGAAGCACAAGCGGATCGCCCCCAACCAGAAAAATGCCGCCGGACTGAAATACAAACCGCCTAGGTATGAGAGCGCGAGGATCGGCGTCTGGAACCATCGCCAGGCCCGATACGAAACTCCGCTGAGATCGGGGCAGTAACGATCGACCGACGGCTCGCCAGCTTGCCAAAGCCATCGTAGATGCGCCCACCAGAAACCGCCCCAAATCGGGCTCGAGATGTCGTCCGGGGTATCAGCCTTGGCGTGATGCAGGCGATGGCCGGCGGCCCAACTGGTCGGCGCACCGGAACCGTTGAACATCGCGAAGAAAATCAGCACTCCGCGCGCCCACGGATTGAGCGTGAGCGAGCGATGCGCGATCGCGCGATGGTACCCGACCGTGGTGCCCAGTCCGCCGATGAATACCAGCGCTATCGCGCCGAGCAATACGCGCCATCCGGGAATCGGATAAAGCACCAGTCCAATCGCGGCGGTGATATGAATGAGGAAAATCCAGAACAGGATCGAAAGGTCGCGCCCCGAGGAGGCGTGCCACCATGGCATCTCCCACGGCGCGGCCTGTGTGGCTTTTTCTGTTTTTGCGGTGCTCGTCGTCGTGAAAGCTGCTGCCATTCGTCCCCCCACCAATCCTATTTGCCCACACCAGCGCACACGCCTGTTTGGTTGCACGGATGATGATGCTTCGGGCGGCAGGCGCGCGGGCGTGCGCGTTCCTGGTTGCCGCCGGCATCCGCACATTTTCACTTTTCACCGGGATGCCTTCGATTAAAAGGCACAGAGCGGAATGTGCATGCCGTCGCGGTCAAAACAGATTACAGGATACTGGCGCTGTGCGCTACGTCCGATTGCATGAACACGGCCAGGCCAGCTTTGTCATTGGCGAAACCCTGCGCTATGGATCGAGCCACTATGCCATCACAAGTGAAGCAACGAGTTGTGCGCGCGTCGAACCTGAATTTCACGGTGCTCGAGATGGGCGACTCAGAAGGTCCGCTGGTGCTGTGCCTGCACGGCTTCCCGGACACTGCTCATTCCTTCCGCCATCAGATGCCCGCGCTGGCCTCGGCGGGATTCCACTGCGTCGCGCCGTTCATGCGCGGTTACTCGCCGACCGAACCCGCGCCCGACGGCCGCTACGACTCGCCGGCGCTGTCGGAGGACGCACTCGCGCTGATAGCGGCGCTCGGCTACAAGGACGCGATCGTGTTTGGCCACGATTGGGGCGCAGTCGCGGCATACGGCGCCGCGGCCGCATCGCCGGATCGCGTAAGCCGGCTCGTTACGTCGGCAGTCCCGTACGGCTCTAAATTTTTCGAAGCGCTCGTGACCAACTACGCGCAGCAGCGCCGCTCCTGGTACATGTTTTTTTTCCAGACTGCGATTGCCGATGCCGCGGTAAGTTTCAACGACTTCGCGTTCCTGGAAAAGTGTTGGGCTGACTGGTCGCCGGGATGGAAATGGGCGCCCGAGGACATGGAAGCGCTCAAGCGATGCTTTCGCGCCAAGGGCACGCTCGAGGCCGCCATCGGCTACTATCGCGCCACGCTCGGGCCGGTGCTCAGCATGCCGGTCGATCTAAAAACGCTGGCGCCCGCGATGAACATACCGATCAACGTGCCCGCGATGATGATTCATGGGCGCGACGACGGATGCATCGGGGCGGAAACGCTCGACGGGATGGAGAAGCTGTTCACGAAGGGATTGAAGATCGAGCTGGTGCCGGGCGCCGGCCATTTCGTGCATCAGGAGCGCCCCGCTCACGTCAACGAACTGATCCTCAAGTTCCTGAAACCCTGATTCGGATACTTTTTGTGTCATCCTGACTGCAGCGAAGGATACCGCGCGCGCAAGCGCGTGCCCGGCGCGGTAAATCCTCCCCCCATTACCCTTCTAACAGGGACGAAGTCCCGCATCTTCTCTTTTCACTGGTACAGGGGTTACACCTGCCGCACGCGCGCGGTCTCTTAATACTGGCCAGCCGTGCCAACGGCCAGGGGTCACCCCTGCCCGTTGGCAGGGGCCGCGCCCGCCAACGGCGGGCGGCCTTAATACTGGGTGCAGGGCTCAGCCCTGCTCACCCCTGCCGGCGGGCCAGGGAGTGCGCAGCAACCCATAAGCCGTCACCGCGAAAAAGACCGCCAGGTTGATCGAAGCAGCCGCGATCAGCGCGGCGTTCGGATGGTCGGGGAAATATGACGAGGTGTCGCTGAGATGCTTGATGTAGATGAGGTTGAACAGGAACGTCGCGCTTACGACGGCGAAGATCGAAGTGAGAAAGCCGCTCTCCAGCGCGATCGGAATCAGAAATACGATCGGGTAGTAAAGATATCGCTCATGCATCCGGGGCGCGAACATGAAGAATCCGAATAGTGCGACGAAAATCGCCAGCATCGCGCCGCCGGCGGACCGCGCGCGCCAGATCAGATACGACCCGATCAGGTAAACGGCACACGTCAGCGAAAGGCCGAATGCGCTGTAGGAAACGCCCCCGAAGATCTTGTCGGTGTCGGCCGTGCCCATCCCGCCGATCAACCCCATGAAATTGAACGCGCCCACCGAAGCTTCGCTGAATCGCGTGCCGAGATCCTTATATACGTTGACTATCCAATTCCACGAATGTCCGAGTTGATACGGCATGATTCCAATTGCAACCGTGCCCAGGAATGCGCCCGCAGACCATCCGCATTCGGCCACGCCCGCGTTGAACAGCGTCCACAGTCCCAGCGGCGGCATGAATGCGATCGCTTGCGGCTTGGCCAGGATCGCGATCGCGGCCGCACTCCATCCCAGCCGATAGCGGCCGGTCAGTATCAGGATCGCGGCGGCGATCATTGGCAGCGCGACGATCGAATCGCTCTGGCCCCATACCACCGTATCGAAGATAAGCGCCGGGTTAAGCGCGAACAGCATCATTACCACGATCGCGCGCAAGCCGCGTCCGTCGCGCCACGCCGCAAAGTACAGCGTGAGACCGATAAAAAGATCGGCAATCAACGGCGGTGCCTCGACGATCACGCGGAAACCGTTTGCGCTCGGCTCGATCAACCTGCCGATCCATCCTGAGAGCCACAGCAGGTACAGCGACCCGGGCGGATAGAAGTCAACCGGCAGGCCGGGATCGTAAATTCGCGAGGGACCCAGAACGGCGGCCAGCAACGCGCGATTGGTCTTCGCCCAGATGTCCCAGTAGAAGCCGGTGAAATGAAATAGCGCGGCAAACTTGACCGCGGTGATCGCGAGCATGAGGCCGGCAGGGAGCATCCACGCCGATCGCCCGGCCGCAAGTCCCGGCCGCCATATTACGGCGAGCGCCCATCCCAGCAGTCCCAGCAGGATCAGGCCGGATACGACGCCCGTCGCGCGGATCGAGACTCTACCGTCGGGCTGATGTATCTGGCCCTTATAGTGGTAGCGAATTAAGCCGAGATCGAATGCGCGCGCGCCGCGCGACGGCGGACTCGCGACGGCGACCACTTTAATATTGCGAAATGACGCGCGACCCGTATCCGGGAAACCCTCCACACCCAGCTGGCATAGCAATTCAGTCGAATCGCCCCATCGATCTTCCTTGAGAAAGAATGAGAGTTTCTGCCAGCCCGTCGTGCCATGCAGATGCGTCGAGATGAGCTTGATCCCGTCGTAGGTACTAACGGCTATATTCGCGCCGCCGGCGCGCGGCAGCGCTCCCTCGACGCGTACATCGGCGCTGATTTCGTAAATTCCGGGCCGTAGTATCAGTGCCTGATGCCAGCTCGCATAGTTCGGATTCAGATTGGAGATTCTAAGCGCGCCGCCCTCGGCCGGCGTATAGGTCCATGAAAACTTGCTCAGCTTCCGGTCGGAAGACAGCGCGTACCAATCAGCCGGCGCGCCGTCGAAGCCGGCAGCAAGCTCGCCGTTTTTTACCAGGTTAGTCTGGGCGTTGGCGCAAATCGGCCTCCAGAGCCATGATGCGCACATTGCGAGCGCCGCAACCGCGATTAATCGCCACATTGTTCGATCGAATCCGATGCCGTGACGGGTACCGATCCCTGCGCATCCAATCAAGTCTCAATATGCACATGCAAGACCTGATGCGGTTCACGCGCGCGCCGACTAGGATGGGCCGTAACCGGCTCGATAACCAGGGGTACCAAGATGGATCAGAAATCGCGCGGCACCACCCTCACGATCTTCGCGCTGCTGCTCGCACTGATGGCGATTTCCAATTTCGGCAAGCCATTCTCGCATAATCCCGGCGTCGGCTTCGTATTCTTCGGCACGCGGCTTTCAGGCGTGGCCAACATGATCGTCGCTCCGATTTTCGGGATCATTCTCGCCGTATACGCGTACGGAATCTTCGCGATGCGCAAGTTTGCGCTGCCGATCGGGATTTTTTACGCGGCATACGTGATCGTCAACATGCCCCTGTTCATCCTGACGTACCACGGCAGCGCGGTGATGCAGGAGCACTCGTGGGCCTATCTTGTACCCTACCCATTCGTCGCGATCGGCGTGTCGTCGGGTGCAGCCGTGCTTCTCTATCGCCGCAAAGCCGACCTCGCATGAGCGATCGCGGCTCGCGTCTGGCGATAGCTTGGCGGTAGAATTGGCCTTGGCCGCGACCGGTCCGCCACGCGGCTCCGCGAGGTGCTCAGATGAAACGATCGCGCGACGGGTCGATCATTGGACGACGCGAATTCCTCAAACGAGGCGTGCTTGCCGGCGTGGGCGTATCGCTCCTGCCGCTGGCCGGCGCCGCCGGCGCATCGGTCGAGGCGGCGCCGCAGGTTCGCCGTTACTCGACTCTTGGCCGCACCGGCCTCAAGATCTCTGACATCTCATTCGGCTCCAGCCGCCTGACCGCCGGAAACGAAGACCTGGTCCGTCACGCATTTGATCGCGGGGTCAACTACTTTGACTCGGCCGATACGTACACCGACGGCGAATCCGAAACTACGATAGGCAACGCTCTCAAGGGCAAGCGCGACAAGGTATTCCTGACCTCGAAGACGATGGCGCGCGCGGACGACAGCCGCGGTTCGATGATGACCGCGCTCGAAACGAGTCTGCGCCGCCTGCAGACCGATCACGTCGACGTGTACTTCAACCATGCGGTCAACGATCCGGCACGGTTGAAGAATCGCGAGTGGCACGAGTTCGTCTCCCAGGCGCGCAGCCAGGGCAAAATTCGGTTCACCGGGATGTCGGGCCACGCGGGGAATCTGGCCGAATGTCTCGACTACGCGATCGACAGCGGCCACTGCGACGTAATTCTGTGCGCGCACAACTTCGGCCAGGACCCGCGCTTCTACCAACGCTTCACCCGGAACTTCGATATGATCGCGATTCAGCCCGAGTTGCCGCGCCTGATGGAAAAGGCCAAGCGCCACGGCGTCGGCGTGGTTGTGATGAAGACCCTGATGGGCGCGCGCCTGAACGATATGCGCCCGTATGAATCCGGCGGCGCCACCTTCTCGCAGGCGGCGTTTCGATGGGTATTGTCGAATCCCAACGTGGACGCGCTGATCGTTTCGATGACGAGCCGGCCCCTCATCGACGAATACCTGGGCGCATCGGGAGCGCGCGCAACTGCCGCGCAGGATCTTCCGCTGTTGAATCGCTACGCGAGTCTCAACGGTGATTCGCAGTGCCGTCCCGCGTGCAACGAGTGCGCGGATGCATGTCCCTACGGCGTGCCGATCGCCGACGTGATGCGCACGCGGATGTATGCTCGAGACTACGGCGATATCCGCCTTGCGCGGAGCGAATACGCGATGCTCTCGGGGAACGCCGCGGCGTGTCTCAGTTGCGACGCGAAGCCGTGCGCGGGAGCGTGTCCGCACGGCATCGCGACGGAAGTGCTGCTCGCGCCAACGCATCGAATGCTCGTGTAGCCGTTCGAGCCAAACCGAATCATTCGGGGCTTTTCAGAAGAGAGTTCTGATCGAGACGCTCAGAACGGAATCCGCGCGGTCAGGATTACGTTGTGGTTGTATTTTTCATGATACGTCACCGCAACCTGATAGCCGGCGCCGAACGTCAGGCCGACGCGGTCGTGAATCGGAATCCGCCCGATTAAAATCCCAGGCGTGAGATAGAGCGTGCTATGCCCGGTGTCGCCGCCGTACGATTGCCAGGTGTAGTTGGTTTCAAACTCCGGCCAGAAATATTTGCAGAGGCGATACTGGAAGGTGGTATTCCACGCCACCGGCATCCCCAGCCGGTCCAGAGTGTCGTGACCGCCGGCGGCGAACGTGACACCGACCGTCGATTGTACATCGAAGTCGCCGAAGCCTTTGCCGGCCGCCAGCGTCGGCGTGAAGAGCCCGTGCCCGTTGCCGTTGGTGTTCGACCCGGTCGGCACGCTGAACCCCATGAAGGCGGTGACGATGTAATTGTCGTGCTCCTCGTTGGAGGAGAGCAATCGCACCTTCACCAGGAACGGCCAGTCGCCGAAACCGTCGGTGTTCTTCGGCGTGTTGCGATTCAGGAACGGCGGCATCCCGACTATGATTTCAGTAGCTTGAAACGGGATGAGCTCCAGTCCCTTGCCGTTGCCGAAGTTGTCGGTCGCGACGCCGTTTTTCGACGACTCGAATAACTGGTCGTAGCGCACCTCCTCTTCGAGCCGTGGGGTGACAGTCACCAGCGGAGTTACCCAGTGTGGCTGCTCGTTCTGGATTTGAGTGACACGCGGAAACCAGTTCAGGAAGTAGTCCTCTATCGCAGACCCAAATGAAGAGCTACTTTGCGCTCGACACGGCGTCGCCACGGCCAGCGCGACAGCCGCAATGATTGTTAAACAGACCGCACGCCGGATGCTGAACGAGGTCGCAGGCTTTTTCATAATGGCGCGCTTTATGCCATATTAAGAGCGGATTGACAAGTATCATGGCATCGATTGGCAAGCCCCTGGCGCGCGCGCGAATGGCGCGGGATCTCACCCAGACCGAGCTGGCGCGGCGTGCGGGAATCTCGCGGCAGGCGTTGGGCGCGATCGAGTCGGGCGCCTATCATCCGGGCGTGGCAATCGCGATTCGGCTTGCGCGCGAACTCGGCGCAAGCGTGGAATCGCTGTTCGGTGAAATCGACGATGAGACCTCAACGCTCATCGACGCGAGTTGGTTCGACGACGAGCGACGCCCCCCTGCCCGCCCGCAATCGCGGGTCGCGCTCGCGCGCGTGGGCGGAAAAGTCGTGGCCGTGGCGCAACCGGCGGCGCATCTCACGCTCGTGCCCGCGGCCGGGATGTTGCAGCGGGTGAGGCGCCGTCGCGCGGACGTCGCCACGTTCCAACTGCCGGATGAAATTGACTCGACGATCCTGATGGCGGGATGCGATCCGGCGGTCGCGATTCTGGTGGACTGGCTCGCGCGCCATCGATCGCCGGTTCACGCGGTGGCCCTTTCATGCTCGAGTCGCGAAGCATTGCGGGCCGTGGTCGAGGGCCGCGCGCACGTGGCAGGCGTGCACGTCCGGGATCAAAAGAGCCGCGAGTACGACCTGGCGCCAATCAACCGCGCTTTGGGCCATCACCGGTCGATGGTCGTGAACTTTGCCCGGTGGGAATTGGGGCTTGCCACAGCGCCCGGCAACCCGCTGGCGATCCGCGGATTCGCCGACCTGGGGAGATCGGGCCTGCGAATCGTAAACCGCGAAGAGGGCGCCGGAGCGCGCTCAGTTCTCGACCAGGCGCTTGGCGAGCTCGGCCTTAAGCCCGAGCGCATCGCGGGATACCAGTTCGAAGTCGGCGGCCATCTCGAAGTCGCGGCTGCAATCGCGGCAGGGCTGGCGGACGTCGGCGTCACTATCAGACTGGGTGCCGATGCCTACGGACTGCATTTTCTTCCCTATCGAGACGAGCGCTACGACATCGTCATCATGGAGCGAGAGGCCGAATCGACGCCGATCAAGGCGCTGCTCGACGCTCTGAATTCGCGGCGTTTTGCGCGCGAAGTCAGCCAGCTATGCGCCTACGACACCGCGCAGATGGGACAGATTATCCGCGCCTGAGCTGAGTATTCCGCTCCCCATAGTCGCTCGCTTCTCTCTTGAGCTGTGAATTCTCGCTGATCTTCGACGCCGTTCAGCGTCAAAATTCGCGCGTTCGTAACAATCGACTCATCATGTCGTAACAGCACATCTCTAGTTTGCGCGTGCCGCGAAGGATGGACGCCAGTTTCCTGTTCTGAACGGGTCTTTGGCGTCCTAAAGCTTCTCGCCGGCACCGGTTCGGCCGGCGAGGGTTTTCGCATCGTGGAAAAGGAGAGTCCAGGGAGGACGATGATGAGACGAACGATACGAATGGTTGCGCTATCGATGCTTGGTGCGGCGTTGACGCTCGGCGCCGTCGCGATCATGCCGATACCAGCGCGGAGCGCGGAAGCGGGGGCGATGACGCTGTACACCGATCCCGCCAGCGGGCAGGTGTACACCAAGCGATGCAAGCACTGCGTCAAGCTCGGCGAGTACATCCCTGCCGGATCGACCGAAGAGATCGAGCAAAAGGTCGAGCGCCGAGTCACCCAACAGACCCAGCAACAACTGGATCAGGAACGCGCCGCTATGCAGGCCGACGAAGCCGCGAAGCAGACGCAGCAGCAGCAGTGGAACGCCGAGATGGCCAAGCAGGTCTCCGAGATTCAGCCGTTCGCGCGCGAGTTCGGCGACCGGTGGTTCAAGAAGATCTCGATCGGCACGCTGGTTTACGGAGACTACCGGTACTATTCTCACACTGGATTTGGCCCGCAGTTCCTCACTCAGCAGGTCTGGCCCGGTCCCGGCAACGAAAGCTTCAACGCGTTCGATATCACGCGCACCTACCTGGATTTCAAATTCACGCCGACTGACGACGTTTCGATGCGCGTGACGCCCAACATGTACCTTCAGATCAACACCGGGACCACTTGCACGACGACCTCGACCTCGACCAAACCAATCACGACCAAGACCACGTGCGTCGCGAGCAGCGGCGACAAGAGCGGCCTCAACACCGGATTCGGCCAGACCGCGGACGGCGACCTCGGCTTTCGTCTGAAGTATGCGTATATCGACTACAACACGCTCTTCCAAAAAGTGTTGAAGGTCGATGCGATGCGCGACGACAAAATCACCTTTGGCCAGCAGCCGAATCCGCTCGTCGATTGGGAAGAAAATCTCTGGGGCTTCCGCTACACCGCTCTGACACCGTGGAACTATGCGAGCTTGGCCTCGTCACAGGTCGGCGTCTCGATGAAGGGGCCGATCAAAGTTAACGAGATTCAATACGCCGACTACGACTTCGGCGTGTACGACAACGCCAGCTTCCACGCTATCGAGCAGACCTCCACCAAGCAGGTGATGGGTCGCGTGACGATCAATCCGTTCGGCGCCCACTCACGGTACGACAGCTTTGGTCTCACCGGCTTCTACGATTACGGCTACTCAAACAAGTGCACGCCGGACGATAATTCCGTTGTAGGAAACAACAGCACGTGCGGGCATATCGCGCGCGCCGCGGCGCTGGCGCACTACACAGCCGCGACCTGGGGCCTCATCGGCGAATGGGACTACGGTCACAATGCGTTCAGCAGCAGCAACCTGTTCTCGGGCAGCGGACCTTCCGACGCAATCGGTATCACCAGTCCGAGCCCAGGGCCCGGCGACCCGGGTTATGGACCCTGGTACAAGATGGTCGGAAATATTCTGAACACTCAGGCCGTGCAGATGGGCTGGGATTTCCTGGGCCACTACGATATCCCACACACGCCGTTTACGGCCTTCGGCGAGTGGCAGCAGTTCCTGCCCAACACGCGCGTAGGGCACGACCCGCTCGACTTCGAGCGCTACGACCTGGGCGTGCAGTGGCTCATCAACAAGTATCTGCGCATTGCGGTGGACACGCAGGCCATCCAGTACTACCAGAAACAGTTCACCTACGCCGAGCCGTTTGGGCCGGGGGTGGACAAGAAGCAGACTCTTGTGCCGGATGCGGTGCCGCGTGACACCCACGCATTCATGCTGCACCTGGAGTTCAGATACTAGTTACTGATCGAGAGGGCCGGCGCGAGCATCCGAAATGCTCGCGCCGGCCCGTGCTTTGGATAGCGCCGTCGCCCCGCCATTCTTACCTCGCGGGCCCCCAAGCCAGGATTCTTTGGTGGGCCGTTGGAGACTCGAACTCCAGACCCGCTGATTAAGAGTCAGCTGCTCTACCAACTGAGCTAACGGCCCACCGTCGAAGGGGAGATTACTGGTAGAGGGGAAAGATCGCCGCCAGCATCGCGAACTCTCCGATGCGCGGGAGAATGATGCGGATGCGGTCACGATGGCTCCGTAGCCCCGCTGCCAGCTCGCCCACCGCGCCATCCTCCTGTCCCGCCAGTCCGGCCAGGTCCAGCACCACTCGATCCTTCCGGCGCGCCAGCGCCGCTCGCAGATCCGCAACGAATCTTCCTGCTGCCGATGCCGTCAGCCGTCCCTCCAGCAGCACCCACACTGTCGAGGCGGGTCGCCGCTCCACCTGGACCGAAAGCCCCGCGGGATCGTCGCCGCGCAAACGTTCCCATGCCCGCCCGCAATCCGCGTCCGACATCCTGAACGTATTTCTCACCAGCGGCGGGTGCTGGAAGAGGCCCAATTTGAGCGTAAGTCCCGTCCATGAAGCCAAGCCCACTGCCGCAACCGACTCGATACGTTCCTGCCAGGTGGGACTCCCCAGCTCTGCGTGGACCCGCTTCTGGAGCCCGCCGATCCAACGCCGTACCTGCCCTGTCGGCCCCAACAGCTTGCCCGCCAGGAACACGGGGTAAGCTTTCCTGAGGTCGGTTGCTATCCGCTGCGCCTTGGCGCGGAGAAATGGGCTCGGGGACTCCCGAAGCTTGAGGTATCCATCGAGCCATCGGTCCACTGAACGGTACAGGACCGGCCCCAGGGTGCGGAAATCTTCCTCGTAGCAACGTTTTTGCGCAGCCTCGATCTGTTCGGGCGTCATCGAGGGGTGCTTGACCATCGAATAGAACCCGCTCCCCCGGCGATAGAATAGTTCGGGATCGTCGGCCACCTCCGGAAGCAGTTTCCGCTCCCGGATGACTTCGTCGTAGAAGGGAGTGCCGGGACAAGGGCCGTAAATCAGGAACTGTGTGAGCACCGGCCGCAACGCGAGCAGGCCCGCCAGTTCCTGTTCGATGATCTCGGGCGTCTGGTAGGGGAAACCCACGATCATCGAGGCCAGGATGGTGATTCCGTGCTCGCGGAACTCGCCGAAGAGCTCTTCGACCGGCCGCCCCGACTGTTTCGCGTAGCCTGACCGCGTCCCCTCGTAACCGATCCACATCCCGTCGATCCCCATCTCGAGAATCTCGGTCACGGTATACTGGCTCAAGGCCTTGACGCTGGCGAAAACGAAAATCGAGAGCGGCTTCCCGCTGCGCAGAACACAATCCCGAAACTCCATCGCGCGGCGACGGTTAAGCAGAAAATCCTCGTCCATGATCATGATCGAGAGCTTGGGATCGACCTCGAGATAGCGCTCGACCACCTGGTAGATGTCGGCCCCCGTAGGAAGCAGGCGGATGTGCTTGCGCTTGAAGAAATGAGAGGTGCAGCAGAAATCGCACCCGTTCGGACATCCCAGGCCGGCGAACACGATCCCTGTCCGCGAAATCTGCTTCGAGAACACCTGGAGTTTGTTGATGATCAAAGGGTGTCGGTACGGCATCGGGATCTCGGCTTCGCCCAGCAGGCGGCGCATGAAGGCTACCCCCTCCTCGCGGCAGATATGGTCGCCGTAGGGGAGCAGCATCTCATCGGGCGCCACTGTCCCGTACCCGCCCAGCACGATCTTCGACTGCGGCGAATATTTCCGGACCAGCGCCACAACTTCCTTCATGCGGTGGTAGGTCGCCAGGACGAAACATACGCCCACGACGTCGTACCCGCGCTTGAGCTCGCGGACGAGCTCGCTGCGCGAGGGATACTGCAGCACCACGGCGGGAGCCTCGAGGTTCTCGGCGATGTAATCCAGTGAGAACTGGGTATGGTGAGAACGGGGGCTGAACAGACCCTGCGCTCGCGTCACCTGTTCGTGGAGCAACTCGTACCCTACACTCGGGGAATCGCCGTAGCGGACCCCCAAGGGACGGCAGACGGACGTGAGCAGAACTTGTTGTGTCAAAGTGAATGGCTTACGTGGTTAATCGGGATTTGCTTTTCGATCCCGAACAGCGGCCGTTTAGACTAGACGGTCTGCCTGTGCAATCGTTCCCAGCCCGGTTTTTGGTTCAGGTGTTTCAAGCCGTCCCGGAAGCGGCCATATCCGCCTCTCCCGAGAATCCCAAAACCCGGACCGTCGCCTTTTCAGCTGATTCTGAGGGCTCTTCGTCAGATCCGCAGCCGCAGCGATGCGAGTCTACCTGCTGAAAACTCCAAATGCGAGGGAAAGCCCGGAAGCTTTCGATTGCCCGCAGCAGTGTTCCCGGCACGCTGACGCTCATCTCATGAACACGAGCATGCCGCCGACACTGATTCTCCGCTTGCAGCCGGCCGCCGGGTCAGAGATTTTTCGGCAGCGAGTAAGAACTCAGGACGCGCACGTAGTTGGGGCGCTGGAATGCCGCCGGGTTAGGCACATTGCGCTGACTCATGCTGCCGCACATCTGGCGAATCGATCCGTACTCGTGCTCTTCCATCCAGCTCAGCAGATCGCGCAGGACAACGCCCAGATGCTCGACGCCGTTGTGCAACAGTGCCGAGGTCATCATCGTAACGCGCGCGCCCGCCATCACCGCCTTCAACACATCTTGCGCGCTGTGGACGCCGCCGGTGATCGCCAGGTCGGCGTCGACGTGGCCGAAGATGATCGCCACCCAGTGCAGCCGCAGCAGCAATTCCTCGGGGCTGCTCAGCGTCAGGCTCGGCACGACTTCGAGCTGTTCGAGATCCAGGTCCGGCTGATAGAAGCGATTGAACAGCACCAGCGCGTCGGCGCCGGCGCCGTCGAGCTGTTTTGCCATGTTCGCGGGAGCACTGAAGAATTGCGACACCTTCACCGCCAGCGGAATCTGTACGCTTCGTTTTACCTCCCGAACCAGATCGACGTATTCCCGCTCGATGTGCCCTGCCGTGAGTTCCGGGTCGGTCACAATCGAATAGAGGTTCAACTCGATGGCGTCGGCGCCCGCTTGCTCCATCTCGCGCGCATAGCGGATCCAACCGCCGGCCGAGACTCCATTGAGGCTGCCGATGATCGGAATCGAAACGCTCGCCTTGGCCGTGCGAATCAGCTCCAGATAGCCATCGGGGCCGAGGTTGTAGGTCGTCAGGTCGGGAAAGTAGTTCAGCGATTCGGCGAAACTTTCAGAGCCGCGAAACAGATCCGCATCAAGCGTCTCACTTTCCAGCGTGAGCTGCTCTTCGAACAGCGAAGGCAGCACCACGGCGCCAATCCCGTGATCTTCGAGACGCCGGATACGGTCCATCGAATCGCAAAGTGGCGAGGCCGAAGCGACAAGGGGGTTCTTCAGGGTGAGGCCAAGGTATTTGGTCGCGAGGTCGATCATTGCTTGCCCTCTTTGGCCGGCTTGGCCGCGGCAGTCTCCGCTTCGCTGGCTGCTTGCGAGGACGGGATTCCCGTTCCGGCCATCGCGGCGTGGTTCGCGTACACACGCCACTGGCGGTCCACATCGTCCTGCGCCATCCGCAGCAATTCGCGCGCGGCTTCAGGATTGCTGCGTGCGAGCATCGTGTAGCGCGCCTCTTGGTAGGCGTACTGCTTGAGCGGAATGCTCGGCGCCTTCGAGTCGAGCTGGAAGGGATTCTTGCCTTCCTTGCGCAGCCCCGGGTTGTATCGCATCAGCGGCCAATAACCTGAGAGCACCGCGTTCTTCTGCTGGTTGATGCCGAATGCCATGTCGTAGCCGTGCGCGATGCAGTGGCTGTAGGCGAGGATCAGCGAGGGCCCGTCGTGCGCTTCCGCTTCGAGCATGGCGCGGACCGTGTGCGAGTCGTTGCCGCCCATCGCCACCCGCGCGACATACACCGAGCCGTAGCTGATCACCTCCATCGCGAGGTCCTTCTTGCCGGTCTGCTTGCCGCCCGCGGCAAACTTCGCAACCGCGCCGCGTGGCGTGGCTTTGGACATTTGTCCGCCCGTGTTCGAGTACACTTCGGTATCCAGCACCAGCGCGTTCACGTTCATTCCGGAACCGAGCACGTGATCCAGTCCGCCAAACCCGATGTCATACGCCCATCCGTCTCCCCCCACCAGCCAAACGCTCTTGCGCACCAGCGCGTCCGCAATCGCCATCAGGTCGCGCGCGTCGTTGGTCGCAAGGTTGGCAATCAGGCGCTTGACCTCGGCGACGCGCAGGCGTTGCGCTGCGATGCCTTGCTCGGTGGATTGGTCCGCCTCGAGAATCCCCGAGACCAGGCCTTCGCCCATTTTGCTCGCAAGCCGCCGCAGCAGTTCCTGCGCATAGTCAGCTCGCTTGTCGAGCGCGAGCCTCATCCCCAGCCCGAATTCAGCGTTGTCCTCGAACAGCGAGTTTGACCACGCCGGCCCGCGGCCTGCGCCGTTCGCGCTGTATGGCGTAGTCGGCAGATTGCCGCCGTATATGGAGGAGCATCCGGTTGCGTTCGCAATCAGCAATCGATCGCCGAACAGTTGGGTGAGCAGCTTGATATAGGGCGTCTCGCCGCATCCTGCGCACGCTCCGGAAAATTCGAACAGCGGTTCGAGCAGTTGCGTATCTTTAACTTGCGCATGCGTCAGCGCGTCTCGATCGAACTCCGGTAACGACAGGAAAAAGTCCCAGTTCTTCGCCTCCGCCTCGCGGATTGGAGCTTGCGGCATCATGTCGATCGCCTTGTGCCGGACCTCGCTCTTGCTCTTCGCCGGGCAAACTTCCACGCACAGCCGGCATCCGGTGCAATCCTCGGGCGCTACCTGCAGCGTGTAACGCATCGCTTCGAGTCCACGCCATCGCGGCGGCGCCGACTTGAACGACCCGGGCGCATCGCCAAGGCAGCTCGGCTCGTAAACTTTCGCCCGAATCACCGCATGCGGGCAGACCAGCACGCACTTCCCGCACTGGATGCATAGCTCCTCATCCCAGACCGGGATCTCCTGGGCGATGTTGTGCTTCTCCCATTTGGCCGTGCCGGTCGGAAAGGTGCCGTCTGGCGGCAACGCGCTGGTCGGGATCGAATCGCCGCGGCCCGCCATCATAGTGCCAAGCACATCGCGAACGAACGCCGGCGCGTGCGAGGGCACCGGCGCGAGAACATCTATAGTGCTGCTCACCGATGCGGGGATGGCGACTTCGTGCAGATTCGCCAGCGTCGTGTCCACCGCGGCGAAGTTATTTCGCACGACCGCTTCGCCGCGCTTCCCATAGGTCTCCTCGATCGCGGATTTGATCGCCGCGATCGCTTCGTCCCGCGGCAAGACCCCGCTCACTGCAAAAAAACACGTCTGCATGATCGTGTTGATCCGCCCGCCCATGCCCGCGTCGCGCGCCACCTTGTACGCATCGATCACGAAGAAGCGAAGCTGCTTGTCGAGGATCTGCTGCTGCATCCGGCGCGGCAGATGGTTCCACACCTCGTCGGGACCGTATGGCGCGTTGAGCAGGAAGGTCGCTCCCTGGTCCGCGGCCTCGAGCACGTCCATCCGTTCGAGAAAGGCGAACTGATGACATCCGATGAAGCTCGCCTTGCTGATCAGGTATGTCGATCGAATCGGGTCCGGCCCGAAGCGCAGATGCGACACCGTGATCGAGCCCGACTTCTTCGAATCGTACACGAAGTAGCCCTGCGCATAGCCGGGCGTCTTCTCGCCGATGATCGCGATCGAGTTCTTGTTGGCGCCCACGGTGCCGTCCGATCCCAGTCCATAGAACAGCGCCCGCACGGTCTTCGGGCTTTCGGTCGAAAACTCCGGGTCGAATGCGAGGCTCGTATGCGTCACGTCATCGTGGATTCCCACCGTGAAGTGATTTTTGGGATTCTCCCGCTTGAGCTCGTCGAAGACCGCTTTCACCATCGCGGGAGTGAATTCCTTCGACGACAGACCGTATCGCCCGCCGATGATTTTTGGCCATCTGCCCTCGATTGCCCCCGCCGCCCGCGCCTCGGAGAGCGCCGTCACGACGTCGAGGTACAGCGGCTCGCCGATGCTGCCGGGCTCCTTGGTGCGATCGAGCACCGCTATCGCGCGCGTGGTTTTCGGGATTGCCGCGGCAAATGCCGCGCTGTCGAAGGGACGGAACAACCGCACCTTGAGCAGACCGACCTTCTCTCCGCCTGCCAGCAGGCGCTCGATCGTCTCGTCGGCCGCGCCGGCGCCCGAGCCCATTAAAATGACCACCCGCTCCGCTTGAGGATCCCCGGCATATTCAAAAAGGCGATAGCCGCGCCCGGTCTGCCGCGCGAAGCGATCCATAACGTCCTGAACAATCGTCGGGCAGGCGCGATAGAAAGGATTGTTCGCCTCGCGCGCCTGGAAGAAGACATCCGGATTCTGCGCCGTCCCACGCAGCATCGGACGATCGGGGCTCAGCGCGCGATCGCGATGCTCCCGGACGAACTTCGCATCGATCAGCGCGCGCAGATCGTCGTCTGTCAGCGGATGAATCTTGTTGAGCTCATGCGAAGTCCGGAAGCCGTCGAAAAAATGCAGAAACGGGATGCGCGATTCCAGCGTTGCGGCATGCGCAATCAAGGCGAAGTCGTTGGCTTCCTGGACCGAGTCGGACGACAACATCGCAAACCCGGTCGCGCGCGCCGCCATCACGTCGCTGTGGTCGCCGAAGATCGAAAGCGCGTGCGTCGCCACCGTCCGCGCCGCCACATGAATCACGCACGCGGTAAGCTCGCCGGCGATTTTGTACATGTTGGGGATCATCAGCAGAAGGCCTTGCGACGCCGTGAATGTGGTCCCCAGCGCACCCGCCTGAAGCGCCCCGTGCAGCGTTCCCGCGGCCCCGCCTTCGCTCTGCATCTCCATCACCTTCGGCACCGTGCCGAAGATGTTAGTCTGGCCTTCATCGCTCCATTGATCGGCCCATTCGCCCATCGGTGACGACGGCGTGATCGGATAGATCGCGATTACTTCGCTCAGGCGGTAGGCAATCGAAGCCGCCGCTTCATTCGCATCCATTATTTGCATTTTCAAACCCGTACTGTATTTCGTCAGGACTTTTTGAACAAAGCAACAACAGTCTTGAGCGAGGATCTGCCCATCTGATTTGACGTTGTGGCTGTAGTTGAGTAGCGCAGGCGGCGACGCCGCTCAAGGGTCACCCGGGCAGGGGCTGACCCCTGCGCTCAGCCCTGCCGCGCAGCTCTTCTATAGCGTAGTCGCGAAAAGATGCGNNCGCAGGTGATTCTTCCTTCGTTTGGGGATGCCCTAGTTCAGCCTGCCCGCGCCGGATTTCGCGTGCTATGCATCCCATATGGTCAACCGCCAGGATATCCCGTACTCGCTCGGCTCACCCGATTTCGGACGACCCCTCCGTCCGGCGGAATTTGTTTTTGTCGGAACAAAGCTAGCCCTAGAGCGGAGCCGTCCCAAAACCACTACGGATGGTAGAAAATGCGCTTTTCGGCCGTAATCGATCGCTCGGAATCGCGCCCGTCGCTGTCTGATCTTCGCGGCGGGCGCGATACGCCCCTTCGATTCGAACCGATTGCTTGCCGGTTCATGGCTCTAGCCAGCGAGAAGGGTTCGTCCTACCATCTCGCGCGGGAGGCGACCATGCCCAATCGCACAGCCGTTCATTCCGAACTCTACTCGCCGGACTCCAACGACAATCCGCCGCTCAACGGCGGCAAATGCCGCGCGTGTGGCTATGTCTTCTTTCCCCCGCAGCGTTATGGATGCGAATCATGCGGTGCGCCGCCCGAAAAGCTCGAGGCAGTGCAATTGGCCGGACGCGGCACGCTTCATTCCTACGCAACCGTTCATCTCCATATGGGCAAGGACATCGAGACTCCGTTCACGATCGGCCTGATCGTCCTCGATGACGGCCCCGCCATTTCGGCCACGCTTACCAACCGCACCGATGAGGGCCTCGCCATCGGCGATCGCATGAAGAGCGTGCTTGTCACTACCGCGACCGATCAGGAAGGCAATGAGACGGTCGAGTTGCGCTTCGCCAAGGCAGGGGCGGGCAAATGAAAAAGAACCTTCGCGATATGCGTCCGGTCTATGTCGTCGGCGTCGGCCTCCATCGATATCAGCGCCTCAGTGAAACCCCGTACGTGACGCTCGGCCTTACCGCGGTGCGCCAGGCGCTTGGGGATGCTGCCGTCGAATGGCGCGCGGTCGAGTCGGCCTACATCGGTACAGCGCTGATCGGGATGGCGGCTTCGCGGCCGATGCTGCGTCATCTCGGCGCGACCGGAATTCCGATGGCTCAGGTTGAGAACGCATCCGCTTCGGGATCGACCGCATTTCGCCAGGCGTGCATCGATGTCGCCAGCGGCTTGACCGATGTTTCAATCGCGGTGGGAGTGGACAAGCCGGGACCGTTCGCGATGGCGCCGGGGAAGGCCAGGATGCGCGACCTGGTCGGCTCTCGCCTGGTGCCGTTCACCCATTTCGCCCTGCTCGCGCAGGAGTACATGACTCGCAACAGTGTGAGCGCGGATCAGATTGGGATGGTCGCGGTCAAGAACAATCGCAACGGCGCAAACAATCCTTACGCACAGCGCCAAAAGCCACGAACCCTGGAAGAAGTGATGGCCGGCCCGGCTATTTCGGGGTCGCTGACCCGCCTTCAATGCTGCCCCATCGGGGAGGGCGCAGCCGCAGTCATCGTCGCCTCCGACGATGCGATCGCCGGGCTCGGGATCGATCGCAACCGCGCAGTCAGAGTCATCGCGTCGGTCACCAAGACCGAACAGATCTACCGCGGCGCGAAAAATTTCGACGCAGAGTTGACTCGCGAAACTGTCGAGCAGGCCTATCGGGAAGCCGGCGTAGGACCCGGCGACCTGAATCTGATCGAACTCCATGATGCGTTCACGATCGAAGAACTGCTTTACGTGGAGGCGATGGGCCTGTGCGCGCCGGGGATGGCCGCGGGCGCGATCGCGGCGGGCGAGTTCGACATAGGCGGCCGCTGCGCGGTAAGCGCGTCAGGAGGCCTGCTCGCGATGGGCCATCCGATCGGTCCGACCGGCGCCGGGCAAATAGCCGAGATCACGCGCCAGTTGCGCGGCGAAGCGGGCGTCCGCCAACAGCCCAACGCAAAGACCGGCCTTGCTCACATGGTGGGCGTCGGCGCCGTCTGCGTCGTTCATATTCTGCGCAAGGAATCGTGAACGACGCTGAGGAGAGTCTGATTTTTGTGTCATTCTGGAGCGAAGCGAAGAATCCCGGATCCGGAAGCTGTGTGCGGAAAACATCGGGCAGCAAGAGCTACTACGTTTGGCCTGCTCCCCGAATACTCGCAACTATCGGGTCAACGCGGGAAGCGGAATTGTCAGAGTGTCGTAAACGGTGATCCTGGGACCATAGGCGGCTTGAAAGACCCCAATTCCCGTCGTTGGCCTGATCAGGTTGGTGCGATCGAAGATGTTAAGAATCGTGATCCGGTTGGTCACTTCGCCGATAGATGGCACGTGAAAGCTTCTCTGGCCGCTGAGATCCACCTGGACCACGTGGGGCAGCTTTTCCAAATCGGCGAAGCCGCCCCGCAAACCACTGCTATAGAGAGCATCGGCGCTGAAAGCCCATGGCTTCCATCGATAGGTGATCCCGCCCGACGCGCCGTAGAGCGGCTGATGATCGAGCACGATATAGTGCCGGTTGATGTAGCCCAGCTCTTCGGGATCGAAGTTGAACTGCCCCGTCGCCACACCTTTCTGCATGTTCCCGCCGATGGTGGTGCTGGCATGAGCCGAGAAATTCTCAGAGTTATAGGTAACCGCGGTTTCCGTGCCCCAGATGTAACCATGGTCGTAGTTGAACGGCGCGAATATCGGCACATAACCAAACTGCCCGGTATCCAAATAGTGTTTGGTGTATTCATAGTAGGCGTCTTCCGAGACTGTTATGTGGTTCGTCAGTTGATGCACCACGCCAGTATCCCACTCATAGTCGTCTTCAGTTTCAGGCGTCACCGCTCCGGTTCCGGCGTAGCCTGTCGTGCCTTTGAACGCGGCCGGCGCCCCCGGCGAGATTCCCTGAAAGCTCGGCACCTGCATATACCGGGCGAACCCGGCGTGGATGGTGGTGTCGGGCCGCGGCAGATAGACGAGATTGATCGTCGGATCGATCTGATTGTTATAGGTATATCCGCTCAATCGGTCCCATCGCACGCCGAAATTGACGCGCAGCTTCCCGGTGATTTGCCAGGTGTCTTGCAGATAGATTCCGGACAGCAGATTGATCTTGTTGGAATTGTTGATCACGCGGACGGGAACGAAGGGAGGTCCTGCTATCGGCTCTCTGAACACGAGAGAGTTATCGTCGGACTCCACCCCGTATTCACCAAGGTAGATGCCCGCGCCAAGCGTGTGGTCACCAAGCTTGTAGGTCAGGTCGCCTTGCAGAGTGTTATCGAGGTCGCTGTGAAAGGCGGTGGACGCCACCCCTTGATAAAGGAGTTCGCCTACATTGTCGGGCTCGTAGGCCTGCGAAATATAATGGGCCGAATATGCGAGCTGGTAAGTAAGCCCGGGCGCAGGCGCTCCATTCAGCGCCAGGATGCCGAGATAGTCGCGAAAGTTGAGATAGGAGTTGATATCGGCCGACGGATAGTTACCCGCACCGGTCAGCTCGAACTGGGGCCTAAGATTCGCCTGGTTAGGCAGTTCGTTGTTACTGGCAGCTACGGAGGTGATGAGACTCAGCCTGGTAGTTGGGTTCATATCATAGGCGAAGAAACCGAATCCCTGGCCCTGAATCGTGGAGTTATGGATAGCATCAGGCGCCGGCGTGGCGGAGCTGAATGCGCTGTTGCTCATGTTATACAGCCCGCTGACGTAATAGCTGAACTTGCCGTCGCATCCGCCATACTGGAAGCTCGGCTGGACGGTGTCGCGCTGGCCGCCGTACATGCTGACGCTGCCACCGGGCTTGTCGCATCCGTCCTTGGTCTCGATACTCAGCACTCCGCCGGTGGCGTAGCTGTAGCGCGACGGCACGATGCCATCGAGGAGGCTCATCTGCTTGATGAACATCGGATTTATCATCGAGAGGAAGGGCGGGTTGGTGTTGATGTCCAGCGGTACCGTGACGCCGTTTATCTGATACTGAAATTGCGGCCCTTCGGTGTTGCGAATATGGATTTGCTGATTGTGATCGATCGCAACGCCGGGCATCTGCGCCAATACGTCGGTGAGATTGGTGTTGTCGCCGCGCGGCAGGTTGGAAATGTCCTGTGCGGTTACGGTGTACTTGTTTGCGCCTGTCGTGGAGACGCCATTGGGCGCGCGCATCAGGCTGGCCTGGACCGGAATGCTTAGCGCGGTCTCAGCGTCAAGGGCCAGCACGATCGGCTGTGCGCGGCTCGGCGGGAAGCGGACGATTTTGTTTGCGGACTTGAATCCGGCCTTCACCCCCACGATCGAATACACGCCCGGCTTCGCGGGAGCGATTTTGAACCGTCCGGCCTGGTCGGTTATCGCGTGCGCGATCGCGGCGCCATCGCGGTTGCGCAGTTCGAGCTTCACCTGCACCAGCGGCCGGCCCAGTGCGTCGGTGACGACGCCCGATATTTGCTGCATGCCGGCCAAACACGCAGACGCGAAGCCAAGCGCCAGCGACAATCCGAGCGTGAGCACCAGCCATATCGGCGTCGCGCCGTGCCACGCTCTGCCGCCGCGGTGGAGGGTTGGTTGATGCTTTGACATGCGGTCGAAAAATGAGAATGATTCTCAATATCCGAAGGCCCCCGCTTTGTCAATCGACCCGCTCAAGTCAGGCGTTGCGGACCGTCAAGCCTCCATCGACCGCAATGATCGCCCATGTCGAGCGCGCAACGTGACGA
>PLDK01000034.1 GCA_003135135.1 Deltaproteobacteria bacterium
CAGGGGCCGCAGCCCCTGCCCAGGGAAGTGTGAAACCCACGGTGGGTTTCACATTCAATCAAGTGATTGCCCCCCTGCTACGGGCTCGGCTTCTCCGCCTGCTCCTCGTAGTACAAAACGCGCTGGCAGTTCGGGCAGAAATGTATCTGCAGATGCTTCTGGATCTCGTTGTACAGCTGTGGCGGCAGCCGCATCCTGCATCCCTGGCAGGTCCCGCCCTTCGCCAGCGCCACCGCGACGCCTGCGCGGCGGCTGAAAATCATCTGGTAGCGCGCGAGCAGATTCGCATCGACATTTTCGGCGACCTTCTCGCGGGACTTGCGATGCTTGCCGATGTTGCGCTTGAGCTCTTCGACTTCCGCCGCGATTTCCTTTTCCGCCGCCGTCAGATCGACGTGTCCCTTGGCGATCGCCTCGGTGAGCTCTTTGATTCGCGCAGTCCGCGCGTCCGCACCTTCCATCGACGTGAGCAACTCGGTCTCGAGCTGCTGATTGGTCTCCTTCAACGACTCGATCTCGTGGGTCAGCGCCTGCAATTCCTTGTCGTTGCGGACCAGCGTCAATCGCATCCGCTTGTTGCGGATTTTGATTTCGCCTTCGGCCAGTTCACGCTCGGCCTTTTTGCGGGCGGCGGTTATTGCCTTGTCTTGTTCGGTAAGGCGATCCAGTTCGGCCTGGTTGTTCTGGTTCTCATCGCGAAGTTGGTCAACTCGCCCAGCAATCGACGTCAGCGATTGCTCCAACTCTTGCAGTTGCCGGTCGATGACCTGGAGGTCCATCAGCCGGTTTATCTCTTCACGCAATTCTTCCCTCCGCTAAAGTTCTGCGCGTCGCGCAAAGTTTTTGTTCGTCATCGTGATTCAGCGACACGGCCCCTCGAATTGGATCGCGGGCACGAATGGTATGGGCCCACCAGGATTTGAACCTGGGACCAGCCGGTTATGAGCCGGCAGCTCTGAACCTGGCTGAGCTATGGGCCCTCTGAAATACATCAGGCTGCCGTGATGGTAGCAAGTTCGCGTCCAAGACTTAAGGGCTGAACGCTTAAACATTCGTTCCACTTATGTGCATGCGTTCCGCATCTTTGTTTTAACATCGGGCGCAGGGGCCGTTGGCACGGCTGGCCAGTATTAAGAGACCGCGCGCCCGCGGCAGGGGCCGCGCCCGCCNNGGTGCAGGGGTCACCCCTGCGGTGCAGGGGTCAGCCCTGCCGTCGATGCGCGATCACGGCCTGCGCAGCCGCCGCCGCCTCGCCCGGTTCGGACTCGCGCGCCGACACCTCGGCTGCGCTCTGGCGCAGTCGCCCCAGCTCATGCGCATGGCGGCGCCGCTCGAGCGCGCCGACGTAATCGATGACCAGCGCGCGGCATTTTCCCAGCTCATTGGGATTTTTCTCAGTGTCGTCGCCGATGTCATCGGTCAGCGGACCGACCGCAAACTCGCTGATTCGGCTTTGCTCCTCGGCCGACAGCCGCTCTGCGGTCCATTGTTCGAGGGCAGTGTATGCTTCGTCGGTTCGGCACAAGTCTGCCAGGACGCCGCCCAGGCGGATCTCCTCGAAATTCGCGCTGGCGCCCGACTGTGCGATCTCGGCGCGCAGTTCAGGATGCAACAGGGCAATCGCGACGAGGCCAATCTCGGCCTTCGAGCCGGCGTCGCCGCTCGACGCAGCCGGCAGATTCGCGGCCGCCGCGCGACCGCGCGTGAAGCGTGACGGCGTCGATCGCGATTGCGGCCCGCGCGCCTCCTTGCGCAGGACTTCCTCTCCGATCGAGAGCAGGTCGGCGGCTTTGCGCGCCAGCAGATCGAACTGGAACGGATCATCGACCAGCTTGAGCATCTCGGCGACGCGATTCGCCGCTCGCGCCCGCTCGGCGATCGATCCGCGCGCCGCTCCCGCCTGTTCGCTGAGAAAATAATCGACCAGCAACTCGGATTTCTCCGTCAGCTCCGCGAACGCGGCCGCGCCGCGCTCGCGAACGAACGTATCGGGATCGAAGCCTGACGGAATAAAAATCCCGCGGCCCAGCAATCCCGCCTGCAAAAAAATCTCCAGCGCCCGCATCGAGGCCTTGCGCCCGGCCGTGTCGCCATCGAAGCACGCGATCACATTTTTCGTGTATCGAGTTAGCGCGCGCAGCTGCTCGACCGTCAGCGCCGTGCCGCATCCCGCCACCGCTTCCTTGAAGCCGGCCTGCCACAGCGCAATCACGTCGAAGTAACCCTCGACGATAATCGCGCGGTCTTTCCCCGATGATGCGCTCGAGGAAATCGCCTGGCGCGCTTCGAACAGTCCGTACAGAGTCCGCGCTTTCGAGTACAGCGGCGATTCGGGCGAGTTGATATACTTGGGCAGGCGCGCGTCGAGCACGCGGCCGCCGAATGCGATCGCGCGGCCCTGAGCGTCGCGAATCGGGAACATCACGCGCGCACGAAACATGTCGTACGCGCCGTCGCCGTCCTTTTTGACCAGCCCCACTTTCACGCCTGCGTCGCGCAGTCCGCGCCGTTCCAGCGCCTTCGCCAGGGAAGCCGGCCGGCTCGGCGCAAATCCGATCATGAATGCGCGCGCGGTCTCGACGCTGATCCCGCGCGACTTCAGATAGTCGCGCGCGAGCGTCCCGTCGGCCGTGTTCCACAGCACGTGCGCAAAGAACTCCGCGGCGACCTCGCTGGCCTTGAGCATCGCCTCACGCTCGCCCGCCGCCGGCCCGGATTGGTCGTGTTCCGGCAACGTCACGCCGTACTTGCGCGCAAGCGAACGCACCGCTTCGGGAAACGTCAGACCCTCGACGCGCATTATGAAATTGAAAACGCTACCGCCCGAGCCGCATCCGAAGCAATGGAAGAATCCGCGCTCGGCATTGACCGAGAACGACGGCGTCTTCTCGTTGTGGAACGGACACAGCCCGACGAA
The DNA here is from genome assembly GCA_003135135.1 of Deltaproteobacteria bacterium. GTDB lineage: Bacteria > Desulfobacterota > Binatia > Binatales > Binataceae > Binatus. The sequence goes on from PLDK01000034.1 coordinate 2,918, forward strand.
GTTGCGCCCCGCCCGGCGCAGCCGCACGTGCGCGCCGACAATCTCGACGATATCGGCGCGCGACCGGACTTCCTCGATCTTGTCGTCGCCGAAACGTCCCATCAGCCGCCCACCACCGTCCGCAACCGCTCGGGATAGTTCGTCATGATACCGTCAACACCGGATTCGATTAGCGCGCGCATCCTCGAGTCCGCATCCACCGTCCAGGTGTACAGCTTCAGTCCGCGCTCGTGCGCCGCCTTGCACAGATCGGATGTCACCATGTCCCAGCGCGGATTGATTGAATACGCGCGCATCGCAACCGCGTTCATCATCAGGTCAACCGGCTTCTCCTCGGCAAGCAAACCGACGCGGATGTTGAAATGCAGCTGCTGGATTTTTTTGAGATATTCCCAATTGAAGCTCGACACGATACTGTCGCCCAGCGCGTTGCGCGCCTGCATGATCTGCGCGACCTGATGCTCGAGGCCGTCCGCTTTGAGCTCGATATTGAGCCCGCACTTGCCGCTGGTGACGGCGAACACTTCGTCGAGCGTGGGAATTCGAGCGCCCTTGAACGGGCCATCCTTGAACTTCGCGCCCGCGTCCAACCGCCTGAGCTCCTCGAGCGTCAGCTCCGCGACTTCGCCCTTGCCGTCGGTCGTGCGCTCGACGGTATCGTCATGAATCACTACGATCGCGCCGTCGCGGCTGAGCTGAACGTCCAGCTCGCACATGTCCGCGCCCGCGTCGATAGCGGCGCGAAACGCGCTCACGGTGTTCTCGGGAAAAGTACCGCTGGCCCCGCGATGGGCTATGTTCAGCACAGCCCGCCTCCACCACGATGGAACAATTGAAGTCTGATAATGATGCGAGTTTACGCGTTCGTCGCGCGCACGCGCAAACCCGCCCCCCCGATCTTGTCAACAATACCCGCGCGCGCGGGCCTCGAAAGAAATCTGCGCGGATGCCAAAGTCAAAGGCCGGGAAATATGCAACGCGCAGCGCCGTCCAGACGAACTTACACCAGGGCGATATTCCGGACCCATTCGCACCTCGCGGATGAAGCCGCCGGAATCCTCGTGGCAGGCGGCGCCATCGGATGCGCCGTCGCCGGGATGAAGCTGCCGCGGGCCCGCGAGGATAAGACCGTCGCGCTCGAAGCATACTTCGACCGGATCTCCACGACCGAGCTGTCGCGACTCAGACTCATGATGGAGCGGGCCGGGATGCTCGCTGACGCCGCGCGCGGCAGCACTGGCGACAGCGCTCGCAATGGGAGCGTGAGGAGAATCGTCGATCCAGGATGGTCCACGCTTTGGATGAAACGGTTTGGGCCGTTTCGCGTCGGACGGCGAATGCTGATCGTGCCGCCGTGGAAGCGCGAGAATGAGCGCGGCCGAACCACCGTCATCATCCAACCCGCGCGGGCTTTCGGCACCGGGCATCATCCCACGACGGCAGGTGCTCTGCGCGCGATCGAATCGCTGATAGGCGCGCGCGCGCCGAAGTCAATCCTGGATGCCGGCACCGGCTCGGGAGTATTGGCGATCGCGGCGGCACTGCTCGGGATGCGCGACGGCTTCGCGCGCGAAATAATCGCCATCGATGTCGATCCGACGGCGCTGGAAAACGCGCGTGTCAATGCGCGCCTCAACGGCGTGGGAAAATCGATCCGATTCTCATCGGTGCCGCTCGCCTCGATTCATCGCCACTTCGATCTGATCGCGGCGAACATTCTGAGCCATACATTGATCGAACTCGCGCCGCATCTGAAGCGACTCGTCGCGCCCGGCGGACGGCTGATTCTGGGCGGTTTTCTCGCCGACGAGGCCGGCGAAGTGCTGGCTCACTATCGGTCGGCGCTGCGATGCCTCAGCCGCAAGACGCATCGCGGATGGACGACGGCCGTGATGGCGCGAGCGCCACGCTGATGAGCATTTCGTTGTCGCCGCGGCGTTTTTCGATCGCTCGCGCGCCGGACGCAACCGGGCTCGCGCACGTCGAGGGCGCGGAGTTGCATCACATGCGCACGGTCCTGCGGCTGGCCGTGGATGCGCGCGTGTCGTTGCTCGATCCTGCGGGCGTCGAGCATCAGGGCACAATCGAGCGCTACGAACGCGACCGCGCCGTAGTTCGCATCGAGTCATCCTCGTCGCAATCGCCTTCGCCCGCCCGAACTCGAATCATTCTGGCCGCCGCAATCGTCAAAGGCCCGCGAATGGACTTCGTGGTCGAGAAGGCGGCAGAGTTGGGCGCGTCGGAGTTATGGCCGATCGTCAGTGCGCGCGGGTTGGTCCGATCGCCGGGAGCGGATCGGCTGGCGCGGTGGGGCAGGCTCGCGATCGCCGCCGCCAAGCAAAGCCATTCCCCGGCCGCGATGGAAGTGCGATCGCCGATTGGCGTTGACGACATGGTTCGCGGCGTGCCGCCCCAGACGCTCGCCGTCATCTGCGCGAAGGGCGGCGAACCGCTCGCCGGCGTGATTCGACGCTTGCGTCCGCGTGCGATATTGATAGCGGTTGGACCGGAGGGCGATTTCGACGATGACGAGCGCGCGAAAACCGCGAACGCGGGATTCGTTGCGGCCGGACTTGGGCCAAATCGCCTCAGGAGCGAGACGGCGGCGGTGGCCGCGGTCAGCATAGCGGCGGGGTTACTTCACGATGCGCAAGGGTCAAGCGAAGATGCCGAAACGGAATAAAGCGGTGGCGCGAAAGCTCGCGTTCATCATGGACCCGCTGGAGCGGGTGCTGGTCGACAAGGACACGACGTTCGCGTTCATGCTCGAGGCGCAAATCCGCGGCCATGAAATCTATGTCCTCGGCATTCGCGACCTCTATGCGCGCGGCCCGAATGTGATTGCGCGGGCGCGGCGATGCGAAGTGATGCGCGGGAGTCCTCATCACCGGTTCCTCGACGAGGGCGCCGAGTATCCGCTGGAGACTTTCGACGCGATCCTCATGCGCAAGGATCCGCCCGCCGATGCGGCTTATCTCTACGCCACGATGCTGCTCAGCCTGGCCGACAGCAGGCGCACCTTTGTGCTCAACAATCCGGCGGGACTTCGCGAGGCCAACGAAAAGCTCTACTCGTTGAATTTTCCCGACGCGATTCCGCCAACGCTCGTCACCTATGAAATTCCGCGGCTCAAGACTTTTCTTGATGAACAGGGCGGCGAGATGATCGTGAAGCCGCTGGACGGGCACGGCGGCGAAGGCGTGTTTCTCGTCACGACCAGGGATCGCAACCTCGGCGCGATTCTCGAGACGGTGACGCAATACGAGTCGCGTCCAATCATGGCGCAGCGCTATATCCCCGAAGCTCGCAAGGGCGACAAGCGGCTGATCGTGCTCGACGGAGAACCTCTAGGATGCACGCTGCGGGTGCCGCGCGAGGACGAGCATCGCGGCAACATCCACGTCGGCGGCACTTGCGTGAAGGCGCCAATCACGGCGCGCGATCGCGATATCTGCCGGATGCTGAAGCCGCGCCTGGAGCGCGACGGACTGTACTTTGTAGGCCTCGACATCATCGGCAACTACCTGACCGAGGTTAATGTGACGAGTCCGACCGGGGTGCAGGAGATCGATCGGCTCGACGGCGTGAACCTGGAAGCTAAGGTGATTGATTTCGTCGAGTCGCGGATGGCGGGTCTCAAGCGATGAGCGGGCCGTTGCAAGGCGAGGCAATCATCGGTACGAATGATGATTCGCCCTGGCGCGAACGTGTTCAAAGACGGTGGGCAGGTAGCTCAGTCGGTAGAGCAAAGGACTGAAAATCCTTGTGTCGAGTGTTCGATTCACTCCCTGCCCACCAAAAAAGCCCCGATATCACGAGAGATTTATGGGCCGCAGATGGGCAGGTGGAGAGAAAAAGGGGCGATGTTAGAGCAGGTTAGAGCAGGCGGATTTCCACCTATTTCGACCTTTCCCCCTAGTTGGCGCGCAGATGGAAGGGTTGGCTTCCTGCCGCGCCCAGTTCGGCGCACGTGCTAACCCACTAATGGTGTTCTTCGCAAAGGTGCCGCTTGAGCCCAGCCGCCGTAGAAAACAAGACCCAGTTTCTTCCTTCGGGACAGAATGGACACGCGTAGTTGTCGCCTTCGGAGAGATGCCGCATGATCGACAGCAGAATCGCTTCTTTAACGCGTTCCTCATCCAAGGCGGTATGCTCGCTGTCCTAGTCCAGCGTCAATCCGAAGCAAGACGCTAGGCCGCCACTCCAGTCTAGCGGAGTGGTGTCAACTCCCCAAGCCGTCCTCGTCCGCCGGTAGTGCTCTAATTTGAATCGTTCTCCTCGTCGCTTTCCTTTTCCCGCTTTGAACCAAAATAGTAGCCGATCACGACGAAAACGATATTGAGCAGTCCGTTCGCGTATTCGTACCTCTGGCGAACCGCTACGATGTAGCAGAGAGTTGCGACCAACAAAATCGCGATGACAGATGCGGCATTATTCTTGTCGGCAAAGAAGTCTCCAACAAGCATCCTAAGGATGCTTCTTCCGAATGTACGTTGCCACCAGCTTTTCTGCGCTTGTTCGGTCGGCATAGGAAGTCCTCGTTGGATCAGTCGCGGTTAATTTGCGGTCGCAGGCCCGCCTGAATTAAATCTACCATCGACCCGTCCGCCGCGCCGGGGGGCCGCTAAAGGAAGCGAAATGAGGAAGCGAAATGAAACCCGACCCGCCGCCGCGCTCGAGGACAAAATTAGCAAATTTCTGAAGCGCAATCAGTTTCCTACCCCCTAAACAAGCGATCCGATGCGATAGGAGAATTATCGCTTACCCAGTTACAGGACGCGGGCATCCTCGGCGTTGGAAAGCAGGATGACGGGTCATAATAGCGAGTCAAATTTACGATGTGCGGTTCGGGCCGCCGAATGCAGATGGTGGGCGCGCGCGGGGAGGCCCTTTCTTGCCCCATCTTCGTCCACACAGCGCCGCCGCCGTGATCCGACGCCCGCGAGGCTGCGTCGACTGCCACTTGAGAGTCGGATCGGCTTTGTGGGGCGAGCCCGCCCGAGTTCTTAGGCGGTAAGGCGGGCGACGATTGCGCCCGCAGCAAACGCGACGATGGCATAGCCGAGGACGGGATAACGTCGGGCGAAATAGACCGCGCAACAGATCAGGCCGACGACGCCAAGCGCGAGGTGGATCATTTTCTTGCCCTCAGATTATCGAAGGTCCTCGGCGAGGAGTTCCCGCAACTCGAATGTTGCATTGCATTTGCGCCTCCCAGGGCGTCCACAGTCATGGCTCTGAACGACGGCGGACGCCAGCGCTGGCAATCCGCCCGCGACCGATGGAGGATATGCCCCATGGGCAGGTTCAAACGATCACCCCGATGCGACCGAACGATGGCTATGCAGATTCATTTCGCGAAGTGCGCGCAACTCTAAAGGAGAACTGGGATGAAACGGTTAGCAGCTATTCTAGTTCCACTCCTGTTTATAACCGTAATAGTAGGCTTCGGCATTTCAACCTATCACGACATCGGCGGCAGCCTCTTCGGTAGCGGCGTTCTGAAGTACTCAGATCGGAAGTACTCAGACCAAGAATGCGAGGGGATCGCTGGGATCTACGTCGAGTTTGCCCAGGTGCGCGATGTGCACATATCTCTCGGTGCTATAGAAAGGGAGCCCGACGAGATCTCCCCAGAAATGAAGGAGATCCTGCGTCAGATTTACGTAGATTACAAAGACCTGAACCCTCAACAGATTCACGACAAGGCGGTGCAGGTATGCCAGTCGGTGCCGAAATAGGATTTGGCTCGACGATGCGTTCTACTTCAGCAGCGGCGCGAAATCGCGCAAGGCGCGCAACCTCGCCGCCAATCCGAATTGCGTCGTATGTCCCGAAGACGGCATCCAGGCCGTCTCGCTCGAGGGCGCAGCCGATAAAATCGCGGATGTGGAAACGATCCGCAACTTCGTCGCGGCTTACAATCCCAAGTACCAGTGGGATTTGAAGCCCGAAACGGTACTCGACATGGGCCGATCTTCGCCGTCCGTCCGCGCAAGGTGATCGCGGTTGATGCGACGCCCGGCAAATTCCAGGGCAGCGCGACGCGATGGCTGTTCGAGGAAGGCGGAACTTAATCAAATGTGAAACCCCTCCGTGGGTTTCACGCTTCCTTGGGCAGGGGTGACCCCTGCACCCAGTATTAAGCGCGAAATGTTGAGGACAACCTTTCGCTCTCAATCGCGGGAAATCTTCGAGAGAAGAGTGTCGAACCTCTCTCCGCGATTGGTCCCTATCCTGCCGGTCTAAAGTGTTACCTATCATCCCGGTCGCACAGGTTAGGTTCCTTGCCTCAAGAGCCGTGTGAGCGAACGCGACCTCGCTCGCGGACGCCGTCTGCCCGTCGCAGGCTGGACAGCGGGCGATGGCCGCGCATCTGGTGACGCCGCGACGGCAGGTCGTTAATTGTCAGAATCCGCAGGCGCTCAAGCAGGCAACGTGGCTCGATGCCGAGCGCGGCGCAAAGATTGTCGAAGCTGAAGATATCCGCGCGCCGGGCGGCAGCCGCATCGCCGCCGGCGCCGAACCAGTTTCTGGCCTCGACGAAGTCGCGGCGGCGCTCACCGTCTTTCGCGTTCACGTTTCGCAGGTAGCATCGAATCGCGTCTTCCAGAACGGCCAGCAAGAGTTTCCGTTCACCCTCGATAACCTCATTGCGCCTGACCTGATCGAGGTACTGCCCGGGTAGCAGGAGCCCGGCGTCGATTCCTTTTTCGTATGACATGAAGCCGCGTCCGTTGGGAATTTCGAAATTTTTCCGCTCCGGAATTTCGTCCGCCCCCGATAATGCATGGGTCCGCATCAGCGCGAGGTTAAGGGACGCGTGATGAAGAACGTACCAGACCAGTGTTTCGGCAATATGAATTCGCAGCCGGCTAACACACCTAGGCGGTGAAGTGAATGACGCCCAGGATTATTTCCAGCAAAATCAGCAGCACGACAACGACTTCGAGCAGTACCAGGCGACGGTCGCGGGCGACGTCCAGGACTAGAACCAGCGAGTCCTGGATGCTCTGGAGCTTGCTGGTCAGCGCAGCGTAACGATCGACGAGATCGAATTCATCGCGCAGGTCGTCGTAGATGAGGTCCATCGCGGGGTCTTCCCACGCAGCGTCGGGCTTGTCGAGCAGATGGAGCACGGCGAGAACTTCGGTACGCGACGAAATCGCTTCACCGATGAAGCGATGCAAGGGAGTAATCCGATACGGCACGGTGCCGTGCGACGCCATCCGATCGACCAACTGCGAGGTCCGCGCGAAGAGGCTGTCGACGATTCGCTCGTAGTATTCCATCGCCGCGCTCTGAGCGACCGTCAGCGCAACGATTTCTGCGCGTTGGGAAGTGAGCTTGTCGACCCGCAGCATCCCGCCGGAAATACCGATCGGCGCGGCAAGATCCTCCAGCACGGAGTAATCCTCGCGGATGATCCGGGTGGTGAGTTTGGGCATGGCGCGAGTGAGGCGTGCGAACAGGCGTTCGCGATGCTCGACCGAAACATCGTGCGAGACGATGGCGCCGAAGGGAAAGATGTAGAGGCCGCCGTCGGGTTCGATCGGCACGAACATCTCGAGCGCTGATATCCTCGCCTCGGGAAAAGCAGGCGCTATCTGGCGGAGCGAAAAATTCTCCTCGAAAGCTACTGCGTAGAATTGATGAACCCGGCTCGGCATTCGCGTCCTCCCGGCTGGAACCTCACTCGCTCACCCAATTGCCAATAGTCCCAGCCCGATGCGCGCAATGAAAGCGGTCACGCGGTGACGCGGTTACGCGGCGACGTGCGGGATGTGCTAGGCGGCGGCGTGCATGGGCGCATCGCAATGTTTGGGTACATCGGCGACACCGCAGCCAGGACCCATCCAGCAGACGAGCTTGGTTTCGTGGCCGACGCGTTCAGAGTGCATCGGGCGATTGCAATGCGTCGGCATCGCGGTCTCGAAGCCGCATTTATCGCATTTTAATTTCGTTGCCATTGCGATCTCCTTCTTTTCAGGGACCTCGATTCGCGCTGGTGGCGGAGTCGAGGAATTCGGCGCAGCGGGTCCCGGCAACCCTTCGACTTCGGCGCGCACTGCTGCCAATTTTCGCGGGCCGGTGAAATTCAGCAGCAGCGCGTTGCTGACGACGCTGACGCTCGACAGCGCCATCGCAAGTCCGGCCAGGGCGGGATTCAGCATGATTCCAAACCATGGATACAGAACGCCGGCGGCGATTGGAATTCCGAGCACGTTGTAGAAAAACGCCCAGAAAAGATTTTGCTTCACCTTATTCAGCGTCAAGCGGCCGAGCACGAGCGCGCGGACGATGTCATACAAGTCGTCGCGGGTGAGCACGACGTCGCCGGTTTCCTTGGCGGCGTCAGTGCCCGAGCCAATCGCGATTCCGATGTCCGCGGCGGCCAGCGCGGGCGCGTCGTTGATTCCGTCGCCCACCATCGCGGTGAACAGGCCGGAGTCCTGGTAGCGCTTGACGAGCGCAATCTTGTCCGCGGGCATCAGTTGCGCATGGAACTCGTCGATTCCCAATCGAGCAGCGACGGCCTTTGCGACTTCAGCGTTGTCGCCGGAAATCATCACCGTGCGGATGCCCATCCTATGCAGCGCCGCGATCGCGCCGCGTGCCTCGGCCTTGACCGGATCGCGGAATGCAAGCACGGCAGTCACCTTGCGATCGATCGCAAGAAACAGCGGCGTCGCCGCGGATGCAGCTATGCGAGCCGCCTCGTCGCGGGCGCGGGAATCGACGCCGGCGCCGACCTGCGCCATCAGCCGGTCGTTGCCAAGCGCGATCTGTTTTCCGCGATGCTCGGCGGTAACGCCCAGGCCCGGCATCTCGCGTGAGTTGCCGGGGGTGAATTGCGGCGCGAGGTTTCGCGCTTGCGCGCTGGCGGTCACGGCTCGCGACAGCGGATGACTCGATCCGGCGGCGGCGATCGCGGCAAAGGACAACGCACTATTCTCGTCGCCGTCGAGCACGGCGAGCGACTCGAGCTCCGGCCGGCCGACCGTCAGGGTGCCGGTCTTGTCGAAGAGCATGACGCGGATTCTCGTGATCAGTTCGAGGGCGGATGCCCGCTTGAATAAAATTCCCGCGCGCAGGCCGAGCCCGCTGCCGACCATAAGCGCAGTCGGCGTCGCCAGTCCCATCGCGCAAGGGCACGCAATCACCAACACGGCGGTCATCGCAGTCAACGCCATCACGAGACTCGGGCCCAACCAAATCCACGCAAGAAAAGTGAGCGCCGCGATCCCGATCACCGCCGGCACAAATCGCGCGGCGACCGCGTCGGCGACGCGCTGGATGGGAGCCTTGTCGCCCTGCGCGTCCGCGACCATTCGCACTATCTGTGCAAGCGCCGTCTCAGAGCCAACGCGCGTCGCGCGAACTGTAATTGCAGCCGCGCTGTTGAGCGTACCGCCGGAGACGTCGTCGCCCGCCGATTTGTCCACCGGCATCGACTCGCCCGTAAGCATCGACTCGTCGATAGCGCTGGCGCCGGTGACAATCACGCCGTCAACCGGAATTCTGGAAGCGGGCTTGACCAGCACGATGTCGCCGACGGCCAACTCGGCAGCAGGCACGACGCGTTCGTTGCCGTCGCGCACCACAGTGGCAACGTCGGGAACGAGGGTCAGCAAGGATCGCAACGCAGCCATCGCACGGCCGCGAGCGCGAGCCTCGAGTAATTTCCCAAAGCGAATAAAAAGGATCAGCTCGGCGGCAGTATCGAAGAATCGCGGACCCGCGAAAAAGATGGCGGGAAAGGTGGTGAGGATTGAGTAGGAGCAGGCGGCGCTGATGCCAAGCGCGACCAGCGTATCCATGTTCGCGGTGCGATTGCGCGCGGCGATCCACGCGCCGCGGTAGAAGGTCAGGCCGGCGGTGAGCATCAGCGTCGTGGCGGCGACGAGCGTCGCGATGCGCGCGGCGCCGCCCTCGCGATGCTGCAAATACATGACGACTGCAACGCCAATCGCAGTGGCGACTACCCACCGCAGGTTGCGGCGCGCATCCTGGCGATCGAGAGCGGATTCGCCCGCGCCAACGCCATTGGACTCGGCGATCGCGCTATAACCGGCGGCCGCGACCCTCGCCTCGATTTCACCGGCAGCAAGTTTGTCGCTGACGCGCGCGGTGAGCGTCTCGGCGGCGAAATTTACATGGGCGTCGATGACGCCGGGAATCGGCGCGACGGCGTTTTCGATGGTGCTCGCGCAATTGGCGCAATGCATCCCGCGAATTCGGAACCGTTCGATCTTTTCGCCAGTCCGGCCTTCGAGATTATGTTGCGCGTCCATGGCCGAGCGCAGGGCAGGCGCCGGCTAGAGCGACGCCTTGATTGGCCGGCCGGAAATCACTTCGTCGATAAGCCCGTATTCGACCGCCTGCGCCGCGGACATGAAGTTGTCGCGGTCGGTATCCTTCTCGACTTTCTTGGCGTTCTGGCCGGTATGATGAGCAAGGATGTCGTTGAGGATTTCGCGAAGACGCAACGCCTCGCGCGCGTGAATCTCGATATCGCTGGCCTGTCCTTCGAACCCGCCGGAAACCTGATGGATGAGTATCCGCGAGTGCGGCAGCGCGTATCTTCTGCCCTTGGCTCCTGCGGCCAGCAGCAGAGATCCCATGCTGGCGGCCTGCCCCACGCACAGCGTCGAGACAGGAGGCTTCACGAATTGCATCGTGTCATAGATAGCCAGGCCGGCGGTGACCGAGCCGCCCGGCGAGTTGATGTACATATTGATTTCGCGCTCCGGATCCTCGGACTCGAGGAACAGGAGTTGCGCGGTGACCAGGTTGGCAAGGTCGTCGTTGACTGGCCCGCCCAGGAACACGATCCGGTCCTTGAGCAATCTCGAAAAGATGTCGTAAGAACGCTCGCCGCGGCCGGTCTGCTCGACTACGTATGGTACGAGTACACTCATGATACAAAGGTACTATCTGGATGCACAGCGGGGAAGTGGCGGGCAGCGGACCGCGCCTCCAGCGAGAAAGGCGTTGCATGAATGTGGCGACGACCGCGATGAACAGGATTTGGCGGGGAGTGATGGTAGCAACGTCGGCGATATTGCCGGCATTGATTGGCGTCGCGAGCGCTGTAGCAGCGCCACCGATGGAAAAGCACTATTACCTGCCTGGTGCTGCCGCCCACCGGCACGAAGTGACCAGGCGCTGTTGGTTCAGGCGGGCTGCTCGATTCGGCGGACTGCGGCGTTCAGGCGATCGACGGTGCGGCGTTTACCGAGCACCGCGATCACCTCGTAAATCCCGGGGCTGACGGTGCCACCGGTGAGCGCGACGCGGACCGGTTGCGCGAGTTGCCCGAGCTTGAGGTTGAAGCGCGCGAGGACAGATTCGAAAACCGCCTGGACGGAGGCCTCGGAGACCTCGCCCTCGATCGATTCGAGCTCCGCAGCCAACGCGCGGATGGATTCCGCGATTTCCGGCTTCAGGAATTTCGCCGCCGCTTTCGAATCGATCTCGATCTCGTCCTTCAGGTAGAACGACGCGAAGTCCACCAGCTCGACGAGCGTTTTGGCGCGCTCGTGCAGGGTTGCGACCGCCTTTTCGAGCCACGTGTCGTCGCCCGGAATCGCCCATCCGCGCCTGGCGATGAATGACTTGATCTCAGCCGCCAGCCGTGGGATCGGCCGCTCCTTGAGGTAATGGAAATTGAGCCAGAGCAATTTTTCGGCGTTGAATACGCCGGCTGATTTTCCACAAGCGTCGAAGCCAAAATAACTGATCAGTTCATCCTTGGAGAAAATTTCCTGGTCGCCGTGGGACCATCCAAGGCGCGCCAGATAGTTCAGCATCGCCTCCGGGAAATAGCCGTTCTCGCGGTACGCGATCACCGACGTCGCGCCGTGGCGCTTTGACAGCGGAGACCCGTCGGGCCCCAGCACTTGCGGCAAATGTGCGAAGGCTGGCGGCGTGAACCCGAGCGCGAACGCCATCTGCATCTGGCGTGGGGTATTCGAGACGTGGTCGTCGCCGCGAACGATGTGCGTGATGCGCATGTCGACGTCGTCGAGAATGCTCGCGAAGTTGTAAATCGGTGAGCCGTCCGAACGAACAATGATAAAGTCGTCGAGCTCGGTGTTCTGAAAGACCATCCGGCCCTTCACCAGGTCGTCGACGACCGTCTCGCCATCCAGCGGCATCGCGAACCGGATCGTATAGTTGCGGCCGGCGGATTTGTCTGGCAGCGCCAGATCCGCTGGAAAGCCGAGCCTGCGGCATTTGCGATCGTAAACGGGCCTGCGACGCTCGCGCTCAGCCTGCTTACGCCTGGCGTCCAGTTCTTCCGCCGAGCAGTAGCAGGGATAGGCTTTTCGCTCGCGCAGCAATGTAAGCGCGGCTTCACGATGCCGCTCAACTCGATTGGTCTGAAAGTATGCCTTGTCGGGCGGACCTTCGTCCCACTCCATCCCGAGCCATTTCAGGTCCGCGAGGATTTCGTCGAGCGACTGCTTGGTCGATCGTTCGCGATCGGTGTCGTCGATGCGCACGATGAACTGGCCGCCGTTGTGCCGCGCGTAGAGGTAGGCGAACAGTCCCGAGCGGACGTTACCGATGTGCAGCGAGCCGGTCGGGCTCGGCGCGAAGCGTGTGCGAACTGTCACCTGTCACTCCCACTCTATCGTCGCGGGCGGCTTCGACGTGATGTCGTAAACCACGCGGTTGACGCCCTTGACCTCGTTGGTGATACGGCTGGAGACGCGCGCGAGGAAAGCGGGGTCCAGGCGCGCCCAATCCGCCGTCATGCCATCCATCGACTCGACCGCTCGAATCGCGATCACGCTTTCGTAGCTGCGCCCGTCGCCCATCACGCCCACAGTCTTGAGCGGCAGCAGCACGGCGAACGCCTGCCATAGTTTGAGTCCGAAGCCCGCAGCCGCAGTTTCTTGCATCACGATCGCGTCCGCGCGCCGCAGCAGATCGAGCCGCTCGCGCGTGACCTCGCCGACGATTCGCACCGCAAGCCCGGGGCCGGGGAACGGTTCCCGCTCGACGACCTCCGCCGCCAGCCCGAGCTGCCGGCCCACTTCGCGCACTTCATCCTTGAACAACTCGCGCAATGGTTCGACCAGTTCCAGGCGCATCCGCTCCGGCAATCCGCCGACGTTATGATGGCTCTTGATCACCGCCGACGGCCCCTTGAACGAGACCGATTCGATCACATCCGGGTAAAGCGTTCCCTGGCCGAGAAATTTCGCGCCCTGAACGACTTCCTCGGATTCAAACACGTCGATGAAAGTATGTCCGATGATGCGGCGCTTTTGCTCGGGGTCAAGCACGCCCGCCAGTCGCGACAGAAAAAGCTCGGACGCATCTGCAAGCTTGAGATCGATCCCGAGCTGTCGCGCGAACGTATTCTCCATTCGCTCGCGCTCGCCCGCGCGCAGCAGGCCGGTATCGACGAACACGCAATGCAGCCGCGGGCCGATCGCGCGATGAATCAGCGCCGCCGCTACGGAAGAATCGACGCCGCCCGACAGTCCCATCAGGACCTTGTCGGCCGGCCCGACCTGCTTGCGAATCTCAGCGAGTTTTGTCTCGACAAAATTCGCCATCGTCCAATCGCCGCGCTCGCCGCAAATCTTCAGCACAAAGTTGCGGAGCACCTGCGTGCCGCACGGTGTGTGCACGACCTCGGGATGAAACTGGATGCCGCGGATGCGCCCGTCGCGCGTTTTGATGGCGGCATACGGTGAGTTGTCGCTGTGTGCGATCGGGCACAGCGTGTTCGGAATTGTCTCGACCCTGTCGCCGTGACTCATCCAGACGCGATGCTCCCGTCCGCTGAGCCCTTCGAACAGCACGTCTTCGCCGTCTATCACCAGCGTTGCGGGTCCGTATTCGCGCTGTCGCGAGCCCACGCTGCGCGCGCCCATGTGCTGCGCGATTACGTACAGGCCGTAGCAGATTCCGAGCACCGGACAGCCAAGATTGAGCACCTCGTCGGCGATATCCGGCGCATTGCGCTCGTAGAGACTGGCCGGTCCGCCGGAAAGAATTATCCCGCGCGGATTCATCGCGCGGATTTTTTCGGGTGCGAGGTTGAACGGATGGATTTCGCAATATACGTCGGCTTCGCGCACGCGGCGCGCAATCAGCTGCGTGTACTGGCTGCCGAAATCTAAAATCAGGATCACTGTATATTGAAATATACCGGACCCGGCGCGGCGTGAGAAACGCTGTCGCGCTCATCGCTCCACAGCCGCGACCTTACGCGCGCGCGGGCTTGGTGTGCGGTGCGGGCCGGTTGCGAGGCTTGCCGCGCGGCCTTCCCGGCGGACTGCCTTGCACCCACGAACGGCCGGTGCGCCGAAAATCGAGCCTCAGCGGCGTGCCGACAAGTTCCAGGGATTTCCGAAATCGCGTTTCGATGAAGCGTATGTAATGCGCCGGGATACCGTGTTCGACGTTGGTGAAAAATCGAAGCCGCGGCGGCGCGCTGCCGACCTGCGTCACGTACATCAGGTTCAATCGCCGCCTGTCCACCTGCGGCGGATCCATCGCGGCCGTCGCCTCGGCCAGCGTTCGATTCAGCCGCGAAGTCTGAAAGACTGCGCGCCACGAATCTCCGGCCTGGGTAGCAGCCGGGATGATCCCGTCCACGCCGTCGCCAGTGACCGCCGACGTGAACACCATCGTCGCATAGTCGAGGAACGGGTAGCGCTCGTGCGCGTCGCGGACGAAAGCCGCCAGCTTGCGCCCCTGCTTCGCCGCCACGTCCCATTTGTTGCACACGATCACCATCGCGCGATCGCTGCTGTCCACCAGTCGCGCCAGCCGCGCGTCCTGGTCGGTGATTCCCTCGCTCGCGTCGATCACCAGCAGCACGACATTCGCGCGCCGAATCGTTTCGATCGCCCGGCCCACCGAATGATGCTCCAGCTCGCCTTCGACGCGCGGCGGGCGGCGGATTCCCGCGGTGTCGATCAACAATACGTCGCGGCCCTGTGCGGATAGCCGCACGTCCACCGGATCGCGCGTTGTGCCGGGGCTGTCGTCCACGATCGCGCGCTCGAAACCCGAGAGCCGGTTGAGGAGCGACGACTTCCCCACGTTGGGGCGGCCGATCAGTGCGAGCCTCAAGTCAGGGGATGCGGCCACGGCGCCTTCGCGCTCGGGCAGCCGCGCGACGACTTGATCGAGCAGCTCGTCGATTCCGCGTCCGTGCGCCGCCGAGATGAAAAACAACTCGTCGCCGCCCAGCGCGTAGAACTCAGCCGCCTCGGCCTCCTGTCCCGGCCGATCGATCTTGTTGACCGCCATGATCAGCGGGCATCCGGTTTCGCGCACCAGCGCGAGCGCCTCGGCGTCGGCCTCGCTCAGCCCCCCCTTGCCATCGAGCATGAACACCACCACGTCGGCCACGCCCACCGCGGCCAGCGCCTCGCCGACGATCCGTTCGGTCATCCGCTCATGCCCGCCGAGCTCGAGGCCGCCGCTATCGACCACGACGAATTCGCGGTCGCCGTGTTTCGCGCGGGCGAAATTGAGGTCGCGCGTAGTGCCGGGAATCGCGCTGGTAATCGCGCGGCCGCCCTTGGTGATTCGATTGAACAGCGTAGACTTTCCCGCGTTCGCGCGGCCGACCAGCACCACTGCCGGCAGACCCTCGGCCGCAATCCGCCGCGCTTCGGCGCCGGACGATCCGCGCGGATTCGTCACAGTCCAAACTCCGCGAGCTTGCGCGGATCGCTGGTCCAATCGCGCTCGACTTTGACGACGATTTCCAAAAACACGCGCGCGCCGAGGATTTCTTCGAGCTCAAGGCGCGCGGCCGTGCCGATCTCCTTGAGCGTGCGCCCTCCCGCGCCAATCAGCATGCCTTTGTGCGACTCGCGATCGACAACCACCGTCGCGCTGATCCTCTTGAGCTTGCGCTCCGCGTCGTCTTCGAACTTCTCGACCCTGACGGCGGTCGAGAACGGAATCTCCTGGCGCATCTTGAGAAAAATTTTCTCGCGGATGATTTCCTCGGCGATCATCCGCTCGCTCTGATCGGTGTACTCATCGGGCGACATCAGCGCCGGGCTGACCGGGAGCATCCGCTTCAGAGTCAGCAACAGCTCGGCGATATTCTCGCCACTCAGCGCGCTGACCGGGACGATCTCGGCGCCGGGAAATCCCTGGTTGATCTCCTCAATTAGCGGCAGCAGTTGAGCGCGCGGGACGCGATCGACCTTGTTGATCGCAACGATCGTCGGACGGCCCAGCGCGCGGATGTCAACCAGCACGGCGCGATCGCCTGGGTTCAGATGATCGCCTGCTTCAACCACGGCCAGAATGACTTCGCCCTCCGCGATCGCGCGCCGCGCCACCTGCACCATGCGCTGATTCAGTTGCTTCTTCGCCTCATGAAGTCCGGGCGTGTCGATCAGCAGGATCTGCGCGTCGTCGTCGGTGCGGATACCGAGAATTCGCCGCCGCGTGGTCTGTGGACGCGGTGTGACGATCGCAACCTTGTGACCCACCAGTCGGTTCACCAGCGTCGATTTGCCGACGTTGGTGCGGCCGGCAACCGCCACGAACCCGGCGCGATGCTCATTCATGGCGCTCACCGCGCTCCTCTTCTATCCGCTCCAGCGCGAGGCGCGCCGCCGCCTGCTCGCTCTGCTTCTTGCTGCCGCCCTCGGCCACGCCGAGATCGCGGCCCGCGATTCTGATTCGGGTGGTAAAGCGCCGGGCGTGATCGGGACCTCCCGTCGCGACCAGTTCGTACACCGGCTGCGTGCGAAAATGGCGGTACGCGATTTCCTGCAATTCGGTTTTGTAATCGCGCTCCGCGGCCGGTCCGCCGATATCGCCGGTGAACAGGCGCTCGACCACTTGCTGCGCGGGCGTGAGTCCGCCGTCGGTGTAGATCGCGCCGAGCACCGCCTCGAACACCGCCGCAAGAATCGAGGTCTTCTCGCGCCCGCCGCTTTTTTCTTCGCCTTTCCCCAGCCGCATCATCTCGTTCAATTCAATCGCCTGCGCCTTCAGCGCCAGCGTGCGCGCGTTTACGATCGACGCACGCTGCTTGGACAACGGGCCTTCTTTCGCCGTCGGAAACTTGCGCATCAACAGGTCTGCAATCGCAAGATCGAGCACCGCGTCGCCAAGGAACTCCAGCCGCTCGTAATGGACGTCGCTGCCCACCGCGGCGCTCGGATGCGTCAGCGCGGTCTCCAGCAGATCCGCGCGCGCGAACGAATAGCCGAGCACACGCTCGAGTTTGATGCGGGGACTTTCAGCCGGCCCTGCGGCAGACGCTTTCGTCCGCCCACGGCCGAACAATCTCCCCAGCCAGTTGCGCGCCTTCAACGGTTGACGCCTCCACCTCGACTTCTCGATTTGTCAGTTCATCGGGCCCCTGCGTCGATACCCGCAGGTAGTTGCGGCTGTAGCCCTGAAGCTCGCCACCCGGCCCACGTTCTTCAAGTAATACCTTAAGTTTCGTTCCGACGAATCGCCGCGCGAATTCTGCCCGCTTGCGCTCGCCCAGTGCGCGTATTAGTCCGGCTCGCCGTTTGATCTCCGCCGGCCTCACCCGGCCGGAAAACTTCGCCGCCGTGGTCCCGGCCCGAATCGAATACGGAAATACGTGAAAATACGCAATCGGCAGCGACTCGACGAAATTGTAGTACGACTCGAAATGCGCTGCCGTCTCACCGGGAAAGCCCACAATCAGGTCGGTGCCAATCGCCGCATCGGGCCACGCACGCAACACGCGCTCGACGCGATCGCGAAAATAGCCGCGCTGATAACGCCGCCGCATCCGCGACAGAGTTTCGTCGTCGCCCGACTGCAGCGGCAGATGCAGATGCGGGCAGAATTTTCCGCTGCTCGAAATTATTTCTACGATACGGTCGCTCAATTCTTCGGGATCGAGCGAGCTTATCCGCACCCGCTCGAGCGGGCATCGCTCGGCGATCATCTCGAGCAAATCGGCGAGTTCGACCTGCGGCTCAAGGTCCTTGCCGTAGCCGCCGAGATGAACCCCGGTAAGAACGACTTCCTTGAAGCCGCGCGCGTGAAGATCGTCGAGTGCCGCCATCACGCGGCGCGGCTCAACGCTGCGCGAGGCGCCGCGCGAAAACGGCACGATGCAGAACGTGCAGAATTGATCGCATCCCTCCTGCAATTTCAGAAACGCGCGCGTGTGACCGTCCAGCGTGACCGCGGCCAGTTCGATCGGCCCCTTTTCCTTGCGCAGATTCGTGACCATCACGCGCTCGCCAACTCCCGAAGCCGCTGCACGCGCGAGGTCGTCGAGCATCCCGAGTCCGATCACGGCATCGACCTCCGGCGCTTTCGCGAGCACGTCGGGGCTCGCTTGCGCCAGGCATCCGGTCATGATCACGCGCGCATTCGGATTGAGCCGCCGAGCGCGCCGCGCGATACGCAGGCTCTCCGCGTCGGCGCGATCGGTGATCGTGCAGGTGTTGACGATATAGACGTCGGCTTGCTCGCTGAACTCGCGCCGTTCCATTCCCTGCGCGCGCAGGCGCGACTCGATGATCGCCGAATCGTACTGATTGACCTTGCATCCGAGCGTTGCGATCGCGAAGCGCGTTGCCATAGTCAGTTCGCTTGCTCTTCCGTGATCGCCCGTTCGATAAATCCGCCACCGAGCACTTCCTCGCCGCGGTAAAAAACGCACGCCTGTCCCGGTGTCACCGCAGGACCGCCCGACGCGAAGCGAATCTCCGCGCGGCGTCCTGAATCGACGCGCATCGTTGCCGGGATCGCGCGATGCCGATAGCGAATCTTCACCTCGACGCTCAGCTCGCGCCCCGACGCAATGGAATTATCGACCAGGCTGATTCGATTCGCGATCAGGCCCGGAGAATCGAGTTCCTCGCGCCGCCCGGCCACGACCTCGCCCGACTCGGCACGAATCTCGCGGACGTACAGCCGCTCTCCGCTCGCGACACCGAGCCCGCGCCGCTGTCCTATCGTGAATCGATGCACGCCCGAGTGAGCGGCGAGCCGTCTTCCGTCGCTGTCGACAACCGATCCGGGGCGGAGTTGCGCGGGCTTGCTTTGACGCTCGACAAAACTCGCGTAATCGCCATCGGGAACGAAGCAGATTTCCTGGCTCTCAGGCTTGTCCGCGGTGGCAAGGCCCAAGGCGCGCGCGCGCGCGCGAACTTCGGTCTTGGTCATCGCACCGAGCGGAAAAATTGTCCGCGCGAGTTCGTCCTGGCCGAGCGTGAACAGAAAATACGACTGATCCTTGGCGTCGTCGGCGGCGCGCAGCAGATGAAATCTGCCGTCTGTCCCCTGCTCTATTCGGGCGTAATGTCCGGTCGCGACGTAGTCAGCCGCAAGCGCGCGCGCGCGGCTCCACAGGCGATCGAATTTGATCTCGCGATTGCACATCACGCACGGATTCGGCGTGCACCCGCCCAGATATTCAGAGACGAAGTTATCGACCACGCGCGCGGCGAAGTCGGCGCGCAAGTCAATCACATAGAACGGAAAATCCATCCGCTCCGCCACCCGGCGCGCATCCTCGAAGTCGTCATGCGAGCAGCAGGTGCCGCGGCGCTTCGCGATTGGCGCAGACGGCTCGGGCGCAAGCCGCATCGCCACGCCGACCACATCGTAACCCTGCTCGCGCACCATCGCCGCCGCGACGGAGCTGTCCACCCCGCCCGACATCGCAACCAGCACTCGCCGCCTCATCGTGCGCTCGCCTCCGACAGAGGTTCGGCGGTCGCGACGCGCCGCCACACCTCCGGGATGAGCGCCGCGACGGCTTCGATTTCCTGTGCGGTGTTGTTCCAACCGAGGCTGATTCTGAGCGAGCTGCGCGCGTCGGCAACGCTGCGGCCCATCGCGCGCAACACGTGCGACGGCTCGACGGCTCCTGCCGCGCACGCCGAGCCCATCGACACTTCGATGCCTTCGAGATCGAGCGCAATCAGCATGCTCTCGCCAAGCACGCCCGGAAACGTGAGGTTGAGCGTATTGGGAAGCCTGCCAACAATCGGGCCGTTCAAGCGAAGACCGGGAATCGCCTCGCGGATACGCGCTAACAGCGACGCGGCAAGTGAACCGATTCGAACCGACTCCAACGCCATCGCATCCATCGCGGCCTCGGCCGCCGCGCCGAAGGACACTGCGCCAAGCAGATTCGGCGTGCCCGCTCGCATGCCGCTTTCATGTGGCCCGCCAAAAACGATTGGCGCCAGGCGCGCAAAGTCGCGGACGTACAAAGCGCCAATTCCCGAATGCGCGCCAAGCTTGTGACCGCTCAGTGCCAGCAGATCGCATCCCAGCGCCGCGACATCGACCGGAATTCGGCCGACCGCCTGCGCCGCATCAATATGAAGCAATGCACCGGCCTCGCCGCACATGGATGCGAGCGGAGCGAGATCCTGAATCGTTCCGACTTCGGAGTTCGCGAGTCCGAGCGTGACGAGCGCCGTCTCGCTATCAAGCACGGCGAGCACGCGCCCGGGATCGACACGGCCGTCGGAGTCCGGCGCGACTCGCACTGTGTCAAAGCCACGGCGCTCGAGTTCCGCAATCGGAGCGAGGATCGATGAATGCTCGATCTGGGATGAAATAATTTTACGGCGTCGAGAGGCCGCGGTGATCGCGCCGAAGATGGCAAGATTGTTCGACTCGGTGCCGCCGCTGGTAAACACGATCTGCCGCGGCTCGGCGCCGACGATCGCCGCGACCTGCGCGCGCGCAACCTCGAGCATCCGGCGCGAACGCTGGCCCGAGCGATGCACCGACGAGGGATTCCCGCCCATGTCGGCCAGCAGGCGTGAAACCGCGGCGGCAGCTTCGGCGCGAACAGGAGCGCCTGCATTATGATCGAGATAAATCGGCATGGACAGTTTTATTCGCCACCAGTGCGGCGCCTAGCTTAGCTTACGCCGATCGGCGGAAAAAGACGGGGGTTCTTTCGCGTAACGCAGACCCACGCCAATTTCAACTCGAAGCGACATTAAATCGATCGTTTGCTACGATCCTGCCGGATGACGTAATCGCATCTTCAATTTTCAAAGGAGAGAAAAATATGTCGAACCACTTTACCGGCCTCAGTCTTGGGCCGCCGCTCGGAGACCAACGGCTTGACCTGTGCGACCTCTACGCGTTCCAGGCGCCGACCGATCGGTCGCGGACCGTGATCATCCTCAATGCGAATCCGAATGCCGACGCGCTCCATCCTGACGCGATCTACCGCCTCAATATCGACAACGACGGAGATTGCTTGACGGATATCGCGTTCAGTTACGTGTTCTCGAAGCCGCAAAACGGCAAGCAGACCGTCAATGTCTTTCTGGCAAAGGGGGAAGAGTCACGCTCGGTCGAAGCTGTCGGGAAGAAGATCATCGCCGACGGCGAGGTCTCGTTCGGCGCCAAGCCCAACATCGTCAAGTCCGGCGCCTACACGTTCTTCGCCGGCAGTCGGAGCGACGCCTTCTTTTTCGACTTCGACGGAATCAAGAATCTGTTCGATATCAGGGGAAAGCGGAACTTCACCGAGCCGCACCTCGGCGCCAAATCGCCGTGGACCGGCGTGGATTCGAATACGGAAGCCAATGTGTTCTCGACGGTGATCGAGCTGCCGACGAGCGAACTAGCCCCAAAGCCCGAGATACACATTTGGGGACGATGCAGCGTGCGCAAGGACGGCAAGCTTCTTCATGCCGATCGCGCCGGCCACCCGAGCGTGAGCAGCTTCTTCAACACCGACGACACCAAATTGGAATACAACGCGAGCGAGCCGGTGAACGATCGCAAGCGCTGGCTCGATCAGTTCGTGCATCTGATAGGCCATACGGGAAATTACACGCGCGAAGAAGCGATTGCCGCGATCGACAAGGAGCGCACACTGCCCGACGTGCTGAGTTTCAATCCTTCGAAGCCCGCAAAGTATCCCAACGGCCGCGTCTTCACTGACGATGTGATCGATTACCGCCTCGCGTTTCTGACGAAAAATGAATGTCCCCCCAGCGGCCTCAAACCGCATACCGACATTCTCAAGGAGTTTCCGTACATCGGCACGCCGCATCCGAAGAAGAGCTAGCAGCTTGCTCGCGACAGATTAGTTTTTCGAGTTTGAGAGAATCCTCGCCGACAAGAGCTGGTATAGTGCCTAGCCCTTGTTGGCAAGGATGCGATAGGGCGCGGGCGGATGCTCGCTCGCGCCCTATCTTGCGCGCGCCGGCGCATTCTCCACGGCCCTGGCAGACCGCGGACGCGCGCCGTTGTGCTTGCTGGCCGCCTTCGCGCGCGGCTTCACGTTATCCTTGTGCAGCTTGTATTCGATCGAGTCGACCAGCGCCTGCCAGCTCGCCTCGACGACGTTGCTCGACAATCCAACCGTGCCCCATCGGCGCTTGCCGTCGGTCGATTCGATCAGCACGCGAACGCGCGCCTCGGTGCCGGCGCCGTTGTCGAGCACGCGGACTTTGTAATCGACCAACTGCATCGCCTCGAGATTGGGATAGTACGGCAGCAACGCTTGCCGCAGCGCCGAATCGAGCGCGTTGACCGGGCCGTTGCCAATGGCGGAGTTGCGCGTGCGCACACCATCGGGTCCTTCGATCACGACCACCGCCTCGCTGAAGGGCGCGCGGTCCTCATGCCATTTGTCGTCGAAGACGCGGAAACTGACGAAGTTGAAATGCTCTTTGGCCAGGCCGAGCGTGCGCAGCATCAGCAGCTCGAACGAAGCGTCCGCCCCGTCGAAGGTATAGCCGGCACCCTCGAGCCGCTTGAGCTCATCGAGCAACACGGCGATCTTGTCGTTCGCCGTATCGAGTTCGAGGCCGAATTCTTTGGCCTTGTACGCGATGTTGGCGCGGCCCGAGAGCTCCGAAAGCAGCACGCGGCGGTCGTTGCCGAGCAGCGCGGGATCGACGTGCTCGTAGGTCGCGGTGTTGCGCTGGATTCCCGAGACGTGCAGCCCGCCCTTGTGCGCGAACGCGCTGCGGCCAACGTACGGCTGGCGCGCGAACGGCGTGATGTTGGCGAGTTCGTACACCAACGTCGAGACCTCGCGCATCGTCTTGAGCTTGGCCGGGGGCACGCAATGGTAGCCGAGCTTGAGCTGCAAGTTGGCGATTATCGAAACCAGGTTCGCGTTGCCGCATCTCTCGCCGAAGCCGTTGATCGTCCCCTGCACCTGCACCGCGCCCGCGCGCACGCCGGCAAGCGTGTTGGCGACCGCGACGTCCGAGTCGTTATGGCAGTGAATTCCGATCGGGCAATTGACCGCGGCGCGAGCCGCGGTTACCGCGGCCTCGATTTCGCCGGGCAGGCGTCCGCCGTTGGTGTCGCACAGCGCGATCAGCGTGACGCCCGCGTCGTCAACGGCTTTCAGGCACGCAAGCGCGTACTCGGGATTGTGAAAATAGCCGTCGAAGAAATGTTCGGCGTCGAAGATCGCCTCGTCGAAGTTCTTTTTCAGAAATGCGATCGTGTCGTTGAGAATTTCGAGATTTTCGTTGAGCGGGATTCGCAGCGCCTCGCGGACGTGCATGTCCCAGGTCTTGCCGACCACGGTCGCGACTTGAGTCCCGGTGCGCAGCAGCAACTGCAGATTGCGATCGGCCGCAGGGCGAACTCCGGAGCGGCGAGTCGAGCCGAAGGCCGCGATCTTGGCGTGGCGAATTTTGATCTTCTTGATCTCTTTGAAGAACGCCGCGTCGCGATCGTTCGAGCCCGGCCATCCACCCTCGATGTAATCGAAACCGAGATCGTCGAGACGTTGGGCAATCGTCACCTTGTCCTCGACCGTCAGCGAGACGTCTTCGGACTGGCATCCATCGCGCAATGTGGTGTCGTAAACCTGGATATGTTTTGCATCCGGCATCGGACTCAAACTGTCTCCCGCGGCGCGGCGTTCGACCCGCCGCCGCCGTTGACAAACGCGTCGTGCAGCGCGCGCATCGCGAGTTCCCCGTATTTCGAATTGACCACGACCGAGACCTTAATCTCCGAGGTCGAAATCATCTCGATATTAATCCGTTCCGCCGCCAGCACCTGGAACATCGAGGCCGCGACCCCCGCATGCGTGCGCATTCCAACACCGACCACCGAGACCTTGGCGACCTGATCGTCATGCCGCACGCCCGACGCGCCGATTTCCTTCGCCGTACGGGTGACGATTTCGAGCGCGCGGCCGAGGTCTTCGCGCCCGATGGTAAACGTCATGTCGGTGTGGCCGTCGGCGCTGGCGTTCTGGATAATCATGTCCACGACGATTCCCGCGTCGGCGATCGGGCTGAAAATCTTCGCGGCCAGACCGGGTCGATCCGCAACGCCGGCTATCGTTATCTTGCTTTGATTCTGGTCGAGCGTTACGCCCGAAACGAGCACGTCCTCCATTGACAAATCCTCTTGTCCAACCCACGTCCCCTCGGCTTCACGGAAGCTGGAGCGGACGACGAGCGGCACGTTGTAGCGTCGGGCGAGTTCAACCGAACGGGTCTGCAGGACCTTCGCCCCGAGTCCCGCCATCTCGAGCATCTCATCATACGAGATGCGGCCAAGTTTTTTTGCTTTGGGGCAGACGTTGGGATCGGCGGTATAGACGCCGTCCACGTCGGTGTAGATTTCACAAATATCGGCTTTGAGAGCGGCTGCCAGCGCCACCGCGGTCAGATCCGACGCGCCGCGGCCAAGCGTCGTGATATCGCCGGCGGGGTTGACGCCCTGGTAGCCGGCAACCACGACGATCTGCCCATCGTCGAGAGCGCGCATCACGCGATCGCATTGCACGGATTTGATTCGCGCGCGGCCGTGATTCGAGTCGGTGGTCAGGTTCATTTGAAAAGCGAGAAAGGAAACCGTCGGATGCCCCATCGACTGGAGCCGGATCGCGAGCAGCGCCGCCGACACCTGCTCTCCGGTGGCGACCAGCACGTCGGTCTCGCGCGCGTTGGGCGACTCGCTCAGTTCGGAGGCGAGCTTGAACAACCGATTGGTCTCGCCCGCCATCGCCGAGACCACCACGACGATCCGATTGCCGGCATCGCGCGCCCTGACCACGCGATCGGCGACCGCCTTGATTCGCTCGATCGATCCGACCGAAGTTCCGCCGTATTTTTGAACGACCAATCCCAACGCAATGATCCTATCCGCCCTGAAAAAAGGGGGAATTGAGTATTATGTGCGGAAAATGGGCCTCAAACCAGCCCCCCGCCATGCTGAACAATCCCGCGCCCTTCAGGCGAAGCGGCGCTTCAACCTGGAAATAATTTGCGCGTGTCGCGAGTCCACCGCGCTGAATTCGATCCGGCGCAGGTTCGCGCCGGCGTAGCTGATTCGGACTGCCA
Organism: Deltaproteobacteria bacterium; assembly: GCA_003135135.1. Taxonomy (GTDB): domain Bacteria; phylum Desulfobacterota; class Binatia; order Binatales; family Binataceae; genus Binatus. The sequence goes on from PLDK01000034.1 coordinate 28,222, forward strand.
GGTATTCCATCTCGGCGCCGCCGCGCAGACGCTCGAACCATTCGACGGCGGCGATACCCTCGGAAAACAAGTATTCGCGAAGGCCCAAATCGTCGAGCGTCGCCTCTTCGAGGCGATACAGATCTATATGATAGAGGGGCAAGCGCCCGTGATGTTCCTGGATCATCGTGAACGTCGGGCTCAGGATGTCTTCTTCGCGCAAGTTTAGTCCGCGCGCGAGGCCTTTGATAAAGCAGGTCTTGCCCGCGCCGAGATCGCCAATCAGGCCCAGCAATTCGCCGCCTTCGAGCAGCGAGGCGAGCCGCCGTCCCCACGATTTGGTCTCGTGCGGCGAGCGGCTCTCGATCACCATCGTGACCACGCTCGCGCCCGATTCTACAGCCTCATTAGCCATCGCGATTACTCAGTCACTAATATAGCGCAACTACTCTGTTAGTGCGTCCAGCGCCGCCGGCAGCTCGTCAATCACGTCGCCGGCGATATAGCCGACGCGCCCCATCCGCGCCGCGACGCGATCGGCCGCGTAGCCGTGGAGAAAAACGCCGAGCGCGAGCGCGTCGATCGGGCGCATCTTCTGACCCAGCATCGCGCCGACGATTCCCGAGAGCGCGTCACCGATGCCGGGCGTGCCCATCCCGGGATTGCCGGTCGAGTTGATATATATGTCGCCGTCGGGAGAGGCGATAACCGAATCCGCGCCCTTTATCAGCACGGACGCACCGGTTCGCTCCGCCAGATTGCGCGCGGCAGACACGCGATCGTCGTTGATTACCGCCGGCGTCACGCCGAGCAGGCGCGCGGCTTCTCCCGGATGAGGCGTCAGCACAACAGGACCGCGCGCACGCCTTAAAGCCTCGCAACCGATCGCGGCGAGCGCGTTGAGTCCGTCGGCATCGATCAGCATCGGACGCTCGCGCTCGGATGCGTCCGAAATCAGCCATTCGACGAGGCGCTTGGTGTCGTCGCTGACGCCCATTCCCGGCCCGACGATCAACGCGTTCTTACCGTCGATTATCATCTTCAACGCGTCGGGCGCGTGAGCCCCGTCAAAATGGCCGTCGCGATCGGCGATCGGCTCGGTCATCAGTTCGGCCTGCCCTGCCGCGACGATTGGCTGGATCGATTCCGGCACCGCCGCCGTAACGAGGCCCGCGCCCGCTCTCAAAGCGGCGCGCGAGGCGAGCAGGACGGCACCGGACTTGCCGCGGCCGCCGGCGATCACCAGCGGATGTCCATACATTCCCTTGTGCGAATTCGCCGGCCGTATGCGAATCAAATGCCGCACGTCGTCGCGCTCGAGGAATCGGCCGCGAGGCGCTATCTCTTCAATCGCGCGCGCGGCGAAACCTATATCGACGATCCGCAACTCGCCGGATTGCCCGGCGCCCGGATATGAAACGTGGCCGAACTTCGCGAACCCGAATGTTACCGTGAGCGAGGCTCGTGTCGCCGCGCCCATGACCGCACCGGTGTCCGAGTTCACTCCCGACGCGATATCGACGGCGATCGCAGGCACCGCGAATGAATTAACAATCTCGATCGCGCGCCGCGGGCCGCCTTTGACCTCCGCGTTCAGTCCCGTGCCGAAAATCGCGTCGATAACGGCGCTCGGGCGCTTGCCAAGCGCGGCTTCCAGGCTGGACTCTCCCGATGCCTCGATCACCTTGCCACCGGACGCGCGGAACTCGGCGTATGCGCGCGCCGCATCGCCCTTCAAGTCCGCCGCGCGCCCGAGCAGAACGGCTCGCACGCCGAAGCCGTCCTGAATCAGTCGTCTTGCTGCGACGAATCCGTCGCCGCCGTTGTTGCCCCGGCCCGCCACGACGAGCGCATCGGTGGCCGCTTCGGGGAAGCGCTCGACGAGCGCGTCGGCAACAGCCTCGCCCGCGCGCGTCATCAGCAGGTAGGACGAAATTCCGTACTTATCCTGGCTGATGCGATCGAGTTCGCGGCTTTCGGCGGCGTTGAGCAAAATCATCGGCGGTTATCCCGAACCAGATATTACACCATGCGCACTACCCGTGAATGAGCGGTGTCACTCTGGTAGCCTTGGGGGTCGGGATTGAAATGATTCGCCTTAGCGTCAACGTCAACAAAATTGCGACGCTCCGAAATGCGCGCGGCGGAAATATCCCCGACGTAGTCGAGGCGGCCCGCACCTGTATCGCCGCCGGATGCCACGGGATAACGGTCCATCCGCGCCCCGACGCGCGGCATATCACGTTTCAGGACGTGTTCGATCTCGCCGCGATGCTGACGGTCGAGTTCAATATCGAAGGATACCCAGGCGCGGAGTTTCTTGACCTCGTGATGCGCGTCAAGCCGACGCAGGTGACGCTCGTGCCCGACCCGCCCGGCGTGCTGACGTCGAATGCGGGATGGAGCCTGACCAGCGGCTCGGCGGATTGGCTCGGCGAGGTGCTCGCCAAGCTCGGCAACGCGGGAATCCGCACGAGTCTTTTCCTCGATACCGACGCCCGGCAGATCAGGCGCGCGCGAGAACTCGGCGCGGACCGAATCGAGCTGTTCACCGGACCATATGCGAATGCGTTCGGCACGCCGGCCGGTCAAGAGATCCTCGCGGCGCATCGCGAAGCCGCGCGGCTGGCGCGGGAAATCGGACTGGGCGTGAATGCGGGCCACGATCTCGATCTCAAGAATATTCCGGCGTATGCGAAAGCGGTCAAAGGCTTGCAGGAAGTCTCCATCGGACACGCACTGATCTCCGACGCGCTCTACATGGGGCTGACGCGCACGGTGAAGGCGTATCTGAAAGCGCTGCAGGGGTGACCCCTGCACCCAGTATTAAGGCCGCCCGCCGTTGGCGGGCGCGGCCCCTACCAGCGGCTTAATACTGCGCTGCCGTCGCCACCACGGCCAGGGGTCACCCCTGCCACGGCGGGTTTCGCATGCGTTCAGGCTCCCCCCTGCCTAT
>PLDK01000007.1 GCA_003135135.1 Deltaproteobacteria bacterium
GTAAACATTGGAGTTTGTCCACGGGCCGACTTAGCTTGGCCGGCATGTTCACGATCCTGTCTGCAATGGCCTCTCTGGTCTCCTTCCGGTTTCGGCGTCGGGCCTCTCTGGAACTGGAGGTGCTGGCCCTCAGACATCAGTTGGCCGTTCTCCATCGCCAGCGGCCCGGCCGAGCGTGGCTTCGTCGAGGCGACCGCCTGCTGTGGGCCTGGCTCTACCGAATTTGGCCTCGTTGTCTGGAGGTGATGGTTCTGGTCAAGCCCGCAACCGTGCTCCAGTGGCTGTACCTACCGAAAACTCCGAAAGCGTCGAAAAGTCCAGGGGTTTGAAATTCACCGCCATGATGCCGCCCGGCATTAGGTAGTTCCAAGGGAGCTGCTAGTAGCCAAACAAGATCGGCGCATCTTTGGTGAATCAAGCCGACCCGTCGCCACTCGAAAGAACCTTGACGACCGGCTGCTCAGGAAGCTTTTGCCTTCCTTTCCGCCCAGCGCTTTTTCATCGCTTCGGACAGCCTCTTCCTGCCTGCGGGAGTGAGTTGCCCACGTCTCTTTGGCGTGGCAGTCTTAGCGGACAACTTCTTCGCCCGCCGCTCCGCCCACCGTCTTTTCATCGCCAGTGACAATCGGCGTCGCCCTGCCGGCGTAATGCCGCCTTGTCTCTTAGGCGCAGCTTTTCGAGTGGCCCCTTTGCCACTCGCACCCGCGCTTTCGATTAGGGCAGCAATTGCCCGCCCTATCTTGTCTCTTTCGCTCTTCAATTCTGCGATGATTGTGCTTAGGTCCACTGTCGGCTCTCCTTGACTGACGGTTGAAACAGTATCGTGTCTGCACGAAGGAACTTCAATAGCTTCCGCCGTCGCTTAAGCGGGCAGAGCCGGTACACTTTGCCAAAAGACCTATCATCATGCTCGTGCGAGCGATCCTGATCGTGTTCGGTGATAAATCTCGCTCGTTCGTACGGTTCATCGAAGGTGATAATTTCCGGAGTAACCAGATTGCGCCGTAAAAGCTGAAAGCTCGTTCGCTTGCCTTAGTCTCGCGGGGCGGATCAAGCGGCGACGGATTCTACCTCATTTCGGCTGAGTTTTCGGGTTTTGGGTCAACCAGCAATCACGATCCGGACCTTTTCCTCCGCAGAGTACTGCCGCCGAGTCGCCCGGCGGATGTCCCGCACCGCCTTTTCCGCTTCCTCCGAATGCGTATCCGCTTTCGATCTCCGCTCCTATTGCGGTTAAGATGAGCTAAAAATCCTCTCTTCCTCAATCACTACAAACTATCCAACTTGTGCTGACGGGGAACAGCCATGGCCAATCCGAGGATTCCCGTTATGTCCCGGTGAAATTCTAGCTAAGGTTCCACAGCAGTTTGATTGAGGCTGCAATCGCTAAAAAAATGAGAATCCAAAAAACGATCGGGGCCGCCGCTCCCTTAAACTTTAGCCCCCATGCTTCGAACTCAACCGGGCCGGACCTGATTTCAAGCACACTGACCAAGCAGAGGGCTGCGAGTGCAGCAAACGGTAGTCCAACGCTTGCCGCAAAATGCTTCTGAGCGATCTCGAATACCCACGGCGCCGTCATCATTGATACAACGGACCCGTAGAGAAAAAGGACAGCGAAAGCGACGGTGCCAAGCAAGGCGAGAACAGTCACCAGCATTCGCGAGACATTCTCCGGCGGCGGCGACAACCGTACGGTTTGATATACGACGACCGTGATCCCGCCCAAAAATCACGAAGACAACAATCAAGAATATCGCGTGTACTGAAATCAACGAAGACTTCTTGTGAGCGATGGGCTACGGCCGCAGACCGCGTTTTTCACTGACATGCTCGCTTGGGTGACGTCACCGGGACTTGCCCGCGTCCAGGTATCGGTTGATTTTATTAACCGGGATTTCCGTATTGAGTCTCCGATTCTAGCTCCTGTGCCTACTGAAAACTCCGAAAGCCGCCAGAAGTCTTTAATTCTGCGATTTCATCACTCCGGTACATGACGGGGCTGACACCTCGAACTCATCCGTGCGCCGCCGCGAGTCGAGCGGACTACCCTTTGCGTCTCCGTGCGCGCGGATTTAGGTTTTGAGAAGTGCCAAGCCGCCATCACGCCCCGGTCTTGAGTAACTTTCTCTTATCTGCCGACCCCTTCGAGGATCCCAGCCAATAGTGTTCGCTGCCTGTCTTTCACTTCGGTGGCGCATCGGTTGGCTCGGTGCCGCCCGTTATCAGGCTTTTCACGCCGTCAAATAGTGGCGAGTTGTCTATCACGTAGAACAGCCCACCTCGTCCGTTCTGGCTGCTCACACACTTCGGTCCCGACACTGTGCCCTGCTGATTCATATCACCAAGAATCAAATAATGGTCAGTCCCGGAAGTTGACACTCCCATCTTCGCATGATTGAAGTTAGGGCCGCTTCCTCCTGTAAGGCCGAATTCTGTCCCTGCCCATTGCCCGGTCGCCGCGATTTCGACAGGGCCGGGGGTGCCAAGCGTAGGATCCCAGCAAGCGATTTTAGTAGCGGGCGTCGTCGTGTAGATTTTCGGGCTTGCCCACCATGTGGCGGCGCGCAGCGGCACACCGCCAAAAAGGGCCGAAACCATCTGCCACGGCGGAACATGCAGGCTAGATGGTTTCGAAACCAATTCGACTCCGCTCGTTAACTTCGTCTTCGTAGGAGTTGTGCTGTCGGATCTCTTACCAAGGCCTTCTACCAGCCTTTGAACATCCGCAGGACCTCCGTTATTAACGATCTGGGGATTTTTTGGATCAGTGACAACACTGGCGTTATGAAGGGCCTGAAGGACATTTACGAGATCGTCCTTACCTAGCTTCAGGGCGAAAAAGTGTTGACTGACTTCGACGTTGTCGTCGTTCACACAGCCCAAGGTATTGCCGTCTGTTTTACGTGGGTGATCTTTGCTACCTGCCGCAGGCCAGGACGGAGTCGTAACCTGCATCACAAGCCTGTGTGTGGCGAATTGCTAATTCTGGCACGGGACGGTCGCGAAGCGCAGGCTTGCGAATCGGTGGGAGAGCGTTAAACTCCGGCGCGGCATGACGTTGTGGTTCAGGCTGATTGCTCACCTGCTGGTGACCCTGGCGCGGCTGGCCCGTCCCGGCGGGGTTCGTGCGGTCGCGGCCGAGTCGCTGGCGGTCAAGCACCAATTGTACATCATGAAGCGTTCGCAGCGCCGGAGTTTGAATCTAACCGCGTGGGATCGGCTGATTCTGGGATTTTGTACACTGTTGGTGTCGCCCAGACGCTTGGGCAAGATAGCCGTGGTGCTGAAGACCTCGACTCTCCTGCGTCTTCATCGAGTTTTGGTCAAGGGCAAATATCGTCTGCTCTACAGCTCCAGACCACGCCGTCGCCCAGGACCGAGAGGCCCATCACGAGAGCTGATCGACGCGGTGGTCGAGATGAAACGGCGCAACCCGTACTTCGGCTGCCGCAAGATCGCCGAGCAAATCTCGAACGCCTTCGGCATCGAGCTCAACAAGGATGTCGTCCGGCGTATTCTCATCCGATACTATCGACCGGGAGCCGACGGCGGTGGCCCCTCCTGGCTCGCGGTAATCGGACACGCCAGAGACCGTCTGTGGAGTGTCGATCTCTTCCGAACTGAATCAATTCTGCTCAAGAGCTATTGGGTCATGGTGGTGATGGACGTATACACCCGTCGGATCGTCGGCTTCGGCGTCGCGCCTGCCAATCTCGATGGCATCCGAGTCTGCCGGATGTTCAATCGCGCGACCGCGCGGCAGACTCTGCCGAGGCATCTATCCTCGGACCATGATCCGCTGTTTCGCTTTCATCGCTGGCGAGCGAACCTTCGGGTGCTCGAAGTCGATGAGATCAAGACCATTCCCGGCACCCCCCGTTCGCACGCTTTCGTCGAGCGACTGATCGGAACCATCCGGCGCGAATATCTGGATCGGATTTGGTTTTGGAACCAGACCGACCTCGAACGGAAGCTCGAGGATTACAAGGTGTTCTACAACCAATTTCGCTGTCATACCGGGTTGACGGGGGTGACTCCGGCGCAGCGGAGTGGCGCAACCCCGTCCCCGCTCGCGCACCTTAACTCGTATCGCTGGCGACAGCACTGCAATGGCTTGTTTCAGACCCCGGCCGCCGCGTGAGTCGGAATTCGCCACAGACAGGTAAAAAATCAGCTAACGTGGCATTAGCAGACTACCAGCGGGGTTAAATCACGATGTTATTGATTCTCATTATCTTGCTGATTCTATTCGCCGGCGGCGGTGGTGGTTACAGAACCTATCATCACGGTCCCAGAGATCCGGGCGGCTTGTTGATGCTGGTGCTCGTGATCATTTTGATCGTCTGGTTAGTCAACGGCGGGCTTCACGTCTGACCATTTGATCACGTCGTAGCCGGGAATTGTGGCGCGGGCGGTTGGAGTCGAACCGGCGACAGTCCAGCTTGGGAAATCTCCCCTAGCACTGCTGCGGCCGCAAGACATGAGTGCTATCGTATCGACCCGCTACGGGAAACTCGAAGGCGAGGAAGAAGACGGGCTGTTCGTCTTCAAGGGCGTGCCATTCGCTGGCGGTAGATGGTCGTGCAGGTCGTCAAGGTCTTCGATTCCATGAACGCGCAGGCCGGCGCGCATGTTTCGCCGGTCGATCCGCGACCTGTGTCGGCGAACCGTTCGGTTCAGCTCAGGACTCGCCTGCTCCCGACCTTGACCCGCGACGCAGCTCATTCATCCTAAGCGCCTCCCTGAAAGGTTCGGGCGAGAGAGAAGGCGCGCGTGCGAAGTCCCGCGAGCCGATCTTTGGTTCCTTATATGACACAATTCAATTCGGTCGCGGCACATACCGATGTATGTCGACCGGCAAGAGCGTAAAGTGGACAAGAAAATCCACGCGGAGGAGAAAAAATGATCAAGAAAATGCTCCCAATCGGAGCGCTTGCGATCGCGTTTGCCGGGTCTGCATGGGCACAGGATGCGGCCGCGCTTCTGAACAAAGCCAATCAGATGAACTATGAGGAAACCGAGACGGCGAAGATTGCGCATGACAAGGCCGGCGACAATCAGGCGATGTTGACCTACGCCGACACGATCAAGGGCGATCACGAGGCTAACGAAGAATCCGTTAGCGCGCTTTCACGCCAAAAGAGCATCAAGCTCGAAGGCACCAACACCGACAAGGTCGAGAAAAGCCCTCTGAAAGACCTGAAGGGGGGCGCGTTCAACGAGGCCTATCTCGGAGATCAGGTAAAGGGACACAAGGAAGCTCTCAGCACGTTCAAGAGTGCGCAAGGGCAATTCAAGGGCGATCCGGATATGGAACTCTATGTCCAACAGACGATCCCCGTGCTCCAGGCGCATCTGAAGATGGCCGAGAATCTGAAGAATCACGTGTCCGAGGCGAGTCCCGAAAACCCGGCCAACAACAAGAGTACCACGGGTGGAATGGGTACCTCGCCATAAAACTAGCAACCATTGGTAGTATCCCCGCGGGCTCCACGCTCGGGCTTCCACCTTCAGGCTTGGCAAGTGGACGAATCGGCCGCCCGATGCTTGCGCGATGCCGTGTGTCTGATATTGTCAAAGACTGCGGCGTCGGCGGTTGCCGGTACTGTCGCGCAGCAAAACGCCGGTGTAATATGGCCCCGTTTCCGAATTTTTGGAGGTTCCAGCGATGCCTGCTCGCTCGATATCGACTGCAAGCCTGACCTTCGGATTAGTCTCGATACCGGTCCGTTTGTTTCCGGCTACGAGTTCAAAATCGGTCAGGTTCAACCTGCTTCACGAGAAGGACAAGAGCCGTATCCAGGAAAAGATTTTCTGTCCGGTGGAAGAAAAGATCATCGACCGCAGCGAGTTGGTCAGGGGCTATGAGATCGAGAAGGGCCGTTACGTAACCTTCACCGACGAGGAATTGAAAAAGCTCGAAGCGCAGGCCGATCGCGCGATCGAAATAGAAGAGTTTATCCCGGTCACCGAGGTAGATCCGGTGTACTTCGAGAACTCATATTTGCTCGGATGCGAACCTACTTCGGCAAAGGCCTACCATCTGCTCAAGGAAGCGATGACAAAAGCGGGGCGGGTCGGACTCGCCAAGTTTACGATGCTGGGCAAGGAACGTTTGGTGCTTATCCGGCCGCATGATGATGGCCTGATGCTTCATACGATGTACTACGAAGATGAGATTCGATCTTTCAAGGAGATCGATCACGGGGCCGACGCTCCGGTCAAAGACTCAGAACTCTCGCTCGCGCAGCGTTTGATCGCGGACCTTACCCAGAAGAAGTTCGAGCCGGCGAAATACAAGGACAACTATCGCGAACGGGTAATAGAGGCGGCCGAGCAGAAACTCGCGGGACACGAGGTCTCTGAGCCTACGCCGGAAGCGCGCCGTGGCAATGTGATCGACCTGATGAGCGCTTTGAAGGCCTCGCTCAAAAAGCGCGGGGTCGCATTCAACGCCGAAGCTCAAGAGGAATCCGCGAAATCGTCCAAAGCGGAACCGTCGGAGGCTCTGGAACGCAAGGCTCAGCCGAAGCGATCGGGTTCTCGCGGCGCACGCTAGCGTCTGCCGGTTGATTGGCGGCGCGGTCGCGGCCAGCCCGATCTCAGATAATTCGACGCGCGGCGTCCCCCGATGTCGCTGAGTAAATACCGCGAAAAACGGCACGCCGAGCGAACTCCAGAGCCGTTCGGGCATACCGTCCCGACTGGCCGCTCGGCGACCGGCGGGATCTTCGTCATCCAGAAACACGCCGCGCGGCGGCTTCACTACGATTTCCGGCTCGAGATGGAAGGCGTGCTCCGCTCGTGGGCGGTCCCCAAAGGTCCTTCGCTTAATCCGGCCGACAAGCGGCTTGCGGTCGCAGTAGAGGATCATCCGCTCGAATACGGCGACTTCGAAGGGGTTATTCCGGAAGGCAACTACGGCGCAGGTTCGGTTATCGTCTGGGATCGCGGCGTGTACGGCGTTCTGGAGGGCGAGGGGGGAGCGGCGCAGGGGATACGCAACGGCAAAGTAGATATCAATCTCCACGGCTTCAAACTTGGCGGAGCGTTTACGCTGGTGCGGACCGGAGGGCGCCGCAATACCGCCCCAAAGGACAAGCAAAACTGGCTGCTGATCAAGAAACGCGACGAATACGCCACGTCAGCCGACGTCCTCGAGGAGCATCCCCGTTCGGTGCTGTCGGGGTTGACGATCGACGAGATGCGCGATGCGCCGTCGGTGGGCCGGAAAGTTACCAGCCGACTCGTACAAGCGAAGCTCCCGGAACTCGCAAGTCCGGTGAAACGCGCCGATTTTCCGCTGATGCTGGCCAAGCTCGGCGGCGATCCTTTTGATAGTTCCGGCTGGCTGTTCGAACTCAAGTACGACGGCGTGCGCGCGCTTGCGATTCGTGACGGCGCGACCGCCCATCTATACGCGCGCAGTGGAACCGAGATTACCGCGCGCTATCCGGAAGTCGTCCTCGCCTTGAATTCGCTGCCGTACGAACGATTTGTCCTCGACGGCGAAATCGTCGCGCACGGCGACGATGGCCGTCCGAGCTTTCAGTTGCTGCAACGCAGGATGCATGTGAATGACACGCGCCAGATCGCGCGTCTGAGCTTCGCGGTTCCGGTCCGCTATTTTGTTTTCGATCTTCTCGCCTTCGATCGTTTCGACACGCGAACGCTGCCACTCGAAGAGCGCAAGCATCGCGTAAGTGAACTAATCCTCGGCGAAGGTCCGGTGCGCTATTGCGACCACGTAGTCGAGCGGGGCAGAAATTTCTACGCGGCGGTCGCCGAGAAGGGGCTCGAGGGAATCGTCGGCAAATTGCGCAAGTCACCTTATCGCGGAGCGCGAAGCGGCGATTGGCTGAAGATCAAATGCCCGCAGATCCGGCGATTCGTGATTGGTGGTTACACAGCCCCTGAAGGATCGCGGACTCATTTCGGCGCGTTGCTGCTCGGTCAATACGAATCCGATGGCGCACTCCGCTACACGGACAAGGTCGGCACCGGCTTCAATCGCGATACTCTGCGCAAGATCCATGCGATGCTCGAAGAGCGCGCGCAATCGGCATCGCCATTTCGCAAGGCCGCCCTCGATGAGCCCGCGCCTGCAAGGACTGCGCGTTTCGTGCGACCGGAACTTGTCTGCGAGGTCAGGTTCACGGAGTGGACGAACAATGGAGGCGTCAGGCATCCCAGCTTTCTGCGCCTCGTCGAGGGTGCCGATCCGCGCGAATGCCGTTACGAGGGTCCCGAGCGCGATTCCGACCCGCCGGCGATAGTCGCCGAGCCTCGGGACGATCGCGGACCCACCGAGAAACATGCGGGAGATCGCGGAGTAGCTATCAGGCAGGCTGCCGAAGCCAACGTTGATGCCAACTCGAATGACATCAAGAAGGACCGCGCGAGCGGAGCTGCCACAACCGTGTCTCATCCGGATAAAATCTTCTTTCCCAGGGCGGGTTACACGAAAGGCGACCTGGTCGCGTACTATCGCGCGATTTCGAAATGGATGCTGCCCTATCTCAAGGATCGGCCCGTGATGCTCGCGCGATATCCCGATGGTATCGCGGGCAAGACGTTCTATCAGAAGGATGCGCCCGCGTTTGTACCATCGTGGATTCGTACTGAAAAGATTTGGTCCGAAGAGTCGAAGCGCGAGATCGGCTACTTCATTCTCGACACCGAGGAGGCTCTTGCGTACGTCGCAAATCTTGCCGCAATCACGATTCACATCTGGTCGTCGCGCATCACTCACCTGGAACGTCCCGACTGGCTGCTGTTCGATATCGATCCGAAAGGCTCGACCACGCGACTGGCGGTCCAGGTGGCGCGCGAGACCGCCGCGGTTCTGCGCGAGGTGGGCCTCGAGCCATGCCTCAAGACCTCGGGCCAAATGGGGCTTCACGTGGTGGTGGGATTGGCGCCGAAATATACCTACGAGCAGGCAAGGATGTTCTCAGAACTGGTTGCGGAAATCGTGGTGCAAAGGATTCCTAAAATAGCGACCATCAATCGAAACCCGCGCTCGCGACAGGGCCGCGTCTATATCGACTACCTACAACTCGGTCACGGCAAGACTATCGCCGCGCCGTTCTCGGTGCGGCCCCTGGAGGGCGCGCCGGTTTCGGCGCCGATGAAGTGGGCGGAACTGAAACCGGCGCTCGACCCATCGGTTTATAACATCAAAACGATCCTGCCCCGGATGACGCGGCTCAAGCGCGATCCATTCCTCGACGCGCTCGAAAAACACGCCGATCTCGAAAGCGCGCTTGCCGAGCTCGAAGGTCTTCTGAACAGGAATGAAAATCGAACCGGAGCTCGTACTACCAGCGCCAAGCACGACTTGAGCCGACAGGCTCGCGATCTCTAGCGCCCGGCACGGAGCAGAAGCGTTGGAGCTGCAAGGTTTAGTCCAGTCCCCCTCGTCGGGGGCCTTGGGGCCACTGCTCCAGGAGGCTTTAAATTGTTTCTTGCCAACAGAGAAATTGCCGGCATGTTGCGCACGAACTGCTCGAAAGACACTTTCTCCGGTGCCGTCAGATGAGTAAATGACGCCGCATCCGCGGGCTATTTCGGGAATTTGAGCGGAAGGTCCGCAGAGATAGGGACTTGATGGCGGAGAGAGGGAGATTCGAACCACGAGACTCTTCGCGCATCCGTCCGCGAAATTCTGCCGGAGTTTGGCCCGGTATTCAGCCTTAAAACAAGCAACAGAGCTGCAGAGAATCTGTTCACCTTCGGTTCGGCTAGACTTCAGACCCGACGGCGGCGTTCACGCTCTTGGTACCCTAGGGTGTGTAATATCTGCTAGTTTCAATGGGCGCTACGAGGTTCTAATCTCCCCCTCTCAGGAGCAGAGTTACCGGCGCTAGAATTATCTCGCCCCGAACTCGCGGTCGATCCACGCTTCAGGATGAATGCGGACCGGCTCGCCAATCTGAAGGAACTGATCGTGCTGATCCAAGGATGGCTGCAGTCGATGCCGAGCGACGAGGCTTCGATGGGCCGCGATGAAGGAAGTCCGCGTACCACACGCACCGGTTCACCTGGTCGGGACGAATGGCTCGATCAGGGATAGAGGATGAAGACTTTAGGAATTCAACCGTGAAATTCAGCGCGTTCATTTTCTAAGAAGGATTGGGCGATGTCTAAAACAGTAGCCGAAATGCTCATCGAGCGACTCATTGACTGGGGCGTGGATACCATCTTCGGCTTTCCCGGCGATGGCATCAACGGCATCTTCGAGGCTCTGCGCACGAATCAGGAAAAGCTTAAGTTTATTCAGGTACGCCACGAGGAAGCCGCGGCATTTGCCGCCGTTGGCTATGCCAAATACACCGGGCGTCTCGGCGTGTGCTTGGCGACTTCTGGTCCAGGCGGTATTCATCTGCTCAACGGTCTGTATGACGCCAAGTGCGACGGCCAGCCTGTGTTGGCGATTACCGGGCACACTTTCCATGATTTGATCGGCACACACTACCAGCAGGATGTTGACCTCGATAAGCTCTTCATGGACGTGGCAGCCTACAACCAACGCATCATGGGACCGGCGCACGTCTACAACGTCGTGGACGAAGCGATCAAGACTGCTCTCGCACGCCGCTCTGTGGCCCACATCACCATTCCCAAAGACATACAGGATTGGACCAACTCGGATGCGGAGCGCTCGCCTGCGAATATTCCCAAGCACAGCGCCGTTCTCTATGCCGCTGCCTATCCTTTGCCGCACAGAGGCTCGCTTCAACAAGCCGCGGACATCATCAATCGAGGCTCGAAGGTCGCCATCCTCGCAGGTGCCGGTTGCCTTAAAGCACGCGAAGAGATTCTGCAACTCGCAGAGCGAGTGGCCGGGCCGATCATAAAGCCTCTTCTCGGGAAGGCGGTCGTGCCGGATGACAGTCCATACACGACGGGGGGCGTCGGTCTGCTGGGCACAGCGCCATCACAGGATGCGCTGGCTGATTGCGATACTCTGATTATCGCCGGCAGCAGCTTTCCTTATCTGGAATTTTATCCGAAGCCCGGCAAAGCAAAAACGGTGCAGATTGATCTCGATCCTGCTCGCATCGGCTTGCGTCATCCGGCAGATGTTGGTCTGGTCGGCGACTGCCGCGCTGTGCTGAGCGCACTGCTTTCGCTCGTAGACCAGAAAGAAGATCGAAGTTTTCTGGAGCAGGCACAGAAAGACATGAAGGATTGGAAGGACTTGATGAAGACGCGCGGCACGCGCACCGACATGCCGATGAAGCCGCAAGTCGTCACCTATCACCTGAACAAGCTGCTCGATAACAATGCCATCGTTTCCTCAGACAGCGGCACTATTGCTACGTGGGCAGCTCGCTACATTGAGATGCGAGACGAGATGCAGTTCTCGCTGTCCGGAACGCTGGCGACGATGGCGAACAGCTTGCCGTATAGCATCGGGGCGGCGGTGGCATATCCCGGCAGGCAGGTGGTGTGCATCGTCGGCGACGGCGGCTTCACGATGTTGATGGGGGAAGTCGCCACGCTCGTCAAATACAAACTGCCGGTGAAGGTCATCATTATCAAGAACGACGTACTCGGGATGATTAAGTGGGAACAGATGGTCTTGGAAGGCAATCCGCAGTTCGGCGTTCAGTTGCAGCCGATTGATTTCGCGGCTTTCGCCAGAGCCTGCGGCGCGGGTGGCTTTACGATTGAAAAACCAGAGGAGGTCGAATCCGTGCTTCGCGAAGCGTTGGCGTATGACGGGCCAGCCGTCGTGCAGGCGGCGGTTGATCCTAACGAACCGCCGCTGCCGGGCAACATTACAATGAAACAGGCGCTGAAATTCGCGGAGGCACTCTTGCGCGGCGAGAAGGACCGTTGGGAGATCATCAAGACGGTAGTGGAAGACAAAATACGTGAGGTGATTTGAAGGTGACAGGGTTACCCGGCGTCGTGCCGAGCGCCGCGATTTCGTAGCGGTGCGCGACGATCTGGAAGAACAGATTGGCCTGCTCGCGGCTCATGTCGAGATGGAAAAGAAGTCGGCGATGGAAAGGCGCGGGATAAAATCGCCCGACCGCGCCGAAGGCCGCGCGGGGTCTTGTATCTGCGCCAAATAGCCAGGCGGTAGAAGCGGTCGGAATTAAGCGCGTCGACGATGCCGGACAGCTTTACTTGGACTCGACTTGGGCTGTTCATCACGCGAGTGCATAGGCGGATTCCGTTGCAAGCCATTTTTTTCGGTAGCTGTGCCTTCTCAAAACCTAATCCGCGCGCACGGAGACGCAAAAGATCGCCCGGACGGCTCGTTTCCCAGCTGATTATTTCGAGGTGTCAGCCCTAGCAGGGACCGGCGTGATGAATTGTGGCGCGACTTTGCACTGACCGCGAGGTCTTGAGTCGCCCGCGTCAACCCGGCGGAAGCCGCGACGGTGAAACACATTTATGAGCGATATCTCGACCTCGGTTCCGTCCGGCTACTGAGGGGCAATTTGGAGCGCCACAGGATCGTCTCCAAAGTCCGGGTGTCGAAAAACGGCGTGCGATCGGGAGGCCGGCAATTTTCGCGCGGCGCTCTGTACCAGATGCTGTCGAACCCGATCTACCTGGGCGAAATTCGCCACAAAAAGGAACGCCATCCGGGGCAACACGAGCCAATAGTGAGCCGCGAGCTCTGGGAGAACGTCCAGCAGCACTTGCGCGATCAGGCCGCCAAGCATCGCGAACGCCCGACCAAGGCGCCGCACAGCCCGCTTGCGGGTAAACTGTTCGACGAGAGTGGCGAGCCCCTATATGTGCAGGGCGCGGTAAAAGGCGCTCGCCATTATCGCTACTACGTCTCGCGCGGATTGGTCAGAGGGTCGGTACAAGATGACCAGCGCGGGTGGCGCGTAGCTGCACCGGAGCTTGAGCGCGCAGTTCGCGCTGCGACTCAGCGGATTCTCGGTGATCGAGCGGCGATCGCTGGAGCGATTGAAGAACTCAACATCGATGCGAGCCGGTTGCCTTTGATATTCAAGGTCGCCGAAGCCTGGATTCAAAGCCTGCGGTCCGAAGCGGAAGCTGCACCAGTACTTACCCGGCTGATCGAACGCGTTCGACTCAAGCAGGACGGCATCGACGTTTCAATCAAATTGCCGATCCCATCCGATGAAGGGCGTGACGTCGCGACTCCGAACGAACTTGCGCTAACTCGATTCGTCCCGATGCGGATGAAGCGGCGCGGCGTTGAGATGCGTCTGATCATTGATGGTGACGCCACACCAACGGCTCGCGTCGATCTACCCCTGCTCAACGCGACCGCCCGCGCGTATCGATGGTCCAATGATCTGCTGACGGGCCGGGCGCGGTCGAGCGGCGAGATCGCGAGGCGAGAACATCTTACCGGCCGTCACGTGCGGCGCGTGATGCGGCTGGCGTTTCTGGCGCCCAGGATCGTCGAGGCGATCGCCACAGGCCGCCAGCCTGCGGACCTCTGCACTCTAGCAATGACCCAAAGAATCGAGCTGCCCCCCGCTCTGGAGCGCTCAGGAGCGAGCGCTCGACATCCGATAGACTCACGCGGGCGGAGTTGCTTGCGTTTAGGGGTACTTCCCGAGTACGTGATTCCCGCAAGATGTCGGCCGGTTCGCAGATGGACATGCCAAAATCGCGAACAGAGAATTTTGAGCGATTTTTGCCGTCAGCCGCGGCCGGTGGCATTCTCCCGGTCCACCGACGCGCGTGAATCGCGCCCCACGCGCCGATTTCATCACTTCTTCAAAATGTAGGGAAACATGCCAGACTGTGTGGCGGATGACGCAGTCTGATGCGAACTGCTCTCTGCATATAATTCCCTGATCATCAGGGAAAATACAGGGAATTTTCGCGATTTCGGGCGTTTTGGACCCGATTTCCAGCCTAAAAGTCCTTGTCTTCTCTCGGATTTTCGTCGGAATTCCCTACTCAACCGAACAGGGAATTATTCTGAAGGAACAGGGAATCTTTTCGACGTAACAGGGAATCTGATCCGGAGAACAGAGAAAGCCTCTTACCGGCATCAGCTTGAACGAAGACTATCCGCAGGCGATCGAAACCACGAATGAATCCCGCAACATAAAGTATTGAGAAGCCACCGCAGCAGCCGGACCAACAACGCGATCATCGCGCGCGACAGTAGCCGAGCAGCCCAGGTTTTTCACACGGATGGAGTTTTCTGCAGGCACACCCCGCGAACCTCACCGACACCTCCTCGCTCATCGCCACGGCGATGAGCGCGATCAGGGCGCCGAAGCCGGCCGATCCACTCCCTCGGCGCGAGGACCGAAACGCGCGCGGAGATATAAAGTCTCTACGTCGTCCCCGCGGCGTCCGCCGTGACGAGCTTCAGCCGTGCGCTGCCATAGAGCGTGTACATGAGACCGAGCGGGTTGTTCTTCGCCAGCAGCAGGCGTCGCATGCGCAGCATGGCATCGCCTGCTGATTGACCGCCGATCAGTTCTTGGAGAAAAGACTTCGCCGCTTCCACGGCCAGCATCTCCACGATCGTCGTTTCGGTTCCGACGACGGCCGCCGCATGTTTCGCCCGAATGAACTCCCTGATGAACTCCGACGGCGCATACGGGTCGAATCCCACAGTGCTGCATCCGTTAATGAAGACCAGCGGCGCATGAGTCCACACGGGCTTGCCGCCAAAGTCGGCGGGGAGGAGGACGTCCTCGACCACGCCCCTAAATCCGAGTCCGAAGTCAAGAGTCGACCCAAGGTCCTTCCCGTCCTTCGCCACGGTCTTGGCCAAGGCATGACAGTATAAGTAGACGATGTCAGGATCGTTGTTCTTCATGAGCGTTCGCACGGCGGCGCGGCCGGTGCCTGACGTGACCTTCGCGTGCTTCAGGATCCCTTGCTCCAGATCCGCGACGTGTTTCGTGCCGAAGTCGAGCTTCTCGTTGTAGCCCGCCACCACGTTGATCTGCTCGCCGGCCTTGATCTCCTCGACGAGGCCCGTCGACTTCTCGCCGAGCCCATCGACCTTCTGCGCCGGTACGTCAATAGGAAACATGAAGCCCCAAAAGCGGCGCGGACAGATCACCGTTTCCTCCGTGTAGACTGTCTTCCCGTTTCGACACAGTTCGTCGTTGTCGGCTTTGTTGAGAAGACATCCCGCGCCGCCACATTCGACGGCCGGCATGTTACCATTGGCGTCTGGCATCGGCGCTCGGCAGACTGACGGCGGCGCGGTCGTCTTGTCCAAAAAGACCACCCGGTCATAGATCATCGACCACGGAATCACGTTTGAAAAATCGAGGTGCGCCGCATGAATGCCGTCGCCCTTCTCGATCAGGCTTCGGATCCTGTCCTGATCGTTCGGGTCGGGAACGAGCGCGTTGTAGATCCGCCAACCAGCGTAGGCGATGTCCGCCAGAACGTCACAAAGCTCCTGCGGGTCGCCGGCGTTTTCCGTGTTCTGGTACGACAGGTAGCGATAGGCCACGCCGCGTTGCGATGCCGTCTCCAGCGTCGTTCGCGCCCATTCGACGATCTTCGAAATGTCAACCTTGCCGACGCGGAAAAGGTCGTTGCCCTTGATCGTCGTGACCTTGTCGCCGGCGCTGTCGTTGACCACGACCGTCAGGCCTCGCGGGCTTCCGTGAGCACCGTCGGCAATGTTTGCGGTGGTGCCGTATTCGAGGCGCGTGATGTAGCCGGAGGTGCCGATCTTCTTTGCATCTGACGGCGGGACGCTGAGCGCACGCGCCATGGCCGAAGCCACACTCCGCGGCGCATCCTCTAGCGCGGCGGCGACGAAAAACGACTGCACGACATTGTCGCGGTGATAGATCGTGAAGCGGAGCCGCGCCACGCCGGGCACGGTTGTCGGTTTGAACGGGCGAACGGCGAAGGCGATGAGATCGGACGGCTCTTCGCGAGGAAGATAGAACTCCTGCACCGGATCTCCGATGACGTCGAAATCGATTCCCGTGACGCCGATTTCCATCCACGCGCCGTCGCCGTCCCACCGCACCTTCTCTTCGAGGAAGCTCGTGGGACCGAGCGAAACGATCAACTCGTCCTTCGGCCCGATCTGCACGCAGAAGTGAACCGCCTCACCGACTCGAAGACGAGCCTTCCGCTGCGGGATCTTCTTCAGTTTGCCGTCGGATCCGGTCGCGTAGAACGCGGAGTTGACCTGCCGCGGTACGCGGCGGGGCATCACCGCCTTTGGATCGCGGACGGCGTTCACCAGCGATCGCACGTCGGCGATCTTGGCCGCCAGCGGCAGCATGCCGCCCGACTCGTGGTCTTCGTAGTGATACGCGGCCGAACTGCGGACGATGTCGTCTATCTTCGTGGAGAAGATGTTCATCGCGCCTCTCCGGTTCATCGAGCGGAAGGGCTGCGATTTCGTGACAATGTACCCAGCGAGATCATCGACCGAGAGAACTTCCCCGCTCCCGCGCAGTTGCTCGAATTCGTAGCCGAGATCGATGCCCACCAAACCGTGTTGTGGCAGCTTCGCCGCCAACGAGTGACCGAATCGCTGCGCGCGCGATCCCCACAGGTCGTCGAATCGAACGCCCTTCGCGTCGATGACGCCCATTTCCGTCGCCGACTCGACGATGGTGGATCTGATGGCGGCGGCGTCGATCGAAGGTCTATTCGGGATCTTCTGAGGAGAGACGAAGTGCGTGACGTAAGCCTTCTTGACCGAGGAAGCAACGCGAGGTTCGGAAAGCTCGCGAGCGACCACTGAATACCGCAGCGCCTCCTCGCCGCCGGCTCCCGCAAACAGCTCGCTTCTGGCGATCGCCGCGTGAATCCAGTCGAGCGGCCGGTCATGCGAAATAGCTCCGTACAACGTGTGGCTGGCGAGCGGGTCGTTGCCAAGGAAAAGGACCGCCGGCCCTCCCCGATCGATTATGGCCTGTGCCAGCCGGCGAAGCACCGGCGGCACCGATTGGTGTCCGTCGAGGACGATCAGCCGGGTTTGAAAACGATCGGCGAAGCGGAGGAACCAGCCTGTGGTGCCGGCCGTGCTGTCGTGAGCGTTCGTGAGGAAACTCGTGGCGGCCGGCAGATCGTGTACGTGAAGGATGTCGACCGTGGCCCAAGACTCGCGCCGGGCGAAACTCTCGACGTCGAACAGCGTCGTGCGGGCGTCGATGTAGGCGTTTCCGCGAGCAGTGCCGTGAAATGTAGCGTCGATGGCCGCCGGAACCACCGGCGTTCCGTCTACCTCGAGCACGCGGATCGGGAACGTGATCGGGATCTGCAAGACGCGCGGACGAACCGGCGAAGTTCGAACGACGAGGCGACCGCCTACCTCGATTGATTCCCACTCCATCGCTGCCCAGTCGCGGACTCCGACCTCGACGGTTACTCGCTCCAGCGTCGATGTCTGCGAATGAGTCACTTCACTTGCCGAAATCGACTTACGAACGGCGTCACTCAGTTCCTTTGGAATTGCGGAGGCATGATCGATGAGATTGCGCGGCGTTCGGGTCTCCCATTTCGTTCCTTCTGGAGAGGCGATGGTCAGGACGGCGTCGCTGCCGTCGGCAAACAGGCGAACCGCAAAATCACGACGTTGATATATCGTCGACATGGGTCACCTTCGAAGCGCGGCCACTCCGGCATGCGAGAACTGATCGATGGCGAAACCCCAGACGAACGCGGCGAGATAGTTCGCCGGTCCTCCCCATACCAGGTTGTCGATCCAGAGCACCTGTAGTCCGACAAGACATGCCGCGACGACGACGATGACGCTGACGATGATGTCGTATCGTCCGATCTGCCGGGCCGTCGTCTTCTCTGTTCCCGACTGATCGAGTTCCGACGCCGGCGGACCGTAGCCAAAGGAACCGATCATGTCGAACGACGGCCCCCCTGGCGCCGCACCCAGTGCGGTCGCCGCAAGCGAAGCCAGCGCAGCCGACATCGTACCCATAGTCTGACCGGGGGCGGCGATGGCCTTTTCGTAGAGCTTCGCGGCCGCGTCGAGTTTGTTCAATCCGTCGGCGATGCTTTGCGCGACCGCCTCCTTCGCCGCTTCGGCGGCATCGATGATCGGCTTTCGCTTCGCGTCATCCGTGATGCTCGCTGCGGCGGATTGCTCAATGGCGTTGCTCAATCCCATGACGTACGGAACCGCCGCGGCGAAGAGTCGCGTCGTGGCATCGTCCGGATCCTTGGTCGCGGAGACAATCGTCGCCGCCGTGGTGGTCTGCCGCTTCAAAGCGTCCCATTCGTTCGGATTCATTCCCGCGGGCGACGTCGTCGAGCCGGACACGCGTTTGATTAATTCGTCGGCGAGGATGATCGCGTAGCGAAGGCGCGCCGCCTCCACCAACCGGATAGCTTCCTCGATATTGTCGTGCGCAAGCTTCTCAGACGCGGCCTCGAGGGAGGTGGCGATTTCATGCACGCTCGCTTGTGGATACTGCGCAAGCTTGGCAGTGAGATCGTCGACCTGCTTCTTCAGCCTTTCCTTGATCTTGGTTCGGATTTTCTGTGGAAGCGCGCTGACGTCGCTGATGGCCGATTGCACCTTGGTGGCATCCGGATTTGGGTTCTTGAACGCGGCCTCGGCATCTTCCAGCGTCGGCATGAGTTCGTCGCGCACTTCGAGCGGCCGGACCTCGCGCACCTGCTTGTGCAGTTGAATCCAGGAGCCGAGCGCCGGCACGATCAGTTCGAACACATCGAGCTCGGTCGTAATCGCGCGCCGCCGCGTTTGCGCGTCATCCCAGCGCTGCTGGACGTTTTTGCGAACGACGCCGACGAGCTCCTCGGCGTCGGCGTCACCAGTGGCGCGTGCCGATTCGTCGCGCAGCATCAACAGAATGGTGGTCATTCGCTGCTGGGCGAGCAGCCGTGGACGGAGCGTACTGCCGTAGATCAGTACCACCAGCGAAAGGCCCACGCCAACGACGATGAAGAAGATCGCGACCCAGAAGGGGTCGCGGACGTAGATCGTGAACGGCTTACTGATCGGCTGGAAACCGGCAGGCGCGAAGCGGATGGTGCCGTCGTACCTTCCGGGCGAGGCGAGACCGTCGATCCCCAGCTCAAGCGGCGTCGGCTCACCCGGCACGACCGTGATGGGGTCCGGCACATTTTGCAGATCGAGCTTTATATTCGAGACTAGCGATCCGGATACCGAGTCGGCCTTCGGCTTGCGCGTCACGTCGTCGAGGAACGGCCGGCTCACTCTGACCTCGGCGCCGGTAGCGTAGATCGTCATTGTCAGAGGGACATGCAACGACGTGCGGTATGGACAGGAAGTTCGCTCCACCGCCGCGATGTCGCTGATGGCGATCGGCGGAGCGGCGGTCGTCCGAGCGATCTCGATCGAAAAGCGGAGGAGCGTATTCGGGGCCCGCAGCCGAGCTTTATTGTTCCTCGGAACGGTCCGCTGCGAGATCGTGACCGTTCCCGTGTAGGTGCCGGCGTTCAAGAGCCTGACCCTTAACTTCACCGTCAGCGGGACCCCAACGGCGATGTCGAACGGCCCCTTCGGATCGGATTCAGGCACGGCAGCGTCTCCCGCTGGTGAGTGGAGATCGGTGCCCTGAACCTCGACGCCCCTCAGAACACTGGTTGTCTGGTTCTCGATCGTCAGAGAAATGGCGAGATCGGGGGTGGTAACGCCAGCAAACTTTAGCTCCTTCGACGCGGGGAGCTCTAGCACAGCAACCGGCTCTTTCGTGGCCGCGTTCGCGAATAGCGCCGTCGACACGAGAAGCGTGCAGATCAACGGCACAAGAACTCTCGACATGAGCTCCTCCAAAATATGGACGCGGCGCTTAGCTGATGTGCGCTGTGTCTGGGAGCCGCGGCTGCAATCTAGCCCACGCGGCCATTGGGATTCAAATCTGTGTGCGGTTGACAAAACCGGTCGCCAATTGCGTGTAAATACCAGAGTGACAGTACATGATCGGGCCGCTCTCGAACGCGCTTGGTGCCGGCGGAGAGGCGCGCCGTCTCGTCGAGACACTCGCGATAGCTGGCATGATCTTCTCAAGACATACGACGGTCTATTGGTCTAGTCATTGTCCTAGGCCGAGGCGGCAGTTGCAGCTACCTTCGCCAATGCTGCAATCACTTGGGCGATTTGTCCTATGGCAGCGGCGACTTTGGCCTCGTCTGCCTGTGCCTGCTTGACCGTCTGAGTTGCATTTTGAACGGCAGTAACGGCGTCCTTGTATTCTTGCTTCGTTTCGTCGGGTATTTTGTCGGCGAGACTACCGAGTTGTAACGATAGCTGTTGCAGTTGGCCTGCCAATTGGGCTTTTTTGGCTGGATCCTGAGTCTGCTGATAAAGCACCCATGTTTGATTGATCAACTCAGGCACGACATTTGGATCGGACAGCTTTGACACGAGTTTTCCCCTATCTCATAGATTTGTGACGGCCTTCGGCATTGTTCCTATTTCAAGCTTTTAATGTTCGACGTTGCCTGCTGTGCGCTTGCGTAGAAATCCTCAATGTCTTTGATCTCAAAGGTCGTATTCTGAAGCGCGTTCTCCAAGGCTGTGTTCGCTGCAATACAAGCGCTGCTGCTCTTTTCGATTTGAGGGAATGTGGTACCAGCCTCATCCAAGTTTTGTTCGCCGAGCAAGTAGGCGTTCAGACTATCGGAGCGCGCAAGCCGATCGCGAGGATTTAACGAGATCGCTGTTTCCGAAGTGGCCGCTAGAATTCGCGCAGTAGTCTGGAAACGAAATGCGAAATTATCCTTTGGCGTTTGAGTTCCAGTAGCAAGAAAGAAATTGTCCCGCACCGTTCCACAGATAACAGGCACTGCATCTTTGGTGGCTGCTACCACGGACCGGATTGCGTGCGCTTTCATGTCGTCGAGGAACCATTCTGTTAGTTGCTGGGCAATTGCGCTAATCGCATCAGAGCTTGCATTCGCCACTGGCGATCCGGGAATTGCTTTTAGCGCGGCAGCGAGAGCGTCTGACGACTTCTTGATTTGGTCTTTGTTGTCTGCGTTCATAATTCCCGTGAGCGCGGTACCGTAAGCTTTCATCGCCTGCGGACCCGAAAGAAAGGTCACGTACCAGTCGCCTGAAAAGTCGCCTGCGAGATTCTTATATTCGCAGGGTTGTCCCTTCTCACCGCAGCTGCTGATGTAAGTCAGGATGATCGGATCGGTGTTCGGGGCGAGATACTTCTTTGGAAGATCGGGCACCCGGTAGAGCGCTACATTCATCGCGATAGTCTGATCTTTCATCTTCACGAGTTCAGTCGATGATGCGTCCCCGAACTTGGTTGCCGCATCCGCGAATTTCGAGGTTGCGTCGCGTTGAGCAGCGGTGAGCCCGCAGCCACTCACGCATAGAGCCAGCAGAAGTAACAAACAACGGCATTTTGTCATACGATTTCCTATATTTATCTCGTGCGTTATGCGGTTGTCGACCCGAGGCGATTCCTCTTTGACGGAAACCTGGAGTATCAAGAACCTGTTTCAGACCCGCTATTGATTCGGGTGCGATTCATCACTCGAGCGACCTCAGAAAACTCCCCACAAAAAGCTTGATCTGCCACTCGAGCATCGCTTTCACCCATAATCGTTCGAGGACGGGTAAGGTATTGACGGCCGAGTCGATGATCGTGTTGAGGCGATCCTGCACTCGCTGGATCTGCGCAGGGTTGATTTCCGGAGCAGGAGGCACAGGCTGAAGCTGCTGGTTCGGCAATATCAGGAATTGCCGCGTTTCTTTGGTTTGCACCGCCTGCCAGACCTCCAGAGCGTCTGCGACACCTTGCGCGAAATCGTGCATGCGAATGCCAACGTCGAAGAAGCCGCTGAACGCGTATAGGGGATCGCCGGCAAGCTTCATTTTTGGACTGACGAGAATAGGCTCGAATGCGACCTTGTCGGTCACATCCATCGCAAGATCGATTAGCAGACCAAATTCGATGAATAGCTGCTGTCGGTCCGGCGGCAGGCTCCGTGCCCCGCCATAAGCGACGGGAGCTTCCACTTGGAGGTCGGAAATAAAGTGCGCGCGGAAGTAGTTCATTTGCTCCTCACTCAGGCCACGCGCGGCGCCGAGCTTGTTGACCATTTCCGGCAGCCACGAAGGAGTCGTTAGATCGCCCGAAGTGACATGGATGTAATATTCCAGTTGTGCGACCAGGTCCTGACGTATCTTTACGCGGCGATTCACCTCGGGGATTCCGCGTACCCCCGACTGCTGTACTTCCTCGAGCGCTCCGCCGAGTATGCGGCCGACCATCTGAAATGGATCGACGTTCAGCATGTTGGTGCCATCCAGGAATTGCGGATTCGCCGGCCAGTCGTCTGGGTCTTGACCCGGTTCGGGTTCGATCATGAAGTAGCGCCGTTCTGTATCGCTAAAGTCGTCAGCATCAGCTCCCCAGTCGATCTCGTGCGCGAGGTTTATCGCCTGCCCGACGGGGTCGTTGTCGTACAACCCGCCGTCCGTGAAGTAGTCTAGGTTCCAGTTCTTCTGATCGTCCATGAGGGCGAGAGCTCTCGGCGCGAATGCGAAGGGAAAAGCTCCACAGGCGATGGCGCATGCTATCATTCCGGCAAATGCGCCATTGGAATCGAGAAGAGTTCCGCTCGCGGGTTGTGAGATCGACGATACACCGTCTCCTGTGAAGGTTGCTCCAAGTACGCCCTCCGTGTTTGGCTTCACACGGATGTCAAATCGCGAAAGAGCAGCGTGCTCGTTGAAAAAGAATTCTGTGCCGGTAAAGGTGGGCACGGTCTGCAGGCCTTGGCCCAGCCGCGAATGCGTCAACGCCAGAGCGATGTGAGCGCCCCCCGAACTTAATGGGTCACGTAAAACAGAATGGCATGCGACTGTGTTGGGATATTTGATGTAGTCACTTGCTATTTTGTCGATTGCGCCCGATACGAATAGAAAATTCGGAGAAAGCCCGGCTCCGTTCTGTGGATCCAATATGTCGAGTGAGATCTGATCAACCCACACCGTCTTCAGCACATTCTTGTCCGGCGCCTGGCCGGCAAGTGAACTGTTGAGCAGGACCATGGCGAGCAGGGTCGCCGTCATTCCCCCCGCGCTGGCCCCGGTGAGCGCATCTATGTACCACTTCACTGAGTTATTTCGATTGTTATAGTCCAAGAGAAATAGCGTCTCAGCGATGACGCCAGCCTCGTATGCTCCCAAGGAAACACCACCTTTTATTGCGATCGCCAGCCTACGCTCCGGCATAATTGTTCCTCGGGTGTTTCAATCTGCCTTCCGTGGGTCGACTCAATAGGAGAAAGGCAGTGTGTTGCTATTTAGACCGTTGACTGTGACACCGATTTGAACGCGTTTGCCCGCAACCCATGCGGGTCCAGAGAGATTCAGCGCCGGAAGATTCAGGGTAATCTCGCTGTCAGCCCACGCACCCGACGGCACCGGCGTACCGTCAAGCGTGACCGTACTCCCGCCCGTAGACGCGCCGAATCCATTCCCGAGAATCTTGATCGCCAAGGGCTTGCCGCTGCCGGTTGAGGGAGAAAGCCCTGTCACGACAGGGACGCTGCTAAAAGTGAGTTTGTTGAAAACGTAGGTGCCGTGGCCGATTCCCATCAATACTGCGAGCGCCTCATCGATATCAGGGAGGCTTTTCAGGCCCGGCTTTGGCCCGTAAACGTGCTCGTAGACGCTTACCAGAAAAATTCCCAATGCAACGAATGTCCATGCCAGCATCTGGAACTTGACCAGATCGGGATCACCGCCGTCGTTCGTAATCAGATCCGAAAGGCTTTGCCCGTCGGGCGCGGTCGGTTTGGCGACCTTGCCGGAACTTACGTAACTGCTGGTGATTCCCTTTGCGGCCACTGCGGTAGCACTCGAAAAGCCCATCGCCAGCAAGAGCCCCGGTGGAAAGGTGTCGATCGGCTCGAATGTCTGCTGTTTGACTCTGGCCACGGTGATCACGACATAAGCGAAGATCGCGACAGCGGTCCACAGCCAGAACTGAAACTTTGATGTACTAGCGCGTCCGTCCTCACCCTCGACGAGTTTCCACGGGTGATTTCCGGTAATTGCGAGATGGAGCAACCACAGCAGGACCATTGCGATGAAGCCGCATATGAATGGCCGATCGAGGTACCATTGCAAAGTCTGATCACGCCAGCGCTCGGGCACCAGCGCAATCATCGCACCCACGGAGGCCGCGACCAGCAGCGACAGGGCTAAACCCGCTTGCGTAGGCAGGTTTTTCGGGCTCATTGTCACCACCACTTTCTGGCGAGCGGCCTCCCGGTCCCATCCTCAAATTGACCGCCCCTTCCTAATACGGCGGAGTTTCTAGCATTCGGGCCGAGATAATGGAAGCAGAAAGTGTATCTCCATTAGCGAAGTGTTAACACCCGTCACTGCATCTGAGCGGCGCGATGAATCATAGGCTGAGTCGAAAACTGGTTCGACCATGCGGGCGATCAGTCACAACACACCGTCAGTCACAACAAAAGGCAATCTGTTGAAGAGGAACAGCCTCGGATCAGGTAGCTATTTTTGCCGTCGAAAGGCCTCAGCTGGTCCTTGCGTGCGCGTTCGGCTTCGGCAATGAGCGTGGACAGCTTCTTTCCAACGGCGCGGGCGACTCGCTCGACAACGTCGATGGTCGGCTTGCGGTCGCGGCGCTCCAGGAAAACGACGTAGGTGTGGTGGCTGCCGGCCCGGCCGGCAATGGCGTAATTAAGCCACTGAGGGCGGGAAACTAAGACACTCAATACGCACATTACTTCATGCTTCTATGCGTCATTCGGATCGTGCTCGACTTCGCAGATTTCCGAAGATTCTACGGTATCACCGGTTTGAAAACCTGGCCGATCTACGCAATAACAGCTCCATGAATGAATAGCGCCGATCGACCGCGAAGTCAGGCAGACAGCACACGTAAACACGAAGACTGAACATGAAGCCCCGCCACGCTCTCACAATGACGCATTGCCCCCACTGCGGAGCGAGGATCGTGCCCACGCCGAGAGAACTCAAGCAGTGGCGAAAGGCTGCCGGTTTGACGCAGCGCAAGATCGCTGCGCTTCTCAAGATCACTGCTGCGCATGTCACCTATCTGGAGCGCGGGAAACGATCACCCAGCACGGCTCTGATCGCGCGCTATTGGAAATTCGCGCCCCACACTTCGGCGTTCGAGCTGACCGAACGTCAACGCCAAGTTACGCAACTGCGAAGCATGCGTCTTACCTACGCTGCCATTGGCAGACAACTCGGCATCAGTGCAGAACGGGTGAGACAGATCGAAATGCGGCTACTGCGCCGCGTCCGTTTGAGTTAAGCCACCTCGCGTTTTCAAATTCAGACAGTCAAGCGCGAATTAAGACTGCCGTCGCTACCGAATACCTAATCCAGGGTGACGGGCGGGTCAGGCTGTGATAGTGGAACGCCGATGGTCGAGTTCCTGACCAAACTCCTGCTCGTCGCGCGATCCCGCCTGATGTCACGGGCGAGACTCGAGGCCGAAAACATCGTGAGCCTACCAAAAACTCCGAAAGGGTTTAAAAGTCTAGAGTTTTGAATTTACCGCCATGACGTCGCGTGCATGGGTAGTTCCAAAGGACCTGCTAGCCAGCCAGACAAGATCGGCGAATCTTTGGTGAATCGAGCCGACTGGTCGCTTTCTCAAAACCTGGTTTGCGCCGCGGCAGCCGTCTGTCGGAACCAGTTCATTACGCCCCTCAGGCTATGCGAGGCCGTCTAGATTTGCGAAGGAATTCGGGCCGGACGAAGTTTTGAGAAGCAAGCAAATTCCAAGGCTCAGGATCCTGGAGGAATGCAGATCTCTCTCCGAAAGCAATTTGCGGCCAAGCCATGGTGTTGTTCAAAGGAGGACGCCCTATGCAGCGGCGAATAGTTCGGTTAACCCGGCAAGAACTATACGAGAAGATGTGGTTGCGACCCGCGATCTCTCTCGCTGAGGAATTTGGAATCAGCGGACGCGGCCTGGGCAAGATCTGTAGTCGCTTCGGGATTCCCGTCCCTCCCCGCGGCTACTGGGCGAAACTTGCGGCAGGAAAGCATGTGACCAGGATCCCGCTTCCGACCGCGAAATCTGACCTTCCTTCAGAAATCTTGATTCAGCCTTCGCCAGAAGGCCCGGAAGCTGCCTTGCCGGAGCAGGTTCGAGCAGAGGTCACCGCCGTCCTCGAGAATCGCGATCAAATCCGAGTTCCCGAAACGCTCCGTAGCCCGCACCCAGTTGTCGAACGCTGGCTCGAGCAGAAGCGGGAGCGCCGGAAAGTCGACCAGCTATCTGGCCGGCGGAGTGAACCTCCGCTCGGCGCGACTGAACGCCGCAAGCTCAGGATTCTTAGTGCGATCTTCAGTGAGATTGAAAAGCTCGGACACGCGGTCAAGGAAACTCGCGGCGAGGTCTATTTCGAAATCGGAGCGCAGAGACTCGACTACAAAGTTTCAGAGCACTGCAAGCAGGTCCAAATTCAATTGAGCGATGAGGAGAGGCGTCGCTCCTGGAATCCGGCCATCGCCACCAGGACCGACCTTGAGGCAACCGGGGAGCTCTGTTTCGAAATCACGACCTATATTTCTGAGCCGATCAGGAAACGCTGGCGCGATGGCAAACGGAAGAAGCTGGAAGAGCAGCTTGGCGAACTAATTGCGGGTTTGATTAAAGCTGCCGCAATCCGGAAGGAGTGGGAGCGCGTCCGGGTTGACGAGGAGCGGCAGCGGCAGGAGTTAGAGAGACGGCGTATGGAGCAGGAACGGCTACGGCGCATCGACGCCGCAAGATGGCGACACATCTGTGAACTGGCAACGTTGTCGCGCCAGGCTAGTATTGTCCGCATCTTTCTCGATGAACTTGAGGAACGCGCGAAGAAAACGCTGGGAGAGCATGAATTGCCGGCGGAGACTCGCGATTGGTTCAGTTGGGCACGAAACCGAGCCGACGCAGCCGATCCGGTCCTCAGAGCGGCCCATAAATTGGTCGCTGAGAATTCCTCAATAAATGAATGGACCTATCGCGATCGGTGAACCTGGTCTGCACCCAAAACCAAGCCGAAATGAGTAGAGTCGGTCGCCTGATGATCGCCCCGCGTTACCGCGACGCCCGCAAGACTCGGTTCCAACCCTGCCCGCTACGGCTCTGGTCGGACGGGACTTTCACCCGCGTGCCCTTCGGCAGCTTTTCCCAACGCACTGTCAAATGTTGTGGATCGGCCGGGCATGATCAGGCGGCTTCCCTCGGTTGGTTGTCGCTTGAGTGAGTAATGTTTTTCGGTCGGTCCTGGCGGACGGAGTCCGTCAGGACCGACCACCGGGAGTTATTCAACCAAGCGAGACCGAACCTGGACCTTGATCTCCACCGCCATTGAAAATGTCTCCGACAGACGCTGTTCGCGCACTTACTTTGGTCCGTGCTGTGTTGGCACGTCCACGATTTCTCAACTTGGCGCGCTCGACGAGCATCGCCGCCTCGTCTTGGTCCGCGATTTGTTCAGAGACTGTAGCAATATATTGGGGCCCTCGCACTTGGTGCCTACCAATCCCCCAGAGGGTATCTTTCGTGAGCACGAAGCTGCGGTTACCGGTAGCTCTCCACTCGACAAGCTCGCATGAATCGATCTTGCCGTTTAACAACAGTTTGGCGATTTTGGAAAATCGCGGGATGTCCGCTGGATGAAGAAGCTGCTCGAGTGACATACGCTGGAATTGGACCGGGCTGAATTGAAACAAATGACAGTAGGATTCACTGACTGAAACAAAGCGCAGATCGCGCTTGAGAACCGAATGGGAGAGCGAGGGAAACTCTTCGAGCTTATGAGCGGCGAAGTGCTCCAACACCGGGTCTTTCCGAAGGGTCAAGATTTGTTTTAAAAGCAGCTGTTGTTCAATCAACGCGTCCGCGACTTGCTCGAGAACAGGCAACACCTTGGGAAGGCTGTGGACCGGAGTGATGAGGTGACCGACCGCGTCATGAATCAATGCTAACATTCCGTTCGTCCCGAGCCGGTCAAGCTCCTTGGATGAAGGGAGTTTATCTGTCAGCCCTCTAATATTCCGAGTGATACTGGTCATGCGAAGATCCCGCCGAGGCCTCGCAACGGCTCAGCTCGCCAACTAAGCCTAATACCAGGTACCTCTGAGCTTGGACGAAATATACTCTCCTATTTGGCGGTATACTGCACTACGGCGTTGTTTCTAATACCGTGCCCCAGGTAACCAAAAGTCAAGATAATCGACAGAAAGTGCTCAGAACTCAACATGCTGTCTTAAACTGTAACATTCGGCTTAACACGTCTAAGCTGTCGAACGTCTCGCTCATTTGTGCTCAGGTAGGCAAGTAAAGAGTATAAATTAAAGGTCCGCTCATGCGCGGCGATAACTATTGGTCAGCACTCCCTGCCGACGCGGGGAACCAAGCACCCTCATCAAACGCTCTTATCGGAGGAAACATGTCGGCGGCGCCATTCCGTTAGCGAGCCACGATATGAATCAACGCTGCGTTAACCAATCAGAGTCGCATGGTATATATTCTGGCAAGAGCAACAGGAGGTTTTATCATCGTGGTTACTGATTACAGCGACTATGAATTCCTCAAAGTCAAAGTGGCGGAGCGCGTCGCGACGATCACGATCAACCGGCCCGATTCGCTCAACGCTGTCAACAACATTCTTCATCATGAATTGGAGCAGATCTGGATCGATGTCCGCACCGATCACGATGTCAACGCGATTATACTGACCGGTGCGGGGCGCGCTTTTTGCGCCGGCGGCGACGTAAAGGGAATGGCGGCCGGAAACCTGGCCGGCCCCAGCGGCCAGAAAGGAAAAGGGCGAACACGCGATCCGATAGCGGCATCCGACGGGCGGCGCCTGGTTGACAATTTCCTCGACGTAGAACAACCCATCATAGGCGCCATCAATGGTGATGCGGTGGGTCTCGGAGCGACGCTCGCCCTGCTTTGCGATATCATCGTGGCATCGGAAAAGGCCCGCTTTGCCGACACCCACGTCAAAATGGGGCTTGCGGCGGGCGACGGCGGCGCGGTTATCTGGCCGTTGCTGATCGGGCCCCATCGCGCCAAGGAATTCCTGATGCGCGGCAATTTCATCAATGGCGCCGAGGCCGGCCGTATCGGGATGGTGAATTATGCGGTCGCGCCGGAGCAGGTTATGCCCAAGGCGCGCGAGCTCGCGCAGGAGCTCGCCGACGGTCCGACCTGGGCGATTCGATGGAGCAAGCTTGCGGTGAACAGGTGGCTCAAGCAGCAGTCCAATTTGATTATGGACGCCTCGCTCGCGTACGAGATAATGACCTTCAACACCAAGGATCATCAGGAGGCGGTTAAATCCTTCGTCGAAAAGCGCAAACCCGATTTCGTCGGGCAGAAGCAGTAAGCCGCTGATACGTGAAGGCCCTTGGCCCCTCGCCGCAGCGAAATCACCTTAAATGTGACCCACTCATTGTTTCGTTGAATAGGAATGAAAGTCCTTACATAGCCAGAGGCCATACCGCTGCTGAACTGTGTACGCTCCTTCTGGAGCCTTGTACCCAGGCCGTGTGAGCATTTTGTTGTAAGACTGCTTTACCTTGTTATCCTCAATGCAAAAGACGGCGTGGTACTTATTTTCGAGGAAGTGCTATAAATCCCACGCTGCTAACAAAGTGCGGATCCCGCTCACGAAGGCGATAGGATAGTTGTTGAAATCCGAGTTTGCGCGCGCTTTGACGAAGCGAAGACCTGAGAGGTGCGTTGGTCCAGGTGGGCCGTTCCCGGTTTTGATCGTTAGCTTTCTCGCTAGGAGCGATGGGCTTAAGGAAGATCGAAGCGACACTTACGCCGTGGGGCGCCTTGTTTCCGCCGGCGTACCTGTCCTCGTGGATACCGTACCGGGTCTGATGCACAACAAGGTCATGATCGTCGACGGTGCGACCGTCGTCACCGGCAGCTTCAATTACACCTGGTCGGCCGAGCACCGGAACGCGGAAAACCTGTTGGTGATCCATGATCCAACGCTTGCCGCTGAATACACGCAAAACTGGAACATCCATGCGGCCAGGTCGCGGCCTCTGGCCACTTCGGCGGAAGGTGCTTCCGCATCCGCGCAAGCAGCTTCGAAAGCAGCGGCCGGGCCGATCGTTGGCAACCGCCGTAGCATGATTTACGAGTGGCCCGGCTGTCCCTATTACGACAAAATCGCGCCGCACAATCGGGCCGGCTTCCCCAACGCACAGGCCGCGGAAGCGGCCGGATATCGGCCGGCAAAGAATTGCCCATGAGCGCGCGGGAGCAATTGCTCAAGGAGAGATGCGCGAGGTTCGGGGCGGTGATTTCGCGCCTCGAGCTGCAAGCTCTCACTAAGCGGCAACGGCAGGTGGCCGAACTCAGGATCACTGGAATCAGTTTGCAGGCTATCGGAAAGCGGCTTGGGATCAGCGCCGAGCGGGTCCGGCAGATTGAGGCGCGGCTACGCTCGCGGGCGAAGATTGCTTTGAGTAATTGACGCCAGCTGCACTTGGCGTTCTCATTCGTCATGTGCATCATCGGCTAAGCTCTGTTGCAACGCGAATCACGACATTGCAGAAGAAGCAAATCGCTCAACATAGAGGGAACGGGTTCTTTTCCAAGAGGGACTTTAACCGGCTGCTGAAACTTGCTCGCCTGTGGCTACCAAAACCTCCGAACGCGCCGAAAAGTCTAGAGTTTTGGGATGGGCCGCCGTAGTGTCGCCTGCATGCATAAGCTCGATCGCGTCATCTCGGTTGTTGCCTGCCGATTCTGCAGTCGGGCGGTTCTGGAACTAGAGAACCTAGCCCTCCGTCACCAGCTGCACGTTCTTCGTCGCCAGCGACCGCGTCGGCCCCGCGTGTTTACGAGCGACCGCTTGCTCTGGGTCTGGCTCTACCGATTGTGGCCGCGCTGTCTGGAGGTGATGGTGTTGGTCAAGCCGGCCACCGTCATCCAATGGCACCGCCAGGGCCTTCCGCCTATTTTGGCGTTGGCGCTCGAGGTCCGGACGACCATCGGTAGATCGAGAAGTTCGTAGATTGATTCGGCAGATGGGCAGCGCCAACCCGCTCTGGGGAGCACCCCGGATCCACGGCGAGCTTCTCAAGCTCGGCATCGAGATCAGCTAAGCTACGGTCGCCAAGTACATGGTGCGAAAGCGTGGCGCGCCCTCCCCGACCTGGCGGAGCTTTCTTCGCAATCACGCCCACCGTATCGCCGCAATCGATATGTTCGTCGTGGCGTCTGTATCGTTTCGGCTGCTCTACGTGATGGTCATCCTTGGCCACGAT
Source organism: Deltaproteobacteria bacterium (assembly GCA_003135135.1). Classification (GTDB taxonomy): domain Bacteria; phylum Desulfobacterota; class Binatia; order Binatales; family Binataceae; genus Binatus. The sequence goes on from PLDK01000007.1 coordinate 31,226, forward strand.
CGCAGGAAGATCATGCGCACAGCTGTCACCGAGTATCCGACCGCAGCCTTGCTCTCGCGCCAGATAACGCAAGTGTTCCCGTGAGACACTGCTCCGAGCTATCTGCTGCGCGATCGCAACGCGTCGTATGGTTCGGACTTCCGCAGCCGGGTCGAAGCGCTGGGCATCACGGAAGTCATCACGGCGCCACGCTCACCTTGGCAGAATGCTTACGTCGAGCGCGTGAGCGGTTCGATCCGTTGCGAGTGTCTGGATCACATTGTGATCTTCAACGAGCGCCATCTGCGCCGCGTCCTGTCCTCGTACATTGACTATTACCAACGCACCCGCACGCATCTGTCGCTCGACAAGAATTGCCCCGACTCACACCCGATTATGCCACGCAAGATCGGAAGAGTCGTCGCCATCCCGAAAGTCCGGGGTCTGCTTCATCGCTACGACCGTCTCGCCGCCTGATTCGTCCCTGATTCCTGCTTACCAATGGTTGCGCCGCGGCCGGTACGCGGTCGTCTGAGGATCTCTGGATCGGAGACTTTTCGATCTCGACCAGAGGCCGACCGTTTTGACGCTCTGATCGCTGCCCGATTCGCTTAAGCGCCTCAATTCCATAGCACTTCTCGCAGCCGCTCAAATTCCGGTTCAAATGGAGTTTTTAGTAGGAACAGCCCATCTATTATGCCAATAACCCCATTAAGCCTTTCTAAGCTCGGCGAAAGCCATGTCTCGAAGAGAGATTTAGTGTCCCGCGATCGTTCAACGGGAGTGTAACAATATGTTACACCGCCCCTCTGTGAAGTCTGACGTGATGACTATGGCGTCTTCTTCCGGCAAGTGACCATTCCTGGTCAGACTTAGCCCTCAAACAGTCTAATGTTGGTTCCAACGATCCTGTTCCTCAATTGTCACCTTTCCTTGCTCGTGTCGGCCGTAACGAACTGCCCCGTGTGCCGAATCTGACCCGATGACCGGTATAACGTTATAAATTGCCTGAGTCTGCGAGCTCACAAGGTCTTTAACGTGGGATACGTTCTCGTGTGGAGCACGGCCTTAAGCTTAGGGATCCACCAAGTCTTTAACTGTGTGCATCGACATCCACACCGATCGCTGTTCTTCAAAGAACGCTCATCTAGGTCCTCGCACCAGTCTCGCTCGTGCTTCTGGAGATGGCATACCTGATGCTCTAGTCATTCTTTAACGGTCTGGGCTCTTCGAGTTGGCAGCCCGCAATTAAGACACTCGTCAGCCACAATGGTCATGCGGAGATCAACTCAGAGGGCAAGCAAATCTCTATGGTTCAGAATTGCGAACAACTATCGAGCAAACATTTTATGACTTCGCTAAGCAAGAGGACCTTCGCAGACACAGTACCTTCGGACTGGACGGCTCGAAGTCGGTCCTGGCGCTTATTGCTAATGACAGATGAACACCTGACTAGCGAATATACGTTGCCGCAGCTCGAGGAGGATGCACACTCTAGTCTCTCCTCTCATAAGAGTTGCACCTCTGCTAAAACCTCCAGTCACGGCGGGGCGGGCGTAGTTAGCGTTTGTCTAATCCTAGTGTTGACAGTGTCCTTAGGTGTGGGAAGGTGCGCGGCCAGCGAATCAAATCTGTTGAACCTCGTCACGGACTTTGGAGCGGATCCGAGCGGCACCAACGACAGTACTAAACAGCTCCAGGCCTTGTTTGATCAAATTCCAAACGGATGGCAAGGATATATTCCTGTAGGCACTTACAGAGTGTCGAGTGGTCTAACTATTAGCGGCAAAACAGCAATAAGAATTGTAGGCGCGGCGGGCGGATCCTTCGGTTCTCCGGTTCTATCGTGGACGGGGGCTGCCGGAGGAACAGTGATCACGCTGGAGGGGACGAGTTACTCTTCGTTAGAACACTTGTTCATCTTGGAATCCAACAGTGTCGGTATATGTATAGATACGGATACCAGCCCGTCTTCACACGATCGCTTCGAAGACATTCAATGTCGCGCTCCGTCGATCGCGGCCTTCCGGTTTGGCGGAATTAGCGGGCAAGACGGCGGCCATCACGTGCTTATCAACGACAACGTTCTGTGCGATGACGAAGGCGGTGATGGCTTTCAGTTTCTCGACGCAGCCACGGTCTTCAACCGAATTGTTGCTGGCTCCGCCGATAATTGTAATCGGGCGCTCGAAATTGAGGCCGGCAGCGTAAGCGCGATCGGCCTGGACTTTGAATACCCCACGACGACCAACATTCACGTCACAAATGCGAATGCACCAATCGCTTTATACAGCGGTCAGACCGAATCAATGGTTAGCCTTGTGACTATTGATGGGCCTGCCAACGCACCGTTGCCGATATTAGTTAAAAATTGGCGATTGGCGATTCTGTCGGCTCCGGGTTTTGCAGTTCAGAATCAATCGCTCGGGCCATTGATCCTGGAAAACAATCTGTTCGAGTGCGATGGTTGTAACCCAGCTTCGCTAATCGGAACTGGAACTGCCTTCGCGTCGGGGTCCACTCTTCTGAGCCTCGGGAATGAGTACACGCTCGATCCGCTCTCAAGCCTGAACACTCCTTTCGGGCCGGGGCCCGAACGCGTCATCTCTGTCGGCGACGTAGGCGTAAACGACCAGATTCCCGTGCAGCTCCCAACGATCATCGAAGGGCCCCAACTTTAAACGCCGATGATAAGCTGGCGCAAAATGAACGTCGCGCTTTCTGTTCTATTTTGGGTTTCGCTTACGACGGCGCAGGCCGTAGCGGCAAACGCCGGAGCCGGGGTGTCAGGGAAGAAACCGGACCGGGATAGTACCATCGAGCCGTCTTCCGAGATTTCTCCGACCCCAGTTCCGGGAATGTATGGAGATGAGACATACGGTCAGATTAACCTCGTCGCCGACCTGGGGGCGGACCCCACCGGCACAACGGACAGCACTGCAGCCGTACAAGGGTTTGTCTCGGCAATCAATAACGGATTTGGAGGCGTGATACCCCCGGGAACTTACTCCATCGCGAGTACTATCAACATACAAGGACGCAATTCGATCCGTTTTGCCGGTCTAGGTGGCGGAGTCATGGGGGCTACAATTTTTCGCTGGGATGGCACTTCGGGAGGCACTGTCTTTGCACTAAGTGGAGTGGCAGATTCGTACTTTCAGCACTTCGCCGTACAAGGGGGCTCCGGGAGCGTCGGTGTTTGCTTCGCTGCAACCAATGCAAGCTCTGATCGATTTGTCGACGTAGGATGCGAAGGATCTAGCGTTGCCGCGTTCCAGTTCAGTAATACGGGTGGAACATACGGCTTCGACCGAATTGAACATTTCGACATCCACTGCTCTGGAGGAGACGGCATTCAGATTCTGAGCAGTTCGAGCGTAGGGCACGATTTCGTAGATGGTACCATCGCCAATTGTGCCACTGGCGTGAACGCGACCAGCGGCGCCTTTTTATCCGAAAACCTCTCCTTCTCGAATAATACAACAGACGTGCACCTAGGCTCCCAGAATGGCTCAACGGGACTCTACACGCCGCAAAGCCTAGGCGCTGGTCAATTTCTTGCGGTCGATGCCACAGACGCTTTGCCTATTAAGATCGAGGGAGGCCAAATTTCGGCAGGTGCCAATCAAACCGTCATTAACGATGCCGGTTCCGGACCTTTGGTTCTATCGAATGACTGGTTTATTTCAACTTCTTCGCCTTCCAACTTACGGATCCTCGTGGGGCAATCGGCCGCTAGCGGTTCGGCGGTCTCAATTGGCTGCCTCTATCCAGGAAGTTTCCCACTAGCAGGGCAAGCGAGCATCAGTTCATTGGGTGACGTCAGTACTTCGCTCGGCCTGTTGCCGGTGGAATTAGGGGCCACAATAGTTCAAACGCCGACTGCCACTCCCAGGGTGACGATTATCGCCACGCCTTCAGCGACGGCTACTCCGACTGCAACGGCAACGGCTTCGGCAACTGCAACGTCAACAGCTATAGCAACCGCTACGGCGACAGACACGCCGACAGCGACGGCCACGGCAACCCCAACGGCGACGCCCACGCCGACCGCGACTTCAACGGCGACTGCGACCTCGACCGCAACTACAACTCAGGCGGCAACTGCAACGGCAACCCCTAGAGCCACATCGACAACTACCGATACCTCTACGCCATCGGCGACGGCTACTCCAACGCCGACGCCGAGTCCGACGCCGACAATGACTCCGCAGGCTCTCACACTCCGGCCGACATCAATAACTTTCGGCGACACGGCCGTTAAAGCAAAGAGCGTCCGCGTGACGCTCATCGCGACGAACACCGGCAGCGTTAAAATATGGTTAAAAAGGGCCCAAATTACAGGCGAGTTCCACCATTCAGGCAGTACTTGCGAAGGCGTTTTGCGTGCACATGAACGGTGTACTTATCGGCTTCGTTTCTCACCGACCGCGGAGGGTCTTGGTCTCGGTAAGTTCTGGGTTGATAGCAGCGGCTCTGGTGGGTCCCAAACTGTTCCGCTGTCCGGAATTGGTCTACCGCAAAAGTGAACATAACCAGCGCTAATTTAGATACAGTAGAGAGTAGCAGACCCTAGCCCCAGCAAAATATAGTGCTAAACAAGCGGAGGCAACTCTTGCTAACTTCAACTCGCAACCTTGCACATATTGGAACCACGCTATTGCGTATGCTAGTCGCCGTCACGACCTTGGTCATGCTCACGACTTCGGAAACAGCTTTGGCCGCTCAGACCCCAGGTGTCTATGACCTCATCAAGGACTTCGGTGCCGATCCAACTGGAGCCACCGACAGCACCGCAGCTGTACAATCTTTCTTCAACACTGTTGGCAGCGGGCAAGTGGGACTGATTCCTCAGGGGACTTATTCCATCACCTCGACGATCAACGTGTACCTCAAGTCTGGATTCAGAGTGAACGGTCTGGCGCCCGCTACGAGCGGACAGACAATATTTCGCTGGGACGGCCCGAGCGGCGGGGTCGTCTTTGCGCTTAACCAGGTTCAAATGTCCTACTTCAAGGATTTTTCCATAACAAGTGGTGCAGGCGCAATCGGAGTATGCATGGACACCGACAACATACCTCCACTAGTCCAGATATCTACCGATAACCGCTATGACGACATTTCGTGTAACGGTTCGACAATCGCGGGGTTCAGGTTTAGTCACCAATCTACCCAGAACAATGAGCTGCACGTTCTCACGGATGTCTCTGTCCAATGCAGCGGTGGAAGGGGCCTCTCTATAGAAAACTGTGAATCCAAGTTCAATCTTGTCAGGAACGGCTCTTTTAGCAATTGTGATGAGGGTATAGGCGTTGAAGGGGCTGGCAGTTTTCACGCATGGAATCCTAGATTTACGAATAACACAATAGATCTTCATGTGGGATCCCCTTGCGATACAATCGCCCTGTACCACGCCGTCAGCGTAGGCTCTGGGCAGCTTGTGCTTACGGACGGTGCAACTGGGGCTCCGTGGCCGATCCTGGTAGAAAACGGCGATTTCGATGTTAGCAGTATTCCAGCCGGAATAAATGGGATTCAGGATCTAACACCCGGCCCGCTGGTGTTGAAAAACAACAACTTCCATAGCAGCAACGTAACAGCCGCCTCGAACTTCGTTGTCCTGGAGTCTACGTTTAGTCCAGGGGGAGGCTTGTCGTCTATGGGAAACATTTATCCCGCCGGCTCGCCCTTTCAAGTAAATGGTCAGCTTGTATCTGTCGGAGATATCTTCAATGGCGGCGGCGCTCAAGCGCCAGCCCCTATAGTCACCGGTACGATTCTTACCGTGCGACCTTAGCCCGTGATTTGCTAGGCTTATTTCAGACGCAGAGAGAAGTCTGGGCAATAGGATACAGAGGAGCGAGCAGTATGGGGTAGTGGGCGGCTTTCAAACTCTGATCCCTTGGCCGGCTTCAGAACGTCACCGATGGCTTGTCCTACCACGCTCACCGCGACCGGGGCGAAATATACCGCCCATGCTCGAGCGTGACCGCAGACGCTTGGGAATCACCTAAGTTTGAGGCAGGCGTCTTTCTGTTTGCGCTTCAATAAGCGACGGTTCGCCGGTCGGCGGATTTTCAAGCGGCAATACTAGAAGAGTCGCACGCGATCCTATCCGTTCACGCAATCGCGCAATGTCCATCTCGAACGAGCCAGCGGGCCAGCAATAGAGCAGGTCGCGTGGATCATCGCTGCGCGGGAGGCCGCTGGCGGCGTCAAAACCATAAATGGTAATGCCGACTCCAATGAGTCGTTCCCCTTCATCCGCATGGTCGTAAGGCACAGGAGGCCATGCCCCCCCGCCACGCCCATCTCAACGACCGTCATAGCGCAAGGCCCCAGCGCATGCGCCTGAACGGCCGCATGATAAACGCACCGTCCGTACCACGGTCGTTCAATTGCCTCAACTTCGAGTCGCTGCAAGTAGCTGCCCAGTCGCAAGCGCTTGATATGCGCCGGGAAAGCTGCGCCCGGTATGCCTCTGGGTAAGTGAGCGCGCGGAACAAGCGACTCATCGACAATGCCCTCCTTGATGCCAGGCAACCGGTATCGTGCCGCCCCGATCGCCAATGCCGCGAACGGCACGTCAATCACTTGCGACTGTCCGCGCCAGCCGCTAATTCTCCATCGCGACGCTGGCCAGCACCGAGCCGAACCTGCCGGTAACTTTGATCCGATCGAACCGCAGCTCTGCCAGACGGCGCGCCCGCACACCCATCTGCTTGAGGCGTTCCGGCGCATCGACCGCCTCGCGGATCGCGCCGATGAGACCATCGACGTCGCCCGGCCGTACGACAAAACCGACCGCGTCTTCGCGCGCGATTTGCGCAACCTCCGCACTCGCCTCCATCATTGCGATGAATGGCCGGCCTGCCGCCAGGATTCCGTATACCTTGCTCGGCACCAGGCATCCCGCCGCACCCGGCGCCAGCGGAATGAGATGGAGATCGGCGGCAGTCAGCGACTCGGCCAGATTCTCCAGCGGCTGATAGGGCAGGAAAATCACGTTGGGCAATCCCATCGAGCGCGCCCGTTCCTCGAGCCACTTTTTGCGCGCGCCTTCGCCGATCATTGCGAACAGAATGCGCTCGTCATCGCGCAGCCGGTCGGCGGCCTCGAGCACGGCCTCGAGTTGCTGCGAAAGTCCGATGTTGCCCGAATACATCACGACAAACTTTTCCCCGAAGTTGCGGCGCAGTGGATTGCTCTCGAGCGGACGGATGCGTTCGCAATCCACCCAATCCGGAACCACCACCACCTTGTCCGCCGGGACGCCCTTGTTGACGATTCGAGCCGCCATATCATGGCCGAGCGTCACGATCAGGTCGGCGCGCCGGTAGGCGTAGTCGTTGGCGCGCCGCAGCAACCCGAGCAGCAACGGGTTGCGCACTCCGCCGGTAGCTTCCGCGATATCTGGATAAAGATCCCGCACGTTGTAAATCAGCCTGCATCCCCAGCGCCGTTTCAGGACCGCCGCCAGCGCGCCGAGCAGCGGAGGATCGGTCTCGGCGACTATTACATCGGGGCGCGGCAGCCGCAATGCCACTACTGCCGCCAATAGGTAGTAGGTACCCAGATTGACTAATCGGCCGAGCAGGTTCGACTTTGACAATCCCGTCCCCCAGGTGCGAACGATCGAAACCTTGCCGCGTTGTTCGTGCGACCATAAACGAAAGCCCGCAGAACCCCTCTCACGCGACGGACCCGCCACGATTGTAACCTCGTGGTCGCGCGAAAGATCGTCGCAAAGTTCGGTCAGGAATTGACCGGTAGCTTCGCGGTCAGGCCAGAACGAACGGTTTAAGAATAATACTCGCGTTTGACTAACCGGAATTGAACGCATCCAGAAATCGCGCGCCGACTCTGATGGCGCCGGCGGAAAAGCATTTTGCTTTTCCGCGCCTGCCATAGGATTACGATGCGGAGCCGCGGCGCGCCGCGCTCGATGGATTCTCCAGTGGGCCGAGTGATCCGGCCGCGACCCGATGATCGGCCGCGCGCACCTGCTGGTCGATCCAGAGATAGGTGCGTCTGAAACCTTCTTCCAGGCTTATCTCGGGCTCCCAATGGAGAACTTGGCGCAGCCGGGTGTTGTCGGAATTGCGGCCGCGCACGCCTTGCGGGCCTGGCACGTGCTTCTTGGTTATGCTGATCCCCGCCGCCACAGCGACAATATCGGCGAGTTGGTTAATAGTCACGAGTCGATCCTGGCCAAGGTTGAGCGGCTCCCGATAATCCGAGCGCATCAACCGGTAGATGCCTTCCAGGCAATCATCGATGTAACAGAACGAGCGCGTCTGCTCGCCGTCGCCCCAGATCTCGATCTCGGATTGCCCGTTAAGCTTGGCGAGCGACACCTTACGACACAACGCGGCGGGCGCCTTCTCGCGACCGCCATCCCAGGTGCCCAGCGGGCCAAAGATGTTATGGAAGCGCACGATGCGCGTCTCGAGCCCGTAATCTTCCCGGTAGTGAGTGCATAGGTGCTCGGTTATGAGCTTCTCCCAACCATAGGCGTCCTGCGGCTGCGCCGGGTAGGCGTCTTCTTCTTTGAGCGGTGTGACGTTCGGGTCGGTCTGCCTATACTCCGGGTAAACGCAGGCGGACGAAGTGTACAGGTAGCGCTTCGCGCCATTCTCGCGCGCCGCGTCAATCGTGTGAATGTTAATCAACGAATTGTTGCGGAGAATCTCGGCGTGATGCGCCGAGATGAAACCCATTCCTCCCATGTCGGCGGCGAGTGCGTATACCTCGTCGATTCCATCGGTCGCCTTCAGGCAGTTTTCCCACCGGCGCAGGTCTAACAGCGCGAAGTCGTCGGCCGCGCTCGGCTCATATTCGGGGCGTTTCAGATCCGCGCCGCGCACCCAGTCGCCCTTTCTCTTGAGATAACTCACCAGATGGTGACCGATGAAACCACCGGCGCCAGTGACCAGGACTCTCTTCATGAACAACTCCTATGCTGGGTGTGCAAGACTAACCCAGCTTCGTGACTTGAAGTTATAGTTATGATGATACGCATCTTTCGGCCCGCGACGATAGCTAATTCCCGCCGCCACGGCGGATGGTGAACTGTCCCATTACCAGCAGGTCCATTTTCGTTCTGAGAAAACAATCGAGCGCCTCTTCAGGGCGGCAAACCACCGGTTCGTTTTCGTTAAAGGAGGTGTTGAGCAGCACCGGTACTCCCGTCTGACGGCCGAACTCGCGGATCAGCTTGTGGTATAGCGGGTTCTGCCGCGCATTCACTGTCTGTAGCCTTCCCGTTCCATCAACGTGCGTCGTGGCCGGAATTACCGCGCGCTTCTCGGGCCGCACCGGGTATGCCATCAGCATGAACGGTGACGGATACGACTGCGTGAAGTAGTCAGCGGCGGCTTCCTCCAGAATCGAAGGCGCAAAGGGCCGGAACATTTCGCGGCGCTTGATTTTCGAATTCAGGATGTCGCGCATCCCGGCCCGGCGCGGGTCGGCCACGATACTGCGATTGCCCAGCGCCCGCGGACCCCACTCCATCCGCCCCTGGAACCATCCCACCACCTGCCCATCCGCGATCGTCGCCGCAGTCACGCGGCAGAGTTCGTCTTCATCTTCGATCTTGCTAATCACGCAGCCCTGACTGGCTATTTCAGATTCGCGCGAACTGAGTAATGCCGCGATCTCGTCGGCGCGGAATTCGGGACCCCAATTGGCGTGCTCCATCACAAACTCGCGCGGCCGCGATGCGCTCGAATGCCATTGATCGAAAGCCGCGCCTATCGCCAGCCCCGCGTCGCCCGCCGCCGACTGTATATAGATGTCCTCGAAGCCCGTCTGCTCCAGGATCTTGCCGTTGACGACGCAGTTGTAGGCGACCCCGCCCGCAAGGCAGAGCTTTTTCAGTCCGGTCGCGCGCTGCAGGTTGCGCAGCCGATCGAGTATCACTTCCTCGAGCCGCCGCTGCATCGACGCCGCGATCGCGATATGGCGTTTGTTCACCGGCTCGGCCGGGTCGCGCACCGGGCCCAGCCGGGTCACCAGGAAGTCCGAGTACAGCCTGCCTATTGTGGGCTCGCCTGCGCGCCACGTCATCTCCCCGCCCGACCTCTGATGGGTGAAGTATTCCGGCGCGAGCATGAAATCCATGCGCCCGCCGTCCGGCGCGATCACGATCTTGCGGAACTCCTCGAGCATCTCCGGCTCCCCGTACGACGCCAGCCCCATCACCTTGTATTCGTCGCCGTATTTCGGAAACCCCAGGTACTGCGTCAGCGCGGTGTAGAAGATTCCGAGCGAATGCGGAAATGTCACCGCGCCCATCGGCGAAATCGTACCGCCGCGCCCCACACCCCACATCGCGCTGGCGAAGTCGCCCAACCCGTCGATCGAAAACAGCGCCGCCTGGTCGAATGGCGAGACCAGAAACGAACTCGCGAGATGCGCGCGATGATGCTCGACGCGGCGCACCGGGATCGAACTCTCGCCGACCCCCAGCGCGCGCGCCGCTTCCGCGCCGATCGACGCAAAGCGCGATTGCGCGCTCAACCTGTCGCGCGCGGCCGACGGCATCTTAAGCGCGTACCACGCCTTGCGCATGATTCGCGCCCACGGATCCCGCGCGACGGCCAAGATGTCGATGTCGCGCGGCGACGCGCCTGCCGCAGACACCACGTACTTCAAGGCCTCGACCGGAAAGCCTGCCGCGTGCTTGATGCGGTTGAAGCGCTCCTCTTCCGCGGCTGCCACCAGCCTGCCGTCCACGATAGCGGCAGCGCTCGCGTCGCCGTGATATGCGTTGATTCCTACAATTAACATTGATGACCGCGAACTGAACCTTTCATTATATCGGCAAATTCCTGCGCGCACGTCGCCGTGCGCAAACCGATGAAATAAGCCGCCGCGTGTGCGTGCGCATCGCGCGGCCACGCGATCCATAGGTCGCGATTCCATGCCCACGACCGCGCACGGACCAGTTCGGTCCTCCTGCCGCGCGTCCAATCCGGCGGCGGCTGCGCGCCGGGCGCGCCCATCCAGACCAGGTATGAATCGGCGGAGGCCGCGACATTCGGATCGTCGGGAGCCACTTGGCGCAGCCGGACGTTTCGGTACACGGGCGCGAGTTCCTTGAGCACCTCGCCGGCGCCCTCGATTTGTCCTCCGGCCGGAACCGCGCGCGCGATCGCCGTCTGCACCGCCGCGTTGGCGCGCAGGAAGTCCTCGTGGAGCGCGGCTATCACCCCGAAGCACGCCACGAAGGCGGCGAGCGCCGCGCTCCGGCTCGCGGTGGTCCAGGCGAATCCCCGTTGCCCGAGCCGCTGATCGAGCCAGCGCGCCGCCGGTATGCACGCGATTACCGATGCCGGCAGGATAAAGCGTTGCCCGGGTATCGCGCCCGCGAGCATCGCCGCCGCCGGCGCGAGTCCGCTGGTAAGGCCGTCGCGATAACCGTAGAGCGACGCTGCTATCACTACGGCAGCCACCGCGGCGGGGGGTTGCCAACCTCGCGACCACCGCGGCGAAAGCGCCGCAAGTCCTGCCACCGGGAAAATCACGATCGATGCGACGTAGAACGGGAAGAATGACGCGAAGTGCTCGCCGGTAAACCAGAAGGCCTCGCCGTTGATCGCATAGCCTCCCCGCAGCGCTGACGCCGTGGTGGCATAGTTGTACGCCCCGAGCGCAATGATCGCCGGCGCGGCGCCCGCCGCGAGCGCCACCGCGTCGGACCAGCGCCCGGCGCGCGGCCGCGACAGCCACCACGCTCCCGCCGACGCGATCGCAAATACCGCCATCCACTCATGCAGCAGGACCGCGGCGCCAAGCGCGAGTGCTCCCCAGACGCGGCGCGGGCGTTCGCGCCACAGCAGAGCCACCCCGACTGCGCCCATCGCCGCGCTCGGAACGGCGGCCATCAGCGTCGCCGAGTAGTAGAGCATCCCGGGCAGGATGAAATACAGGATGCACCAGTCGGTCGCGAGTCCCGCCTCCCGCAGCATCGCGCGCACCGCAAACGCGCCCACGATGAAAAACGCCGCACTCACCAGGAACCCGAGCCGCCAGTCGCTCGCAACCGCCGGCGCCAGTAGCATCGCGTGAAACGGCGAGTACTTGACGATGCGGTGGCCGCCGGCCGCGAGCTCCATCGACGGGTTCCAGGTGAGCAGTCCGGCACGGTCGGGATAAACCGTGCCGTGCGCGATGCTGTAGGCGAGCGAGAGGATCTCGCACTCGTCGGCAATTGCGAACGAGGCCGGATACTCGAGCATAAAGATCGCGCAGAACGCAGCCACCAGTGCAATGAATAACCACTCGCGGCGCGCCAACGTTGTCATCGTCCCGGTGGCGGCGTCCCATCCGCCCAACCACGCGCAGAGCTGCATCGGCTTGCCGCTGATGCACGGCGGCGAGCATCCCGATCGCCGCGCTGCGCCAGCAGGTCCTTGTAGAGCGCCAGCATTTCCAGCGCGCATTTGTCCCACGAAAAGCTTGCCGCCATCCACCGCCGTCCGCGCTCGCCCATCTCGGCGACGGGCATCGAGCTTATTGTGCTGATTGCGCCCGCCAGGCTCGCGGGATCGTTGCCGACCCACAGCCCGCAGCCGGTCCGCTCGACTTCTTTCCACGGAGTACCGGTGCTCGCAATCACGGCGGCGCCGTGCGCAAGCGCTTCGGCTACCACTATCCCGAAATTCTCAGTGAACGACGGCGCCACGACGACGTCGGTCCGCTCGAACATCCGCTGTTTTTCCTCGCCGCGCAGGTCGCCAAGCAGCGCGACCTCGTTGGACAGATCGAGGTGATCGATCTCGCGGCGAAGTTTCGCCTCGTAGTCGCTCGAGCCCGAACCCGCGATCGCGAGCGAAAAAACCGGCCCGCTCCGCTCTTTGAGCATGCGGCAGGCGGCGAGCAGATTCTCGATTCCCTTCTTGGGATCGAGGCGGCCGACAAATCCGAGCCGCAGCTCAGCGCCGCGTGGCTCGCGATGAAGTGATTGCGGAATCTCGACTCCGTTAGGAATTAGTTCGATGGTGGCGCGCGGAAAGCGTGCGCGAGTTTCTTCGACCTCGCTCTCCGAGGTCAGGTGAAGCACCAACCCGCGCGGCGCAACCAGCTTGCACACCTTCTCCCACAGCGACTTGAACCGCACTCGCCGCGACCCGCTCCAGCGCTGCAGCGCGCCATGCGGAGTCCACACCACGGCCCGTTCCAGCATCCGCGCCACGAGCAAGGTTGGAATGGTCGGAAACGAGTACGCCGCGTGCAGATGAACCACGTCGGCCCAGCGCACGTGTTCGGCGAGCGCGCCGAGAAGTTCGAGCGATACCGATTGACGCGCGACTCGCCCGCAGTAGCGAACTTCGAATCCTTGGCCGAGCGCGTACGGCGCCTTCTCCGCCGAGTCCAGTTTCCTTCCCGAACCGTTCGCGTCCGTAGTCAGCACCCGAACCGCCGCTCCCGCGCGCGCCAGATGCCGGGCAAACTGATACGCCGACTCGACCAGCCCGCCATAAACCCACGCCGGTGCGAAGAACGGACTTACGTACAGGACGCGCACAGCGCCGGCGTCTTCGTCTGAAGAAATCACTCTTACGATCCTGGGCGACTATTCCCCGCCCGGCTCCCCTCTTATGAGGAATACTCAGTTGGCTTGAGTGCCTTCACCATTATTGATTTCCACAAAAAGGGGATCCGTCCGACACCTCGCCATTCAACCGCCTCAAGCCCTGCCGCTACCAGAGCGGCATTCAGCGTCCGCTTAGACCAGAACTTGATGTGGTTGCCCTCATCTAGGGGCTGGTGGTGCCAATCCCACAAACCCAGCGCGGAGATCGCAACGTTCTTCAGCCAGCCGTGATAGGGCGTACTCAGGATTACGATGCCGCCAGGGTGCAATGCGCCCGCCATGTTCTTCAAGAAGGTCACGGGCCGATATAGATGCTCGATGACCTCGATTGAGACCAGGGCGTCGAAGGCGTGATTTGCGCCGCTAAATTCTTCGACCGAACCGGCGATAATGTCCCAGCTACAATCCGAGGAAGCGAGCAGCGCGCGTGCCTTTTCCAGTGATGGACCCGGTAGGTCGATGCCGGTAACACGGTAGCCCAGCTTAGCCAACCGATAGCTAAGTTGTCCCCCGCCGCAGCCGGCATCGAGAACCCGGGCGGGCGCAGGTGGCAGCCACTTCTCCACCACCGGCCAAATGATCGTGTGATGGCTGAGCTGGGTCAGCTGTATATTTTTGTCCATCGGGGCGACCTCAGCGGCGCGGCGGACGCGGATAGTGCCGGCGTCTTTGTCTGAAGAAATCACTCTTACGATCCTGGCTTGATGCCGAGTAGCGCGACATGCGATGCGGTCCGATACAGATTCATGCCCGATCCCGTAGTGTTCAATAGATGAACGGGCGCGCACGCACCATCCGAAGACGCGAATCAGCGGGTCAGTCATGGGGGCGCCTCTATTCAGCATGCGAGGCGGGCGCGAGATGACCCGTCGATGGAGGTTCGACAGCGGGTTTGCGATAGAGCGTTGCCTCCGGCCACGTGGCGATCACGGTCCAATCTGTCGGAGGCTCTTCGATGGGCCAGGTCATCACTGTAATTGCGTCGAAACTCTGCAGATTGACCCGCATCAACAGCGCGCCCGCCGGAACATCGGCAAGACGATGCACAGGCCGAGTGGGCACGCGCGCCTGGATATCGAGAAGGTGCTCAGAATTCGATACGATTTCGGCTCGCGGCAGGCTCACCGAAGCAATCTCCCGCCCGAGCCTTGCGTAACGTGGATCGTTTGCTCCCAGGGAATTGGTGGTCAAGGAGTTGGCCAATGCGAGCAGCATGGTCGCGCACGCGTAGGCCAACCAGTAGCGCTGCGCACCCGGTATTGGCCTCACAGCCAGCAGCATCACCAGCAGGCCATAGGCCATTATTCGCGGATCTGTGTCGAAGTGGCTGACGATCAGCAAAAGCCAGGTCAGACCGAATATCGTTCCACCGAGATACAAATATCGTCTGCCGCCGCGGGCTCGCCGCAGCGTGCTCAGGCATATGAGGGCGATTATCAGGACCAGGCAGAAAGGAACATAGGCCTCCCACCGCCGGATCGAACCATACCAGTTCGCCAAAAACGCCCGAAAGAAGAAAAAACCGAACTCGCCGAATCCGCTGATGAGCCTGTGAGGAAGGCTGGCATTGATCACCGGCACCAGCATTGCGCCGATAGTCAGGTAATTGAAAACAAATATCCCGGCAATGGCGGATGCCCAAATCACAACGATGATTGCATATCGCGCAAATGATAATGGGCGGCGCTCAGTCGAGAGAAGGCGATCGGACGCAATCATCGCCGGCACAAAAACAACCGAGACCAGCTTCAGCGGCGTGAGAAGGGCCCACAGGCACCCTCCGACAGTCCTAAGCCTAGCGCTGTTATCGGCTACGCATCGCGCGCCGAGCAAAAAGATCGCGTAATTCAGGATGTCGGGTTTTGCAAACTTGGCCAGGTCTCGAAAGAAGCCCACCCCAAGCACCAGAGCAAGGCCCGCCGACGCCAGACTTGACCAGCCGGCATTCTCGGCAAGCAGATAAACCAGGCCGGCGGCGAGCGCGAGCGAGAAATAGTTGATCGCGAATGCGGCCCGCAGCGGCGACCCAAAGCGTGACAAGAACAGCGAGTAGGCTGGTGGCTCGATATTCAGTGTCTCGCCATTCAGGTTCTTGTATCCGTGGCCAGCCTGAAAGAATATGCACCCTGGATGTAGTTGTAAGCGTCACTATCCGTCACCGAGATTCGCGGATGCATCAGCAGCGCAGCAACTAGCACGATCGCCGATAGAATCAGGCTCCGGGCTGCCAATATGGGAATCGAGCGCGTCGCGCCCGCGGTTGCATCATTCTGGGGCATCAGCAGTTCAGACCAGGGCGGAGATTCTGTCCGGCACGGTAATATTCGCGTTGAATTGTTGCTGGATCAGGCATGACGGACTCCTTTTTCTGAGCTAAGACCGCCTAGCGTCATCGCGTCAACCTCTGCGGCTCGCATCAGCAAGCCAATCAGCGCGATGAAGATGATGCTCCATGGGATCCCGCCAAAAACCATCGAGGTGGCGGAGCCGATATCAAGCAATTTCGACAAAACGTAAACGCCGCCAACCATGGCGCCGAGCCCCATTCCGGGATGAACGTACATCTCGATCAGCAGCCGGTAGATCAACCCGAATAAGAACATCCCCGCGATCACTCCGATTAGTCCGAAATTCGCATATAACTCGACTAGCTGCGGCAAATTGATCGAAGTGCCGGTGTTCCCGGCGGAGATCATGGCGTAACGATGGCCAAACGTCTGTCCGCTCATCTCTTCCGGTTTGTCGGGCCAGACCGCGCGCGGTATCGGTTTGAACAGGATCGGATAGTAAGTCTCGCCCCCCCAAAAAGGCACCATTGCGGGCGTGTCCGCGATTACTTCGCCGAACGTTGTGAATTGCGCCAGGCGCAGGCTTCCGAATTCGATCAGAGTTTGCGGATCCACTTCCCCGCCGATCGTGATGCGGTAAAGAATATCTCCGTACAGGCGGCCTTTCTCGATCTCGCCCGCGTCCGATTGTCTTCCGCTCCACGTCGCCGCTCGATATGGCACCTCCGCCGGTCGAATGATGAACACCGCCGCAATAGTGCCCAGCAGCAGCGTCTTCCATGGGATCGATCGGCGCACGGAAGCGAAAATGATTGCGACGGCGACGCCGACCATCAGAGGGCCCCCGGACGAGCCGCCGCCCAGGCCGATTGCGATTCTGACCGGAAGCAGAAACCCCCAGACGAATGCCGATGTGATCCGATCCAGTCTTCCCGCCAACTGAAGCGCGACCAGTGTGCAGATTCCAACCATCGATAAGTCAGCCGCGAATACGCCGATCTGGGCCAGGCTCCCGGGCAGCCCATGCGAGGAGGACAAGAACAATCCCCCGACTCCCAGCATCAGCGCGACCATCCGCACTACTCGCTCGTCGCGCCATTGCAAGTTGAATCGCGGTAGTATCGGTGCGAATAGCCATCTCGCCGGTCCATAGTATCCGGCGAACATGCAGTAGAGAGCGAGTAGTGAGTATCCAAGCGCCAGCGTGATGAAATGCGGGGCAATAGGCGGCTTGAACAGTCCAATGACATAGTGCCTCAACAGGAAAACCGGCAGCGCGTATGAATAGATGAACATCAGCGTCAGGAACGGCATGAACGGGATCGTTCGATCCGCCCCCGACATCCATAGCCAGACCGGAAGCGCGAGCGATGCCAGTATCGCGGACGCGAATACTCGCTCGAGGATCGTCGGCGCACCGGGCGCGTAGAGGTTCAGAGCGATCAACGCGATTGCGACCGCCGCGAGCAGCTTCAGCGCCTTGCCCGGACTGGCGGACCCCGGCCTCAGCGTGGTGATTCGCGCATACCACTCGCCATGCGGCGGATGCAGCGCCGCGGACTCGAACCGTTCAGCCATTGGATTCGATCTCATTGGTTTGCGCGGCGCCGACCGCCGCCGGCCTCTGCGATGCTTTCACCGATCGTGCCCCAATGCGGTTAACGGCAGATTATCATGAACCGGGACCGCGCCATGCTTGGGGCGCGGAGATTAGGCCCGAAAGAAACTGCGGATACGACCAGTCGAAAGCCCGTTCCGGATGATGGTCGATATCGGCGACGACATTCCATCGATTCGTCTGAGGGAAGGCGCCTCGTGCGTTGATCGCGATGCTGCAGGCCGCCAGTGCAAGTGCAATGCACGCTTCCACGCGGCCGAGCTTTCGCACCGCCAACGGCGGCGCTGCCGCGAGGCCGAGGATCGCGAGCAAGGCGAACCACGGCACCGTATCGGTCAACACTCGGGGTCCGTACGAGTAACCGCCCCACCATTCGGGATAGCCCGCGGTTGCAAGTGTAAGCAGCGCGGCGACCAGTATCGCGGCTCCCGCCAAACGGCGCTCAGGGAGCCACCTCCAGTTCCGCGTCACTCGATACAAAACAAACCCGAGTGTGGGCACAAAGACGAACAAGCCGCGCGACGGGCTGACAAGCAGCCCTGCCAGGTGGACCGGGAGGTCGTGAAACGTGAGCCGTGAGCCCGCGTAATAACCTGGAATCCAGGTACCGAAAGCAAGCAGCGAGTACGCGAAGAACGCGATTGCCCACGCAGCGCCGGTGGCGGCGTACGCGATAAAACTGCGGCGATGAAACCAGAATAGGTAGACACTGAGCACCGCAATCGGAATCGACGCGGTCGGTCGGCAAAAGTACATCCAGGATAGGATCGTCGCAAGCGTTACGGCCCGCGGCGGCCGCTCGGAAACCTCGGAGCGCAAGAGCTCAAGTATCGCAATCTGGGCAAGCAGTATAAGCCACGTGCTTGACCACATCGCGCGCGATGCCGAACTCCAAACCTGCGTGCCGAACACGCAGACGATGGCGATGATCGCGCTCTCGCCCGCGGGCAGCAGCACACGCGCCGTCCAATATGTTATCACCGTGAGCAACGCCATAAGGAAAGTCGCAAGGGCCTTCTGGATTATAAATTCTCCGCGGCCGTTATAGTGCCCTTCCGCATTTGCTGTGTGCACACCGAGCAGATTCGCAACCGCGACGAAGGGTAGCGACAGGAACGAGGTGCCGTGCGGGTATAGATAAATGACGTGCCCATTGACGATACCGAGCTGGTAAATCCCACTGACTTGGGGACTTATCGGCGGTATGGCTCGCTCAAGATGCGGGACCTCGCCGGGAAGCTTGTATCTATCGAGGAATACGCTGCGACGGTGCAAGATGCTTTCGCTGAGCAGCATCGAAAAAGCTGAGTCGCCGACATCCAAGTTGCGAGACAACCCGAACACGGCGAACGCCAGCAGGAACAGAGACGACGCAATCGCAAGTTCGCGTGTCTTTCTGGATGTAGCGCGCATCATCGTTTGACCCGAGTGGCGGGCCCTCTCAGAGGCGTGAGGCGTCGATTCGAACCCTTCAGTCATTCGATTCGATCTCACTGGTTTGCGCGGCGCCAGGCGCCGCCGGCCTCTGCAATCCTTTCAGCGATCGCGCAGCCTGGATAATTTCGGCCAGCCGATCGCCGTAGGTGTGCCGCCCCTGCGTGATTTTGCTATGCCCTGCGGCTGCAATCCTGACTCTGTCCTCGTCCCGCCCAAGATAGCTGCGGACCTTGGCGACGAGTTCATCGGGCGAGTTGAAAAATGCCGCTTCGTTGTCTTCAGAGAATAGCTCGTCGTGGGTGGCGGATCTCTCGGTGAGCATGAAGCCGCCGCATGCGGGAATTTCAAAGGTGCGCATTACGTGATCGTCGCGATTCGCGCGCCTCACCAGATTGACCGAAATTTTCGCGCCGCCGACGGCCAGCCGGAAATCGCGCCCGGTTGCGTTTCCGCGCCAATATGGGCGCAGCTTCGGATAGCGATTCCAGTAGCCGCCGTATAGATGCAGGCGAAGCTCCGGGATCGCGCGGACGAGCCTCTCGAAGTATGGAGCGCGGTCATCGTCGCCGCCGCCGATAAACGTCACGTCGGATTCAAAGCGCCTGCGCTCGTCATCGTTCGCGGGCGTCTCCGGGAAATGGACCTGCGGCTTGTAACCGAAGCGGACGTAAGCGGCGTTGGCGCATCCCGCGCGCCGCACGTCGTCCATTATCGCGCGCTTGGTGCATACGTAGAGATCATAGAGCGCGATCGATTCAACCAGGTCGCGGGTGCTGCTCGCCGGGTTGAAAGGATCATCGGTGGCCCAGTTGACCATCGATGCTCCCGTCGCCGCGCGAACCGCGGCAAGTGTGGCGGGAGCGAAATAGGCGCCCTTGCCGATCAGCACGAGATCGGGGTGCACGCGCTGCGCCTCGGCGACGAGCGCGGCGTTGAGCGCGCGATAACCGGCCGGGTGCCCGACAATGCGCCGCACGATTCGCCCCGCGATCGAGCGTTGCGCGCGGCGATACCTGGCTTCATCGAAAAACGTGAACTCGCCTTCGCCGCGCTCCGCCATCGCCTCGAGCGCTTCAAGGAAGTGCGCGCTCGCAGGCAGAAAGTCGCTTGTCTCAACGTAAAGGATTCGCACGCAGTCTCCGGGCTCTCAATCAGAGCGGATCAATGGAATCTTCAATTCACCAGTACGAGCCGTTTTCATGAAGGCGGTAATTTCGCGGCCGCTCATCTTCGGATGGACGCGTCCACGCGTCGTTCACGAACGCGCCGATTTGCGCATTCGATACCCATCGCCCGCCCATAATCCCGAATAGCAACTGCGTCGCTCCGCCCATATGAATCCCGAAGGCGCCCAACGACTTCGCATGGATTGCCAGTGGTATCGACCATGCCCCCGCACCTATAATCGCGACGTCGAACGGACGCGCGCCAAGCTGCTCCTTCAGCGCTTCCAGGCCGGTGAACCAGTCGGGAAATTCCGGCTTGTCGATAATTCCCGCAGGCTGCGGGCAGCGCACGATGCGGAGATCAAACGCGGGCAGCACCTCGGGCTTGGCCGCCCAAATCTTTTCCCGGCGCTGATATTGAGCCCGGATCGAATCCTCGAACGGGCTTACGACGACGACCCGCTTACCTGCCAACTGCGCGCTCCATGGCCGTTCATGGTAATACGGTTCAAGCGCGGAAAGCTCGCACAGCGTTGCGCCGGGAGCATAGCGCCGGCGCGCGGCCGCCTCGCCGAAGTTGAACCATACGGCAAGCAGGTCGAGACCTCCGAGCGTTTCCAGGTACTCGCGGCAAAAGCGCGACAGCGTCGGCGGATCGGGCGGATAGATGCCCGCGGTGACGTGCGCCCACCATGCATAGTGCCCGAAATTGTGACAGATGCCGCCCTTGTCCCGCCGGCGCAGGTAAACTCGTGACACCTTGATCTCGGTCGCGCCAATTTTGCCCGCCGCGCCGCCGTGATGGATCATCGCTGACAATCGGTCATTGCCCTGCTCAGCACTGAGTATAGTCTCGCCCAGAAATTTCATGCGCTCGAGCAGAAACCGATGCCGCGCGACCGGCCGAACCAGCGCTTTGGCGCGCGCGATCATTTGTTCACGCATCATGCGGTCCACCAGTTACCATTTTACTATTTCACCGCCCCGCGGCTGCGCATGCGGCGAGCGCGGCCTGATACATCGCCGCCATCTGCTCGCCGTAACTGTTCCATCCGCCCAGCGCGCGCACCCGGGCAAGAGCGGCGGCGCCCATCGCGTCGCGCACCTCCGGATGCTCACGCAGAAAGACGATTTTGTCGGCGATCGCGGCCCCGTCGCGAATCGGAACGATGAACCCTTCGACACCGTCGGTGAACAGATCCTCGGCGCCGGTGTTGGTCGTCGCGATCACCGGAACGCCGCATGCCATCGCCTGCGCCATGACCAACCCGAAGCCGTCCTCGATTGACGGGAGGACCAGCACAGAGGCCTGCGAATAATGCGCGGCGAGCTCAGTGCGGGGGAGCACGCCCAGCTGGCGGAGCGGCACATCGCACTTGGCGACTACGCGCGCCGCGTCCTTATCGACGTCTCCAATCAGCACCAGGTCGAGCGCCCCAATCGCAGCGCGCTTTACCGCCTCGAGCAGGTAAGCGATTCCCTTGCGAATCGAAATCGAACCGACAAACAGCACGCGGAAGACGGCGTCGCGCTTGGGCATCGGATGGAACATCGAGAGATCGACGCCGTAGGGATTAAGCCGCAGCTTGTCGCGCGGCACGCCCTTCTCGACGAACGATCGGAGCGAGAAGCTGGACGGCACGGTGATCAGGTCGCAGAATTCGTACTCGGCAAGCTCGCGCTCGATGATGCGCGCGTCGGTCCCGCGATATGGGATGCCGCAGTGCTCGTATTCCTCGCGCAAAATCTCATTTTGGAACGTGATATGCGATGAGCCCCGATCGCATACCGTAAGCGCTCGGTACTTTGAGCGCGCTGCTCGATGGCTCTGCAAGCCGAAGCTGGATAGGCAATGGAACACGTCGCACGGCGCGAGCCTCTTCGCCATCCAGCGATCGAACGTCTCGATCATCGGAAAATTCAGGCGCTCGCGCAGTCCCGGCAATCCAAAACGTCCCGCGAGCTCGGCGGCTCCCATGATCCAGGGGAAAGTACTTACCTTCGCGGCGGGCAATCCATCCACCTTGAAGCGCGGATAGGCGGTGTAGAGGCGGGTCAGATGGCCGAGGCGTTCCATCTGGCGCGCCAGATCAAAGGCGTGAAACCGGCCGACGCTGGCTACACAGATCTTCATGATGCCGGCGTTGCCTGCGGCTGCGTAAGATCGCATGCCGGAACTTGGCTGGGTTTCGCCACACCGCTCAATTCGAAAATGCGATCGAGCACCGGGGCAAAGACACGCTCGTAGTTATATTGTTCCTCGAATGCGCGCCGCGCCGCGCGGCTCATCGTGGCGTATCGCTCGCGGTCCGCGAAGATCGACGTGATCGCGCGCGCGATCGATCCCGGATCTTCGATGTCGGCATACGTCACCCACTCCGCATCGCCCAGGAAGTCGCGGTAGCTCTCGCGATCCGGCACTACCACCGGCAATCCCATCGCCGCGTATTCGAACAGCTTGTTGCTCGCCGATCCCAGGTATTCCAGATTCTTCGTCGCTGGCTTGTGGAGCGCGAGTCCCACCGACGCGCGGGAAGCCCGCGCGCGCAACTCATCAAGCGGCAACCATCCGTCCAGCCGGACTCGCTGCGTGACGCCAAGCTCGCGTGCGAGCGCGTTGAACCTCGCCTCGAATTCAGCAAGATAGCCGCCGATCACCCGCATCCGAATGCTGCCGTCCGTCATCGCTAGCGCGCGCAGTCCCTCCAGATGGCCGTTGGCGGCGCTCGCGTAACCGACGTAAACCAATTCCCGCGCGCGATATCTCATCGCGATCGTCTCGTTCCAATCTGCCGGCCCGGGAAAGTAACTCCGATCGGGACAATTCGGCACGATTATCGGCGCGCGCGAGTCTCCCGCAGCCGTTAGCCAGTGGCGGGCACGATACTTTTCCGGAAACACTGCTGCATCTGCCGACTTGGTGCCGGTTAACGCCGCCTTTACGACCCACGTTTGCATCGAGGTCCACGAGAGACTCGCCGTCTCCGGCAACTCGTGGAGGTGAAATATCAGCGGCGTCGCTCTCGCGCCCATCCGCCCGACAATGCTTGCGACCAACGCGTACGGGTCGTACGAATAGACAATCGCCGGCTGCATCTGCTTGACCAGCGCGCGGGTCCGAGCGATGAATTTCGCATATTCGATCAGCTTTGCACCCGCGCCCGCCGCCTCTTTTTCGCGCGGCGATGCGTACGCACCGAATCGCTCGATAGTCACATCGGCGGCCCATTCTTCAATCGGCTCGGCCATGTTCCGGCAAAGAATGTGTATAGTGAAATAGCTACTTAGTATCCGAACTGCATACACTGTCGGCGGATAATAATCCGGATTCGCGTATATCGTGATAAGCAATCGGGGTTTCATTTCCGAAGCGCGATCACGTGCCCGTATTCGCTGATGCTCGAAACCGCGGCGCCCCCCATATCCTCGACTTTGAAGCCCAATTCATCCAGCAGGCCGAGAAAGCTCGCGCTGGTCGTGCCCGCCTCCGCCCACGCGAAAGGATGCACTTCCACCAGGATCGCCCGGGGACGCCGATGTTGTTCAGTCAGGATCGTTCGCGCACCCTGGATAACCTGTTGCTCGAAGCCCTCGACGTCGATTTTGATGACATCGATTCGCCCGCTGGCAAGCGCCCCGTCGAGCGTGACAAGCGGCACCGTAATCACGCCGTCGCCCGAATCCGAACGCGTCTCGATTCGCGATTCCATTCCCCGCGCCGCGGCAAAGCAGACTTGTCCGCTGCTCTGGCCGACCGCGGCTCTGATCACGGTTATTCTGTCTTGCCAGCCGTTAACTCTAACGTTGGCTTCCAGAGCCGATACACTCTGAGGATCGGGTTCGAACGCCGTGACATGGCCCCTCTCCCCGACTCGTCCCGCGAACGCCAGCGCGTAGAGTCCAAAACTTGCGCCGACTTCCACCACCTGGTCGCCCGTCCTGACTTCGCGCATCACGCGGCCCCAGACCGCCGGTTCATACTCTTGCGCAACGAACCCACGCGACTGCGGGCTCAGGCGGATTCTGTCAGTGCCATTGATCACCCGTTCCAGGCCGTGACCCCGCGCAATTGTCGCCAGCATGCGATCGTACGCAGGCCGGATCCGGTTCCACAACCAATCGGCATGTTCCAACCCCGGTGCGTGACGGATTGCAGCGCTGGCTCGTTCCAGGATGTTCATGATTTCCGATTCATTGCGGGCGTTCGTCCAAAAGCGGTGAACCTGACAGGCTGCGGCACAGCTGCGGAGGAAGCATCGGGCGTGTCGTAGAGCCACACCGTTACTCC
This sequence comes from Deltaproteobacteria bacterium, assembly GCA_003135135.1. Lineage (GTDB taxonomy): Bacteria > Desulfobacterota > Binatia > Binatales > Binataceae > Binatus. The sequence goes on from PLDK01000007.1 coordinate 55,605, forward strand.
GTTGAAAATGACTGGAGGATGGGTCCGGTATTCGTGCGCCAGCGCGGCAGCCAACTGCACGAATTCCGGTTTGTTCGGGTCGCGCGGATCGAGATCAATACCGCCCGGTTTCATGAGCCAGATGCGACGGTAACTCTTCGGGAGTGAATCGACCTTCCCCAGCACACCGCTGGTATAGGACGGAAACCGATTCGTCACGATTCGAATCCCATCCACGATATCGCGGTTCTTGCCCAGTATAACGGGGGAAGCATCAGTTTTTGGTTCTCGTGCGGCATAATATTGGAACACGTAGCGGCACTCCGGGGTGAAGAAAATCGCAGCGTCGCCGGGTTGGCCGTGCCTCATCACGTATTGAGCCGTGCTGCGCCAGTCATCCCGTGAGCGTGAATTGTATGAGTCGCGCAGTTCCCACGCAGTCATGGCGACAAGTGCGGCGACAACGATGAGCGCTGCCTTCCGCGGGCGAACAGTCAAAAGGCCTTGCGCGGCGAGTACTACGAAAGGCGGAAAGCAAAGCAGGAGATACCGCCCTATCAGCATCGGCACGAAAAACCCGCCCGCGATCGTTGCCATGATCGGAACCAGAAATCCGGCTGACGCAAATGCGCAACTCTCCCATCCGGACCGATCGTTTCCCTTCTGAAATGACCCGAGAAAGGCCCAGACGAGAAGAAGGACATACGTCAGGCGTAAAATCACGCCGGCATTGCCGTGAAGCCCACCGGAGACTGTCACGAAAACATCGGCGATCTCCGCCCATGAAAGCGGAGCAATCCAGCCCGCCTGTCCGGAGTTCAGCGTCACCATGAAAACCGGAATTAGCGCCAAAGCGACTGCGGCAGCCGCAGTCGCCAGAGCGAGCCTCTTGACGGATGAGAAATCGGGACGCCGAATCGCGATGCAGACCCATTGCGCGGGGATAATGCCCAATCCAATAAAATGGCAATAACCCGTGAGCACCATCAGCACGGACCATATGCTCAGATTTCGCGGCCGGGAATTGTGAAGAGCCGCCAGAAACGCGAGCCAGCACAGGGCGCTCAGAAGTACATAGAGCGAATAGCCGCGCACCTCCTGGGAATACCAGATTTGCACCGGGCTGACGGCGGTCATCGCGGCCGCGATCAATCCTGCCCGGCGGCTGAACAGCCGCTCACCGAGATAATAGATCGCCACGATAGCCACGAGGCCAAACACTACCGACAACGAGCGCAGCGCCACCTCGCCGGTCCCAAAACAGAGGGTCCAGGGTTTCAAGAGCACGAAGTAAAACGCAGTCCAGGGCTCGTAAAGTATCGACAACCAAAATGGGCGCCACGGCTGCATCACGATAGCGGCGCTGAAGCCCTCATCACCCCAGAGGCTGTAGTCGGTGATTTTTAGGATTCGCAGCGCCGCGCCGGCCAGAACGATGAGCGCAAGCGCAGTCGCCGGTTTCGAAAACCATCGAATCAGCTCGGCACGCGGCTTGCGGCTCTGGGTATTGGCGCGTCCGGGAAGACCCGGCGTCTGAGACGCGGCGACGGCGTTGGTCATGAGTTAACCGGGTAGAAGACGGGCTCGTTCCAGGATGTTCATGATTTCCGATTCATTGCGGGCGTTCCTCCAAAACTGGAGGACCTGTCAGGCTGCGGCGCAGCCCCGGTGGAAACATCGGGGACAGCATTCGCGCAACTTTGGCGGGAAGCAGGGCCCACCCGAGCCGGCAATAGGTCTTCAACATCAGCGGACTATAGCGAATCGATGCGCGGTAGCATCGCCGCGCGAACCAGCGATTGCCGTCGTGCATCGCCATCAACCCGACTCCGACCAGCTCGTGTGCGATCGTATTGACCGCCGATTCGGCAAGTGTGCGGCCGCGAGCGCCGAAGTGCTCGCGCACCAGTCGTGCAAAGACAGTGCTTCCCTCGAATCGGCGCGCGAACTCGCGGAATGCTTGCGCCGAATCGACCTCCAAACGCCGGCTGCGCAGCCGGTTGGCGTACTGTGCGGCGAATTCCCTGAACGGGCGCCGGACCAGCGTCTCGGGTACGTACCGAATTTCGCCGCGCTCGCGCACCAGCAGCATAATGAAGGTGTCCTCGAAGCCGTAATGTCCCGCCTCGAATTCCTCCGAGTACCCGCCGATCGCCAGCAGCGTATCCCGCCGTATGACGGTCGCGCTGGGCAGGTACACCCACAGCCGATCGAGCATCTCGTCGAGCGCCGGCGAATGCTGGAATTCGGGTGGAACACAGCACCAAAGTTTCCTGCCTGCGCCGTCCAGCACGATCACGTTCGAATACACCGCCACACACGCCGGATTTTTATCGAGCACCGGCACGGTCTTCGACAGCTTGTCCTCCATCCACGTATCGTCGCCGTCCAGCGGCGCGATGTATTCGCCCGACGCCGCTCTGATACCGGCGTTGCGCGCCACCGACACGCCCGAGTTCTTTTGATCGATCACGCGGATCCGATCGCCGAATTTTGCCAGTATCCCGCGGGTGCCGTCGGTCGAGCCATCGTTGACGACGATCACCTCGAACTTGGCATCGAACCGCTGTGCCAGCGCGCTTTCCACCGTGGCCGCAATCGTGCCTTCGTCGTTATAGGTGGGAATCACGACCGACACTTTCATTGCGGGCGTTCCTCGAAAACCGGCGGGCCTGACAGGCTGCGCCGCAACCCCTGCGGAAGCATCGGCGACAGCATTCCCGCAACTTTGGCGGGCAGCATCGCCCACCCCAGCCGGAAATAGGTCTTCAGCATCCGCGGATTATAGCGAATCGACGCGTGGTAGCATCGCCGCGCGGCGCATGATCACCCTCAGCTCGACCCCGGCTCCGCGCTTCTCAGCGTGATCGAAGCGCAGGCGGTTGACTCGATTCGCGAGCGCGATGTGGGGCTGCAGTAGGAGGCGCGCGAGTCGAGGTATCCTGTACGTTCGATATGGATATTCCATAGCCGGATAACCCTCCGACCAGCTTCGTTCGATTACGATGCCGTGGGGTGAGCCCAGTCTCCGCAGGCTCTCGACCGACAGATAACATACGTGCTCAAGGCACCGGTTCAAATACGACCAGCGGCGGCGCGTGAGCATAAGTGCGCTCGCATTGGGAGTGAATATGACCATTACGCCCCCAGGTTTGAGGCATCTCGCGGCCTCGGCAAAAAACGCCGCAACATCTTTAATGTGCTCAAGGACGTCAATCATCACGACGATGTCGAATTCGCTAGGAGCGAAATTTGCGGTGCGGAGCGTATCGTGGCGGAGATCCAAACCAAAGTGTTCGCGTCCATATTTCAGTGCGACCTGGTTCACATCCAGTCCGACCAACCGGGACGGACCAAGTTGCTTCAGGCTGAAGAGCAATGCTCCATCGGAGCATCCGATCTCTAGAATTGATTTTCCCCGCAGATCAAGGCTCGCCAATGCTGAATGTCCCAGCAGCGTGCCATTGATCAGGGCTCGCTCTCTTTCTCCGTGATAATCCCACTCCGGGGTGTAGCCAATACGCCGGCGGTTCCATGAATCACCGGAGTAGTATTCCGCAGTGTAACATTCACCGATTGCCTCATCGGTAGGTACCGGATCGAGGAACAATAGAGCGCACTGCGGACACCGCTTGACCCCTAAACCGTCGATACGAACCGCCGATTTACGGTGCGGTGCGGGCGCGGAACACGCGGGACAGGATGGCTGAGGAATGAGGTCGGTCGCTGACCAAACGCTAATCAAGCAATCCCTCCGTCTGCAACGCTGGCTCGTGCCAGGAAGTTCATGATTCCCGATTCATTGCGGGCGTTCCTCGAAAACCGGCGGCCCTGACAGGCTACGCCGCAACCCATGCGGAAGCATCGGCGACAGCATTCCCGCAACTTTGGCGGGCAGCATCGCCCACCCCAGCCGGAAATAGGTCTTCAGCATCCGCGGATTATAGCGAATCGACGCGCGGTAGCATCGCCGCGCAAGCCGGCGATCGCCCTGGTGCATCGCCATCAACCCGACTCCGATCAGCTCGCGTGCGACGCTATCGATCGCCAATGCCGCAATTTTGCGGCCGCGAGCGCCGAAGTGCTCGCGCGTCAATCGCGCAAAGACAATGTTTGCCTCGTAGCGGCGTTCGAACTCGCGAAATGCTTGCGCTGAATCGATCTCGAAGCGCCGGCTGCGCATCCGGTTGGCGAGGTGTTCGCGAAATTCCCGGTAACGGTACCGGACCAGCGTCTCGGGCACGTAGAGAATTTCGCCGCGCTCCCGCACCAGCAGCATAATGAAAACGTCCTCGTAAGCATAATGTTCCGGCTTGAATTTCTCCGAGAAGCCGCCGATCGCCAGGATCGTCTCGCGCCGGATGACGCACGCGCTGGGCAGGTACGCCCACAGCCGATCGAGCATCTCGTCGAGCGTCGGTGAATGCCGGAATTCCGGCGTGACCGGGTACGAAACGACCCTGCCCGCATCGTCCACCCCGATCACGTTCGAAGCCACCGCCACGCACGCCGGATTTTCATCGAGCACCGGCACCGTCTTCGCCAGCTTGTCCTCGGTCCACGTGTCGTCGCCGTCCAGCAGTGCGATATATTCGCCCGACGCCGCTCTGATGCCGGCGTTGCGCGCCGCCGACACGCCCGAGTTCTTTTGATCGATCACCCGGATCCGATCGCCGAATTTTGCCAGTATCCCGCGTGTGCCGTCGGTCGAGCCGTCGTTGACGACGATCACCTCGAACCCGGCCTCGAACCGCTGCGCCAGTGCGCTCTCCACCGTGGCCGCAATCGTGCCTTCGTCGTTATAGGTGGGAATCACGACCGACACTTTCATTGCGGGCGATTCTCCAGGCTGACCAACGGCGCAACCGCGGGCGCGAGCTTGCGGTACACGGTTAACATCTCGTCGGCGACTTGCTCCATCGTTCGACTCTTCGGCATCCCAAGTCGAAGCCGGGGCAGCAGCCCAGGTTCTGCGAGCAATCGATTGAACGCCGTGACCCAGGCCTTGATTGACGCAGGCTCGACCAGCAACCCGTTTTTCTCGTTCTCCACAAGTTCCGCGATTCCACCCAGATTGGAACCAATGACCGGAATACCCGCGGCGAATGCCTCCAGCACTACCAGCGGACCGGTCTCCAACCATTGCGAGGGGACGGCGAGACAGTCGTATCCGCGAAGTTCGGATATCGCATTCACGTTGGCAAATGGCGGGAGCAGCCGGATGCGCTGATCGCCTGCGTCCACCACTTTTCGCTTGATGGACTGCGCTTCGCTGTCATTTGCGATGCCGAATATATCAAGCTTGAGTCGGGGGCTGCTGATTCGCCGCATCGCCTCGAGCAGAATATCGATGCCCTTCTCGCGCGCCAGCCTCCCCAGGAAGGCAATGCGGATATCCTCACCAGCCCTTCGCGGTTCGCCTGGATAGTTCAGTTGCGCCGAGTTGCGCAGTGCATGATGCGAGATTGTCAGCTTCGACTTGTCCACGCCGTTTCGCAGCATCAAATCGTAAACCCAGTTGCACACCGCGACTATTGCGTCAGCTTCCTCGAACAGACCCTTTACCGCGTCTTTGCGCAGTTGTATAAGCTCCGACGCGCGCACCGCCGTCATCAGTCTTCCTTCCAGCCCGAGCTTGCCGACACGTTCACCTATGGCGACAGGCAGACTGGCTACTGCAATACTGAGTGCGCGGCTAAGTCCTTTGCCGTGAAGCATGCAAGCGGCGCATGGCGCTGACTCCAGGTCGCCATCGCATTGCTCGATGCCCCAGCGCAACAGAGTTCCGCGGACGCAACTGACAGTGGGCGTATGATAGGTGAACACGACCGGGATACCCGCGGCTTTGGCGGTGCGCAATACCCTCAGTGACACCCCGGCGGTCCAGGAATGCAGGTGCACTACATCGGGTGCGCAAGACTCAAGGACCTTTGCAAACGACTGTGCCGCAACCGGATCCCCAAGGCCATATAGATTGGCCAAGCTCGGAGTACCGGTCGCGAATCGATGCACCGTCAGGTCATTGTATCGATATGAACGCTGATCAGCCGCCGGAACCGCGATTTCCGCCTCAACCTCCAGCTTACGCAGGCACATAGCCAGCGATTCGACGTATATCTCGGTGCCACCAACTGGATCAGGGTAGAAGCAGAACGGAAGGTGCAAAGTTTTCATTGCGCTCACGATGACACAAAGAGCAGCCGCATTTCGTCTCTTCCCACTACCCCCTTCTAGCAGGCCGTCCGGCCGCATCTTTGTTTTAACATTGGGTGCATGGCTTACCCCTGGCCGTTGGCACGGCTGGCTCTTCCATGGTGTAGTCGCGAAAAGATGCGCTGCGCAGATTTTCGCGTCTTTTTAACACCGGGTGCAGGGGTCAGCCCTGCCCGACAATCGAATCGAGCGCGGACAGCAAGCCGTCTCGGTCCGCGTTGAAACCAAGATGCGCAACTTTTTCGAGAGCGCGCGCGCCCATCGCGGCGCGATCCTCGGGGTTGTCGATCATCCGATGCAGCCGATTTGCGAGCGCCGCGACGTCGCGCGCCGGATATACGAATCCATTGACGCCGTCCTCGACCAAATCCGGCCCCGCGCCGACGCGATCGCTCACGACGACCGGCGTGCCCGCGTTCATTACTTCGTTGATCACCAGCCCCCACGGCTCGTGCTCGGAGGGCAGCACGAATACGTCGGATAGATCGTACAAGGCGGGAAGTTCGGATTGGTTTCTGAAGCCGATGAAGCGGATTGAGTCCCACTTCAGAGAGCGCGCGCGGCGTTCGAGCTTGGCCCGCTCCTCGCCGTCGCCGGCGAAGACCAGGCAGGCCGCGGGCTCGGCGGTTCCGTCGGGCGACATGCGCGCGTAGGCCTCGAGCAGGTCGCCGGCGCGCTTGTGCGGCTGCATCTTCGAAGCGAACAGAATCACCGCGCGCCCCGGATGCAATCCAAGCTCGGCGCGCAGCCGTTCGCGGCGCGGCCGCGCTTGATCCGCGGCGCCGCGAAAAAATTCGTTGTCCACCGCGTAAGGCATCGGAAAAATTCGGCCGGCTTCGACGCCGTAATGAAGATAGTATTCGCGATTGAGGCGCCCGATCGCGAGCCAAGCGTCAATCGTCCGCAGCAGCGCCGGCATCGCGATGCGCTTGAGGCGCAGCTTCAGCGCGTCATCGGTCTCGCTGAGCAGATTGGACTCGCCGCGCAGCATTACCGGGATGCCCAAAGACTTCGCCGCCGCGATTCCCGCCAGGCATCCGCGATGCGCGTAGCCGTGGACCCACAACGCGTCGAATCGCCCGCGTCGAAGCCGCGTGCGCATCCCGAACGTCCAGGGGCGCCAGAAGGATAGTCCGCTTCCTGAACCCAGGTGCGGCAGAAAATCATGGCGGTAGCCGTCGAGCAGCGGCACATCCCATTTCACGCTCACGCCAAAGCCCGAATCGCGATAGGCGCGGATCGATAGATCGCTCAGGAAAAAAACCGTCAGATCGATACCCGGACGTGCCGCCAGATAGCGGAACAGCGGCGCCTGGTACTGGATCGGATGACTGACCAGGCACGCAACGCGGTACGGCGCGTTCATCGCGGGTTGGCGCCGGCCGCGCGGCATCAGACGAGCAGCGCCCCGAAGTTCTGCCGGAAGCGATCGAAGCTGAAGTTGCTCGCGACCAGCGCGCGTCCCGCGGCGCCCATCCGCGCCCGCAGATCAGAGTCGCCCAGCAAAAGCTTCAAGCGGCCGGCCAGCGCGTGGGCGTCGCCGTGGTCAACCAGGAAACCCGCCGTTGCGTCCGCAAAGACCTCGGGCGTTCCACCATGATTGCCGCCGACAACCGGGATTCCGAGCGCCATCGCTTCCAGGAACACGATGCCGAAGCCCTCCGTCCGGCTGGGCATCACGAAAATTTCGCACGCCGCGTAGAATGCGCGCAGCGCGGCGCCGTCCACCGAGCCGGCGAATGTTACGTGCTGATCCACTCCGCAGCGGTGTGCGAGCTGCTCGAGACGGGGACGATCATCGCCGTCGCCGACTACCACGTAGCGAACGCCGGGAAACGCCGCCAGGACCTCGGGGAGCGCCTCGATCACCGTGTCGATGCCCTTATATTCGCCGCGCTCGGGGCTCATCAGGCGCGCCACGGTCAGCATGATGGGCGGCTCGCCCGGATGCGGCCGCGATGGCGCGGCGCCTTTCGGAGAGGCGAATTCCGGGTCGAGGGCGCATGCGACGATCGCGATCTTTTCCCGCCCGATACCCTGCAGCTCCGCCAGCTTGGCCGCGTTGAACTCGGCGATCGCCGTGACCCGATCCGCGCATCTAAGCCCAAAGGCGCGCACGCGCGGCAGCGGCTCCCAGACCTCCGTGCCGTAGGTGCTGACGATGTAGCGCGCCGCCGGATTGAGCGCGCGTATCACTAGTCCCAGCGGCGCCAGATTCGGATGATTGAAATAAGCGAGCCGAACCCCGCGTGCGCACGCCACCACGGCGCGAGTCATCGCGAGCTTGTTGCGCGCAAATCCGGTGATGGGAAAGCTGGCGCCGGCGGCCTCGATTTCATGCTGGCCCACGGAGTCGTTCAGGCCCAGGAACCGATAATCCTCGGCGCGGCTGCGCGCCAACGTCGCGATAACCGCGGCGGCGTGGCGTCCATAACGCTGGATACCGCCGTGCTCGGTGAGACCTGTGAAAACGCCTAGAATCATCGAATGCGTGCCGAGTGTATAGATGGCGGCATTGCGAGTTGGATGCGTCCGCCCGAAGTTGTCAACTAAAGTAGGAGGAAATCCCGTGGGTTGCGAACCGATCGTGAGCAGCGACGCGGCGTCAAACCTTGGGGCGAAGATTGCGGACAAAGCGGGGATGCAACGTCTCGCTATCGTCGGGGTGAGGCGACGGGTCGTCAAGCGTCGATGCGGGCTCGTCGGTCACTTGATTCAGGCCCTCGAGCTGCGCTTTGGCGCGGCGAATGAAATCCGACCCGAGAATCCATGTGCAGATGAGCGCGAAGGTGATCGAGGCGGCCAGCGTCGCCTTCTGGCGCGCTTTGGGTGCGAAATAATTGTCAGGCACGACCGGAGGTTCGACGACCTTGAACGCGAAGTCGGATTGCACCTGCGCGAGTTTCTCGCGCTGAATCTGCCGCGCCATCAGCTCGTAGAGTTGAGTCTGCAAAAGCGCGTCGGAAGTTTTGCGGACCTCATCCTGCAAGGAAGCGGCCGCGCTGGCGCCGGCTTGCACTTCCTCGTTGCGCAGCTTGTCGCGCAGGCTGTCGAGGTAAAATCCGAGCACGCGTTGAGCTTCTTCAGGCGACGGATCCACGAAATACACGCTGAGGTTGCCGCTCTTGAAGTCGTATTCGGTGCTGAATCGACCCGCGATCATTGTATGAATCGCCCACTTCGTCACGGGCGGCGCATTCTTGCTTCGGACGCCGATGATGGTGTGCTCGAGATGATACTTATTGACCAGGTCGGTCGTGAACGCATAGCTGTTCATGATCGCCGTATAGCGCTCGGCCAGCATAGTCGTGTCGGAGGCACCGCCGCCGAGCAGCGAGGCGATTCCCCCTCCCAATCCACCAACCATGTCACCGGCGGTTCCTGTCCCCATTGAGAGACCCTCTTCGGGCTGCACCGGAGTGACGATGGCCTGCGCGCGATACCACTTCACGGTCATGTATTTTATGTACAACCCGTAGCCGAGGCCGATGCCGATTGTCAGGGTTACAATCAGGATCCATCGCGCATACAGCAGGCCGCCGTAATGGAGAAGCTCCAGCATTGCATATTGCGCCTCGGTGAGATCACGGGGCACGCCGGCAGCGGAAGCGGTTGCGCCCGCGGACGAAGTCGAATGCCCGTTGATTCCCGAAGGATCCATAAATTTGCCGGAGACGGACGTTTCTGTTTAGCGCCAGACCAGGCCGCCCCAGGAGGGCGTGAACGCGAAACTGAGCTGGAGAAGGGCGCGCAGAGAGCTCTCGGTGGAATAGTTGATATCGCTCACGTATTCGATTCCCGCCCGCGCCTTCATCTCGCCGAGCGAATTCGCCAGCGGGCTGATTTCCAGTGGCAGGTGGAGCAAGTCAAAAGCGACGCCGTAACCAGTCTCGGTATTACGTCCAAACGGATAGAGGACCACCGCCGAGACGTCGGCCGCACGACGAGTATAGAAAGCGTCCACGCCGATGCGCGACTGGAAATTGAGCCATCGATCGATCTCGAAATCGACCTGCCACGCGCCCGGCCCGAGCGAACTGCCCATCAGGGCGTTCTCGTAAGACCAGTACAGCGAGTCGTTGTGGACCGAATACTCTTTGTCGGTCAGTGTGTATTCGAATCGCGCCGTGGTGCGCCCGTCGAGCGTGACCTGTGGAACATAGATTCCCGCAACGTACGACGGTCCCTTGAACGGGAGCTTGAAGTCGATGCTCTTGCCGAACGGCAGGAAAAAGTCTTCGGCCAGTTCCTCGCCATAAATCTGCGTATTGCGCAGCTGCGGGATGCGCACCTTGGCGAACACACCGAAGCGCGTGTTGGTATTGGCAACCGCTGAATTTCCCGTCGAAAGACCGGTCAGGTCGCCGAGGAATCCCAGCGGACTGTAATTGTCGTTGCCGCTGCCGCCGAACATGATCGTGTGATCGAGGCCCCATTCCAGGTACGGTAGTGTTTTGAAGGTAATCACCTGACCGGAGAGCCACGGCCGCGCGAACGTTCGATCCGCGTTGAGCTGACCCAGGAACGCCTGATACCGATACAGCCCCAGGTAACGCAGAATGCCGGGCAGATGGCCCGGATGAATATTCTGGATGCGCAAGGCCGGGAACGGAGAAGCGTTATTGGACTGCGAAAGCTGGTTGTAATGCCCGACCCCCCATGACATCTCCTCCTGCCCGAAGGAGATAGCCGTGTTGCCGAGACTCACCACGACCGCGCCGGTCAACAGTTGCGCGCGGCTTGCCTGGCTCGGGCTGTCGCTCAGCGGACCCGCCAGCGCGCCTTCGCCGTAGCCGGTGATGAAGCCGCCAATCCCGGTCCATCCCGACCACCGCAGTACTTCGTTGCTCCCCTGGCTGGTAGGCAGGTTGTCGTTATTCGGCAGCAGCGGGGTTCCTTCCTGGTAGTTGAGTCCACTGGGTCCGGTCTCGACCGATTCCCGCTTGCCCTGCGACATAACGTACTGGCCCTCGACGCGCTCGACCGGATGGAACAGCGTGGGCAGGTTGTCTTCGTGGTCCTGCTCGATCCATTGCACTTCGTCGGGCAACTGGAGCCGCAGTGCGTTGATGCAACTGCGTGCGAGTTCACTCTGATCCTGCATTTCGGACAGCTTGGACTCGGCTTCGACCGCGATGCGCGCCGCCTCGACGCGGGTGATGGGCTGGATTTCCGAAATGTAGCTGTCCGCGAGTCCGAGATCGTTCAACGTATCGAGCTCGTCGTAGATCGAGCTGTCGAGCGGAACGTAAGCTGCGTATGTCGAAGCGAATGCCGGGCGGGCGAACCACGCGATCGCGAGCGCCGCCAGCATGAGCGCGAAGTTTGTGCGGTGCGCGGACCGTGCAGTGCTAACGAGGCCCATCAGGTTCACCGATGCGGCTGGCGGTCTGTTGACGGTCGAGCTCGAGTTGTCGCAAGTGCTGGATCTCGGTGAGCCGGTCGATCAAATCTGCCGGCGGAGTTTTCTGGTGCATCAAGACCGGCTGCGCGTGGCCGACTGCCCGCTTGGGACCAATGTGCCGCGGCGCCGGATCGATTGCTGGTGCCGTGCCTGCGCCCAGGCGTGCGGCGAGCGGGCTTCGGCTGTCGCCGAACAGATATGCGACCAGCACCTTGCGCACATAGTGCTGGGTCTCCGGATAGGGCGGGATTCCGCCGTACTTATCCACTGCGCCCTCGCCCGCGTTGTAGGCCGCGAGCATCTCGGGCAGGCTCAAAGTCGCGCCCGCGCCGCCATCGTTGCGATATTGGCGCAGATAACTGATAAACCGCACGGCGCCGAGCGTATTGCTGACCGGATCGAACGGGTCAAGCACCCCAAAGCGATTGGCCGTCGCCGGCATCAGCTGCATCAGGCCCTGGGCGCCTTTGGGCGAGACCGCATTTGAATTGCCGCCCGACTCGACGCTCGCAATCGCGGCCAGCAGGGCGGGATCGAGGCTGTAGAGCTCAGCCGCCGCGCGAAACAAACGATCGTTGTCCGCGCACGAGCGCCCGTCCGCCGGGCCCGGCTGCGCCTGTGCCGCAGTCGCGCCCATTATTGCGAGCGACAGCGCGGCCGCGACGATTGTTTTCCGAACCTCCACCGGTTGTCTCTGGCAGACCCCTACAGACTCAAGGCCAATATTCCAACCACGGCCAGCGACGACACGGTATTTGCAATGATCTGAGTAACCGTCGCTGTCTCCGCCATCTTGTTCTCGTAGATCAGTTTCTCAGGAACGTACACCGTATCGCCGGGGTCGAGCCGCGCCGTCATCAGGCCGCCCGATATCACCGGCAACAGCGGGAACATCGTGGATTGCTTGCTTGCTTTGATTCCATCTTCGGTCATCACCGAGCCGTCGGCCTTGATAACCATGATGTGGTCGGGGTCGGCGCCTTCATTGGGGCCGCCGGCCTGATTGAGATATTCGCGCGTGGTCTGCCCCGGCCGATATACGATCGCGTTGGGACTGTACACCTGGCCGAGCACATTCACCGCCGCCGGACGGCGCGGAATCGTCAGCTGGTCCTGATCGACCAACACCACGTTATCCGGCGAATTGGCCAGCTCGTTGAGCGGATGCATACGGACGACGAGGCGGCCCTGGGCTTGCTGGCCTTCGGTTTCCGTCAGCACCTGCTCGAGCGCGTTGAGCGTGGTCGGACTGGTGGCGGGATTCTGCGCTGCTGCCGGGCCGCCGGTAGCCTGGCTTATCTGGCTAATCGTGCCCGGATTCATCTGAATCCGTACGATCGACTGCTGCAATCGTGCGCGCGCCTCGTCAAGGCGCGTTTGCTGAAGCTGTTTGATCGACTGTCGAATCAGCACGGTGGCGGGCAGATAGGCGTCCGGCAGCAGTCCGCCCGAGCGCTCGAGCACCGACGCGATTCTTTCGCCATCATGAATCGTGTACGGCCCGGGCCGCGCGACCATTCCGCGAACCATCACTACCCATGGCAGATGCCAGTCCGACGCGCGCCGCACGAACAGCTGATCGTTCGCCTCGAGCACCGGATTATGCTCGTCGGTGCCGGACATGGCCGAGCGCAGATCGATATCCATGAAGGTGTGACTGGTGCGGCTGCCGTTGACGACCTGGGTGCGCGCGAGTTCGGCCGCTTGCTGATATGCGTCGTCCTTGAGACCGCCCGCCAGGTAAAGCAGGTCGCTCACGTGCATGCCCTCGCTCATCACGTAGTAGCCGGGATTGCGCACCTCGCCGAAGACCTGCACGGTCGGCAGATACTTCATTTGCGATTCGCTGAACACGGTCAACTCGTCTTCCTGGTTGAGCATGAGGTTCTGCGGCTCGCCGATATTGGCCGACAGCGCTTCGCCGAGATCGACCGGCACCAGCCGCACGGTCTTGGCCTTGCCCTCTTTGCGGCGAATCAGCGCGTACTTGAAAAAGGTATGCGGCGCGACGCCTTCGGCGAGTCCCACCAAATCGGCGACCCGCATTCCCTGATGCCATTCGAACTTGCCCGGCCGATTGACGCTGCCGCGTACAATCACCACGTCCTGCTGCGCAGGCAGCACCGGGTAAATCTTGATCAGATCGCCGTCGCGGATGTCGAAGTGCTGCGAGCGGATGTCGTTCAAATCAACGTCGAGCGCGATTCGCTTCTGATGTTCGGCGACCCGTTCAACCTGCACGCGCTGCGAGTAGCCGAACGCGCTGATTCCACCGCCGAGCTTGATAACCGAGCTGAGCGGCTCGCCCGAGCTCCCGAGCTCGTAGATGGCGGGACGCTTCACGTCGCCGATCATTCCAACCACCGGCCCGATGACCGGCACAAAGATCACGTCGCCGGGCTGCAGCTGCTCGTCGCCCTGCTCGTTGCCGGCGAGCAGCAAACTGTAAAGATCGATCGTGCGGACGAGCTGATTGCCGCGCCGAAGTTCGACCTTGCGCAGGCTGCCTATTTTGGTGATTCCTCCGGCCGCGCCGAGCGCGTTCGATACGTGCGACAACGCGCTCACGGTGTAGGCGCCGGGCTGCGCGACTTCGCCGACGACGAACACCTGGATGGTCTTGAGCTTGCCCATCGTGACGTCGACTTTGACGCCGGTGATTTGTCCGGCGCGATCCTCGATGAGCTTCTTGGCCTGTGCGAAGGTCAAGCCCGCCACTTGCAGCGGACCAATCTCGGGAATACTCACCGCGCCGTCGCGGCTGACGGTCAGATTAATCGTGTTGTTGATTCGCCCCCACATCAGCATCTTGAGCTGGTCGTCGGGTCCGATCACGTAGTCGTCGCTGACCGGAACGTTGCCGAGCGGAGCGAAGGTCGAAACGCGCGAGGCAAACAGCGAGTAGCCGAATTGCTGCAGATTGCGCGTGCTCGGTGCGGCCAGCGCGGCGGCGGAATCGAGCGAGCGGAATTGCGATTCAACCGATGACACCGGCTGATTCGAATTCCCCCCCGACGACGATCCCATCTGCGCCCCGGACGCCCCCTCGTCCGATCCGCCTGGCCCCGCAAGCCCGGTGCAACTTTTCAGCTGCGACAGCTGCTGGTCGGTGAACGTCAGACCGAGCGACTTTGCGATACCGGCAACGTCACCGGCGCCAAGCTGCTTCGCCGCGAAATGCAGACATAGCTCCTGCATGTCGTCAGAGCTGAGACCGCCCGACGACATTTCACTTTTCAGGCTGCCGAGCTCGTCGGGCGAAATTCCAAGCTGCTGGATGACCGCAGCCATCGATTGCTTATTGATCGTGCTGCCGAAGCCCTGCCCACCACCCATCGCCGACGAACCGCCGGAAAGCGACGAACCGCCCGAAAGAGTAGACGGGCCGGCTTGGGCGGGCTGGTCGGAATCACTGTTGTCATCTGAATTTGCGCACGACGGCAGGCCGGAGTTGACCGCGTTTGGGTCACCCGGCGCGACGCATCCGCGGTTCATCGCGTTGCTCGCTGGCCCCTGCGAGGAGTCGCTGTCGGTGCCGTCATTCTGCGCGCCTGCCGCGCTGCTGGAGCCGCCCAAGCCTCCGGCGCCGCCGAGCGTTGTGCCGGCGAGCCCTCCGCCGCCGGAATTACCGATTTGTGCGCGTGCGACGGAGGAAAATAGGAAACCCAGCGCGAGCAAGACGATCAGACTTCGCAGCGTTGCTAGAACTCGTTGTTTATTAGTACTACGCATCGTATGACTCCCAGGGTTGACGCGACCACCTCGGGTGCCAGCTAGAGTCTGAGCCCCGCCATGATAGCTAAATTTCCGACTAAAGAAAGGGCCAAAACTCGTTATGGCCGAGCGGGCTCTGCTTTGATCTGCGTGTCGTTTGGGCACGCGTCCGCCATCCCGCATTATCAGGCTTGGGCATCATTTGCCAAAATTGGGCTACCGCCGTCCAGATTCTTAACCACACCCGCCGACCTCCGCGTGACTCTGCAGTGATCGAATCTGGTTAGTTTAATACCGTCGAGTGTTCCGAAGACACGTTATAACACGCTAATGAAACGAACGTCAACCAGCTTCATCCTCACAAGCACGATGACGCGTGTTCGATGCGTCCGCGAATGCCCTGGCTTTGCGGACAATCTGCGCCTACGGGCTGTCGAGTGCTTCATTTTCTATCGCGTCTTGCTTGAGTGGGCCGCCGCCCGGCCCCAACACTGCGACGAATCGCTTCGGACCGTCAAATACGACGCGCTCGCCATGCGGAAGCTGCCAGAACGCCTGTGTGTCGGCGGGAGCACTGCCCTTGGATCTGTTTTCCTGGCTCGGCGGACCGACGGCCTGTACCAGCTTCCCGAGGACCTTCCCGCTCGAATCAGGCGTGAACCACGCCATCACGAGCTGCATGCCCGAGTAGGTCGTGAACTCGTACTTCACTTGCTCGTAGCGGATTGAATCGACCTCGATATTGTTTAATCGGTAGGTGTCTGCGCCGTAGGGAGCGGTCTCCATCACACCGGATGGAAATCTGTTCTGCACGCGATAGAACGAATCGCCGAATCGCACATCCAGAAACGATGTCAGGTTGGGCGGTCCCGCGAGTCCCAGCATTTTAGGTATCGCCAATCCCGGCGAATTGGCGGAACAGGCCGCGCACGCGAGCGCCGTGCCCGCCAGCATTGCGCGAATAACTGTGAATGCACGCGGCGACCGCATCTGTCAGCTATCTTTGGCGACCGCCGAGGCTGACAGCACTACGCGCAGCCCGCCCGATTCTACGGCGCTGAGCAGAATCGCCACTCGCTCCGCGCCGGAGAGATAACGCTGGAAAATTGCCTCGAATCCTCGGAACGGACCGTCAACGACGACCACCCGCTCGCCCGTGCCGAATGGCTTGTCGGCTATTTCGATCACGTCGTCCACGCCCCGGCGTCGAATCTCCGAGACTATCGCCGCGGGCACCGCCAGCGGATCGATTCCCGCCGATACGATCGCGCGCACCCCGGCCATATATTTTACCTCGAAGTACTGCCGCTGAAGGTCGAACCTGGCGAACACGTAACATGGAAACAGGGGCGCTATCGACGTCACCATCCGTCCCCATCGCGGCGCCTTCGCCTTGAGCATCGGCAGGAACACCTCCGGCACCGCGTTGGCCAGTTGATCGCGGACCCAGCGCTCCCTGCCGATCTTGGTGCGAACCAGATACCAGTCTGTCTGTGGATTGTCGTCCATCGCGATATGCGTGGCCGGCGTGGAAGATCGAGGCGAAAAAAATGCGGTCGCACGCCGCTTGATCCCCCCTATGTCGTCATCCTGCCGGAAAAAAGAAAGCGGCTGTAGCATATGCTACAGCCGCCCGATCAGTCCAATCGACTTCTAGATTTCGTACGTGAAGGTGAACTCGAGTTCGTTGAAACGCTGCTCGCGGCTGAGCAGGTACGGATCCGTGAAGCGCCCGCTTTGTCCGATGAACCACTCCGCATTCATCCCGAGCAGAATGTTGCGTGAATACCGGTAAACGTTGGTCGTCGACAGCTCGCCGACGTTGTCGTCTATGTCCCACAGGATCAGGTTGCTGGCCGTCAACTGGCCGTTCATCAGCCAGTTAGTTGCGTTGATGAACGCTACGCTGCTGAGCTGACGGCTCTTGCCGGCGTCGGTTGTGATGGTCGTCGCATTGGCCGGAAGATCCGGCTGCCACGTCTCCGTGAACTGAAACGTCAGGAACGTGTGCTGCTTCGATATCCACGGGATGTACGTCGGACGATCACCCGCGATGATCCAGCGTGTAAACTGGGTCCATTGCGAGCCGTCCGGATTCTGATAGACGCCGCCCTTAGTCTTGGTGGTCCAAACGCCGACCGCGTGGTCCGGCTGGTACAGCACGTCGTAGCGGTACACGATGTCGGTCAGGTCTTTATCGTAATAGGTTCCCGTCGTGCCGAAGAAATTGTTGCGCCGATAGTCGGTCTCGGAAACGTCCACAAACGTCCCGCCCACGGGCACACCCGCACGCGGCTTGACGGTAAAGACCCCGGGGACGACGAACTGGCCGGGGCCAACCCCAAACGCGCCCGGTTCGCCCGTGATGCTCGCCGTGCAGTTCGTGCAAGCCGAAGGGCGTGCATCGCGGAATTCGTACAAGTAGATGAGGCTCATCTGGAGTCCGTTGCCGACCGGCAGCAGGCTCGAATAGCGCACTCCGAATTCGCTGTTTTCCAGCGAGTTTGATGGTCTACGGCTGATATTTTTTATGACCGCGTCATAATATGAATACGTTTGCTTTCCGTGAACTATGGGGCCGAAGGGCAGCGCGATCATCGACTGTCCGAAGTTCCATCCGCCGCCGTTGGGCAGTTCGCTGACGTTGTTCTGCTGCCCGTTCTGGTTGATGCTGAACGGAAACGGCGTGTCTGGCGCGCCAAAGCCGCAGGTCGAGACCGGGCAGCCACCGAACAGTGCGGCCGGAGCAACCCACGGATTGCGCGGGTCTTGTTGGACGTTAATCCCGGCGCCCTCGAAGTCGCCGGGGATGATGAAGCCTTCAAGCTCGTTGTTCGCCGTCTTGTAGAAATCCGGCAGGATGTAGTTCAGCTTGATCATCCGCAAGTTTGTGCGCGTGTCTTCGGGCGACTCTGCGCCATACACTCCGTGCCATGAAGCATTAACCGGGTTGGTGACTTCGGTTCCTGACAGCGCGTCGGCTTCCGTCCAGATGACCTGCTGTTTGCCGATTCGTGCGGAGAAGTTGTCGGTAAAGTTCAACTGCGCATAATACTCGCGCAGATCATCCTTGATGTATTGCTGCTGGATCGTCCGCATTCCGTTCGATGAGTACGGCACCACATCCGTGTTCGGCTCCTGCCGGCCATCGTTCTTGAGCGAACCGTACGAGTCATACCACGGCCGGTAGTACGCGAAGAAGTCCGCATCCTTGATGTACAGCGTGTCGATGCGGCCAAGCAGCTTGTAGTTCTTGATCATGTGGTAATCGGGCCGCACGTCTGCAAGATTGCGCTGCTCGGCCAGGTCCCAATGATTGAAATCGAAACTGCCGCCCGTCATCCCGAACGACTGCCCGGGAATCGCGTACGTCTGCCCGCCGGAAGTAACCATCTTCGTCGGCGTCGAGTCTTGGCTGGCGCTACCTTCGCCCCACTGACCCGAATCGCGAGTTTCGAAGAATCCAAATACTGAAAAATCGCCCTGCGTGATCGTCGCCATCGCGGACGATGCCCACAGCGTTCCGACCGCTGCCACGGCAGCCACCAATAGACTCCGCCACCGCGTTCCGCCGAATCCCTGATTCCCGTTCTGCATAGTCACCCCCAAGCTGGAGCCCTCGTGGTTACGACTCCTCGCCCGATTGTCCACCAGGCAAGCGTCAGACACTCATTCCCCGTTCGCGCGCAACAATCTGCGAACGCGGGTTAGCTATCATTCCCCCCCATGTCTTGTCAAGGAGGATGCACGCGCCGGTAATACGTTCGCAACAGTCCGTTAAGGGCCGCGTGGTATTCGTGTTCTCCGATTCGGTTGTTTCAGTTCGATCGCGGCAGGCGCACAGCGAAAGCGCCGGCCGACGATCGAGCTCAATCGGACCGCCGAGTTAGGATGTCGCGTTCCGCGCCGCTTCTCCCCCCTTGGGGGAGACCAGTGAAAAACCCGCCTCGCCCGCTTGGTTGCGGGAGGTGTCACAGACACACGGCCGCGCCAACGGCGCGGGTGAGGGTGCCGATTCCGCGCGATTCAGGATTCTCCTGCCGGAGGAATTCCAGCTCATCCGCGATTGTTCGGCTCTGGCCGTCCTCAGCTGGTCCGGCTGAAATGCCCCCCTTGTCCCGATCCCGCCCGGCACTTGCGACCCTCCCGGGCAAATGAATAAAGTTCCGTCTCGATTTGGATGCAATTTGCACCTCGATCGCCGGATTGACCAAACTGCGATCATGAACAAAGAGTTACGGCGCACTTGAATTTCTCGCCCGATCAGTGTAGGTACGACCACCGAATGCGCGTCCGGGGCGTTTTCCGGACCTTGGCGGGGCTTGCGTTGGCTTTGCGGGGAAAGGAACGAACCGACGGCTGCGTGGGTTTTCTAGGCTGATTGGGTCAGCAGACGGGACACCGATTCGACTCGGCGGGGGTTAGAAACAATGACGCATGGAAGGATGCAGGCGATGACTCAGGGCAGGGATGGGATCTCGTTGGCGCACGCGCGCGCGCTGGAGCTTATGGGGGTCGCTCGTCGGCTTTCGCTCGTGGCCGCGGTGTTCGTCATCGCTGCGCTCGTCGCGGGGACCGCGGGCACCAGCTACGCGGGTTCAAAAAAAACCACCACAGAAACCAGCGATAAACCGCGTCTGGAAGACACCGTCGTTATATCGAATTATGGCGCCGTTTTCGACGGCAGCCTCGAGACCTTCCTCGAGGGTGTGGGGCACAATGCCGGCCCTAAATTATTTGTCCACGGCCCCGACACGAATTTGGGCGCCAGCACCGGGGCGGCTCAAGACGCAGTGAGCTCGGCGGGCGACGATGAGATCGCGGTGGGGCTGCCGATCGACTTTCTCGATCTCGATTCTGCCCTCTGCGGTCCTTTTGGCCAGCCCGCCCCCGGCACCGTGCTCCCGTTGTTATATGGCACTGGTATGGTCGAGCTCTTCTCTGCGGGCGCCAATGGCAACTCACTGCCGGATAATATAATTTGCTCACCACTTTTCGCGTACAGTGAAAGCTACTACCCCAACACTACCGGCATCTTCTACCCGCAGGGCGTGGCCTTTGAAAGCCCCTACGATGGGCAAAATCCCGGGACCGATATGCTGGCGGTTGCGAATCAGTTTCCCGAGGTAATTGGTTCTCCTGACTGCCCTGCTGGGCAGTGCGACCAGGCCGCCTGCTTGGAGGCGCCCGCCACAATCACAACCAAGCCCCTAAGGTGCTCGACCGGGAACGTCGGACCCGGCGCGTCCTTGGGCACGATTACGATGTACGATAGATTGACCCTGCCTTCCGGCATCGCCAACGTTGCCCCCTCGCTTCCCGCGGGCGGCTGGACGGTGGACGCGTACAACCCGCTCCCGGCAGTCCCATTTACGTACACGCAGAACGCCAGCATAGGGGGATGCTACACTCTCCTGGCGGGTCCAGAAGGCCTCACGTTTGACCAAAATGGCTACCTGTTCGTCGTGAACAACGCCGGCGCCCTCGCTTGGTCCCTCGAATGCGCCCCTCGCTACGTAACCGTGTATGCTGCTCCCCTGGGTGGCGATGAATTTCCGACCTCTCTCATAGGTTCGTGCGGCGCCACGTGCGTAGGCAGTCCGACACAGGACGCAGTGATTGATCCGGTAGCTGCTGCGGTAGACCCAGATGACAACTTGTTCGTGACAGACCGTGGATCAAAGGGCAAGGCCCTCAACCAGCTGTGCACCGCCACTGCTACGCCGCACTCTTGCTGCACGGGCAGCGGAACCGGAACCTGCACCGACGTCCCGCCCAAAATCCAAATTTTCGATCCTTTCATGAATTACGATTACGCTAACTTCTTTCTTGATGGCGAATTGCTTGGCACGATTTCAGGCCCACACACGCATCTCAGAGCTCCGGCGGGCATTGCGATCAACGCGGCCGACGACGCTATGTACGTCGTAGACAACAGCAACAATTCGCTGTTGATGTTTACTGATTTCCCTACGACCGGCGGCGACATTCCCCCGACGCTGACCATTTCAGGACCGCACGCCAAAATGAACTTGCCGGTCGGCGTTGCTCTGCCGGCCTTCACCCCCACGCCGGCACCTAGCAGCTCGTCCACTGCCGACGCCGCCCGCGACTAACTCTTACCGAAACCACCAAACAGCGAACACCGAATCCGGATTTCCGGATTCGGTGTTCGGCTTTGTGCACTCTCGCGTCTTCTCGATGCGAGGGCAGGGGCCGCGCCCGCCAACGGGCAGGGCTGAGCCCTGCACCCGGTATTAACGCCGCGCTCCGTTGTCGCGCGTGGTCTCTTCCATCGCGTAGTCGCGAAAAGATGCGCTGCGCAGATTTTCGCGTCTTCTTAATACTGGGTGCAGGGGTCACCCCTGCCCAAGGAAGCGTGAAACCCAGGCGGGTTTCACATTCAATCTCCCGCTAGCGCAGATCCTCCGCCAGCGACGCCGCCAGCAGTCCGCCGATCGCGCCGCGAGCCGCCAGGCTCGGATGGTCCGCCTCTACTGCTACCTCGTCCTTGCCGGCGAGTTCGAGAAACCGGGCCGCGTCCACGCCCTCGATGCTGAACCTGACAAATTGGACCGCGCTGATTCTTTCGTCTGACATCTGGCGATCGTCGAATCTTGCCGCGATCCTTTGCGGTCCGATCTTCAGCCACAGATGGCGTTCCAGTCCGGCCAGCCGGGCCAATGCCGCGTCGCGTTCGCGCGGCTCGGCGTACTCGATCAACAGCGTCGCGGCAATTTCGCCCGCGGCCGGAAGCAACTCGTTGTAAGTGTCGATTTCGTGCTGAATTGCTTCGCGCTGCGTCATTTTCTCAGCCTTGATCATCTCCTCGATCTGGTACCACGCAGTCTGCGCGTTCTCGAAAATAAACGTGAGATGCGACCCGACATGGAGCCGGCGGCGTTCCTTCTCATGAATAAACAAGGGCCGCAGCCGCCCGCGCACCCGTTCGTAATCGGCCAGCGGAAGTATTTCGTCAAAAGTGATCGTCTTCAATCGTCATTCTCCTTGCAGCCAGAGCCTTGCGTCACCTGTTCGGTCTGCACCTCTATTTTTCCTCTCCCTGTTAGCGGGTCTTAATATTGGCTACCCGTGCCAACGGGTCTTAATACTGGGTGCAGGGGTTACCCCTGGCCGTGGCGACGGCAGCGCAGTATTAAGCCGTTGGCAGGTCCGCGCGCGACAACGGAGCGCGGCCTTAATACTGGGTGCAGGGCTCAGCCCTGCCGGTACGCGCGCGCTAGCACTTCGAGCGGATGAAGCGGACGGACTCCCGTCGCCTGCTCGATTTGCACCGCCGCCAGCGGACAGTCGGTCGCCATCACCTGTGCCCCGGCTTCGCGCATCCCGGCGAAAGCCTTCTCGCCCCACTTCATCGAGAGCGCGAAGAACTCTTTTTTCATCGCCCACGTCCCGTCATGCGCCGTGCATGCATCGACGGTCGTTACTTCCACGCCCGGAATCTGGCGCATCAGGTCGCGCGAGCGCAGCCCGATACCCTGCGCCTTGAGATGGCACGGGACGTGATACGCGATAGTGCCGGGCGTGGACAGAAATTCCTTGTTGAACTTGCCGGCGCGGTGCAGTTCGTAAAGCAGCTCGTGCGAATCGACCACCGCCGCCGCGAACTCCTTGACCTCGTCGCCGGGCAGCAGGTTCGGATACTCCGCGCGCATCATCAGCGAGCAGGTCGGATTGATCGCGGCGATTTTGTAGCCCTCGCGCACCAGCGGCAGCATCGAAGCGATATTCGCCCGCGCTTCCTTGCGCGCGAACTCGACGTCGCCGCCGTCCAGCGCGGGCATCCCGCAGCAGTTCTGCTTCGGGCATTTCACCGCGCATCCGTTTTTCGCAAATACCTCGACCGCGGCTTTGCCCGGCCCGGGGTTGTAGTAATTGACAAAACAGGTCGGAAAGATCGCGACCTTCGCGGTCGGCTCGGCCGGCATTGCAGGCAGCCCGGTCCGCCTGAGCCACTTGTCGAAAGTCTCGGCGGCGAAGTCGGGAAGCAGCTTGCCGCGATGAATCCCCAGGATTTTCTCCATCATCACGCGTTGGAACTTTTGATGGCATCCCCAGTTTGCCAGCGCCGGCGCCGCCGCGCCTGCCTTGCCGAGCTGATCGGGATGCGCCAGCAGGCGCTCGCGCAGCTTGACGCCGTCTTCCTTTGCGCTCACCGCCTTGGCGCGCAGGATGAGCCGCGGAAAATCGAGCTGGA
Organism: Deltaproteobacteria bacterium; assembly: GCA_003135135.1. Classification (GTDB taxonomy): domain Bacteria; phylum Desulfobacterota; class Binatia; order Binatales; family Binataceae; genus Binatus. The sequence goes on from PLDK01000007.1 coordinate 79,133, forward strand.
ACTCATGACCGTCGCGCGGCGTGTAGGGACATTTGATCTCGCACAGTTTGCATCCGTAGCAGAGCTCGATCACGCGCTCTTTCTCGGCCGCCGTCAGCCCTCTCACGTCGCCGTCGTTGCGATCGGTCGCGTCGAACAGCGCCGGGAACGACGGGCAAAGATTGAAGCACAGACGGCAGGTGTGACAGATGTCGAACACCCGCTCGACTTCCTTGTCGAGTCCGGCGCGGTCCCAGTACTTCGCTTCAGTGGAATTGTAGGAAAGGCCGTCGGTAGACCTGGCCTCGATTCGGTTGGCCATCGGATGAATCCTGGCTGCGAACTTTCATCTACGCGGGCGCGCGCGGCGTGCGCGCGTACCGCAGTCCGGCGCGCGCGGCCGTTGAACTAGCGGGCGGGCTCTGAGAAGCCCGCCCCGCTGGCGGTGTTCGCGATGCCCTGTTAGAGCGTGCCCTGCGCCTTGGCGAAGCGTCCTGCGTGGGATTTCTCAGCCTTGGCGAGAGTTTCGAACCAATCGGCAATTTCCGCGAAGCCCTCTTCGCGCGCCGTCTTCGCCATCCCCGGGTACATGTCGGTGTACTCGTGAGTCTCGCCGTGAACCGCGGACTTGAGGTTCAGCATCGAATCGCCGATCGGCATGTCGGTCGCCGGATCGCCAACTGCTTTCAGATAGTCGAGATGACCGTGTGCGTGTCCGGTCTCGCCTTCGGCCGTATCGCGAAACAGGCCCGCGATTTCCGGCTGGCCTTCGACGTCGGCGATCTTGGCGAAATAGAGATAGCGGCGATTGGCCTGGCTCTCGCCTGCGAACGCATTCTTGAGGTTCTGATGGGTTTTGGTTCCTTTGAGATTTGCCATTTTTGTTTCTCCTGGTTCTAACTCCAATTGGTTTGGTTGAGCTGACTTAAAAAATCAACGGCGTGGCTTCCCGGTCCGATTCGCCTTGGCGCGTTTGGCCCCGCATTCCTCGCACAGCGCGTGAATCTCCAGCGACGAACCGAGCACCGTGAACTCGCCCAGTTCCGACTGCCCGGCGAGCAGGCGATCAAGGCGGGGGATCTCGATATCGCGGATGCGCCGGCATTTGACGCATACCACATGATGATGAGGGGTGATATTCCCGTCATAGCGCGCGCTGTCATGCAGCATCGTGACCTTGCGCGCCTCGCCGATCTCGCACAGCGTTTCCAGCGTGCGATGCACGGTGGCGAGCGAAATATGGGGATGCTGCATTCGGACCGCGGCAAAGATCGCGTCGGCGCGCGGATGCTCGCCCGAGCCGAGCAGCGCCTTGATGATCGCCAGGCGCTGCGGTGTGACCGCCAGGCCGCCGCGACGGCATCGCGCGGCGAACTCGGACAGGCGCTTGGCGGCGTAAGGGCCGCGGCGTCGTTCATTTACGAGCTGTAGTTCCATCACCTAGGTGATAGTGATTATCATCTGGTTATTGCTGTTGTCAAGCGGGAAGCAGCCCGCGCTCGCGAAAATTGAACAGGCGCCAGGTTACAGCCGCGGCAGAGGTGGAAGAATCGGGGCGCGTCGGCAATCGGGCCTGGTCAGGATCATCTGCACGTCGCCGATGTAACGCTCGCGGAATCCGGCCTCGCAGTAGCAGAGGTAGAACTCCCACATCCGGATGAATTCTTCCGGATAACCGAGCGCGCGCACGCGCTCGATGTTGTTGAACATCCGGATTCGCCAGTTCTTCAAGGTCTCGGCGTAATTGGGCGTGAGATCTTCGAGATGGAACAGCCGCAAGTCGCTCGAGCGCGTGATCGAATCGCACAGCGCCGTGACCGACGGAATGAAGCTGCCCGGGAAAATGTACTTCCTGATGAAATCGACGCGCTTGAGCGCGCCCGCATACTCGCGGTCGGTGATCGTAATCGCTTGCAGCAGCATCATGCCGTCGGGCTTCAGCAGCTCGCCGCATTTGCGGAAATACGAATCGAGGAACTGATGCCCGACTGCTTCGATCATCTCGATCGAGACGGCCTTGTCGAACTGGCCGGTGAGATCGCGGTAGTCCTTGAGCAGCACGGTGATGCGATCCGCCAGGCCCTCGGCGGCGATTTTTTTGACGGCGTAGTCGTGCTGCGCGCGCGAAATCGTGGTGGTCGTGATGCGGCATCCGTAGTTTTTGGCCGCGTGAATCGCAAACCCGCCCCATCCCGTGCCGATCTCGACGAGGTGATCGTGGGCGCGAAGATCGAGCTTGCGGCAGATGCGATCGACCTTGGCCGTCGCCGCTTCTTCCAACGTGGCACCGGCGCGCTCGAAGATCGCGCACGAGTACATCAGCGTGCGATCCAGAATCAGCTCGAAGAAATCGTTGCCGAGATCGTAATGCGCCGCGATGTTGCGCTGGCTGCCGGTTTTGGTGTTGCGATTGAGGTAGTGGATGAAGCGGCGGACGGGGTTGGCCAGCCGCGCCAGACCGCCGTCCATACCCTCCATCACTGCGCGGTTGCGGATCATGATTTGCGCGATCGCGGTCAGATCATCAGTCGTCCACGAGCCGGCCATGTACGCTTCGCCGGCGCCGATGCTGCCCGCGAGCGCGATGTCGGAATAGAAGCGGCGGTCCTTGACGTGGATGGTGGCCTGCAATTCGGCGTCCTCGATGCCCTGACCGAATGGGATGCGCTCGTCACCATCTTCGATCACGATGCGGCCGGTTTTGATTCCCGCCAGGCGGCTTAGAACCGCGCCGCGCGCGAAACGATCGATGATCGCGGGACGACGCGCCCGAGCCGCATCGACGCCCAATGTGACAATGGAATCAGCTTTGGCCATCTGAGAATTCTCCGACCTCGACGCTTCGATTACAACGCCGCCGCATCGCCACGCAAGCGCAGGGGCGAGCCCCCGATGCCGTTGCGCGCTCCCCGAAGAGTGCCAAACTGCTGGATTATTTTCCGTGATGCGGTCATTCTGAGGAACCCGCGCGACGCATCAAACCGGCGCGAGCATCAGGTAAATCAAGCGCGAGCGGAACTCACACAGATGCCCTCCTCCAATCCGCTGAAATACGTGCTCGCCATCGACATGGGCTCCGGCAGCACCAAGGCCGCCGTCGTCTCGAGCGCAGGCGAAGTCGTCGCGTCGGCATTGCGCCACACGACCACCATGATGATGGAGGGAGGCGCGGTCGAGCAGGATCCCGAGCAATGGTGGCGCTCCGTGTGCGACGCGGCGAAGGAGGCGATCGCGGCCTCACGCGTGCCCGCCGCGCAAATCATCGCCGTCGTATGCACTACGCTGTGGGCGGTCACGGTGGCGGTTGACAAGGATGGCGCCGCAATCGGGAATGCGATCTCGTGGATGGACACCCGCGGCGCGAAATACAATCGCGCGGTCGCCGCCGGATGGCCGCGAGTGCAGGGCTACGGCTTGTTCAAGCTGCTCAAATGGCTGCGCTTCACGGGCGGCGCGCCGGTTCAATCGGGCGTCGATGGCCTGGGGCATATCCTGTTCTTCAAGAATGAGCGCCCCGAGGTATATGCGCGGACCTTCAAGTTTCTCGAGCCGATGGATTACCTCAACCTGCGGCTCACCGGGCAATTCGCGGCTTCGTACGCGACGATGTTCACTTACTGGCTGACCGATAATCGCAACCCCAACAGGATTGATTACTTGCCTGAGCTGCTTGCGATGGCTGGCGTCGATCGCGCCAAGTTGCCGGACTTGCGGCCGGTTAACGCCGTCCTGGGCGCCATCAAGCCCGAAGTCGCAGCCGGTCTGGGCCTGGCGCCATCCACTTGCGTCGTGATGGGTTCGTGCGACGGCCATTCGGCGACCTTGGGCGCGGGCGCGGTGGACAACTACGAGGGCTATTTCTATATCGGCACCACGGCGTGGTTGAGCTGCCACGTGCCGGCAAAGAAGACCGACCCGCTCCACATGCTGAGCGCGATGCCGGCTGCGCTGCCGGGCCGCTACATGGTCAGTGCGGAACAGGGCGCGGCGGGACGCAGTCTCGATTTCCTGAAAGACATCCTGTATCCCACCGACAGCGCGAATTCTCCCATCGACGTTTACGGCGACATGAACCGGCTCGCCGCGGCGGTTGCGCCGGGGAGCGACGGATTGATCTTCACGCCGTGGATCAACGGCGTGCTCGCGCCGCACGAGGATGCGTCGACGCGCAGCGCCTTCTTCAATCAGAACGCGCGCACCAGCCGCGGCCATTACGTGCGCGCAGTGATGGAAGGGGTCGCGTACAACCTGCGATGGCTCAAGGGTCACGTCGAGAAGTTCATCGGGCGGCCGTTCGAGCATCTCAATTTCATCGGCGGTGGCGCGAGCTCCGACCTGTGGTGCCAGATCCAGGCCGACGTGCTGGGATGCACGGTGCGGCAGGTCGCCAATCCGCGCAATGCCAACGCGGTCGGCGCCGCGATGGCGGCGTTTGCCGCGCTGGGCGAGATCGCAGTCGAGGAAATCTCCGCACGGGTGAAGATCGCCGCCGAGTATCGGCCGATCGAGATCAACCGGCGCCTGTACGATCGCCAGTTCCGCGAGTTCCTCGAGTTCTATAAGCGCAACCGCGCGATCTACCGGCGTCTCAACTCGGCCGCCCGCGCGTCGGATTGAATCTGGCTAGAGGAGCGGTTTACGCCAGCCTCGGGCTCAGGCGTACGACGGCGATTTCCGAGGCGCGCCGGCGGACTTGGGCGAGGTCGTAATTGACCTGCATCCGAAGCCAGATGTCGGCGGAACCGCCGAAAGCCTTTTCAAGGCGCAGCGCCATTTCTGGCGTTATACCGCTCTTGCCGTTGATGACGTTGTAGAGCTGCTGGCGCGTTACGCCGAGTCCCGCGGCGGCATCGGCCACCGATAGGCCGAGGTCCTTGAGATTTTCCCGTATCAGCTCTCCGGGATGGGGCGGATTCTTCATTGGCATGGTCTGGCACTCCTGTCGTTCAGTGATAGTCCACGAGATCGACCTCGCAAACGCTGCCTCTTTCGAAGCGAAAAATAATCCGCCAGTTGGCCCGCACGGTAATGGCCCAGAAGCTTTTCAGGTCACCCTTGAGCGGGTGGAGATGGAACGCATGGATGTCCACGTCCTTTGCGCTCTGCGCCGCATCAAGCGCGGCGAGGATGAGGCGGATGCGGTTTAAGTCCCGGGCCGGAACCCTGGCGGGGTCGTCCTTTTCGTAGAGCCGCCTCAGCCCACGGTGGCGAAAGCTCGCTATCACCCTCTGATTGTAAAATGACAATTTACATTTGTCAAGAAATGCTTTTGGCAGACATAGCCTGTCCGGGGAATTCGGAAAGCGCCGCATAATAAGTTATATTCGGCCCCGGCGCCGGTTTATCCGGGCACCGCAATTCCCAAGGAGTCGTCTTATGCCCAAGGCAGCGAAGAAGCAGCAAGAGCCCTCCGGACCTTTCGGAGATATGTTTCCCTATCGCGAAACCTTCGAGACCTATCACGAGCTGCCCAAGAAGAGCCGCCAGCCCGAGGACGTCATGCGTGAGTTGCGCAGTATCGCGCGCCAGGAAAACGCGCGCTGGCAGACCGGCCAGATCTCGGGCACCTACTACCACGGCGGGATGGAGCATTACGCCTATCTCAACCGCGTGTTCTCGCTTTTCTCGCACGTCAACCTGCTGCAGCGCGACATGTGCCCGAGTGGCACCAAATTCGAAGGCGAGGTAATCACGATGACCGCGCGGATGCTGGGCGCGGAGCTGGCGCGCGAGAAGGATCCGCAGGCCGACGTATGCGGAGCGATCACTTCGGGCGGCACCGAGAGCATCATCCTGCCGATGCTGGCGTATCGGGAGAAAGGGCGTGCCGAGCGCGCAATCACGGCGCCCGAGATGGTGGTGCCGGAGACGATTCATCCGGCATTTTCCAAGGGCGCGCACTTTTTCGGCATCAAGCTGATTCGCGTGCCGGTCGGAGCCGATTACCTGGCCGACGTGGACGCGATGCGGCGCGCGATCGGGCCCAACACCATCGCGATCGCGGGCTCGGCGGCGAATTATCCGCACGGGCTGATCGATCCGATCGAGAAGTTGTCCGCGCTCGCGCTTGAAGCCGGCGTCGGTCTGCATGTCGATAGCTGCTTCGGCGGTTTCATCCTGCCGTGGATCGCAAAGCTCGGGTACGACGTTCCGGCGTTCGACTTCCGCCTGCCGGGAGTCACCTCGATGTCCTGCGATACGCACAAATGGGGCTACGGGCTCAAGGGCGCGTCGGTCGTGCTCTATCGCAATCGCGCGTTGCGCCGTCGCATGTACTTCGCGATGACCGACTGGCAGGGCGGGTTGTATGCGTCGCCCACGGTGGCGGGCAGCCGCTCGGAAGGAATCAGCGCATCGACATGGGCGGCGATGGTCACGCTTGGCGAGGAGGGCTACCTGAAGGCGACCCGCCGCATCATGAAGGCGGCGGACACGATCAAGTCGGGGATCGCAAAAATCCCCGAGCTCAAGATTATCGGCAAGCCGACCTACTGCATCGCGATTACGTCCGACAAGGTGGATATCTACCACGTCAACGATTTCCTGGTGGAGCGCGGATGGCGCGTTAACGGGCTGCAGCGGCCCGCGGGCTTTCACCTGTGCGTCACCCTGCCGCAGACACTTCCCGGAGTGGCGTCGCGTTTCGTCAAAGACATCGCGGCCGGCGTCGAGTTCGCGAAGAATCCGCCCGCGACGCCCGCGCGCAGCGGCGCGGTGTACGGCGGCGGCGCGGCTTCGCTCGATCCATCGATGGTGAACGAACTGATGTTCGCGTGGCTCGACGCGAGCACTGAAGTCCCGTAACCGGGCCGGCTCCCGAGCAGACCAGCCGATGCCGACGATGGATGATCGCGCGATCGAAGAGTACGCCGCCTTTGCCTGCCATCTGGCGGACCTCGCGGGACGCACGATCCTGCCGTATTTTCGCGTGCGCATCGCGGTCGAGAATAAGGCAGGCGGCAGCGGCTACGATCCGGTGACGCTCGCCGATCGCGGGGCGGAGCGGGCGATCCGCGACGAGATTCACCGTGTCCATCCGGGCCACGGAATCCTCGGCGAGGAACACGGCTTCACGGCCGGCGCCGATGGGCTGACCTGGATCATCGATCCGATCGACGGCACGCGCGCCTTCATTATAGGGCAACTGCATTGGGGCGTTCTGATCGCACTCAACGACGGCGCGCGACCGGTGATCGGCGTGATGCATCAGCCGTACACGGGCGAGACGTTCGTCGGTTCACGTCTGGGCGCCGAACTGAGGGGTCGCGGCCCAAGCAGCCCGCTTCGGGTGCGCGAATGCCGGCGGCTGGAAGACGCGATCGTCTGCGCAACCGATCCGGCGATGTTCTCCGGGCCGGGCGAACGCGACGCATTTCGCCAGCTCGCGTCCAGGGCGCGGATGAGGCGCTACGGCGGCGATTGCTATTCGTACTGCCTGCTCGCCGCGGGCTTCATCGATCTGGTGATCGAATCGAGCCTCCAGCCTTACGATATCCAACCGCTCATCCCGATCATTGAGGCCGCAGGTGGAATCGTGACGAGCTGGTCGGGCGGGCCGCCGTATGACGGCGGGCAGATCATCGCCGCCGGCGATCGCGAGCTGCACAAAATCGCGCTGGCGATGCTGGCGCCCGCCGCGCGATAACCGATCCTCCTGCGTCGCTTTTCTGGAGCCACCCGCCGGATTCGAACCGGCGACCTGCTGATTACGAATGAGTCCAGGGGCGATCACCATCGATCACGAAGCAACAAAACCCGCGAGAAATGGGGACTTTGTTGGAATCGAGGTCGGTGCTGGTCGGTCCTGTTCGGTCGTGATTGGCAGTCGTTTGGCAGTCGATTTGGGTTGTGTTCGAAATCTCTTCGGACCAATCCGCCCGATGCCCGAATCGACGTAACCTTGAACCCGCACGTGGTTGCTCACGGAGGATTTTGAGTCCTGCCCAAGGTTGTCAGCATCGGTAACTATGGGTCACATTCCGCGCGAATGCGGGAGTATTTTGGGCGGTCTCCCGGGGCCATCACCACCGATCACGATACAACAACACCCGCGAGAATCTGAACGCATTTGACCTCCTCCTCCCTCCAAACAATCAATCCAAGACTGCGGTTGCGTCACAAATCGATCTGCCAAGCGGCCTTGACTCAAACGTGCAGCAATTCGGGGCCTTCGTTTTTGACGCTGTTCACGAGGAGCGATGCTGGCGTTACCTCAAGCAGATCGTCGGACGGGGGCGCGAGCAGACGCTTGAGCGAGGGCGGCTCAGCCTCGTTTGGATTCATCCAGTCGTTGGCGTCGCGATCGGAAAGAATCACCGGCATCCGGTTGTGGATTGGTTCGATCAGCTTGTTGGGCGTCGTCGTGATGATCGTGAAGGTCGTCTCCCACTGGTTAGGTTCCGGCTGCCACGCTTCGTACAGGCCGGCGAACAGGATCACGCCGCCCTCTCGCGGATGAATCCACAGCGGTTCGCGCTTGCCCTTCGGCCCGCGCCATTCGTAAAAGCCATCGGCTGGAACGACGCATCGGCGCTTCTTGAACGCCATGCGGAAGGTCGGCAGCTTTTCGACCGTTTCTGCTTTCGCATTGATGCAATGGCTGGCGCGGCTCGCATCCTTGGCGCAGCTATTCACGAGGCCCATCGGGCCGGGATGACCTTTCGATCCTCCCGCTCAAGCGTCACGACGAAATGCTTTTGTAGCGGCGCGATGTTGAAGCGCGGCCGATAGTCGGCGAACGAATCCTCCGAAACGCCCAACTCTGCCGCGAGCGATCTCCCGTCGCGCCGCGTCAATGTGAATCGGCCGCACATGCTTCCATCGCAGCTTGCGTTGACACCCCCATGCCAAGGATTCGTCGTTATGCAGCGTCGGTATGGAATAACCCGACGCTTACAAATCTGGCTTGTGGTACAAAGTATCGCGCAGGCCATAACAGGGCGGCAGACAGGTTCCAATCCGGCAGGTTTATCATTACTCTCGATGACACCACCGAACGGAGGCGATAGCTCCCTCAATCAAGACGAACGATCATGAGAGCCGACAACAACATTGGGCTACTTGGGTCTTTTCTTCTCGCTGTTGCCGCTTCGGTAGTTCTCAGTGGTGTCGCGCGGGCGGATCCGCCGCAAAGTCGGCAGCAATTGGCACAAATCAGCGCCCTCCCTTCAAACCCGAAAAAGTGGGTGTGCCAGGACTCGCTCCCCACGACTGAAGAGGAAATCGACGCGTGGTGCGAATCGCATACGGACCGAGGTCTTCCGCTTCCGCAGGATCTAAGAAATCCCCCGCCAGTTGCGGACTTCGCCAACTATACTGATTACAGCGATCGCTTGAAGAATTTTCTGACCGGCCAGTCGTATGATAAAGATTTGGGCTGGGTGTCAGATGCCCACTGGCGGCTTAGCGGCCCATCGGTAAATCCGCCAGGCGGCGATTTCGGCCACAACTACGGCCCGCACTTCCCACTGCGCGTCTATTATTCCCCAGAGATCGTCGATTGGTTATGCAATGGCCGAAAGGGGGAGATTCCCGACGGCGCGATGATGGTCAAGGCAATGTCTCTATTCAGCATAGAAATCGGCGGAGTAAAAATCAAACTCGTGGACACGACGGTCGCGAGCGACGGCTGCATGGACTTAGGACAAAATATCACCCCTAACCTCTGGGCACCCATGCTCAAGTCGAACCAATCATCTTATGACGGATGGCTGTGGATGCTTCAGCAGGTTGATCTCGGTATCCCCCCTCAATTTCCTCCGCCTCTGTTCGACGAATCCGCATTCACGCAATCTCTCCCGTCCACCATCACGGACAATCCATCCTGGTATCCCACGGGCAGCCTTCTGGAACAACTAGCAACCAAGATACCAGATGTCGTCATGCTCAATCCGCTTACGGGGTTCCCATATTGCCTGAGCTGCCACAGCACGGCCAAATCCGAATCTACGTTTGCTTCAATGGATAACATTCTCGGCAAGGAGCTGCGCTACAAAGCGTTCTCTACTGCGGCGACACCCACGCCGACGCCCACTCCAGGAAATTTCGCGCCTTTTCCCCAACCGCTTCCTACTCCGTCGCAGACTTTTCTAAGTTTCTTCAATCAAGTAGCTCCCGTCAGCTTCGATCAAGCGTGGGCGACGCGCATGCCGGCGGAGTCGTACGAGCAGCAGGTAACCACGACGCCTAGCGGGCCCCCACAATTTCTGACCGCGGCGAACTGCAATGCCTGCCACAACGCGACTCCACAAAGCCCGCTCTTGCCCAAAATGGTGTATGTGGAGGACCATGCGGCTCGCTCAAGCCGCTTGCGTAATCTGTCGCCGTATGGGGAGTGGCGAGTGTCGCCGATGGGATTGGCCGGCCGCGACCCGGTTTTCTTCTCTCATTTGCAGGGAGAGACGAACAATCTATCCCAGCTGACAACTTGCATCCAGAACACCTGCCTTCACTGCCATGCGGTGATGGGACAGCGTCAGTTGGCGATCGACACGAAGAGCCAGGGAGGCGGGACCTGTCAGGATATCTTCCCCGTGGCGCCGCCCCCACAGGTTCCGTTCGGCGAGCCCTTGCAGCGAAGCGTGCTGCAGCAATGGCCAGGATCGGCGCAATCAGACGAACAGATTTATGGGGCGCTGGGACGCGATGGAGTCTCGTGCACCGTGTGTCACCACATAGCAGATACGCAACTCGGCCAGGAGAACACGTCCACCGGCAATTTTATTACCGGGAACCCCGGCGTGGTATACGGTCCGTACAAAAACAACACCATCGTAACCAAGCCCATGGAACATGCGCTGGGCCTAAGCCCAGAGTTTGCTCAGCAGATCAGCAGTTCGGAGCTCTGCGGGAGCTGTCACGACATCTTGCTTCCAGTCTTTGACAACTCTGGAGATCGCGTCAGCGCAGGTTACGAACAATCGACACATTTGGAATGGCTCAACAGCGATAGCGGCCGTCCTGGTGCACAATTCCGCTCGTGTCAGGACTGTCATATGCCATCCCGGTACAAGGGCCACAACCTCCATTTCAAGATCGCCAACAGCGAATCGAGCGATCAATTTCCCCCGACCACTAATCGACTCCCCGATAAAGATATCAAGCTGACCGAGCGCAGCCGATTTTACCGCCACTCGCTGCACGGGCTGAATGAATTCTTGAACGAATTCGTTCAGCAATTCCCGCTCATCCTGGGCTTTCAACAGGTGGACTGGATGTCGGAGCAACCGTCACCTCTCGATCCGCCGGCGCCGCCGTTTGGCACAAACTTCGTGATGGAACTCCCGTTGTTCACGGGCTTCGAGTCCATGCTCGAGATGGCCGAGCATCAAACCGCGACGGTGGAAGTCGGACCCGTGCGAAAGACGAAGGACGGACAGCTGCGGTGCGTCGTAACGGCGAAGAACCTCACCGGGCACGATCTCCCAACGGGTGTCGGTTTCCGCCGGATGTTCCTGCAGTTTCTTGTCCTCGATAAACAGGGAACGACATTGTGGGCTTCCGGACGTACGAATGATTTGGGCTTCATCCTTGACGGCCTAACCAATAGTGTATTGGACAGTGAGCAGCCGGTAAGGTTTCCTGACGCTCCAATCCAACCGCATTACCAGGTCATAACCTCGGGGAGTCAGGTGCAAATCTACCAGGAATTGATCAGAGATTCTGCCGGAATTCTGACCACGAGTTTTTTGAGACGCGTTCAGGTTATCAAAGACAATCGCATACGGCCGAAGGGATTCGATCCGCAATTCTTCGCTCGTTCCAGCTCACCATATGTCCGGGAGCTTGCAGTGCTTCATGGCGAGGAGGCCCACGATCCATATTACGTGGATCCCAAGCTCACAGGCGCGGACAAAATCGAATACCGAATTCCTCTGAATGCCGAGACACTGAGCCGCGCCGATCATGTTCAGGTCACCCTCTACTACCAGTCGATTCCTCCGTTCTATCTGCAGCAACGCTTTCAAGATGCCTCCAGTGGACCAGGAAACCAGGACGACATTCAGCGGCTGTACTATCTGACCAGTCATCTGAATCTGGACGATGCAAAGAGCGAGGCGGGTGACGCAGTACTACAAGGATGGAAGCTTCAAATCGCAGACGGCGTGCGACAAGTCAAATAATGATCTTCGTACCGATAAGGCTGCACAGACAGGAACGGTGCCAATGCAGGTTTTAATTTGAGCGGCCTCGGCGCGGGCGGCTTCACTCAAAGCAGGACTCCGACTTTGCGTTTGCAAGCCGCTTGGCGATGGTGAGAGTCTGAGCCGGGATTTACCCTTCTAGCGCGCTGCCGCAACTTCATTTACGCCGCCGCGCAGCTGGGGCACGCCAGCCCGAAGACCACCATGGATCACTACGCCCACCTGTTGCCGGGTGTCGATCAGAGCTATGCCGACTTCCTCGACGAGTCAGAAGCAGGTTGGCAGCGATTTGGCACCGATGGCCGCACGGCCCCGATAAAGCCCGAGACGATTGCAAAAACTGTCGATGCTAATTGAGGTTTCTGGAGCCACCCGCCGGATTCGAACCGACGACCTGCTGTTACGAAGAGTCCCGGGGCGATCACCATCGATCACGAGGCAACAATACCCGCGAGAAATGGGGGTTTTGTTAGAATCGAGATCGGTGGTGATCGGTCCTGTTCGGTCGTGATTGGCAGTCGTTTGGCAGTCGATTTTCATGACACCGACCCGGGCGTGGGCGCGGTCAACTACCGATACGATTACCTGAGCGAGAAACGCGACGCGCTCACGCGGCTGGACGCGAAGCTGGCGGATATCGTCCCGCGAAAAAGGCACCAGCACGAGTTCTCGGGACGGACAGCAAGTCAGATCGGGAGTCGTGCTCTGGTGTCCGGCCCGATCTCGTCGAGACACACTTCGCGGTGCTCGCAGGCCGAGACGTGGGCGGCGATGGCGAAGCGGAGCGTTGCCGCTGCATCGTCGGCATCCTGTGGGGGTTGGCGGCCTTCAATCAACGCGTCGATGAAATCGTGCACGCCGAGGCGAAAACTTTCCGACCAGTCGTTTGGAATGTCGTGCCAGGCGCGCGTCTCGCCGTCCCGATACAGGACCAGCGCAGGCTCGTCGAGAAGAGAACCGGTACAGCGGTTGATCCAGATGATGCCCTCGGTCCCGTGGATTTCGATGCGGTCGTCACTGGCGTAGTACTTCGAGCGTACGCGCATGCCCACCGACGCGATGACTTCCCAGCTGCCGAACTTGGGTACGCCGGCGTACTTCCAACTGATCAAAGCGGGCCCGTCGTAGAAAGCGTCCGACCCAAACCGGTTGACGTGAATCCACGCGTGCACGCGTTCGACCGGCTCGGCGACGAAGAAGCGCGCCATGTTGTAGCAATGGTAGCCGTGGTCGAAGCAGGTTGGGCCGCCACCGCAGGTTTCCGGATTCATGCGCCACGCTAGCGACGTGGCCGGCACCCGCCAGCCGTCATCGAAACGTCCGGCCGCCGTCTTGATACGCACCGAGATGGGCTCACCGATTGCGCCTTCCTTGACCAGCGCGCGCGCCTTGACGTGCGGCGGATAGTACATGAAGTTCTCGAAGACACGCAGCCGGCGTCCCGCAGCTTTCGCCGCTTCATTCACGTCGTCGAGTTCGCGCAGCGTCAACGCCGGCGGCTTCTGCAACGACACATGCTTGCCTGCTTGCAACGCGGCGATGGCGACCTCCCGATGCAAGTGGTGTGGTACCAGAATCTCCACGGCGTTCACGTCGGAGTCGGCGAGAAGCTGGTGATAGTCACGATACGTCTTCTTTGGTTGCCACTCCTGCTGTCGCTGACCTAGTAGCGCTTCGTCGTTGTCACAGATTGCTGTCAGCTCCGCGCGCGAGTGATCGCGATAGCCCAGGACCTGCAGGCTGGCGATGCGCCCGCAACCAATCAGACCAACGTGTACGCGTTCGAGCGGCCTCATACTGCGCTTATTTCAAATCGTGCGTCACCTGTCCAGGCTATTTCCCGGTGGTTTCGATCATAGACGATCATAATGAACGTTGAACCCCTTGTACGACAGGGGATTCACACGGCGCCGCTGACGGAAGAAGTAACCGGGGCCGATCATCTCCTTGTCCCATACCGCGCACGTGCGATAGCTGAAGCCCCACGCGGTGGTCGGGCGGCCTATGTTACGGGGCTGGCGGCAATTACCGCGACGCGCGCGTGTTGCCGCAATCCTGACAGATATTATCCGCCGCGAAATTGTGTTTGCCGCCGCCAACGAAGCACGGTTTGAGATTCCACTCGATGCGGTGCGGCCATTCGGAAGCTCCGCATTTGCACCGCCCGTTTTGCTGTACGGTATGGCAGATGATCTCCGAGCGGATCGTGCGCTCTCCGTGCCAAGCCCTGCCACCGGTAGGATCCTCTTGTGCGGGGTCGCCGGAGCTGTAGTCGGCTACTCGGCCTCCGCGCACTGCAGCGATGAGCTTCTGTTCCGCGTCGGTTGGTTCAAGGGTCATCGTTTTGTCCTCGGTGCCCGAGTCAAGGGTGCGACCGGAGCAACCTCAATTCAATCATGTCTGGGTGGCCGCGCGCTGCACTGACGAGGAAGGTGCTGTACTGCCGTCCAGGAGGGCAGCTGAAAGGAGAGGCAGACCGGCGTAGTTATCACAAGATAAAAACACAGTCCCCGGACCGGCGCCTGGGTGCGTCTGGTCCGGGGATGTTTTGCATTTCAGGCAGTCGCCGCGGCGGCGTGACGGCGGACGTGGATTTTGCTTTCGCGCTTGCGCGTGCGGGCGATGTCGTAGGACGACTGCATCCGCATCAGCGTTTCCATTTTCGGGCCGAAAGCCTTTTCGATTCGCAGGGCCATGTCGCCGGACAGGTCCGACTTGCCGTTGAGCAGAGTCGACAGCGTCGGGCGCGAAACGCCGAGCGCTTCGGCGGCAGCGGTCACGGAAAGGCCGAGCGGCTCGATAACTTCAGAGCGGATAAATTCGCCGGGGTGCGGCGGGTTCAGCATACGCATGGTTTCCTCCTTCAATGGTAGTCCTCAAGGTCCAAGTCGCAGATTTCGTTTCCTTCGATGCGCAACGTCAGCCGCCAGTTCGGCGTGACGTGCAGGCTCCAGACGCCCCTGCGGTCGCCGGTCAGCCTGTGGGCTTTCCACACCGGGATCGTTCGCAGTTCGTCTTCGCTTTCCATGTCCTGCAGGAAGGCCAGCATCATACGGAGCTTGTTCACGGTCGCGGCCGACACGCCCTTCGGGCTGTCTTCCGTGTACAGGCGCTTGACGCCCTTGTGAATGATGTTCCGTATCTTGATGTGATAAGTGTAGCCTAACGGGCTACACACATCAACGGCACCTTGTACTTGTTCGTCTGCCCGACGACTGCGCCGCCGACATTTTTGCAGCCCACAATGTCGCCCACGTTCGGAAGGGGAATGGACTCGCCTGACGCGATTTCCACGGGTTCGTGCGCCTCCGAACGTCCTTTCGGTTTGTATTTAACAAAAACGGTTGCGCTAGCGAAAAAAGCTAATATTGGCTCGACATAATAAGCTAATTATGGTACAGCGTATTAAGCTAATTATCGTACCGCGCAAAAAACTAAATCTGAGGATTCGCTCATGGCCGCACCGCCCGAAAAACTTGCACAGTCCCTGGAAATCCTGAGGAAGCTCCAAACTTCGAATGGCGCAGCCGCCATCCGGGCAAGGGACCTGTCGCGCACGCACAGGGGGCGCCTTTTGGCCAATGGCTTTCTCCAAGAGGTCATAAAAGGCTGGTTTATCCCGAGCCGCCCGGACGAAGTGAAGGGCGAGAGCACGGCTTGGTATGCGTCGTTCTGGCGCTTTTGTGCTGTCTATCTGGAAGAGCGTTTCGGGGTGAAGTGGTGTCTCTCGCCCCAACAGTCCTTGTCCCTGCATGCGGGTAATTGGATGGTGCCCCGGCAGCTCCTGGTGAGGTCGCCGGGAGCTCGCAACAAAATCACCGGACTTCCGCATGGCACATCCCTGCTGGATCTTCGCGCCGCGCTGCCTTCCGCTGGAGACCGGGTGGAAAAGGAAGGCCTGCGTATGTTCTCGGCGGAATCTGCCCTGATCACGTGCTCCCCTGATTGTTTTTCGAACAACTCGACGGATGTCCGTACTGTACTGCTGATGATACGCGATGCCTCCGGCCTTCTTGCCCGGCTTCTGGAGGGGGGGCACACCGTGATTGCCGGCCGTCTGGCCGGCGCCTTCCGCAACATCGGGCGCGACCGCATGGCGGATGATATTGTGAAGACGATGTCCGCTGCCGGGTACGCAGTGCGTGAAAACGATCCCTTCACGGACAAACCATCCCCGGTCATCTCGGCCCGCGAAAGATCTCCCTATGTGAACAGGATACGGTTGTTGTGGCAGAAGATGCGGGAGCCGGTTATTGACCGTTTTCCGAAAGCGCCGGGGCTGCCGCGCAATATCGAGGCATACATGAAGCGCGTCATCAACGCCTATGTCACAGATGCGTATCATTCGCTGTCGATCGAAGGCTATCGCGTCACTGCTGAGCTGATTGAACGTGTCCGCAGCGGCATATGGAATCCCGAGACGCACGAAGGCGACCGGGAACAGCGCAACGCCATGGCGGCGCGCGGTTACTGGCAGGCTTATCAAGTTGTGGAGAAAAGCGTCGGCAGGGTTCTGCGGCGCGAGAATCCCGGTCTGGTCGCAGACGAGGATCACGGGACGTGGTATCGAGAACTGTTCGCGCCGAGCGTCACCGCCGGTCTGCTGAAACCCGCCGACCTTGCCGGTTATCGCAACAGCCAGGTTTACATTCGGAAGTCCATGCATGTGCCGCTGAACTGCGAAGCGGTGAGGGATGCTATGCCGGCTTTTTTCGATCTGTTGCGCGAAGAAACCGAACCGGCGGTGCGCGTGGTGCTGGGGCATTTTGTGTTCGTGTACATCCATCCTTGGGAAGCGGGATTCGCGGAAGGGCTCAACAAGCGTGTCATCTACACTTGCGAGAAGTCTTACTTCGAGAATGCGAACACGAAGCCGCACTTCGATGTGAACCATTATTCGCACGTGATCTGGGAGCAAGATCGCCTCTCTGACGCCGCTGACGAGCTGGTGGCGCGGATCCGGGTGTCGATACCCGATGCGAAGCTCGACGACTAGGGCCGGACGATGAGCCCCTGCTCCCTTGCGTGATCGAACCTCGAAGCGAATCTGCGCGACCTTCAGGCCAAGCGCGCGAAGCCCGGTCAGCGTTCGATGCGACGTAAAGACGCACGGTCGCCGCTTGAAATTTCCGCCGGCCAGCTCGTCGATCGTGCGCGCCTGGGAGCGGACATCTCTTTGACGGAGGCGGAGTTCAAGAGTCGAAGCGAAAGTTGTCGGAAACTCTGAATCAAAAGCAATTCCGGGCCGGCGAAATCCCGGCCAACCCCTTATCTTGCCTCTGGCCTGCTCCCCAATTTC